>NZ_JBITJQ010000025.1:0-187183 GCF_044460125.1 Nonomuraea sp. NPDC050153
GCCAGGAGTGGCACAGCCGACCGGGAAACCGGCGGAAGAAAGGCCCTGGGCCCTACCGTCGAGCATCATTCACCTCGCCTGCTCCCGACCCGACTGCATACAGTGTTCGATCTTGCGAAACCCGTCCCGGCGGGTCGCTCACGGGCTTCCATGAGCGCCGCACGAGGGGCGGGGGCGAGCTCGGCGTGGCCCAGTTCGCAGCCCCGAGGCCGCGATGGCTGAACCGTTCATGGCGTCCACTGTCGCCGCCCGCCCTGATATCGGGCCGTTGCCGTCCTGACACCGTCGCTGACACGACATCGCGTGGTCGATGACGTTCGTGAGGGGTTCAGCGGGGAAGGGGGCGAACGTGGCACGCCCCCCGAGCGAAGGAACGGGTGACTGACGCTGACAGGACCTCGGGGTCGTCGGGCATCCACGGGTTCGGGTCGGTGACCGTCGGGCCGGGCGCGACGGCGTTGACCGTGATGCCCCGCCCGCCGGCCAGCTGGGCCAGGGAGCGGCTGAGTGCCTCGACGGCGGCCTTGCTCCTCGCGTACGGCTGCTCGGGCATCGCGATCCTGGTCGCCGCCGCCGACAGGTTGATGATGCGGCCGCCGTCCTGCGCATCGGCATGCTCTATTACCGGGGCATCCGTGACGTGGGGCCGGCGTCGGCGTCGATCATGATGTTCCTCGTGCCCGTCGTCGGGACCACGTGCTCCGCCCTGTTCCTGGGCGAGTCGTTCGGCACCGTGCAGGCGGTGGGCGCGGCCGTGCTCCTCGTCGGAGCCGTCCTGGCCGTCACCCAGGGCAGGCTCCCGGTACGGCAGCGCGCCGTCGTAGGAGAACCCGCTGCTCCTCGCCGGAGTTGAACACGAGGGCGACGACCTGCTGGGAGCTTCCCCCGAGTGGTGCCGCTTCTGGCACGTCTGACATGATTCAGGGAGTATGACTATCTACCGCCTGCCCGCCAACACACCCCGCTCGTTCTACCGGGGCGAGGGGCGCATCGGCAGGTTCCGTGGCATTCGTCCCGTCGATGATCCGTACTATCCGGAGGATTGGATCGCCTCGACCACGAGCCGGCACGGCGCGGCGCCCGCGGGGCTGACCACGCTGCCCGACGGCCGGTCACTGGCCGAGGCCATCGCCGGCGATCCCCTGTGGTGGCTGGGGGAGCGGCACGTCGCGAAGCACGGTGCCGACCCGGCGATCCTGGTGAAGCTGCTCGACGCGGGCGAACGCCTGCCGCTGCACGTGCACCCCGACCGCCGGTTCGCCGCCGCCCACCTGGCCTCGCCGTACGGGAAGACCGAGGCGTGGGTGATCGTCTCGGCCGAGCCGGGGGCGGTGGTGCACCTCGGCTTCGCGAGGGACGTGGAGCCGGGCGAGCTGGCCGGCTGGGTCGCGGACCAGCGGATCGACCAGATGCTCGGCGCCACGAACCGGGTGCCGGTGCGGGCCGGCGACGCCATCGTCTGCCCCGCGGGTCTGCCGCACGCCATCGGGGCCGGGGTTCTCATGGTCGAGGTGCAGGAGCCGACCGACTTCTCCGTGCTGCTGGAGTGGAAGGGCTTCGACATCGACGGCCCGGCCGCCGGGCATCTGGGGCTGGGCTTCGACCAGGCGCTCGCCTGCGTCGACAGGAGCGGCTGGGGCGCGGAACAACTCGGCGAGCTGAGCCGCGACCGCCGCCCGGCGGCCGACGCCCGGCCCGGGGTCCACCGGCTCTTCGCCGAGCTCGCCGACGAGTTCTTCGCGGCCGAGCGGCTGCGCCCCGATCCCGTCAGCGTGCTGGAACCGGCGTACTCCGTCGTCGTGATCACGGCCGGTGAGGGCTCCGTCGAGGGCGAGCACGGCGCGCCGGTCCCGGTCGCCGCCGGGGACACGCTGCTGGTCCCGTACGCGGCCGGGCGGTGCACGCTGCGCGGCGACGTCACGGCGGTGCGCTGCAAGCCGGCCTGAACCGGGCCGGCCCGAGCCAGGGTCGTCGAGCGTGGCCTGGCGTCAGGCGATGCGGGGCAGGTCGGTGAGGCGCACCTGGCCGTGGAGCGGCCGCCCCGTGACGAACCGTTCGACCTCGCCCACCGCGTACTCTCCGAGCGCGCGCAGCTCCCCGCCGCGGGCGCCGCTGACGTGCGGGGTCACCCAGACCCCGGGCGCGGACAGCAGGGGATGGCCCGCCGGCAGCGGCTCGGGGTCGGTGACGTCGAGGATCGCGTTCAGCCTGCCGGACACGCACTCGCCGGTGAGCGCCTCGGTGTCGACGAGAGTGCCGCGGGCGGTGTTGACCAGCGTGGCGCCGTCCGGCAGCAGGCCCAGGCGGCGCCCGTCCAGCAACTGGTAGGTCTCGGGCAGGGCAGGCGCGTGGACCGTCACCAGGTCGGCGCGCCGGCACAGGTCGTCGAGTCCGACCGGCTCGCAGCCGAGCTCGCGTGCCCGGCGGGCGTCCACGAAGGGGTCGCTGAGCAGCGGGGTCACGCCGTATCCCCGGAGCCGTTCGATCACCAGGCGGCCGACGCGGGAGGCGCCGATGACGCCGACGGTGGCGGCGCCGAGCCCGGCGCGTTCGCCCGGAGTCGGCACGCCGCCGGGCCGGGGGCCGTCCGGCCAGCCGCCCGCCGCGTAGCCGCGGATCCGGCGCGGCACCGACTTGGCGGCCAGGACCAGCATCGACATCGTGTAGTCGGCCACCGGCACCGCGTTCGCCGCGGCGGCCGACGACACGATGATGCCCCGTTCGAACACCTCCGCGGTGACGTGCTCCTTGACGCTGCCGGCGGCGTGCGCGATGGCCCGCAGCCTGGGCGCGCGCTCCAGCACGGCCACGTCGATGCGGGGGCAACCCCAGCCGGTGATCAGCACGTCCACGTCGGCGAGCGTCCCCCCGAGGTGGGGGAGCACGGCGTCGGGGGCGTCGACCAGCCCGGCCAGCCGTTCGCGCACGTCATCGGGGAAGAGCTCGCCGAACAGCCCGCCGTGCATCGCGAAGGCGGCCCTCACCGCACGCTCCGCAGGCGCCGCACCGAGCGCCTGACCACGATGTGGGTGCCGAGCGTGATCGGCGGCTCGGCCAGCGGGTCCTTGCCGGACAGGGCCAGGCGCACGGCGGCCCGGCCCAGCTCGGCGTGCGGCAGGTGGACGGTGGTCAGCCCGATGTCCTCGGCCGGGGGCACGTCGTCGTAGCCGACGACGGAGACGTCCTCGGGGACGCGCAGCCCGTGCTCGTGGATCGCCTGGACGGCCCCGGCGGCGATCACGTCGGTGGCGGCGAAGACCGCGGTGAAGTCGTGCCCGGCGGCGAGCCGCCGCTTCATCGCCGCGTACCCGCTGGCCCGGTCGAAGTCGCAGCGCAGCTCGAACGCCGGGTCGTGGCCGAGCCCGTGGTCGGCGAGGGCCGCGCGGTAGCCCGCCACGCGGCTGTCCGACGTGGTGTGGCCGGGCCGCAGACCCAGGTAGAGGATGCGCCGGTGCCCGGCCGACAGCAGGTGGGCGGTGACCGCGTGCGCTCCGCCCGTGTTGTCGAACCCCACCGTGAGCGCCGGGACCCCGTCGCCGAGCGGCGGCCGGCCGCACAGCACCAGGCGCGAGCCCGAGGAGGCCAGCCCGTGGGCGTAGCGCGTCATGCGCTCGCGGTAGTCGTCGTCCAGGATCACGCTGCCCACCAGGATCACCGCCTCGGCGCGCTGCTCGCGCATCATCTGGACGATGCTGAGCTCGCGCTCCATGTCGCCGCCGGTGGTGCAGATGAGCGACAGGCGCCCCTCGGCGGCGGCCTGCTCCTCCACGCCCTGGGCGATGTAGGCGTAGTACGGCACCGACACCGAGTTGACGACGATGGCCACGGCTCCGGGCGAGGCCACGGACAGCGCCCTGGCCTGGGCGTTCGGCACGTAGTCCAGCTCGCGCACCGCGCGCAGCACCTTGTGCCTGGTGCTCGGCTGCACTGGGTAGTCACCGGCCAGGGTGCGCGAGACGGTCGCCACCGAGACCCCGGCGTGCTTGGCGACGTCGCGGATGGTGACGCGTTTAGCCGGTCCAGACAACGCGCGCCCCCACGGATCCGTTGCGGGTGTAGGCGGGCTCGCGGCCGAGCGCGACCGTGACCCGCGATCCAGCGGCATCATTCCACGAGGCCAGGTCGCCCTCCACGCGAATTTCCGGGATCCGCGCCGGGGAGCCGCGGCCCAGCCGCACCGCCGAGACGTAGACCGCGGCGCCGCCGGGATGGGCGCCGACCAGGTACGGCGTGGCGGAGTGCGGGCCGATCGCGTTCTCGTCCTGGCGCAACGCCGCCTGGGCGGTCCGCCAGCCGTGCAGCCCGGCGATCTCGCTCACAAGGTCGTCCGGGGCGGTCCGCACGGAGGCGGTGAGCCCGGCCAGCGTGACCGCGCAGGGCTCGCCGGAGGCGAGGGCGTGGCCGCCGTCGCGGACCACGCCGCCCGCCGGGGCGGTGACCCGGTGCACGCGCACCTCCCACGGCCCGTCGAGCACGGAGGCGGTCTCCACGACGACCTCGCCGTCGGCGTAACGGGAGGCGGCGAAGTCGCGGGCGACGCCGATCCGCTCGATGCGGCGGCGCCGGGTGGCGCGCCCGTCGGGGAGGAGCACGGCGAGGTGGTTGTCGACGTTCTCGGCCCGGCCGCCGGGGCCGGTCTCGGGCGCGGTGTGCGTGGAGTAGCCGAACTTGGCGTAGTGCGGGTCGTCCTTGGCCGCGTCGGGGTCGTTGCCGTCGCTGCCGTGGTTGACCAGGCGGGTGACCCCGTCGGTGCGGTGCAGGAGCCAGCCGGGCGCGGGCAGGGCCACGGTGAGGTCGCCGTCGCCGGGCTCGGCGGCCGGGGCCGTCCACACCGGGTGGTCCGGGCCGAGCAGCAGTCCCAGGAACCCCTTGCTCGCCCAGTACGGCGACGCCGGCCCCGAGTAGCCCTGGGTCACCGGCAGGTACGGCCGGTGCCACCCCAGGGTGAGCAGCCCGCGCTCGTCGGGCACGCCGTGGGCGGCGAAGTGGTCGAGCGTGCGGCCCGCCATCAGGCGCGTGGTCCCCGGCTCGACGGGCGAGGCGTCGACGAGCGCGCCGAGCCAGAGCGGGGCCAGGCTCGCCATGCGGTACGTGAGCGACCGGCCCTGGTGCATCGGGGCGCCGTCGGGGGCGAAGAAGTGCCGGTAGCCGTCCAGGAACGTACGCAGCCGCTCCTTGTAGATCGTGGCGTCGGCGCCCGACATCCTGGCCCACCAGAGCGTGTAGAGGTGGATGGCCCAGCCGCAGTAGTAGTCGTAGTTCTGCCCGGCGCCGTCGGTGTACCAGCCGTCGCCGACGTACCAGCGCTCGACGTCCGCGAGGTGCCCGTCGATCTCGCCCTGGTCGTACGGCCCGCCGGCCCCGGCCAGGAACTGCTCGACGATCACCTTGAACAGCACCCAGTTGCACGGCCAGGCCCGCTTGCCCACGATCTCGCCCAGCCAGGACACCACCCGCTCCTGGACACCCGGGTCGAGCCGGTCGAACAGCAGCGGCCGGGTCTCGTGCAGCGCGATCGCGATCGAGGCGGCCTCCACGATCGGCTGGCTCAGGTCGGTGACGGCCGGCCAGGCGTACTCGTGGCCGGGGTCCGTGCCGTGCGCGAGCCCGTCGGCGTAGCGCTCCAGCAGGCCCGCGGGCGCGTCGGCCGGGTCGCCCGCGAGGCGGAACGCGGCGAGCAGGAACGTGCGTGCGAACCCTTCGAGCCCGTCGGAGGCCGGCCCCGACCAGCTCGTCCGGCCCGGCAGCCGGTACTGCGAGAAGCCGGGAGAGGCATGCGGCACCACGGCGTCGAGCAGCCCGTCCGCCACCTTCACCCAGTGCTCGCGAGGGCGGTCAGCGCGCACGAGCGCCTCCTGGTAATCGGTTACTAGTCAACCCGGCGCGAACATACGCACGCTTCACAACCGCCGTCAAGACCCGCTCTGGTCGAAGGTAACGAGATGCTAACAACTCCACCGACCCGAGTGGTGAACCCGCTGGAAGGCCGGATATTTCCGGATTCGGGGATACGCGGATGGGTCTTGACGACCGGGTAACCGGCTCTTAGCGTTCAGCGCAACTTGTCGAGTAACCGGTTACCAAGCCATTCGCCCCCAGCCGCTCTTGGAGTCTCGACATGGCCCATCGACCCGATCTCTCCAGCCTCAGCCGTCGCGACCTGATCAGGCTCGGCGGCGGCGCTCTCCTCGTCACCACGTCGCTGTCGGCGTGCACCGCCCCCGGATCACCGGGCGGATCACAGGGCGGATCGCAGGCGTCGAAGAGCGCGCCTCCGGCCAACCGCCCGCTGGAGGCCCCGGCGCTCGCCGAGCAGGTCAAGGCGGGCAAGCTGCCCGCGCTCGCCGAACGGCTGCCCGAGGTGGCCGACCGCCTGGTCGTGGACGGGCCCGAGGGCCCGGGCGGCTACGGCGGCACCTACCACGGCGCCTGCCTCGGCGAGGGCGACGACCCGTGGCTGGAGCGCCTGATCGCCTACGAGCCGATGCTGCGCGTGGATCCGGCCGGCAGGACGACGCTGCCCGGCACGTTCAAGGAGGTCACCGCCGACGCCGACGGCACCGCGTACACCCTCCACATGCGCAAGGGCATGCGCTGGTCGGACGGCGAGCCGTTCACCGCGGACGACGTGCTGTTCGCGATCGAGGACGTCTACTACAACGAGAAGGTCACCACCACGGGAGTGCCGGCGCTGCTGCACGTGGACGGCGAGCGCGCCAAGGTGGAGAAGGTCGACGACCACACGGTGAAGCTCACCTTCGCCAAGCCCAAGGGCGACTTCCTCGACGGCTGCCGCACCGCCACCTGGACGGGGACCAACTTCGGCTTCTTCCCCAAGCACTACCTCAAGGACTTCCACCCGACGTACAACAAGGACGTCGAGAAGGACATGAAGAAGAAGGGGTTCGGCGAGTTCCCGGCCTACTGGGAGGACCGGATCAAGTGGTGGAACAACCCCGAACGCCCGACCCTGCACGCCTGGGTGGTGACCGACCCGCTCAACACCGGCGACCGGGCGGTGGCCGAGCGTAACCCGTACTACTGGAAGGTCGACTCCGGCGGCGCGCAGCTGCCCTACATCGACAAGCTGGAGTTCGCGATCATCCAGGAGGCCGAGGTGATGCTGCTCCAGGGCGTGGACGGCAAGCTCGACTTCCACGCCCGGCACATCAACTCCGACGTGAACAAGCCGGTGCTGGCCGAGGGACGGCAGAAGGGCGGTTACCGCTTCATCAAGGTGGAGCCGACCTCGATGAACCGGATGATCATCTCCTTGAACCTGTGCCACAAGAACAAGGAGCTGCGCGAGGTCTTCAGGAACAAGGACTTCCGCGTCGGCCTGTCCCACGCCATCGACCGGCAGAACATCATCAACACCGCCTACCAGCGCCAGGGCGAGCCCTGGCAGGCGGCGCCGCACCGCAACTCGGAGTTCTTCGACGAGCAGATGGCCAAGCAGTACACGCAGTACGACGTGAACCTGGCCAGCCGGCACCTCGACCAGGCGGGGCTGACCCGCAAGGACGGCGAGGGCTTCCGCCTGCTGCCGGGCGGCGAACGGCTGCGCTTCTCCCTCGACCTGATCACGCTGTTCCCCGAGTGGGCCAACGCGGCCGAGATGGTCCGCCAGAACTGGGCGGCGGTCGGCGTCGAGATGAAGGTGAACCCGATCGAGCGCACCCTGTTCTACGACCGCAAGGCGGCCAAGGCCAACGACCACGACGCGAACGTCTGGGCCGGGGACGGCGGCCTGCGCATCGAGATCGACGAGCCGCGCTGGTGGTTCCCCAACGGGGAGGAGTCCAACTACGCCACCCGCTGGGGCATGTACTTCCAGACCCGCGGCGAGAACGAGGACGGGGAGAAGCCGCCCGCGCAGACGCTGCGCCAGATGGAGCTCTACCGGCAGATGCGGACCGAGCCCGACCAGGCCAAGCGTAAGGAGCTGTTCCGGCAGATCCTCACGATCGCCAAGGAGCAGTTCTACGTCATCGGGATCGTCCTGCCCACCGACGGCTACGCGATCGTCGGCAACAAGCTGAAGAACGTGCCGGCGAGCTACCCCGACGCGTTCCAGTTCCTCTCGCCCGGACTCGTCAACGTGCCGACCTGGTACTTCGGGGCCTGAGCCGATGCTGCGCTACATCGGCAGGCGCGTCCTCGTCCTCATCCCGACGCTGGTCGCGATCTCCGTCGTCACGTTCGTGGTCATCCAGCTCCCGCCGGGCGACTACCTGACCACGCTGACCGCGCAGCGGGCCGCCCTGGGCGACGCCGTGCCCACGGGCGAGGTGGCCCGGCTGACCGAGCGCTACGGCCTGGACCAGCCGGTCATCGTGCAGTACTGGCAGTGGATCTCCAACATCCTGTTCCACGGCGACTTCGGCGAGTCCTTCGACTACGCCCGGCCGGTCACCGCGCTGCTCGCCGAACGGCTGCCGCTGACGATCACGCTGTCGCTGGTCACGCTCGTCTTCATCTGGGCGGTGTCGTTCCCCATCGGCGTCTACTCCGCGATCCGGCAGTACTCGGCGGGCGACTACACCTTCACCTTCCTCGGCTATCTCGGGCTCGCCGTGCCCAACTTCCTGATCGCGCTCGTGCTGATGTGGGTCGGGCTCAAGTTCTTCGGCCTGAACGCGGGCGGGATCCTGTCGCCGGAGTACCGCGACGCCCCGTGGAGCCTGGCCAAGGCGGGCGACCTGGTGGCCCATCTGTGGATCCCGATCGTCATCTGGGGCACGGCCGGCACCGCGGGCAACATCCGCGTGCTGCGCGCCAACCTGCTGGACGAGCTGCGCAAGCCGTACGTGGTCGCGGCCAGGGCGCGCGGCATGCCCGAACGGAAGATGACGATCATGTATCCGGTGCGGGTGGCGATGAACCCGTTCTTCTCCACCATCGGCTGGGTCCTGCCCGGACTGATCGCCGCGGACGCGATCACCTCCAAGGTGCTGAACCTGCAGACCACCGGGCCGCTGATGCTGCGCGCGCTGCTGGCCCAGGACATGTACCTGGCCGGGGCGATCCTGCTGATCAGCGCGGTGCTGGTGGTGGTCGGCACGCTGGTCTCCGACGTCGCGCTCGGCTGGCTGGACCCGCGCGTCCGGCTCAGGTACTAGGAGGGCCCGATCATGAAGGACGAGACCCTCGCCGTCGCGTCGCAGTGGAAGCTCGTCTGGTGGGGCTTCAAGCGCCACCGGGTCGCGCTGGTCTGCGGCTTCGTCACCGTCGCCATCTACCTGGTGGCGGTCTTCGCGCCGTTCCTCGCCCCCGGCTCCGGCCAGCGGACCAACGCCGACTACACCTACGCCCCGCCGCAGGCGCTCCACTTCGACACCGGCACCGGGCTGTACGTCCACCCGTACACCTTCAAGCAGGACCCGGAGACGCTGGCGCTGTCGTTCGAGGTCGACGAGGGCAAGAAGGTGCCGGTCGGCTTCTTCGTCAAGGGCGAGCCGTACGAGCTGCTCGGGTTCATCCCCTGGGACCGGCACCTGATCGGCCCTTCGAGCGGGGGGCACATGTACCTGCTGGGCACCGATTCGGTGGGCCGTGACCTGCTGTCCAGGATCATCAGGGGCACCACGGTGTCCATGTCGATCGGGCTGGTCGGCGTGCTGCTCTCGCTGGTGCTGGGCGTCGTGCTCGGCGGCGTGTCCGGGTACGTGGGCGGCCGCACGGACACGGTCATCCAGCGCGTCATCGAGATCATCATGTCGATCCCGACGATCCCGCTGTGGATGGCGCTGTTCGCGGCCGTGCCGGCCTCGTGGAGCCAGCTCGAACGCTACTTCGCGCTCACCGTCGTCATCTCGCTGGTCGGCTGGACCGGCATGGCCAGGGAGGTGCGGGGCAAGTTCTTCGCGGTACGCGGCGAGGAGTACGTCATGGCCGCGACCGCCGACGGCGCCGGGCGCTTGCGGATCATGTTCCGGCACATGCTGCCGTCGTTCACCAGCCACATCATCGCCAACCTGTCGCTGTCGATCCCGTCGGTGATCCTGGCCGAGACCGCGCTGTCGTTCATCGGGCTCGGCCTGCAGACCCCGATGATCAGCTGGGGCGTGCTGCTGCAGGAGGCGCAGAACATCCGGGCGGTGTCCACCGCGCCCTGGATGCTCATCCCCGGCCTCGCGGTCGTGGTGACCGTGCTGGCCATGAACTTCTTCGGCGACGGCCTGCGCGACGCGGCCGACCCGTACAAGCACTGATCTCTCCGGAGGGCCCCGTGGAAGGACCGCTGCTCAGGATCGAGGGGCTGCGCACCCACTTCTTCACCTCGGAAGGCGTGCTCAGGGCCGTGGACGGGGTGGACCTGTCGGTGCCGGCGGGCAGGACCGTCTGCCTGGTCGGCGAGTCGGGATGCGGCAAGTCCGTCACCGCGCGCTCGATCCTGCAGCTCGTCGACCGGCCGGGGCGGATCGTCGAGGGCTCGATCCACTGGAAGGGCGCGACCGACCTGGCCGGGCTCGACCCGGCAGGGGAGGAGCTCCGGCGGGTGCGCGGCGGCGAGATCGGGATGATCTTCCAGGAGCCGATGGCGTCCCTGTCACCCATGTACACCGTGGGTGCCCAGCTCTCCCAGGCGCTGCGGCTGCATCGCGACCTGACCAGGCAGGAGGCCCGGCAGGAAGGCGTCGCGCTGCTGCGCAAGGTCGGCATCCCCAACGCCGGGCAGCGCTTCGACGCCTACCCGTTCCAGCTGTCGGGCGGGATGTGCCAGCGCGTGATGATCGCGATCGCGCTGTGCTGCGACCCGGCGCTGCTGATCGCCGACGAGCCGACCACCGCGCTCGACGTCACCACGCAGGCGCGCATCCTCGACCTGATGATGGACCTGCGCGCGCAGAACGACATGGCGATCCTGTTCATCACCCACGACCTCGGCGTGGTCGCGGAGATCGCCGACGAGGTCGCCGTGATGTACCTCGGCAAGATCGTCGAGCACGGCACCGTGGAGGAGATCTTCTCCGATCCCCGCCACCCGTACACGCGCGCGCTGCTCCGCTCGATCCCGGAGCTGCGGGGGAGCGGGGCCCGCCGGCGGCTGACCGCGATCCGCGGGATGGTGCCGTCACTGCGTCAGGTGCCGGACGGGTGCCCGTTCCACACCCGCTGCGACCACGCGATCGACGGCCTCTGCGACACCGCGCCGCCCCCGCTCAGGAGGTACGGCGCGGCGCACGTGGCCTCCTGCCACCTCGACGAGGTCCCGGCCGAGCCGCCTGCCCCGGCGCTCCGGGTCGCCGAGCGGGCCGCCGCCGCTTCGGAGGCGGCCGAACCCCTGCTCAGGATCGAGGGGCTGGCCAAGCACTACCCGATCGGCGGCGGCCTGTTCCGCAGGCCGACGGGGGTCGTGCGGGCCGTGGACGGGGTCGATCTGACGATCCTGCCCGGCCGGACGCTCGGCCTGGTGGGGGAGTCGGGGTGCGGGAAGACCACGCTCGGCCGCTGCGTGGCCCGGCTGGCCGGCCCGACCGCGGGGCGCATCCTCTACCGGACCGCTTCGGGGGACGAGGTCGACCTCGCCACGGTGACCGGGGCCCGGCTGAAGGAGTTCCGGCGGCAGATCCGGGTGATCTTCCAGGACCCGTTCTCCTCGCTCAACCCCCGGATGACGCTGCGGCAGATCGTCGGCGAACCCCTCAAGACCCACGGCATCGCCTCCGGCGGCGAGCTGACCGACCGGGTGGCGGACATGCTGGCCCGCGTCGGGCTCCGCCCCGAGTACATGCGGCGCTACCCGCACGCGTTCTCCGGCGGCCAGCGGCAGCGCATCAACATCGCGCGGGCGCTGATCACCGGACCCCGGCTGGTGGTCGCCGACGAACCGGTCTCCGCGCTGGACGTGTCCGTGCGCGCCCAGATCCTCAACCTGCTCACCGACCTGCAGGAGGAGCTCGGGCTGACGTACCTGTTCATCTCGCACGACCTGTCCGTGGTCGAGCACATCAGCGACCGGGTCACCGTCATGTACCTGGGCAAGGTCGTGGAGGACGCCGACACGGCCGGCCTCTACCGGCGGCCGCGCCACCCGTACACCGAGGCGCTGCTGCACGCCGTGCCGGTGCCCGACCCGGCGCGGCGGCGGGCGCGGCACGCCTTCGAGATCGCCGACGACCTGCCCGACCCGGCCGCGCCGCCGCCCGGGTGCCGCTTCCACACCCGCTGCGCGCACGTCCGCGCCGGGCTGTGCCACACCGACATGCCCGAGCTGCGGGCGTACGGCGAGCGGCGGCGGGCGGCCTGCCATCACGCGGCCGAGCTCACCCTCGCCGGGGTCGGGTCAGCGGCAGGTGAAGCGGAGGTCGACGGCCGGATGGCCGGGCGGGACGCGTAGCCGCAGGCGGTAGACGGTGTCCGGGCGGCCGTGGTGGTCGCGGGTGCGCAGCGTCTCGACCGTGGCCGCGAATCCGGGATGGTCGAGGGTGACCAGGCCGTCCCAGCTCACCCGTCCGCCGCGCGGCTCGGGGCGGATCCGGCTGACGAACACCTCCTCGACCGGCACGTCGCCGGTGAACTCGTCACGCAGGTCGAGCCGGCCGTCCCGGTGCCAGCGGAACCGGCGGAGCACGGGCGCCGGGTAGGCGGAGGTGAGGTCGAGCGCGAAGGTGAGGCCGTCGGGCGTCTCGGTGTACTCCAGGACCTCGGCGCGCCCGCCGCGCTGGGGGACGCCGCCGACGACCGGCAGCGAGTGGCCCTCCGCCGAGGGGTGCAGGAGGGTGTGGCGCCGGTCACCGAAGTAGTCCCGCGTGTACTCCCCGGCCCCCAGGTCGTCGAGCACGTTGCGACCGCCGGCCCTGAGGACGAAATGGCCCAGGTCGTCATGGTTGTGTGGCTCGTCGTTGTGCCCGCCCTTGGCCGCGAAGCCGTAGCCGCGCTCGCCCCGGTCCACCACCCAGGCCAGGTCGGGCAGGTAGCTGACGGCCGCCACGGGACGCGACGGCACCGGGCGGGACCAGGAGAGCGTCCTGGACAGATGGCCCCACCGGTAGCAGTGGTCGGCGTGGAACGAGGGCACCCTGTCCGGCCCCGGCGTGCCGAAGCGCTCGGCCAGCCGGGTCAGCAGCCCGGCCGGGAGCGACGGGTCGTCCGTCGTGTCCGAGAACGGCACGTGCCCGCCGTCGGCGAACCGCACCCGGTGCGGGAACGCGGCCATCGCGGCCACCTTGGGATCGTCGAGCAGGTCTTCCCCGGTGCTCTCGCGCAGCGCCTCGGCGAAGTAGACGAAGTAGCCGAACCCGTAGACCCAGTACGCGACGCCCTCGACGCAGCCGCCGTCGTCGCCGTACCCGTCCAGGAAGCGTCGCATCGCGGCCCGGCACCGCGCCAGCACCGGCTCGGGGTCGTCCAGCACGGCGAGCGCCGCCATCCCGGCGGCGCCCCCGCACACCGCCTCCCAGTTGTTGCCGAACCCCTCCCACTCCATGGGACGCGGGTCCAGGAACCGGTCGAGGACCCGCCTCGTGACCTCGGCTCGGGCCCGCTCGCCGACCACCGGGTCCACCCGTCCGGCGATCTCGGCCAGCGTGTGCGCGGTCTCGCAGGCGAACAGGTCGACGGGCATCGACCGGTGCGCGGGCAGCACCCACGTGTACTCGTCGCAGGTGGCCCACACCACGTCGTCGAGCGCGTCCCCCGGATCGAGCAGGGCCAGGGCCGCGAGTCTGGCGCGGCGGCCGAAGTAGCGCCGCTCGTAGCCCAGCCGGTCGCCCGTGCGCCCGAATTCGCGCAAGGCGGTGTACGGCAGGGCGGGCAGCGGCTCGTCGCTCGCCGCGACCTCGCGGATCTCGCGCACCAGACCGGACAGCACGGCTTCGATCATAAGGAATCGGGCGGCCCGGGGCATCGCGCCGGGCCGCCCGATCCGCCCGGGTCAGCCGCTGCTGAGCGTGAAGCCCTGCTCGGTGCCGAAGGTGGTGATGCGGTCCTGCCAGGTCTTCAGCGCGGCGGCCAGGTCGCCGCCGCCGTCGATGGCCTGGCCCACGGTGTCCTTGAAGATGCTGTTGGCGTACACCTGGAACGGCAGGTACTGCCACTCGGGGCGGACGGCGGCCGAGGCGTCGCCCAGGACCTGGTTGATCTTCTGCCCGTCGAAGAAGTCCTGCGGAGCGTCACGGAAGGCCGGGTCGTCGAGCAGCGCCTTCGTGGCGGGGAACAGCCCGGCCTCGGAGTTCAGCGACTTGACGGCCTCCGGGTCGGAGTTGAGCCACTCCGCGAAGGCGACGGCAGCCGGGACGTTCTTGCTCTGCGGGATGACCGCCACCGACGATCCGCCGTTCTCGGAGTTCATCGGCTTGGCCGCGTCGAACTGGGGCATCGGGGCCACCGCCCACTTGCCCTTCGTCTTGGGGATGGAGTTGATGATGCCGTTCGGGGCCCAGGCGCCGGTCAGCCAGGTCGCGTACTTGCCGGAGCCCATGCCCTTCCACCACTCGTCCGTCCAGCCGGGCTGCGGGTCGACCAGCTTCTCGCCGAGCAGGGTGTTCCAGGTGCCGACCCACTGCTTGACGCCGGGGTCGGAGGCGAGATTGACGCTGACCGAGCTCTCGCCCGAGGTCTTGAACGGCGTGCCGCCCGCCTGCCAGATCATGCTGTCCACGCCGCCGGCGTCACCGGGGTCGATGGTGGTGATGAAGTTGTCCGGGTTGTCGGCCTTGATCTTCTTGGCCGCCTCCACGAACTCCGCCCACGTGGTCGGGGGCTTGATCTTCAGCTTGTCGAAGATGTCCTTGCGGTAGAACATCGCCATCGGGCCGGTGTCCTGCGGGATGCCGTACACGCCGCCGTTGATCGCCACCTGGCCCCACGCCGCGGGGGCGAACTTGTCCTTCAGCTCGGCGGCGCCGTAGTCGGCCAGGTTGACGACCTGCTTGGCCAGCGCGAACTGGGGGAGCGCGAAATACTCGACCTGCGCCACGTCGGGCGCGCCGGAGCCGGCCTTGATCGCGGTCTGCAACTTGGTGTACTGGTCGGCGGACTGCCCCGCGTTGACCACGTTGACCTTGATGTTCGGATATTTCGCCTGGAAGCGGGCGACGGTCTTCTCGATCCCCGTGACCCACGTCCAGAACGTCAGCTCGGCCGGCTTGCTCAGCGCGTCCTGGACGGCCGCCGACGCGCTCGGGGCGGCGGACGGTGCCGCGGTGGCGCCCCCTCCAGAGCCACCGCCGCACGCGGCCAGTGCCAGTGACAGGGCCGCGGCGACACCGGCGGTCATCGCATGTCTTCTCATGATGTTTCCTCACTCACGGGGGTTACTGCTTGACGCTTCCGGTGGCCAGACCCGACTGCCAGTACCGCTGGAGCACCAGGAAGGCGACGATCAACGGCACGATGGACAGCAGGCTGCCGGTCAGGATGAGCTGGTAGCTGGCGTCTCCGGCGCCCGAGGTGCCGCTGTTGGCCTGGGCGTTCCACTGGTTGAGCCCCACGGTCAGCGGGAACCAGTCCGGCGTGTTCAGCACGATCAGCGGCAGGAAATAGTTGTTCCACGTCGCGACCAGCGCGAAGAGCAGGACCGTGACGAACCCGGGGGCCAGCAGCCGCAGGGCGATGGTGCGGAAGATCCTGAACTCGCCGGCCCCGTCGATGCGGGCCGACTCCAGGATCGAGTCGGGCACGGCGTCGGCCGCGTAGACCCGCATCAGGTAGACGCCGAACGGGCTGCACAGCGCCGGGATGAGCACCGCCCACGGGGTGTCGACGATCCCGACCTGGCTGAAGAGCAGGTACGTCGGCACCGCCAGGGCCGTGCCCGGGATGGAGATCGCGCCGAGCACGGTCGCGAACAGCAGCTTGCGGCCCGGGAAGTCGTACTTCGCCAGGGCGTACCCGCCGAGCGTGGCCAGCAGGGCGGCGCCGCCCGCGCCCACCACGGCGTAGAGCACGGTGTTGCCGAACCAGCGCAGGAAGATGCCGTTCTGGTAGCTCAGGGTGTCGCCGATGTTGGCGAACAGGTGGAAGTCCCCGCCGAACCACAGCCCGAAGGTCGAGAACAGGTCGGCGCCGCTCTTGCTGGCGTTGGCCAGCAGCCAGAACAGCGGGAGCACCGCGTACCCGAACATCACCAGCATGATCACGGTGAGGGTGGCGCTCTTCCTGCGCCGCCTGGCGGGGGCGGATCGGTGCGCGCCGGACCGGCGCGTGGCGACCGCGGTCACAGGGTCTGCTCCCTTCTCGCCGTGACGAGCTGCACGGCGTACGCGACCACGACGGTGACGAGGCCGAGGACCACGGCGACGGCGGCCGAGTAGTTGATCTGCTGGCCGTTGAAGGCGAGGTTGTAGGCGTACATGTTGGGGGTGTAGCTGGTCGAGATCACCGCGGGCGCGAGCTTCTGGAGGATGTTCGGCTCGTTGAAGAGCTGGAAGCTGCCGATGACCGAGAAGATCGTCGCCACGAGCAGCGCGGGGCGCAGGGCGGGCAGCTTGATGCTCCAGGCGACGCGGATGGCGCCCGCCCCGTCCATCTCGGCGGCCTCGTAGAGCTCCTCGGGGATGGCCCGCAGCGCGGCGTACAGGATGATCATGTTGTAGCCGACGTACTCCCAGGTCACCATGTTGCCGATGGAGGTCAGCATCCAGGGGCGCGACAACAGGTCCGGGGCCGCGACTCCCAGCGCGTCGCCGAGCTGTCCCACCAGGCCGAACTGGTCGCCGTACATGTAACCCCACATCAGGGCCGCCACCACGGCCGGCACCGCGTACGGCATGAAGATGGAGATCCGGAAGAGCGACGGCCAGCGCAGCCTGCCGCTGTCGATGGCGAGCGCGCATCCCAGCGCGATGAGCAGCATGATGGGCACCTGCACGACCAGGAAGAGCGCCACGCGGAGCAGGCCCGCCCCGAACAGCGCGTCGCCCAGGGCTCGGGTGTAGTTGGCCAGCCCGGAGAAGACCGTGCCGCCGATGAGGCGGTCCTGGAAGAAGCTGAGATAGATCGCGTACACCAGCGGCGCGACCACCGCGACCAGGAAGAACACGAAGAACGGCAGGAAGAAGGCGTAGCCGGCGACCCGCAGGCGAAGGAGCGTCCGCCCGGGCCGGGCGGCCCGCGCGGTCATGTCGCGCTCCTCTGCGATGTTCGCGCTGCCACGAATACTGGCACTGAGCTCTCCTTGTCGGGGCCGTCTGCGGCCGATGGGCCGCGCTGCTACCTGCGCCACCGGGGACCTACTCGCTGCGGTAGCTGCGGTGATCGTGTGTTTGCGTAAACATGAAGAAGGTGTCCCGTAGTCTGGAGCCGCCGCCGAATCATGTCAATAGGTAACCCTCGGTTAACACATCTGGCGATTTGGCAGTCTTTTGTGTCGAGCTCTCGCGGCCATTGACGGCTGGGGCATGTTTACGTAAACATCGGGGCGAGAACATCGGACGATCAGAGGTGGCAGTTGGACGGGACGACCCAGGAATCGCCGGTGGGACGGCGCTCGCGCAGACGACCGTCCATGGCCGACGTCGCCGCGATGGCCGGAGTCTCCAGTCAGACGGTCTCCCGGGTGGTCAACAACCGCAGCAACGTCGAGGAGGAGACCCGCCAGCGCGTGCTGTCGGCCATGCGGGTCCTCGGATACCGGCCCAACACCGCCGCGCGCGCCCTGGTCACCGGCCAGTTCCGCACCCTGGGCCTGATCAGCTTCGGCCTCTCCAGCTTCGGCAACGCCCGCACCGTCGACGCCGTCACCAGGGCGGCGCAGCGCGCCGGCTACACCGTCAACATGATCGCCGTCGAGTCGCAGACCGAGCAGGCCGTGCACGAGGCGTTCGACCAGCTCACGGTGCAGGCGGTGGACGGCATCGTGCTCATCGAGGCGCAGATCCTGGACACCCCGTCGCTGCGCCTGCCGCCCGGCGTCCCGGTCGTGATGGCCGACGGCGACGTCAGCCACCGCCACCCCATGGTCGACACCGACCAGGCCCTCGGCGCCCGGATCATCACCCGCCACCTGCTCGACCTCGGCCACGAGACCGTCTGGCACGTCGCCGGGCCCGAGGACTCCTACGCCGCGCGGCGCCGGGCCGAGTCCTGGCACGCGGCGCTCAAGGAGGCGGGGGCCGCGACTCCCCAGCTGCTGTTCGGCGACTGGAGCGCGGCCAGCGGCTACCGGGCAGGGCTGGAGCTGGCGCGGCGGCCCGGCGTGACGGCCGTCTTCGCCGCCAACGACCAGATGGCCCTCGGCGTGATGCGCGCCATGATCGAGGCGGGCCGCCGCGTCCCCGAGGACGTCAGCATCGCCGGCTTCGACGACCTCGACGAGTCGGCCTACCTCTCCCCGCCGCTCACCACCGTCCGCCAGGACTTCGACGTGGTGGCCGAGAAGATCGTCTCGCTCATGATCGGCCAGATCGAGACCGGGTCGGCCCCGTCCGCCACCGCGTTCGTCGCCCCTGAGCTGGTCGTCAGGCAGAGCACCGCCGCGCCGCCCCGTTCGTGACAGAGAGAAAGGAGGAGCGGCGGACCTCGCCCGGCGAGGCCGCCGCGCCGACGATGAACGCCGTACCCCGCGATGTCAGGCCGGTCTCCGGGACCGCCGGAGCCCCGTCCCCCGCCGACCGGCTCCGGCGCCGGCTCGGCGGCATGGCCTTCGGTGGCGACTACAACCCCGAACAGTGGCCGGCCGAGACCAGGGCGGAGGACCTGCGCCTCATGGCCGAGGCCCGGGTGAACCTCGTCACCGTCGGGGTGTTCGGCTGGGCCCGCGTGGAGCCGGCGCGCGGAGCGTACGACTTCTCCCTGTTCGACCAGGTCCTGGATGACCTGCACGCGCACGGGATCACCGCCGACCTCGCCACCATGACGGCCTCCCCGCCGCCCTGGCTGGTTCACGAGCACCCCGAGATCCTGCCGGTCACCGCGGACGGGACCGTGCTCGGCCCCGGCGGGCGCCAGCACTTCTGCCCGTCCAGCCCGGTCTACCGGGAACGCGCCGCGCTGCTGGCGGAGCGGCTGGCCGAGCACTATCGCGGCCACCCGGCCCTCGGCCTGTGGCACGTCGGCAACGAGTACGGCTGCCACATCCCCGCCTGCTACTGCGAGGTGTCGGCGGACGACTTCCGCCGCTGGCTGCGGGAGCGCTACGGCGACGACGTCGAGGCGCTGAACGACGCCTGGTCGACGGACTTCTGGTCGCAGCGCTACGCCTCCTTCGACCACGTCCTGCCGCCCCGCGTGGCTCCGACGTACCCCAACCCGGCCCAGCAGCTCGACTACATGCGCTTCGGCAACGACGCGCTGCGCGCCTGCTACGACCTGGAGGCCGGCATCCTGCGGCGGATCACCCCCGACGTGCCGATCACCACGAACTTCCTGGCCGGGCTGAAGGCCGTCGACGTCTTCGACTGGGCGCCGGGGGTGGACGTCGTGTCGGTCGACTCCTACCCCGACCCCCACGACGAGCGGCCGCACCTGGCCCCCGGCCTGGTGTACGACACGATGCGCGGCGCCGCCGGCGGGGACCCGTGGATCCTCATGGAGCAGGCGCCGAGCGCGGTGAACTGGCGGGCCAGAAACGCGATCAAGCAGCCCGGCCAGATGCGGCTGTGGAGCTGGCAGGCGGTCGCGCACGGGGCCGACGCGATCCTCTACTTCCAGTGGCGGCAGTCACGGGGCGGCGCGGAGAAGTTCCACTCCGGCATGGTGCCGCACGCGGGGGCCGACAGCAGGGTCTACCGCGAGATCGTGGCGCTCGGCAGGGAGCTGGCCTCGGTGCCCGACCTGGCCGGTACGCGGGTGCGCAACCAGGTGGCGCTCCTGCTCGACTGGAACAGCTGGTGGGCGCTCGAACTCGACTCCCACCCCTCCGACGGGGTGCGCCAGCAGGACCGCCTGCTCGACCACTACGGACCCCTGTTCGAGCTCGGCGCGGGCGTGGACGTGGTGCCGCCGTCGGCCGACCTGACCGGCTACCGGCTCGTCGTCGTGCCCAACCTGTACCTGCTGGCGGGCGAGGACGCGCGGCGGGTCTCGGCGTACGTGTCCGGCGGCGGCGCGCTGGTCGTCTCGTTCTTCAGCGGCATCGTGGACGAGCACGACCGGGTCCACCTGGGCGGCTATCCCGCGCCGCTGCGTGACGTCCTCGGGGTGCGGGTCGAGGAGTTCTGGCCGGCGGCCGAGCACGAGACGTTCGCCGTACGGGGCTGCGGGCCGCTCGCGCACCTCGAAGGGACGGCCGACCTGTGGCGCGAGGACCTGCGGCTCACCGGGGCCGAGGCCGAGCTCGTCTTCGACGGCCCCGACGGGGCCGGCCGCCCGGCCGTGACCAGGCACGCGTTCGGCGAGGGAACCGCCCGCTACGTCTCGACCCGCCTCGACGAGCCGGCCATGCGGTCGGTCCTCGCGCGGGCGCTCGCCGAAGCGGGCGTCACCCCCGCCGTCGACGGGTTGCCTCCCGGGGTCCAGGCGAGCGTGCGCGCCGGAGCCGGCCGCCGCTTCCTGATCCTGCTGAACCACTCCGGCGAGAAGCACGACGTCGCCCTCCGCGGCGAGTGGACCGACGCCCTCTCGGGCGAGGACGTCGAGGCGGTCACGCTGCCGCCGTCGGGCGTCGCCGTGCTCCGCTCCGGGGCCGGTCAATAGGGCCCGGTCAGTAGGAGCCCGGTCAGTAGGGGCCCAGTCAGTTGGGGCCGGTCAGTAGACGAAGGGCCAGCCGGCGTTGTCGTATCCGAGGAGGTTGATGCCCAGCAGGGGCGCGCCGTTGTTCGCGTAGTAGTGGTAGTAGAGCACCTCGGCGTCGCTGTCGGGGACCACCGCCTGGTGGCCCGGCCCGTGGACGCTGCCGTGCCCGGCCAGCACCTGGGTGCCGCCGCCCGAGGTCATGGCGACGCCGTTGCGGTCCACGTACGGGCCGGTGACGCTGGTGGAACGGCCGACCATGATCCGGTAGGTGCTGCTCGCCCCCTGGCAGCAGGCGTCGAACGACGCCCACAAGTAGTAGTACGAGCCGTGCCTGAAGATGAACGGCGCCTCGATCGCGGTCGTGCCGCCCGTGCGCTGGGCCAGGCCGGTGATCGAGGTGCCCAGGCGCCTGCCGGTGGCGGGGTCGAGCTGGATGAGCTTGATCCCGGTCCAGAACGAGCCGAAGGAGAGCCACCAGCGGCCCTGGGCGTCCACGACGAGGTTGGGGTCGATGGCGTTGTAGTTGCTCGACGACGTGGTGGAGACGATCAGGCCCTGGTTCGTCCAGGAGCCGGACGCGCCCGTGGCGCTGGTGGCCAGGAAGATCGCCGAATTGCGCGAGCCGAACGTCGACGCCGAGTAGTAGAGGTAGTAGCGCCCGTTGCGGTAGGAGATGTCGGGTGCCCACAGGCTGGCGCTGCCGCCGGTGTACGACGTGGTCCACGGCGCGCCGCCGGGGAAGACCGCGCCGGCGTTGCGCCAGGCGGTCCGGTCGGTCGAGGTCTTGATCGTGATGTTGTCACCGGTGTGCACCAGCAGGTACGACCCGTCGGGCCGCTTGACCACGCTCGGGTCGTGCACGCCGGTGTCGCCCGTCACCCGCCCCGGATTGGGGTAGGACGACGGGGGAGTGGTCGGCGTGGCCAGGGGCACGGGCACGGGCTCGGGCAGCACCGCGGCGGCGCCGAGCAGGAGGGTGACGAGAGCTCGTTTCCACATGACGTGACCTCCTAGGAGACGGCCCTGACGGACCGCTGCCGGATGTTCGCGCCGTCCGCCGCGGAGCAGCCGAAGACCTCCAGGCGCGGCTCACCGCTGAACCTCTCTCAGGTCTCTGTGAGCGCTAACACTTGACTGGCCAGAGTTACCGTTCACCTGGGGGGCGTCAAGCACGTCTGCCACCGCCGCAGGTCGGGCGCGTGAAACTTTCACGCGCCCGGGCCGGGGCGCTGACCAGGTGGCCTGGCGCCCCGGCCCGGCACTCAAGGCGGGAGCGGGTGGCCGGCTCTCCCCGCGCCGGTGCTCAAGGCGGGAGCGGGTCGGCCGGGCCCGGCGGTCAAGGGGAGGGCGGCCCGGGCGGGTCGGTCAGCTCGCGCAGGCGGCGCAGCAGCGCGGCCTGGCGGGCATGGGCGCGGACGGCCAGCACCAGCGCCCCCGCGACGAACACCCCTCCGACCGCCAGCGTCAGGCCCAGCCCGGTGCCGCGCTGGACGGCGACGACGGCCAGCACGCCGGTGGTGGCGAGCGAGGCGGCCAGGCCGAGCCAGGCGGCGATCACCCGGTCGGCGGCGAACAGCGGCACCCGGCGGGTCACCAGCCAGCCGCCGTAGCCCGCCCAGGCCAGGCAGAACAGGATGAGCATGGCGAAGGCCAGCTGGGTGCGCCCCGGCAGCGGCCCTGGCTCGCTCCACCACAGCGTGCCCGCGAACAGCGCCCCGATCAGGCCGGCCAGCAGCGCCACCAGCGCCCGGACGCGCCTCTTCGGCGACAGCGCGGGTTCGAGCCGCTCGATCATCTCTCGTGCCGACAGGCGCGGTTCTTCCTCGGTCATGGCCGGGTTCCCTTCTCCTCAAGGTGGGCACGCAGCAGGCGACGGGCACGGTTGAGCCTGGACTTGACCGTGCCGGCGGGGATCCGGCAGATCTGCGCGCAGTCCTCCACCGACAGGTCCTCCAGGTAGAACAGGACGAGGATCTCCCGCTCCAGCACCGGCAGCTCCGACAGGGCGCTCACCAGCTCCGCACGGTCGACTATGGCCTCCACCATGCCCGCCACCGGGCCCGCCGCCATGCCCGCCACCGGGCCCGCCGCCATGCCCGCCACCGGGCCCGCCACCGGGCCCTCCACCGGGACCTCGGCGGCCACGTCGCGGGCCGCGAGCTCCTCCCGGGCGTACTGGCTGCGCAGGCGGTCGGTCACCGACCGGCGGGCGATCGTGAACAGCCAGGGCGCGAACCGGGCCGGCTCCCGCAACCTGGGCAGCCCCCGGATCACGGCCAGCCACACCTCCTGGCTCACGTCGTCGGCCCGCTCGGCGTCCAGCATGCGCCGTACGTACGTCCACACCGGCACCCGCCAGCGCTCCACCAGCTCGGCCAGTGCCGCCCGCTCACCCAACTGGGCGCGGACCACCAGCAGCTCATCGGTCATCTCTTCCTCCCGTCACCCTGCACAGTCGGACGAGACGCCGACGAGGTTCACGGCCGCCGGGTCACGGCCCCGACGGCCGAAAGTACTACCCCGCCGGCGGCCGAAAGGCGGAACGAGCACGAGCCCTTACGCCGATGAACCGGCCCCGCCCCCGTTGCCACCATCGAGCCATGACCCACACGAAGGCCGCCCGGCTCATCCCGGCCGGACTGCTCGCCCTCAGCGCCGTCCCCGTCCTCGCGGGCGCCGTCCGCGTGGCCGAGCTGACCGGCGGCGCCGCCATCACCGCGGACAGCGCCCGCTTCCACGCCGGCCCCGTGCCGGTGATGCTGCACATCGCGGGCGTCACCGTCTACAGCGTCCTGGGCGCCTTCCAGTTCGCGCCCGGCTTCCGCCGCCGCAGGCCCGCCTGGCATCGGGCGGCCGGGCGGCTGCTGGTGCCGTGCGGCCTGCTCGCGGCGCTCACCGGCGTGTGGATGACCCTGTTCTCCGACCTTCCCGCCGGCCACACCGGGCTCCTGACCGCCTTCCGCCTGGCGGCCGGCTCGGCCATGGCCGTCTGCCTCGCCCTCGGCCTCGCCGCGATCCTGCGTCGCGACGTCGCCCGGCACCGCGCCTGGATGATCCGCGCCTACGCGCTCGGCATGGGCGCGGGCACGCAGGCGGTGCTCTTCTCCGCCTGGTACGCGGCCACGGGCGGCGACGCCCACACCGTCGCCAGGGCACTGCTCCACGGCCTGGGATGGGGCATCAACCTCACCGTGGCCGAATGGGCCATCCGCGGGCGCTCCCGGCGGGCCGCCCGTCAGCCGATCGGCGGGGCGGATCAGCCGTCCGGAGGGGCGAGGAGCTCAGCCGCCGATTCATGACATAGGCGGATGTGCGGCTCGCTGCCGGATTGAGACGCTGACGGCCTTCGATCGGAAGGGAGCGGGACACATGCCAGAAGCAGGCGACGGGAGTGAGCGCGCGGCGGTGAGCCGCCGGGGGCTGCTCGCCGGTGCGGGTGCGGGTGCGGCGGCGGCCACAGCGGTGGTCACAGGGGCGGTCACAGGGGCGGCTACTGTGGCGGCCACTGTGGCGGCCGGCACGTGGGATGCCGGCGTCGCGGCGGCGGACTCGGACTCGGCGGTGTTCGGCCCGGTGACGGTGCGTCCGGGCGACTCGCGCTACGACAACCTGTTGCGGGGCAACAACTTCCGCTTCGCCGGCCGCCCGGACGAGATCCGCGTGGTCGGGTCGACCGACCAGGTGGTGCGCGCGGTGCGGGAGGCGGTGCGGTCCGGCCGCCGGGTCGCGGTGCGCAGCGGCGGGCACTGCTTCGAGAGCTTCACCGCAGACCCGGCGGTGCGGGTGCTGCTGGACCTGTCGCCGATGGACGCGGTCGGCTATGACGCCGGCCGGCGGGCGTTCGCGGTGCAACCCGGGGCCACTCTCGGTCACGTGTACCGGACGCTGCTCACCGGCTGGGGCGTGACGATCCCCGGGGGCAGTTGCCCGGAGGTGGGCGCCGGCGGGCACTTCGCGGGCGGCGGGTACGGGGCGCTGTCCCGGCGCCACGGCTCGGTGGTGGATCACCTGTACGGCGTGGAGGTCGTGGTGGTCGACCGCGACGGCACCGCCCGCGCGGTGGTCGCCACCCGGGAGCCGGACGACCCGAACCGTGACCTGTGGTGGGCGCACACCGGCGGTGGCGGCGGCAACTTCGGGGTGGTGACCCGGTACTGGCTGCGCTCGCCCGGGGCCGCCGGCACCGACCCGTCCCGGCTGCTGCCCCCGGCACCCCGGCGGATGGTGCAGCACGTGGTCATCTGGTCCTGGGAGCACATGACCGAGCAGGCGCTCACCGGGCTGCTGCGTAACTTCGGGACCTGGCACGAGCGCAACAGCGCGCCCGGCTCCCCGTACGCCGGGCTGTACGGGCTCCTCCAGCCGTCGCACCGCGCCGGCGGGACCGTCATGCTGGTCGCGCAGATCGACGCGGACCTCCCCGGCGCCGACGGCATGGTGACGGGCTTCGTGTCGGCGGTGACGGACGGCGTCGATCTCACACCGGTGTACGACCAGCGGCGGACGATGCCGTGGCTGCACCGGATGACCTGGCCGGGCAGCGGCGAGCCGGGCGACGTGCTCACCCGGCGGTACAAGATCAAGGCCGGCTACCTGCGGCGCGGCTTCACCGAGACCCAGCTCGCGGCCATCTACCGCAACCTCAAGAACGACACCGGCGGGCCGGGCGCCGGCATGCTGCTGGTCGGCTACGGCGGCCAGATCCGCGCGGTGGCGCCCAGGGCCACCGCCATCGCCCAGCGGGACGTGGTCATGAAGGCGGTCTACCAGACGGTCTGGGCCGACGAGGCGGACGACGCGGCCAACCTCGCCTGGGTCCGCGAGCTCTACCGCGACGTGTACGCCGGCACCGGCGGCGTGCCCGTGCCCGGCGAGGTCGACGACGGCTCCTACATCAACTACCCGGACGCCGACCTGGCCGATCCCGCGTGGAACACCTCTGGCGTACCCGCGCACACGCTCTACTTCAAGGACAACTACCCGCGCCTCCAGCGGGTGAAGGCCCGGTGGGATCCGCGCAACGTCTTCCGGCACGCCCTGGCCGTCGAACCGGCATCGGGATGAGCCGAGGCGGAGACTAGATTGTCCGCTGGGGGCGAGCGCCGGGGAGGGGGACGCGGATGAGCGATCCGGTGGCACGGTGGCCCGTGTCGTTGATCGTCGGGCCGTACGCGCTGCTGGCGCTCCTGGCCGGGGTCACCGTGGCCGTCAAGGGCTCGGGCGCGTCCCTGATCGTCGACCTGGCCCTGTGCGCGCTGGTGGCGGCGTGGATGCTGGGCGTCTTCACCCTCCGTCCCGCCTGGCGCGGGCGGCCGCCGGTGATGGCCGTGTTCTTCACCGTGCTGATCCTGCTCACGGCGATCCTGGTGATCAGGGACCCGTGGTTCGGCTTCTTCACCCCCGTGGGGTACGTCTACGCCTTCCGGGTCCTGCGCTGGCCGTGGGAGGCGGTCGGCGTGGGCGCGGTGGGGGTGGTCGCGGGCACGGCGCAGGCGTACGGCGTGGACAAGACCACGGTCGTCGGCCTGGCCACCTACGGCGCCGTCGTGGCCGCGAACGTCGTCCCCATGTGCGCCTTCGCCTGGTTCGCCCGGCGCGCCGCCCGCCAGAACGAGGAGCGGGAGCGCGCGCTCCACGAGGTCCGCGAGGCGAACCGCAGGCTGGCGGCGTCGCTGGCGGAGAACGCCGCCCTGCACGAACGGCTGCTGGCCCAGGCGCGCGACGCCGGCGTGCGGGACGAGCGGCAGCGCATGGCGCGGGAGATCCACGACACCCTGGCCCAGGGGCTGACCGGCATCGTCAGCCAGCTGCGCGCGGCCGAGCACGCCGGCGACGATCCGGCGGCCTGGCGCCGGCACGTCGCCGCCGCGACCAAGCTGGCCAGGGAGAGCCTGTCGGAGGCGCGGCGGTCGGTGCACGCGCTGCGTCCTGAGCCGCTGCGCTCGGCCATGCTGAGCGAGGCGCTGGCGGGCGTCGCCGAGCGCTGGTCGGCGCTGCACGAGATCCCCGTCCAGGTCACGACGACCGGTACGGCCCGGCCGATCCGGCCAGAGGCGGAGGCCGCGCTGCTCAGGATCGCGCAGGAAGCCCTGGCCAACGTGGCCAAGCACGCGCGGGCGACCAGGGTGGGGGTGACGCTGTCGTACCTGGAGAACGAGGCGGCCCTGGACGTCCGCGACGACGGCGGCGGCTTCGACCCGGCCCAGCTCAATAACGCGCTCGACACCGCCGCGCTCGGTCCGCGGGCCGAGCGCGGCGGGTTCGGCCTGATCGCGATGCGGCAACGGATGGAGAGCCTGTCCGGCACGCTGCAGGTCGAGTCGGAGCCGGGCACCGGCACGGGCATCTCGGCCCGAGTCCCGGCCGATCGGGCGGAGGCGGGCGCGTGAGCCGCCCCGCCGCCCCGATCGGGCTGCTGATCGTGGATGATCACCCGGTGGTCAGGGACGGGCTGAGCAGCATGTTCGCCCGCGACCCGGAGTTCGAGGTGCTGGGCGAGGCCGCCGACGGGGCCGAGGCGGTCCGGCTGGCCCTGGCCCTGCGCCCGGACGTGATCCTCATGGACCTGCGGATGCCGGGCATGGACGGGGTGAGCGCGACCAGGGAGCTCGCCGAGCTGGGGATCGGGGCCCGCGTGCTGGTGCTGACCACGTACGACACCGACAGCCACGTGCTCCCCGCGATCGAGGCCGGCGCCACCGGATACCTCCTCAAGGACGCTCCCCGCGACGAGCTGTCGCGCGCGGTCCGGGCGGCGGCCCGGGGCGAGGCGGTGCTCGCGCCGTCGGTGGCGGCCCTGCTCATGAACCGGGTACGCCGGCCCGCCCCGGGCCCGCTCAGCCCACGCGAGGTCGAGGTGCTGCAACTGGTGGCGGCTGGAGCCACGAACAGGGAGGCGGCGGCCCGGCTGTTCCTCACCGAGGCCACCGTCAAGTCCCACCTGCTGAACATCTACGCCAAACTCGGGGTGAACGGCCGCGCCGCCGCTGTCACCGAGGCGTTCAACCGGGGGCTGCTCGTCCCGCGAACGCCCGAACAGCCCTGAACCCGCGGCGCGATTTCCGGTCTTGATGGGTCATCGCCCGATACGGTCTGTTCATGCGCGTTCATCGACCTGGACTCGTGGCACTCACCCTGCTGGCCGCGTTGTCCGGTGGGTGCGGCGACGCCGCGCCGGGCCAGAGCCAGTCGGGCTTGATCGTGCCGTCGCCCACGAGCAAGGGACCGCTGGCAGGCAAGGTCGTGGTGCTCGATCCCGGGCACAACGGCGGGAACGCCACGCATCCCAACGAGATCAACCGCCAGGTCGACATCATCACCAAGAGCAAAGCCTGCAACGCCGTCGGCTTCGAGACCCCCGACGGATACCAGGAGAACGCCTTCGCCTGGAGCGTCACCCAGAACCTCAGGCCGCTCCTGGAGCAGATGGGCGCCCGGGTCGTGCTGACCCGATCCAACGACGACGGCGTCGGCCCCTGCGTCACCGAGCGGGCGGCCATCGGGAACGAGGCCAGGGCGGACGCGGTGGTGTCCATCCACGGCGACAGCGGCAAGCCGAGCGGGCACGGGTTCCACGTGATCACCCCCGGGCTGATCGCCGGGCGCAACGACGAGGTCATCGAGCCGTCCCGCAGGCTCGGGCTGGCGATCCGCGACGCATACGAGGCCGGCACGGGCATGCCGTACGCGAACTACAGGGGCGAGGACGGCATGCGGTCCCGCACCGACCTGGGCGGGCTCAACCTGTCGACCCGGCCGGTCGTGTTCATCCAGTGCGGCAACATGCGCAACAAGGGCGACGCGGCGAAGATGACCGACGTCGCCTTCCGCAAGCGCATCGCCGGCGCGCTGGCCGAAGGCATCAAGAACTATCTCACCGGCGCCTGACCGGGCCTGGTGGGTGGGGTCGCTCACAGGGCGCGGACGCGGACGTTCCTGAGCGCGCTCCGCACGAAGCTCTCGTCGCCTGACGCGGCCAGGTAGAAGCCGTCACGGCAGGCGCTGCCCGAGATGGCGTGGCGCGGGTCGAGGGCGACGGACGCCCTGCCCAGCCGCCCGCAGCCAGGGTCGTGCCGGCCGACCGGGGCCAGCACCAGCATCCGGCGGCTCAGCCCGCCGAGCCACAGTTGCGGCCCGACGAGCACGCCGTCGCGGACCTCGCCGGGGCGCGAGAGCCGCAGCGGCCCGCCGGCCGACAGGGTGAGGAAGCCGTCGGGGGTGAGCGTGCCGCGCAGGTTCTCCGCCCAGGCCAGCCGCTGTTCGAAGGTCATCCCGGCCCGTTCGTCCTGCAGGGCGAGCCGCCAGTCGCCGAAGGCGAAGAGCAGGACCGAACCGGCGCCGTCCACCCCGAGCGGCCCGGGCCACAGCGTGACGCCGCCGGTGAGACGGCGGATCATCGGGCGGCCGGCGGCGATCTCGGCCTCGCCGTACAGCGGGGCGGTCAGGGAGCGGAACTCCCCGGAGTCCCCGTCACCGGTGAGCCTGCCGCCGGCGTACGGCCGCGCCCCCAGCGAGTCCAGGCTCAGCCCGGCCGGGTAGGTCAGCTCCGCCCGCGACCCGTCGGGGAACGTGACCCGCAGCGTCCTGGTCGCGCCCGCGCCGTCCGCCGCCGGGTAGACGGCGTTGGATCTCACGCTGACCGCGTCGCGCACCGGCACAGGCGTCTTCTCCGGCACAGGCGTCGGCTCGGGCGCCGGCGCGGGACGGCTCGTGTCCCGGCTCGCGAGAATCCCGAGGAGCGGCACGGCCGCGAGGGCGACCAGCACCGCGATCCCTGCCCGGCGGGGCCTGCGCGGCCCCTGCTCGACGATATCCACCCGGCCGGTGGTCATCGGCCTTCCTCTGTCGTGCGGCTGTCCCACCCAGTTCAGTCGATCGACGGCTTCGACGCCACGCCGGGCACGGGAATGTGATGTACCGCACTGTTGCCGTTAACTTCTCTGACGGGCGAATGTCGGTCTGATCGACATACTGTCGGCGAGGCCGCACCCTCTCAAGGAGGTTTCGTCGATGGAACGCCGCAATTTCCTGCGCGCGACCGTGCTCGGCGCGAGCACGGTCGCCTTCTCCGGCAGTCTCTGGCAGGGCGCCGCGCTGGCCGCGCCGGCGCAGAACGCCCCCGGTCCCTACGGCTCGCTGCAGGCCGCCGACGCCAACGGCATCCAACTGCCGGCCGGCTTCACCAGCCAGGTGATCGCCCGCTCCGGTCAGGCCGTTCCGGGTACGTCCTACACCTGGCACAACGCCCCTGACGGAGGCGCGTGCTTCGCCGACGGCAGCGGCTGGATCTACGTCTCCAACTCCGAGATCAACCCCGGCGGCGGCGCCTCGGCCGTCCGGTTCGACTCCAGCGGCGCCGTCACCTCGGCGAACCGCATCCTGTCCGGCACCCGGCAGAACTGCGCGGGTGGCAAGACGCCCTGGAACACGTGGTTGTCGTGCGAGGAGGTCAGCCTGGGCTTCGTATACGAGACGTACCCGTTCGGCGGCACCGCCGTGCAGCGCCCCGCGATGGGCCGCTTCAAGCACGAGGCGGCCGCCGCCGACCCCGTACGGCAGGTGATCTACCTCACCGAGGACGAGACCAACGGGCGTTTCTACCGGTTCGTCCCCACCACGTGGGGCGACCTGTCCTCCGGCACCCTCCAGGTGCTGGTGGCGGGATCCGCCACGTCAGGCTCGTTCACCTGGGCGAACGTCCCGGACCCGGACGGCTCGCCGACCGCGACGCGCAGCCAGGTGTCCGGCTCCAAGTCGTTCAACGGCGGCGAGGGCTGCCACTACGCCGACGACACGGTCTGGTTCACCACGAAGGGCGACAACCGGGTCTGGCAGATCGACCTGACCGGCAACACCTACGAGCTCGCCTACGACGACAGCCTGGTCAGCCCCGGCACCGCGCCGCTGACGGGCGTCGACAACGTCACGGGCTCCACCTTCGGCGACCTGTACGTGGCCGAGGACGGCGGCAACATGGAGATCTGCCTGATCACACCCGACGACAAGATCTCCCCGTTCCTGCGGATCAACGGCCAGAGCTCGTCAGAGATCACCGGTCCGGCCTTCAGCCCCGCCGGCGACCGGCTGTACTTCTCCTCCCAGCGCGGCACCTCGGGGTCGTCGTCCGGCGGCATCACCTACTGCGTGACCGGGCCGTTCAGGACCTGATCTCGCGCGGCGCCCGTCACGGCTCGCGCGTGACGGCCGCCAGCCACATCCCGACGAGCGCGTCGATCAGCCCGGTCGCGGCGTCGTGCCAGGTGGCACGGGGTGTGGGGGCGCCTTCGGCGAGCGCGCGCTCCCGGTCGGCGCACGTGAGCACGATCAGCTGGCGGGCCATGTCGCCGCGCTCGGCGCGCACCTCGGCGGGCAACTCGGGCAGGCACCGGTTGAACCCCTCGACGGTGCGCCGCAGCGAGGCGGAGGAGCGGGTCTCGTCGGCCATGATCGCGCGGAGTGCGGGGTCGGTCACCACCTGGGCGACGAAACGGGCGTACCAGGTGGGGGAGCCGAGGTCCGACAGGTGCTCGGTGACCGGGCGCACCATGCAGGCGACCCAGTCGCGCACGCCGGCGGAGTCGGTGAGCCCGGACACCATCGACTCGCGGATCCGCTCGATCGGCTCGGCGTGCTTGCGGGCGACGGCGCGTACGAGGTGGGTCTTGGTGCCGAAGTGGTAGCCGACGGCGGCGTTGTTGCCCTGCCCGGCGGCCTCGCTCACCTGGCGGTTGGACACGGCGAGCACGCCGTGCTCGGCGAACAGCCGCTCCGCCGCCGCGAGAATGCGCTCGCGGGTCACTTCGGCACGCTCGGCGCGTACGGTCTTGCCGGTCATCGGCACCACCGTACCGGAACGTCACGCCTGCTCACGAGGGCCTCCTTCGAGCCTGACCTGCGGTTGTGCTCAGTAAAACCGCGCTGTTAGTCTTAAGTCAAGCGACTGATTTACTAATGCCTCGTCGTTTGCCTCCCCCAACCCCCTTACGGAGACCTCGCATGGCCAACATCCCCGCCCGCCGCGCCCACGCGGCCGATCCCCCGCGGTCGAGCACCTTCGTGGTGGTGCTCGCCTTCGCCGGGATCGTGGTGTCGTTGATGCAGACCCTGGTGATCCCGCTGGTTCCCGAGCTGCCCAAGCTGCTGGGAGCCGAGGCGTCCGACGCCACCTGGGCGGTCACCGCCACGCTGCTCGCCAGCGCGGTGGCCACGCCGGTGGTGGGACGGCTGGGAGACATGTACGGCAAGCGGCGCATGCTGCTGTTCAGCCTGATCCTGCTGGTCGCCGGGTCGGTCGTGTGCGCCCTCAGCGACACCCTGACACCCATGATCGTCGGGCGGGCCCTGCAAGGGCTGGCCTCCGGCGTCATCCCGCTCGGCATCAGCATCATGCGCGACGAGCTGCCCGCCGACCGGCTCGGCTCCGCGACCGCGCTCATGAGCGCCTCGCTCGGCGTGGGCGGCGCCCTGGGCCTGCCCGCCGCCGCCCTCATCGCCGAGAACGCCGACTGGCACGCGCTGTTCTGGACCGCGGCCGGTCTCGGTGCCGTGGCCCTGGTGGTGGTGCTGGCCCTCGTGCCCGAATCCGCGGTGCGCGGCGGCGGGCGCTTCGACGTGGTCGGCGCCGCCGGACTGTCGGCCGCGCTGGTGTGCCTGCTCCTGGCGATCTCCAAGGGCGCGGACTGGGGCTGGGGCGACTCCCTCACGATCGGCCTGTTCGCCGCGGCGGTCGTGCTGCTGCTGCTGTGGGGCTGGTGGGAGCTGAGCACCCGGGAGCCGATGGTGGACCTGCGCACCACCGCGCGGCGCCAGGTGCTGTTCACGAACCTCGCCTCCACCATGATGGGCTTCGCGATGTTCGCGATGTCCCTGGTGCTGCCGCAGGTGCTGCAGCTGCCCGAGGCCACCGGCTACGGGCTGGGCCGGTCGATGCTGACGGTGGGCCTGGTGATGGCGCCGTCCGGCCTGGTGATGATGGTCCTCGCGCCGCTGTCGGCCCGCCTGTCCGCGGCCAGGGGTCCCAAGGTGACCTTGATGATCGGCGCCCTCATCGTGGCCGCCGGATACGGCCTCAACATCGTGCTGATGTCGGAGATCTGGCAGCTCGTCCTGGTCTCCTGCGTCATCGGGGCCGGCATCGGATTCGCCTACGCCTCCATGCCCGCCCTCGTCATGGGGGCCGTGCCGGTCTCCGAGACGGCCGCCGCCAACAGCCTCAACACCCTCATGCGCGCGGTCGGCACCTCCGTCTCCAGCGCCGTGGCGGGAGTCGTCCTGTCCCAGATGACCATCACGCTCGGCCCCGTCGCCGTCCCCTCCCAGGACGGCTTCCGCGTCGTCATGGGCATCGGCGCCGGCGCCGCCCTCCTCGCCTTCGCCCTGGCCGCCTTCCTCCCGCGCCGGAGCGCGGCCCCGGCCACGGCGCACGCGGCCGTCCCCGCGCCTTCGGCAGCCGTCCCCGCGCCTTCGGCGGGCGAGCCCGCGTACGCGACGGCGGGCGACGCCTGGGCGGACCCGCGGGACGGCGGCGTCGAGATCCGCGGCTCCGTCAGCGGCGACGACGGCCACGCGGTCGGCCACGCCACGCTGACGCTGATCGACGCGCGCGGCCGGCAGCTCTCCCGGGCCGCGACCCGCGCTGACGGCGGGTACGCCATCTGGACGCCCGGCATGGGGAGCTATGTCCTGATCGCGTCGGCCGCCGAACGCGAACCGCAGGTGGCGACCCTCGTCGTGGGCGACCGGCCGGTCGACTTCAACCTCGTCCTCGCCGGATCGAGCAGGCTGACCGGGGCGGTCCGCGACCTGGAGGGCAAGCCGGTGCCCGGGGCGGTCGTCGTGCTGACCGACGTCCGCGGCGAGGTCGTCACCACGGGCGCCACCGACGCGGACGGCGCCTACGGCCTGTCCGGCGTGGTCCCGGGCGGCTACACGCTCGCGGTCAGCGCGGACTCCTTCCGCCCGGCCGCCGTCCCGGTCGAGGTCGTCGGCACCGTCCTGACCAGGCAGGACGTCGAGCTGCGGCCCGGCGCCAGGATCCGCGGCACCGTACGGGTGCGCGACGGCGGCCCGCTGAACGACGCGCGGGTGACGCTGCTGGACGCGGCCGGGAACGTGGTCGGCACCACGACGACCGGCGAGGACGGCGCGTACGCCTTCGCCGACCTGACCGGCGGCCAGTACACGGTCATCGCCACCGGATACCCGCCCGTGGCCGACACCGTGAGCATCGACGGCCGCGACGACGACCGCGACCTGTGGCTGGCCCACGCCGAGTGACGACACCCGACAGCGCGACGACCGCTCCGAAGGAACGAGCACCATGTACACCAGCCAAGAGCAGACCGGGCGGAGCGCCCCGGTGAGCCCGCAGGACCGGCGGGGCGCCCCGGCCGGCCGCCGGGGGCTGCACGCCCTGATCCGCACCAAGGACGGGTGGGCCGTGCCGCACGCGATCGTCACGGTGACCGACATGACCGGGCAGCAGGTCGCGCGGGCCGAGGCCGACGCCGAGGGCGCCGTGTCGACCGGCCCGCTGGCGCCCGGCGCCTACACGGCCGTCACCACCGCGGCCGGATACACGCCCGCCGCGATGACGGCGATCGCCACCGCGTCCGGCACCGCCGAGCTGGGCACGGTGGTGCTGGCCCGGCAGGGCGGCGCCGAGCTTCCCCCGCCCGGGATCTGGACGCTCGACCCCGCCCACTGCACGATCGCGGCCACGGCCCAGCACCTGGGGCTCAGCACCGTGCGGGGCCGGTTCACCCAGTTCGCCGGGCGGATCGAGATCGGCCCGGACCCCGAGACCTCGTCGGTGGCCGCCGACATCGTGGCCGCGTCGATCGACACGGGCAACGGCACCCGGGACGACCATCTCCGCTCGGCCGACTTCCTGGACGCCGCCGCGTACCGGATGATCTCTTTCCGCAGCACCGGGCTCACGCCCGCGGGCTCCGACCGGTGGATCGTGCACGGGACGCTGACGCTCGCCGGGGTGCAGCGGCCGGTCGACCTCGACCTGGCCTACCTCGGGACCGGTCCGGACCCGTGGGGCGGCCTGCGGGCGGCGTTCCGGGCGGTGACGGAGCTGCGCCGCGAGGACTTCGCGATGACGTACAACCAGGTCGTGCGGGCCGGGGTCAACCTCATCGGGTCGACGCTGAAGGTGGAGCTGGACATCCAGGCCGTGCAGGGCGCGTCCCTGCCTTAGCGGAGTCCCACGAGCAGCGTCCACAGGGGGAACATCGTCCAGACGACGGCCCCCGGGATCCCGCCGGCGGCCCAGGCCCACGACACGTCGGCCACGACCGTGACGAGGAAGCCGACGCCGAACGCGACGACGGCGACCGGCAGCCCGATCACGATGGCGCGCCCGAGGCGGGTCACGGCCGCGGGCAGGACGCCGCTCCGCGCCCCCGCCGCGCTGATCGCGCCGGCCCAGCACATGCCGGCCACGCCGCTCAGGCTCACCGGGACGACCTGGTACGCGAACGGCAGCACACCCGTGAGCAGCAGCGCCTGCAGCACGACGACCAGGACGGCGGCGACGAGGCCGATCCTGGTCCACACGCGCACGCGGGCGTCGCCGGCCATGAGACGTCCCAGCCCGAGGACCACGGGCACGAGCGCGAGGTACTGGAGCAGGACGAGGACGTCGTTGGCCGGGCCGAGCCGGCTGTCGCCCGGATCGTCGCCCCAGGGCCGCGCGACGACGTAGAACAGGACCAGGAACACGTTCGCGATCAGGCCCGCGACGCCGCCGGCCACCGCCTGCAGCCGTAGGGACGCGGGCAGCCGGAGGGGATCCGTCCTCACTGTTGTCCTCCTTCATTCTCGCGAGTTGCCCGCCGGGCCGCCGATGAGGAACGGGGTCGTGACGTTCTCGTACATGAGGTGGACGAGCAGCCCCTCACGCGCGTGCGGCAGGTTGTGGCAGTGGTCGACCCAGATGCCGGGGTTGTCGGCGAGGAAGGCGATGTCGTAGGACTCGCCGTCCTCGACGTTCAGGGAGTCGACCCACCAGGGGCTCCCGGTGGCGGGCACGCCGTCGCGGGCGAGTACCACCGCGCGATGGCCGTGCAGGTGCATGGGGTGCACCTCGCCGCTGTCGTTGACGATCGTCATGCGGACGACGTCGCCGTCGGCGACCGTGAACATCGGCACGTCCGGATACATGCGGCCGTTGACGGTCCAGTAGAGGCCGGGGAGCCCGTCGAGGAAGCCCGGCCGGCGGCCCATCTCGTAGCGGAAGGCGCGGCCGGGGTGCGCCGCGTCGAAGCCTAGGGGCGCGGGGGTGCCGTAGGTCAGCAGGTCCAGGGTGGCGGCCGGGCGGGCGCTCGGCGGCACGCCGGCGGAGCCGCCGACCACCACCGACAGCGGCCCGCCGATCTGCACCCGTACGGAGCCGCCGCCCGGCGGCACGGTCACCTCCAGGTCGGCCCGGCCGCCGGCCGTCACGAGGACGGCGGCCCGCTCGACGGCCGTGGGACCGTGCAGATCGGTGCCGTCCACGGCGGCCAGGCGCCACGCGGCGCCGGTGACCCAGACGGGGGTGGGGCCGTTGTCGGTGTTGATCACGCGGACCCGCGCCGTCGCGCCTGGCGCCGCCGGTACGGTGAGGTCGGACTCGGACCCGTTGAGGGTGCGGATGCCGTGGTAGAGGTGTGCCAGGGCGACGACGTCGAGGGCGGCGGGCGGGCGCGCGGGCCGGACGACCAGGGCGCCGAGGAGGCCCCCGGCGACCTGCCCGTGCGACATCTGGTGGGAGTGGTACCAGAACGTCCCGGCCCGGCGCACGACGAACCGGTAGACGAAATCCCGGCCGATCCGGACCGCGTCCTGGGTGACCCCGGCGACGCCGTCCTGCCCGCCCGGGACGTCCACGCCGTGCCAGTGCACGGTCACGCCGTCGGGCACCGACTCGTTGACCAGCCGCACCTGTACGAGCTGGCCCGCCACGGCCGTGATCTGGGGGCCGGGGGAGCGGCCGTTGAAGGTGTACCCGTCGATCTCGCGGCCCGACGCCAGCCGGACCCGCTGCTTGCGCGCGATCAGCGTCACCACGACGTCCGGCCGGCGCGCCGGGTCGGCGACCAGGGAGGTGAGGTCTCGGGTGGTCCCGCCCCGATGCTCCCCGTGGTGCGGTTCGCCCGCCTGCCGGCCGCCGTCGGCGTGCCCCATGTCCATGACCGAGTACGCCGGCGGCAGCCCACTGGCCTGCCACAGCCAGGCCAGTGGGGCGAGAACGGACAGCGTCGCCGCGCAGGCCACGACGAGCCGCACCCGGCGGGTGAGGGCCATGACCCTCACACCGTCGCCGAGGCGGGCGCGTCGGCGGTCACCGGCCGCGCGCGCCGGGCGGCGTGCAGGGCGACGACGAACAGCGCCATCGCGTTGAGCCCGTGCAGCCCGCCCAGCCAGGGCAGGTCGTGGGCCGCGTAGCCGAGCATCGCCTGGGCGGCGACGAGGAGCAGCACGAACGCGGCGAACTTCACCCCGCCGGTGATCCGGGCGAAGAACGAGACGATCAGGAGGAGGAGAGCGATGACGGGGATGACGATCCCGCCGTTGATGCCGTGCACGATGATGCCGACGACCTCCGGGAAGGGGAGGTCGTCGCTCTCCATGACGGCCTTGTCGAACACGTTGCCGTCCGAGACCCACTTGCCGAGCCCCGCGAAGCCCAGGACGATCACCGTCGCCTGGACGGCGACCTCGACGGCGACGGCGTACGCCAGGATCTTGTAGACGATTCTCATGGTGTCTGTCCTTCCGACGTGGCGCGGAGCGCCTTGACGAGCAGGGCGGCGCCGAGCGGGCCGGCGCCCAGGAGGTAGGGGACGGCGAGGTCGGCGGTGAGGGCGCCGAGCGGCGCGGCCACCGCCGTGATCAGGACGGCGACCGGGTGCGCCAGCCCGGCCCGGCCCGCCACGTACGACAGGCCCGCTATGCCCGAGGCCGCGGCGACGGCCAGCGCGGGCGGCAGGATCGGGCCCGCGACGTGCAGCGCCGCCTCGACGGTCGCCGCCGAGGCGACCACGCCCAGCAGGGCGAGGACCATGGCGGCAGGCGCCCGGCCGGCGTGGCGGGCCCCTCGCGTGGACAGGTCGCGGTACACCAGCGAGACGGCCACGACGGCGAGCCACGCACCGGTGCCGCGGACCGGCCCGACGCCCGGCTCACCGGCCGGGCACAGGGCCGGCTCTCCCGCCAGGCGCCCGGCCAGGCAGAGCGCCGACGACGCCATCAGGCACAGCCCGCCGGCCACCCGCGTCCTCATGACCGTCAGCGTCGGCGCCGTCGCGTCCCGGCGTCACGGGGCAGATGTCCCTTCCGGACCGGGAGCCCGCGCCGGGAGCCCGCGCCGGGAGCCGGACGGCGCCCGGCTGGGAGCGCGGCTGGGAGCCCGACTGGGAGCCCGACTGGGAGCGCGGGCCGGGGTGCCTCAGGGCCGGGTCAGCGCGGTTCGCCGCCGAGTCCCGCCTCGCGGGCCCGGACGATGGCCGCCGACCGGTCGGCGACGTGCAGCTTGGTCAGGACGTTCGAGACGTAGTTGCGTACGGTCTTGCCGCTCACGCCGAGCCGCTGGGCGATCGCCGTGTTGTCCAGGCCGCGCGCGACGAGCCCGAGGACCTCGTGCTCGCGCTCGGTGAGCTGCGGGAACGGCGACGCCGCCGCGGCGCGGGCGAAGTGGGCCAGGATGCGCGCGGCCACGCCGGCGCCGAAGACCGCCTCGCCGCGGGCGACCGCGCGCACCGCGGCCACGATCTCCTCGGGGCCGGCGCCCTTGAGCGCGTACCCGTGGGCGCCCGCGCGCAGGGCGGCCAGCACGTTCTCGTCGTCGTCGTACATGGTCAGGATCAGCGAGCGGGTGGGCAGGCCGGCGGCGCGCATCCGCGCGGTGACCGTGAGCCCGTCGCCGCCGGGCATGTTCACGTCGAGCACGGCGACGTCGGGCCGGTGCTCGACGGCCAGGCGCAGGGCGTCCGCGCCGGTGGCGGCGACGGCCAGCACGGTCATGCCGGTCTCGGCGTCGAGCAGGGCCCGCAGGCCCGACACGAAGACGGGGTGGTCATCGGCGAGGATCAGCCTGATCATGGTCCCCTCCCAGGCTCGTCGGCAGAAACGCGCGGATGTGGGTGCCGCCGCCGGGCGGGGAGCGCATCGACCAGACCCCGCCCACCTCGGCGGCCCGTTCCCGCATGGAGCGGATCCCCACGCCGGCCGTCCGGCCGGGGGCGAGGCCGCGGCCGTCGTCCAGCACCGTCACCTCCACGCCGCCGTCCGGCGTCGTGACCGTCACGGTACAGCGGGTCGCGCCGCTGTGGCGGAGCGCGTTCGTGATCGCCTCGACGGCGATCCGGTAGGCGGCGGTCTCGACCGCGGCCGGGAGCGCCGGCAGCGGCTCCGTGCCGATGACCTCGATGGACATGGCGCCCGACAGGGTCGCCGCCCGCGCCCTGATGGCGCCGACGACGCCGAGCTCGTCCAGCGCGGGCGGGCGCAGCGCCTCGACCAGGCGCCGCACGTCGGTCAGCGACGCCGCCGCCTCCGCGGAGATCTCGTCGAGCAGCGGGCGCGCCGCCGAGCCGGGCGGTACGTCCCGCGCGGCGAGGCCGGCCTTGAGCCGGATCGCGGCCAGGGTCGGGCCCAGCCCGTCGTGCAGGTCGCGGCGTAACCGGCGGCGCTCGTCCTCGCGCGAGGCCACGACGTCGGCGCGGGACCTGACCAGGTCGTCATGCAGCCGGACCGCCTGCACCGCGGTGCCCACCTGCTGCGCCAGGGAGGCGATCAGGCCGAGGTCGACGGGGTCGAGCGGATCGTCGCCGCCGCGCGCCGAGACGCGCAGGTGCCCGATGAGCGTTCCGTGGTAGCGCAGCGGCTCGACGTGCACCTCGCCGACGGGTACGCCGTACTGCGCGGCCCGGTGACCGGCGCCCGAGCCGTCCACCAGGTCGATCGCCGCGTGCGGGACGCGCAGCGACCGGGCCACGGTCTCGACGATCGCCGGAAGCACGTCGGCGGGCAGCAGCACCGCCTGCAACCGGGTGCCGAGGCGGGTCAGCGCCGCGGACGGGTCGTGGCGGTCGCCGTACATCACCCGGTTGACCGTGCTCTGCGCCAGCGCGCGCAGCGGGGCCAGCGCGAGCGCCGCCCCGGCCGCGGTGAGCGCGGCGGCCACCGGTTGCGACAACCCCAGCCCGCTGACCAGCAGCGCCACGACGGCGGCGTACCCGGCGACCAGGATCGCGACCACGCCCGCGTACACCAGCGACCGGTTGGCCAGCCGCTCGATGTCGAACAGGCGATGGCGGCGCAGCGCGATCCCGATCCCGGCCACGAACGGCAGCCCCGACAGCCCGAGGGCGCCCGCCGGCAGGGGACGCGCCGCGGCGAGCAGCTCGGGGAGGTGCCAGCCGGCCAGGCTCAGCAGCGTCGCGCCCGCGCCGCCCGCCAGCAGCCAGCGCATCCTGCCGCGCGTCAGCGGGTCGGGGTTGCGGCGGTAGCCGATGAAGCCCCACGCCGTGCTGGTGACCAGGCTGGCCGCCACGACCGCCGTCTGGCCGCCGTGCACCAGGCCGAGCCGGCCGAGCGCGTTGGGGGCCGCCAGCGCGGCGATCGCGCACCAGAGCGCCATCGCGGCCGGCGGCGCGGCGTACGCGACGGCCATCGCCCGGCGGCTGCGCGCCGGCAGCGGCCGGGGGGCGGCGAACGCGACCGTGAAGGCCAGCAGCCCTCCCCACGAGATCGAGTACGCCGCGATCGCGTTGAGGTGGAACAGCCACAGCTGGGCGCCGCCGGTGGCCAGGGCGAGGGCGGGCAGCCCGGCCGTGACGGTGAGCGTGCTGCCCAGCAGCCCCGACGCGAGCACGAGCAGCGGAGCCGTCGCGGGCTCCTCGGGCCGCCGCAGATACAGCGCGACGGCCAGCCCGGCCAGCGCGAGGACGAAGACGAGATCGCCCCAGCCCGCCACGAGCAGCGGGTACGGATCGGGGCGGCCGGCCCCGACCACCACCGTCGTCATCGCCCGCCCGCGGACCACGTCGTAGACCAGGGTCGTGCCCGGCCGCGGGCGGGGGACGGCGCCCAGACCGTCGGCGAGCCGGTGCCCGGAAACGCCGGTCACCAGGTCACCGGTGCGCAGCCCCGGCCCGCCGGGCGGCCCCGGGACGTCCACCACCACGCCGTCGGCGCGCCAGCCCAGCGGCACGACGCTGCCGTCCGACGGCGAGTCCAGCCCGACGGCGGTCGCCACCACGCCCAGCACCACCAGGACGATCGCCACTCCCGCCGGGACCCGGCGCGCCCACCCTGACGCCGCCCGCCGCGGCGCCGCCCAGAGTGCCGAGCAGAGCGCCGGCCACAGTCGCCACATGGACACGCACACATCGTGACCGACACCCGGGCGGGAAACCATCACCCGGACGCCTACGGTTTGGCCGGGAAGGCGTGTCAGCGGGCGCTAGCCCGACGTGCCGGACAACGTGAGCGCCCAGGCGAGCAGGCCGAACGCGGTCGTGGAGGCGATCACGCGGACGAGGTTCCAGCCGCGCCAGCGCATCTCATCGAACGCCTCGCGGACAGCGGCCACGTCGATGTGGCCGGGGTTCCCCGCCGCCTTGATCGCGTCGTTGAGCGGCACATTGACCACCAGGGTGATGACCACGGTGATCGCGTACAGGACGAGCGCGGCGACGATCCACGGCAGGGCCGGGCGGCCGATGTAGGCCAGCGCGGCGAGGACCGTGAACAGGAGGGCGCCCAGGAAGCCGCCCGCCATGAACCACGGGTTGATGATCGCCCGGTCGATGGACTGGAACGCGCCGACGAAGGTGCGGTCGTCGGTCCGCGCGAGGCCCGGCATGATCGTGTGCGCGTACAGGCCGAAGACCCCCGCCACGAGGCCCATCGAGAGCGTGGCGGCCATCAGCGCCGTGATCCGCATGCCTTCCACAGAGTCCTCCAGCGGGCTCGGCGATGTCGTCCGGGCCTCACGATCGCATCAGGTCCTTTCGCGGACCTGTCGTGAGCCTGTCGCGCGTGCGGCGCCGATCCCGGCCGCGCCGGTGAAACGCGCGGTCCGCGCGACGCAAGGTTCGTGCAAGAACGGCGACATCGCCGGTGGCTACCGTCGTTCGTGCGGAGAAAGGTTCGCGGGCCGGTGCCGGAACGGCCGCGGGCGTCTCGTCTGTCCCCACATGCCTCTGATGGCTGCGAAGGAGGTCAATGTGATCGTTTTCAGGGTGCTCGGCGCATTAGAGGTGGAGCGCGACGGAAGGGCGCTTGCGATCAGTGCCGGAAAACAGCGGGTCGCGCTGGCGACGTTGCTGCTGCACGTGAACCGGCACGTGTCGATGGACCGCCTGATCGACCGGCTGTGGCACGACGACGCTCCACTCGACCCGCGGGCCGCGGTCCACACGCACATGACCCGGCTCCGGTCTGTCCTCAACGGGGGCCAGGACAGATCGGAGCCGATCGAGACCGGTGGCGGCGGCTACCTCCTGCGGGCGGATCCGGAGTCGGTGGATCTGCTCAGGTTCCGGCAGCTGGTGGCCGGGGCGGCGGAGGCGGAGGAGGAGGGGAAGGGCCTCCTGCTCCGGCGGGCGCTCGGACTGTGGCGGGGGCCGATGCTCTCCGACGTGCCGTCGGACGTGCTGCACCGCGACGACGTGCCGTCCGTGCTGGCGGAGCGGACGCATGCCCAGGAGGAGTGGTTCGAGCTCGCGTGGCGCGCCGGTCAGGGTCCGCAGATCATCGGCGAGCTGCGGGCGGCGCTGGCCGGCTCGCCGCTGAGCGAGCGGCTGGGCACCCGGCTCATGCTCTGCCTCTACCAGGCCGGTCGCCAGGCGGAGGCGCTGGAGGTCTACGAGACGGTGCGCAAGGGACTCCGGGACGCGTTCTGCCTGGAGCCGGGCCCGGAGCTGCGGCGGGTCCAGGCGCTCGTCCTGCGCCAGGAGCCGCTGGAGGCCGTCCCGCCGCCACCGGCCGGGCCCGGGGCCGCAGGCCGGCTGCCCGCACCGCGGGCGAGGTCCGAGGCCGCCGCGGCCCCGGTCGTCGGGCGGCTGCCGGCGGACGTGCGGGTCTTCAGCGGGCGGGCGGAGCAGGTGGAGTCCCTGACGGCGACCCTGGAGCGGGCGGGGGTGGCGGCGATCGCCGGACCCGGCGGGATCGGGAAGTCCGCGCTGGCCATCCACGTCGCCCATCGGGTCGCCGGTCGCTTCCCCGACGGGCAGCTGTACGTCAACCTGCAGGGCGCCACCCCCGACGTCCCCCCGCTGGGGCCGCGCGAGGCGCTGGGGCGCGTCCTGCACGCGATGGGCGTGCCGGCCTCCGCGGTGCCCGACGACGTGGAGGCGGCGGCGAGCCTGTTCCGCTCGATGACGGGGACCAGGCGGCTGCTCATGGTGCTGGACAACGCGCGCGACGCCGGGCAGGTGCGTCCGCTGCTGCCCGGCGGCAGGGGCTGCGGCGTGCTGGTGACCAGCCGCCGGATGCTCACCTCGCTCGACGGGGTCCAGCACCTGCAGCTGGACGTGCTGCCGGAGGCCGACGCCCACGCGCTGCTCGGCCGGCTCGTCGGCGCCGGGCGGCTCGCGGCCGAGCCCGGCGCGAGCGCGGAGATCGTACGGCGCTGCGGCGGCCTGCCGCTGGCGCTGTCCATCACGGCCGCGCGACTGGCCCGGCGGCCGGACTGGCCGGTCGCGGCCATGGCCGCCCGCATGCGGCGGGCCGAACGGTCGCCGGACGGCGGGCTGGAGGCGGACGACCGGGCCATCCGCGCCAGCTTCATGGTGAGTCACGAGGATCTGCTGTCCTTCTCCGCCGGTAAGGCGGCCGCGCGCATGTTCCGGCTGCTCGGGCTCTTCGACGGCCACGACATCGGCGTGCCGACCGCCGCCGCGCTCGCCGACGTGCCCGCCGAGCAGGCGGAACGGCTGCTGGAGCTGCTGGTGGACGCGCAGCTGGTGCAGACGTACGCGCCGGGCCGGTATCGCATGCACGACCTGCTGCGCCTGTTCGCCCGCGAACGTGCGGCGGCGGACGGCGACGCGGCCCGAGCGGTGCGGCGGATGCTGCACTTCTACCTGGCCACCGCGCGCCGGGCCGTGGGCCTGCTCAGCCCGTCGCAACTGTGGCGGGCCGAGGTCGGTCCGGCCCTTCCGGCGGGCAGCGGTCTCCTGCTGGAGACCCGCGAGCAGACGCTGGCCTGGGCCGACGACGAGGCGTACAACGCGGTGACCGTGGTGCGGCAGGCGGCCAGGGGCGAGGACGACGACCTGACCGTGGGGCTGGCCACGGCGCTGTCGTACGTGCTGTTCACCCGCGGCCGGTGGCGGCAGGAGCTGCAGATCTGCGAGACCGCGATCGTCGCGGCCACCCGGTCGCGCAACGCGCTCTACCGGGCGATCATCCACCAGAACCTGGGCACCGCGCTGTCGGCCCGGGAGCGGATGGCCGACGCCGTGCCCCACCTGGAGCAGGCGCTGCGGGCCTACCGGGCGGTCGGCGTGACCCGCCACGAGGCGACCCTGCTCGACGACCTGGGCAGCGCCAAGTGCCGCGAGGGCCGTTACGTCGAGAGCGTCGACTATCACCGCCAGGCGCTGAAGGTCCACCGCAGCCTGGGCAACCGGCTCGGCGAGGGCATCACCCTGTCCAACCTCGGGCTCGCCCACCAGCGGATGGAGCGTTACCAGGAGGCCTTCCACCTGCACGGCAGGGCCATCGCCATCTTCAGCTCCAGCGGCAACGGGCGGCTCCACGCCGCCGCGCTGGGCAACCTCGCCGAGGCCTGCCGGCTGTCCGGCCGGGCGGAACGTGCCATCCGCCACTTCGAGCAGGCCCTCGACATCGACCGCCGCGCCGGGCACGGCGGCTCGTACGGGCACGCCGAACGCCTGTGGGGACTGGGCAGGGCCCTGCACGACCTGGGCAAGTCGTGCGACGCCCGCCTGTGCTGGGACGAGGCCGCGACGATCCTGCACGACCTCGATCTCATCTCGGCGGGCGAGAAGCGCCGCATCCAGACGAGCACGACACCCGAAACCCCGGAGGTCATCCAGCGGCAGCTATGAGCTGCCGGATGCGCCACGGACACCGGAAAGGGCTGCCATTGGAACTCGACGACGCGCTGCGTTTCCGCGTGCTCGGCCAGCTGGAGGTCGTCAGGCGGGGGAGCCCGGTCACCGTCGCGGCCGCCAAGCAGCGGGTCGCCCTGGCGACCCTGCTGCTCCAGGCCAATCACCTGGTCACCAGGGACGAGCTGATCGAGCGGCTCTGGGGGAGCGAACCGCCCGCCAATCCGTTCGCCTCCCTGCACACGCACATGGCCCGGCTGCGGCGCACCCTGCGCGGCGGCCGGGAGCTGATCAAAACGCACGACCTGGGCTACTCCATCCGGACCACCCCGAAGACGCTCGACATCCTGGAGTTCCGCCGCCTCACGGAGCTGGCGGCCGAGGCGCGGGCGCGCGACGACGCCGCGCGGGAGGCGCGGCTGCTCCGCGAGGCCCTGGCCCTGTGGCGCGGACCCGTGCTCGCCGACGTCGCGTCGGCGTCCCTGCACCGCGAGGTCGTGCCGATCCTGGAGGAGGAGCGGCTGCGGGCGCAGGAACGCTGGTTCGAGGTGTCGATCAGCCGGGGGGAGCCGGCCGAGGCGATCCCGGGCCTGCAGGCGGCCGTGGACGCGCACCCGTCGCACGAACGCTTCTGGGCCCAGCTGATGACCGCCCTGTCGCGGGCCGGACGCCAGTCGGAGGCGCTGCAGACGTACCGGAGGGTCCGCGATCTGCTGGGCGAGCTCGGGCTGGACCCCGGCCCGAAGATCCAGCAGGCGCGCCGGGACATCGCCGCGCCGACCGGGGCCGCCGAGCCGCCGCCGCGAGACTCGCCGGTGGCATCCGTGCCCCCTGAACCGTCCATCGGGTCGCCCGCCGAGTTGCCCGCCGACAACGGCGCCTTCACCGGGCGGGGCGCCGAGGTGGAGTTCCTGCGCGATCACATGACGGCCGGCCGCCGGCGCCCCGCGATCGTCGCGATCACCGGCGCGGGCGGCGTGGGGAAGTCGGCGCTGGCCGTCCACGTCGCCCACCGCGTGGCCGGGCACTTCCCCGACGGCCAGCTGTACGCGGACCTGCACGGCGCCACGACCGACGGCGAGCCGGCGCGGCCCGTCGAGGTGCTGCGCCGGTTCCTGCGCTCCCTGGGCCTGGCGGAGCCGGCCGTCCCGGCCTCGGTCGAGGAGGCGACGGCCCGGTACCGATCGCTGACCAGCGGCAGGCGCGTCCTGGTCGTCCTGGACAACGCCCGCGACGCGGAGCAGGTACGCCCGCTCGTCCCCGGCGGGCTGGGCTGCGGCGTCGTCATCACGTCCCGGCGGCTGCTCGCGCCCATCGGCGGGGTCGTCCACCGCGACCTCGGCGTCCTGCCCGACGAGGACGCGGGCCTCCTGCTGTCGCGGCTGGCCGGCCAGGAGCGCATCGAGGCGGAGCCGCAGGCGGTGGCCGACGTGGTACGGCTGTGCGGCGGCCTGCCCCTGGCCCTGAGCATCGTCGCCGCGCGCCTGGCCGCCCGGCCGGCCTGGACGGTGGCCGCGATGCGGGACCGGCTCGCGGCCGAGCGCCGCCGGCTGGCCGAGCTGCAGGTGGACGGCAGGGCGGTCCGGTCCGGGTTCGAGGTGGGCTACCGGGAGCTCGCGACCGGGGGCGACGGGGCGGCCGCGCGGCTGTTTCGGCTGCTGGGCGTGCTCGGCTGCGCGGACGTCGGCGCCGAGGTCGCCGCGGTCCTGGCCGACCTGCCCGCCGGCCGCGCCGACGAGCTCCTGGAGACCTTGGTCGAGTGCCGGCTGGCCGACAGCCCCGCCCCCGGCCGCTACCGCGTGCACGACCTGCTCCGCCTGTACGCCCGGGAGCGCGCGGAGGCGTGTGACCCCGGCCAGGTCGTCGACGCGGCCGTGCGCCGGGTCCTGCACTGCTACCTGGCGACCGGGCGCGGCGCGACGCTGCTGCTCGACCCGGCGGCCAGGTGGCGCATCACCCTGGGGTCCGCGCCTGACGGCGACCGGGGGATGGCCCTGACCGGCCGGCGGGAGGCGCACGCCTGGGTGGACGCGGAGGCCGCCAACATGGTCACCGTCGTCCGGCAGGCGGCCGGCCGGGACGACGACCTGGCCGTGGCGCTGGTCGCCGCGCTCGCCCATCCGCTCCACGTACGCGGCCACTGGCACCAGGAGCTGCTGATCGCCCAGATCGGCGTGGAGAGCGCGGAACGCATGGGGAACGTCGCCTACCGGGCGTTCGCGTACACCGGCCTGGGCGCCGCCAGGTCCCAGCTGGGCTTCCTGGCGGAAGCGGACCAGTGCTTCGAGCGGGCTCTCGGCGACTACCGCCGCATCGGCGACACCCGGCGCGCGGCGGTCGTGCTCGACCACGCCGGGACCGTGTGCTGGCGCATGGGGAGGTTCGAGCGGGCCGTCGGCCGCCACCTGGAGGCTCTGCGCCTGCACCGCGCCCACGCCGACCGCTGCCACGAGGGCGTCACGCTGACGAACCTCGCCCTGGCCCACCGGCGGGCCGAGCGGTTCGGGGAGGCGTTCGACGCCCATCGCCAGGCCGTGGCCGCCCTCCGGGCCGGCGACTGCCTCCTGCCCCTCGCCGGCGCCATCGGGCAGCTGGCCGAGGCGCACCGGCTCGTGGGGGATCCGGGCGCGGCGGTGGAGCGGTTCAGGGAGGCGCTGGCGCTCGACGGCACGGGCGGGCACGGCGGCTCCTACGGCGAGGCCGAACACCTGTGGGGCCTGGGCCGGGCCTACCACGACCTGCGCCGGGCGGAGGAGGCCCGCAGGTGCTGGCACGAGTCCGCGCAGGCGCTGCGGCGCCTCGGCCTCATCTCGGCCGCGGAGCAGGCCGCCGTCCACGCGAGCGCCGTCCCCCGCACGCCTGACGTCATCGAACGCCACCTTTGAGGTGGTGACGGCATCGAGGTCGATCGGCTCGACGAGACCTGCCGCACCCGGACTCCGCTGGTCCGCGCCCTGATCGTGGCCGCGCGCGGCGGATCATCCCGCATAGGATGGGTGGTGATCCAAGGCGCGACGGGGGAAACGCCGCCTCCCCACCCGCCCGTGCTGTCGTCCAACACCCGCGACGTCAGGATGAATGTGGATATAAGTTCATATGCTGGGTTCCGGTTCGGGGTTCTGGGACCGCTCGAAATCTTGCGTGACGGCCGGCCGATCTCGCTGCCGGCGGCCAAGCAGCGGATCGTGCTCGCCACGCTGCTGCTGCGAGCCAACCACCATGTCTCACCGGACGAGCTGATCGAGCGGGTCTGGGCCGACGCCGTCCCCAACAGCGCCCGCAGCGCGCTGCACACGCACGTCGCGCGGTTGCGGCGCGCGCTGGGCGAGGACCCGGGGAGTGACGGCGCCCGGCGGCTGATCCGCACGTCCAACGACGGCTACGCCATCGACCTGCCGCCCGATGGGCTGGACCTGTCGCGGTTCCGGGAGCTGGTCGCGCGGGCCGGCGCGAGCTCGGACGCCGCCGGCGAGGCGGATCTCCTCGGCGGCGCGCTGGGGCTGTGGCGCGGCCCCATGCTGTCCGGGGTTCCGTCGGAGTCGCTGCACCGCGACGAGGTGCCGCTGGTCGTGGAGGAGCGGCTGCGGGCCGTCGACCGGTGGTTCCAGCTCGGCCTGCGGCTCGGCCGCGACGACGAGATGGTCAGAGTCCTCAAGGAGGCGACCGCGGAGCATCCGTTCCACGAGCGGCTGTGGGCCCAGCTGCTGGTGGCGCTGCACCGGTCCGGCCGCCGGGCGGAGGCGCTGGAGACCTACCGCAGCGTCGCCGTGCTGCTGCGCGAGGAGCTGGGCATCGACCCCGGCCAGGAGCTGGTCCGCGTGCACTCCGCCATCCTCGCCGACGACCCCGAGCCCGCCCGCGGGCTCGACGAGCCCCAGGCCCGCGCGGAGCCGCCCGCCTGGCAGGACCTCGACGAGGAGGACGACCCGCCCGCGAGCCTGGTACGCCCGCAGCAGCTGCCCTCCGACCTCGCCTCCTTCACCGGGCGCCGGCGCGAGCTCGCGGCTCTGGACGCGCTCCTCGCCCGCGAGAACGGTCAGGCGTCGCCGCCCATCGTGATCGCCGCCATCAGCGGGATGGGCGGCGTGGGCAAGACGGCGCTGGCCGTGCACTGGGCGCACTCGGTCGTCGACCGCTTCCCCGGCGGCGTGCTCTACCTCAACCTGCGCGGCTTCGGTCCCGGCGCGCCCGTCGAGCCCCATGCCGCGCTGGAGCTGCTGCTCAACGCGCTGGGCGTGGTCGGGCAGCGGGTTCCCAAGGAGAGCGACGCGCGCTCGGCGCTGCTGCGCAGCGTGCTGGCCGGGCGGCGGGTCCTCATGCTGCTCGACAACGCCCGTGACGCGGCCCAGGTGCGTCCGCTGCTGCCGGGCTCGCACTCGTTCGTGCTGGTCACCAGCCGCAACCAGATGCGCGGGCTGGCCGTTCGGGAGGGGGCGCGGCTCCTGCTCCTCGGCCAGTTCTCGCCCGGCGAGTCGGCCGCCCTGCTGGCCGCGATCCTCGGTCCGGAACGGATCGGCGCCAGGCCGTGGGCCGCCGCCGAGCTGGCCCGGTCGTGCGTCCACCTGCCGCTGGCGCTGACCATCGCGGCCGAGCACGCGATGTCCCGCCCCGACAGCCCGCTGAACAGCCTGGCCGAGGAGGTGCGGGCCCAGCGGACCCGGCTGGACGCGCTGGACACCTCCGACGACCACGAGGCGAGCGTGCGGGCGGTGCTCTCCTGGTCGTACCGCGCGCTGGAGCCGCCGGCGGCCCGCATGTTCCGGCTGCTGAGCCTGCACCCCGGTCCCGACGTCGGCCCGGGGGCGGCGGCCGCGCTGGCCGGCGTCCCGGTCGCCGAGGCGCGGCGGCTGCTCGACGTCCTGGCCGACCGGTCGCTGCTGGAGAGACCGGGACAGGACCGGCACCGCTTCCACGACCTGCTCCACGCGTACGCCGCCGAGCAGAGCGCCCTCACGGACGGCCTGGCCGAACGGACGGCCGCGCTCCGCCGCGTGCTGAACTGGTACCTCCACACCGCCGGCCGTGCCGCGGACCTCGTCGAACCCACCAGGAAACGCTTCCCCGACACGATCGACCGCGCCCCCGCCGAGCCGCCCGCGCTGGACGGCCCGGACGACGCGCTGGCGTGGGTGGAGGAGGAGCGGGCCAACCTCGTCGCGGCCGTCGTGCTGTCGGCCGAGTACGGATGGGACGACTTCACCTGGCGGCTGGCGCACGCGCTCTGGCGGTTCTTCCTCATCCGCGGGCACGTACGCGACTGGATCGACACGCATCTGCGGGCACTCGACGCCGCGCGGGACACCGGTGACCCCCGCGTCCTGGCCGAGACGATGAAGAACCTCGGCTTCGCGTACTGGCGGGCCGGGCACCTCTCCGAGGCGCTGGACCACCACGGCCGGGCGCTCGTCCTGGACCAGCAGAGCGGCGACGGCTGGGGCGAGGCCAAGACGCGCAACCATCTGGGGTTCATCCACGACCGCGCGGGCCACTTCGCCGAGGCGCTGCGCCAGCATCAGCGCTCCCTCGCCCGCTACCGGGAGGCGGGCGACCTGTGCGGCCAGGGCCGCGCGCTGGTCGGCATCGGCACCGCCTACCGCCAGCTCGGGCATCACCGCGCGAGCATGGTCCACCTCAAGAGGGCGCTCAGCGTCACCTGCGAGGTCGGCGACCGCTGGGGTGAGAGCCTGGCCCTCGTCGCCGTCGGCTTCACCTGCCTGATCGCCGGAGGCGGCGCGGAAGCCACCGGCCCCCTCTACCGGGCGCTCTCGATCTCCCGCGAGATCGGCGACCGCTGGGGGGAGAGCCTGGCCCTCATCGTGATCGGCCTCGGCCGGCTGATCACCGGCGACTTCGGGGACGCGTCCCATCCGCTCGGCCAGGCGCTGACCATCTCCCGCGAGATCGGCGACCGCTGGAGCGAGAGCCTCGCGCTCACCGCCATGGGATTCGCGAACCTGGCCTCGGGACGGAACGCGGAGACGACGCGCTACCTGCGGCGCGCGCTCACCGTCAGCCACGAGATCAGATGCATCTCCGGCGCCGACGACCTGCTGCACGAGGCGTTCCGCACCGCCCTGCCGCACGGCGGCCACCAGGCGCTCGTCTCCACGCTGTCCTTTCACACCCGCCTGCAGCTGAGGCTGGCCGCCGCGCACGCCCCTCGCGCGCTCGGCCCCTAGGTTGTCGTTTCGGCCTGCCACTGCCGGTAGGCGGCGACCGCGGTCGGGAGGGTGGGGAAGATCCGGTCCTCGCCGACCGCGGCGGTCAGGCCGTAGGCGTCCAGGTACGTGCGCAGGTCCTGCTTGACCCTGGCCATGGCGAAGACGATGCCGCGCCGGTCCAGCTCCTGGCGCAGGGAGTCGACGGCGTCCAGGGCGGTGATGTCCACCTCGACGTTGGCCTCGGTGTTCAGGACGAACCAGCGGACGGGGTCGGCCTGCTGGTCGACGGCGGCCAGGGCGCGGCGGTGGAAGTCCTGGGCGTTGGCGAAGAACAGCGGCGAGTCGTAGCGGTAGATGACCAGGCCGGGGATGGTGCGGGCGGCCGGGTAGTCGTCGACGTCGTGCATGCCCGCCAGGCCCGGCACCAGGCCCTGGACGGCGTCGTGGGGGCGGGCCACCCGGGAGAGCATCTCGGCGACGGACAACGCCACGGCGAGCAGGATGCCGTACAGGATGTCGAAGATCAGGACGCCGGCGAAGGCGCCGAGGGCGAGCAGGAGCTCGGTGCGGCGGAAACGGGCCAGCCGCACGAAATCGGGCAGTGAGACGAGCCGGGTGGCGGCGTAGACGACGATCGCGCCGAGGGCGGCGGTGGGGAAGTCGGCCAGCAGCGGCCCCGCGAACATGAGCACGGCCGCGACGGCGACCAGGCAGGTGAGCGAGTACAGCTGCGTGCGGGCGCCGGCGGCGTCGGCGAGCGCGGTGCGGCTGCCGCTGCTGCTGACCGGGAAGCCGTGCAGCACGCCCGCGCCCAGGTTGGCCACGCCGAGGGCGAGGAGCTCCTGGTTGGCGTCGATGTCCTGGTGGTGGCGGGCGGCGAAGGAGCGGGCGGTCAGCATGTTGTCGCTGTAGCCGACGAGGAAGACGCCGACGGCGGGCAGCAGGAGGTTCTCCAGCGGGGGCAGCGCGGGGGAGGGCAGCCCCGCCGGGATCTCGCCGACCACCTTGATGCCCCGGGCCTCCAGGTGGAACACCGTCACGCTCAGCGTGGCCAGCAGCACCGCGAGCAGCGGCGCCGGGGCCGCGGGCAGCCGCCACTGAAGCAGGAACAGGAAGGCCAGCACGGCGGCCGCCATGAGGACGGTGCCGAGATGGGCGTGGGGCGTCTGGCGGACGAACGACGACACCTGCTCGATGAGGGACTCGCCCGACACCGGGACGCCGGTGAGCTTGCCGAGCTGGCCCACGATCATGATGACGGCCACGCCGGCCAGGTAGCCGACCAGGATCGGCCTGGACAGCAGATCCGCGACGAAGCCCAGCCGCAGCAGCCGGCAGCCCACGCAGAGCAGCCCGACGGTGACGGCCAGCGTGGCGGCCAGCGCGGCGTACCCGGCGGGGTTCCCGGCGGCCAGGGGGCCGATGGCGGTGGCGGTCATCAGCGCGGTGGTCGACTCGGGCCCGACCGACAGCCGGCGGGAGGAGCCCAGCAGGGCGTACAGGGCCAGCGGCGCCAGGATCGCCCACAACCCGGTCACCGGCGGCAGGCCGGCCACGGTGGCGTACGCCATGACCTGGGGGACGAGGTAGGCGGCGACGGTCAGCCCGGCGAGCAGGTCGCCACGCAGCCATTCGCGCCGGTAGGCGGTCAGACTGGCCAGGCCGGGCAGAAAACGGAGCACGCCCGAGGATGGCGCATGATGGCACGCGGGCGCCAGCACCGCGCGCCCTTGCCGGTGGGAGGAGTCTGATCGCGTGAGCTCTGACAGGTTGCGGCGCAAGCCTTACGAGAAGCGGCTGCTTGAGCTGCAGGCGGAGCTGGTGAAGCTGCAGGAGTGGGTGAAGGCGGAGGGCGCGCGGGTGGTCGTGGTCTTCGAGGGGAGGGACGCGGCGGGCAAAGGGGGCACGATCAAGCGGGTCGCCGAATACCTCAACCCGCGCATGGCCAGGATCGCGGCGCTGCCCGCGCCCACCGAGCGGGAGCGGACGCAGTGGTATTTCCAGCGGTACGTGGAGCACATGCCGGCCGCGGGGCAGATCGTGCTGTTCGACCGGAGCTGGTACAACCGGGCCGGGGTGGAGCGGGTCATGGGGTTCTGCACGCAGGAGGAGTACACCCGCTTCCTGCACCAGTGCCCGATCTTCGAGCGGTTGCTGGTGGAGGACGGGATCCTGCTGCGCAAGTACTGGTTCTCGGTGAGCGACGGCGAGCAGGAACGGCGGTTCCGGGCGCGGCTGGGTGATCCGATGCGGCGGTGGAAGCTGTCGGAGATGGACCTGGAGTCGATCACGCGGTGGGAGGAGTACTCGCGGGCCAAGGACGAGATGATGATCCACACGCACATCCCCGAGGCGCCGTGGTACGAGGTGGAGAGCGAGGACAAGCGGCGGGCCAGGATCAACATGATCTCCCATCTGCTGTCCACGATCCCGTACGAGGAGGTGCGGCGGGCGCCCCTGGAGATCCCGGACCGGCCCGACCCGAGCGGCTACCGGCGGCTGCCGCGGGTGGAGACACCGGTCCCGGACGTGACCGCGGACCTCGCCTGACCCCGGCCCGTCGGCCGCGGCTGCGCCGGACCCGTTCAGCGGCTTGGCTCGCGCCCGGTCGCCCTGGAACGGAAGCGTGACGGCGAGACGCCGGCCCACGCCACGAACGCCTGCCGCAGTGACTCGGCGGAGGTGAACCCGCACCGGCGGGCGATGGCCGCGACCGGCTCGCGCGATCCGGCGAGCAGCTGGGAGGCCGCCTCCAGCCGCGCGTCGCGGACCAGCCGCGACGGGGTCCGTCCGACGTGCTCGACGAACAGCCTGCTCAGATGCCGCTCGCTCACCCCGGCGAGCGCGGCCAGCCGGGGGACGCCGAGATCGCCGTCGAGGTTGCTGATCACGTGGTCGACGACCCGCCGTACCAGGGCCTGATCGGAGCGCGGGATCCGGTTGAACAGGCTCACCTGCGCCTGGTTCCCTGGACGCTTCAGGTAGGCGACCATGCCCATGGCCACGCGGCGGGCGAGCTCGGCCCCGTGGTCCTCCTCGATGAAGGCCAGCGTGAGGTCCAGCGCGGCGGTGACCCCGCCCGACGTCGCCACGTCGCCGTCCCGGATGAAGATCGGCGCCGGGTCGACGTCCACCTGCGGGTAGCGCGCGGCCAACTGCCCGGCGTAGTACCAGTGCGTGGTGGCCCGGCGGTTGTCGAGCAGCCCGGCCGCGGCCAGCACCGTCGCCCCGGTGCACACCGACGCCACCCGCCGCGACAGCCCGGCCAGCCGCGTGACCTGGCTGACGAACCGGGGGTTCGCGGCGGCGGCCGCGTGCCCCCGGCCGCCGGAGACGACCAGGGTGTCGATCGGGCCGTTCATCCGGTCGACCCGGTGCTGCGCGGACAGCTCCAGCCCGGAGTCGCACCGCACGGGCCGGCCCATCGGTGTCACGAACACGACCTCGTACGCCGGGTCGGCACCCTGCTGGTTGGCGTGGTCGAAACCGGTCGTCACGGACGCCACGTCCACGAGCTCGATGCCGTCGTAACCGATCACGACGATCAGCCGCATGGCCACATCGTACGGGTGAGCCGCGCCCCGCCGCGATCCCTGATCTTCCACCCGCCGCCGCCCACTACGATGATCCATAATCATGATCGTCACCTGGGGGCGGGGTAGAAGTTGTCCGGGCCAGAACGTGTTCGTGCCGTCCTGGAGAGCAAGTTCGTGCAGCGGGCCGTCATCGCCGTGATCGTCGTCAACGCGATCACCATCGGCTGCGAGACGAGCGCGTACCTGATGGAGCGGGCCGGCGGGCTGCTGCACGCCGTTGACCGGATCGCGCTGGCGATCTTCACGGTCGAGATCGCCGCCCGCCTGTACGCCTACCGCAAGTCGTTCTTCGCCGACCCGTGGAACTGGTTCGACGCCGCCATCGTGGCCGTCGCGCTCGTCCCGGCCTCCGGCCCCACGTCGGTGCTGCGGTCCCTGCGCATCCTGCGGGCGCTGCGGCTGGTCTCGGCGGTGCCCAGCATGCGGCGCGTGGTGGGCGCGCTGCTGACCGCCCTGCCCGGGATGGCCTCCATCATCGGCCTGCTGGTGCTGATGATCTACATCGCGGCGGTGATCTCCACGAAGCTGTTCGGGGAGCTCGTGCCCGAACGCTTCGAGGACCTGCCGCGCTCGCTGTTCACCCTGTTCCAGATCATGACCGGCGACGACTGGGGCAACGTCGCGCAGGAGGTGATGCAGCACAAGCCGTGGGCGTGGGTCTTCTTCATCGTCTACATCCTGATGTCGACCTTCGTCGCGCTGAACCTGTTCATCGCCGTGGTGGTCAACGCCATGCACGAGACGGAGCCGTCCCCGGAGCCGTCCCCGGCGGAGACCCGCGCGCAGGTGGAGCTGGAGGAGGTCAAGCAGGAGCTGGCGGCGGTCAACGCCAAGCTCGACCAGCTGCTGACGCGCGAGCCCGCGCCCGCGACCGGCAAGGTGCCCTGACGGTCCCGGGCCGCCGCTACCCTCGCCGCTGTCCTCGCCGCTTGCCGCCGTAGAGGCCGACCGTCAGCGAGACGCCGAGGGCCGCCAGGGCGACCTGGATGGCCAGCTCGATCCAGTCGACGCCGCCGGTCGCGGCCACGCCCAGAACGGTGGCTATCGCGGTGCCGATCAGCGCCGCGACGACGCCGATCACGATCGTGAGCCAGATCGGGATGCGCTGCCGCCCCGGGATGACCAGCCGCCCGAGGGCGCCGATCACGATGCCGATGATGAGTCCGGAAATGATGCCGGTGATCGCCATGCTGAACTCCCCGACGCTCGGTGGTCCGTCTGCCCCGCACAACGAACACGCGCCAAGCGCGGTTCCTGTCCGCTCGCAGCCCCCTCCTCGCGCCGCTCGCCGCCGCTGTGCGGCACTGCGGGCATGCCGAGCGGCCGTGCCGTCCGCCGCCGTGCTTCGGACGAGTGCCGCGCCGTCTGCTGGACGTGCCGTTGGGCGGCCGAGGGCGCGGGCGGGCGCCTGCTGCCGTGCTGCGGCGGGCGCGTCGGCCGGGTTGAGGGATGCCCGTTCCCGGGGCGTCGGCGGCGGGTCGGGTGGGAGTGTGGATCTCGTACGGTAGCAACGGGTGCTCCCGGGGAACATATGGCCAGGTCAGCCTCGTGTAGACGGGGTGGGCTGACGTGCTGAAATCGGGGGGTTCAGCGGCCATGACCACAAAACCAGCGGCTGTGCACGGCGTCTCACTGGCGACGGCCTTGGCGGTGGGGGCGTTCGTCCTCACCGCCTGCGGCGGTAATTCGACAAGTCAGGCGGGGCGGGACACGACCATGATGTCCGGGGCCGTGCCGGTCGCGACGGCGACCGCTCAGTCGAAACCGGTTTTCGACGACGCCGACGTGATGTTCGCGCAGATGATGATCGCGCACCATCAGGAAGCCATCGAACTGGCAGAGCTGGCCACGACAAGGGCAGCGACCGAGGAGGTCAAGGAACTGGCGGAGAAGATCAAGGACAACCAGCAGCCGCAGATCGAGACCATGCAGGGCTGGCTGAAGGAGTGGGACAAGGCGACGCCGGTCAGCGAGGCGGGGCATGACGCGCCGGCCGGCATGACCGACGCGACCATCAAGACCCTGCTGGACTCCCGGGGCACCGCCTTCGACAAGGCGTTCCTCACGATGATGATCGATCATCACCAGGAGGCGATCGCCATGGCCCGCGTCGAGCGCAAGCACGGGAAGAACTCCCAGGCGAAGCGGCTGGCCGAGCGGATCATGAAGGACCAGCAGGCCCAGGTGACGCAGATGCAGAAGCTCATCGCCCGGATTCGGTGACGCGAGGTCTCGGCCGGGCGGCGGATACTGACATGTCCGAATATGGCCAGACCTGATCCCGCAATGTGGAAGGTCCTTTGATGTCGTCGACGCGCGGTGCGGTGAAGTCGCGTACCGCGCCCTGGAAGGAGATCGGCATGACGCCAACCACAGTCACGCGGGCCGCCCGGTTCAGAGCCCTGCACCAGGGCACGGTCCTCGTGCTCCCCAACGCCTGGGACGCCGCCTCGGCGGCCTTGATCGAGGCCGCGGGCGCGCGGGCCGCGTACGCGTGCGCCGCGCGGGCGGCCGGCGAGCTGCTCGGCGGCGGCACGTACGAGACGCTCGCCGGCGGCCTCGACTACGGCAGGCTCAACTCCCTCCTCGGAGGACGGCCCTGAGCGTCACTTCTCGCAGGTGAGGCGGGGTTCGGGGTCGTAGACGGTGTGGAAGCGCTGCTTGCGCACGACCTTGCCGTCCTTCTTGAAGGTGCGCCACACGTCGATGGCGAACCCCTCCGAGCCCTCCATCGGGATGCACTCGGATCCGGTCTCGGTCAGGGTCTCGACGGGTTTGACGTTGTAGCGCTCCGAGCTCTTCGACTCGATGTCGTAGCGCTTGGTGCTCCAGAACTGCACGGTGACCGAAGTGTTCGTGTACGAGGCCTTGATCAGGACGCCGTAGCTGGAGTCGTTGCGCCAGCGGAAGTCCGGCTGCGGGAAGGAGACCGTGGACTCGCGCCCGGCCGGGTAGCGGGAGATGTAGTACTGGTGGGCCCGGTGCTGGACGTCCTGGAAGCCGCCGAAGAAGACGGCGTTGAACATGGTGGTGGCGAACTGGGAGACCCCGCCGCCGACGTCGTTGACGAACCGGTTGTTGAGGATCATTGGCGCCTCGACGAAGCCGCGGGCCTTGTCGCGCTTGCCGACCACATCGTTGAGCGAGAACGTCTCCCCGGGACGCACCACGTAGCCGTCCACGATGTCGGCGATGGTGTGGATGTTGGTCACGCGGGGCGCGCAGCACGGGTACTGGGTGGTGAACGAGCTGACCTGCTCCTTGACGCCGAGCTTCGCCGCCGCGGCCGTGCTCACCCGTGGCTGCCGCGCCGTCGCGGGCAGGTCGACGCGGCGGCTGCCCGCCGCCACGGCCTCGGCGATGGCCGGGCCGAGCGTCTTGATGTCGGCGCCGTGGCCGGCTTTGGCCGGGACGACCTTCGGCTTGCCCTTCACGATCGTGAAGGAGGCGTCCTTGGCCGGGGTGATCAGCAGCGCCTTGGCCATGTCCGCGGCGATCTTGCCGGCGTCGTACGACGGGCGCAGGCCGCCCTTGCCGTCGGAGACGAAGCGGAGCCCGGCGGCCAGCTGCTCCCTGGACACGGTGGCCTGCTTGCCGCCGCTGGCCAGCGTGAGCGGGGACGCGACCGCCGTGCGCGCGGTGGAGGCGGCGATCTCCTTGACCTTGGCCTCGGTGAGCGCGGGCGGCGTCACCTGGACCTTCAGCTCGACGGAAGGGCGCGCGGCCGCGAAGGCCGCCCGCACCGCCTGGGCCGCGGCGTCGCGGTCCAGCGCGCGTCCGGGCTTGGGCAGGACCGTACGCGGCTCCAGCCCCTGGTACCGGACGCCGCCCTGCACCGGCTTGGTGTCCACGCGCTTGGCCAGGCCGGCGAGCCCGGCGGCGAGCCGCTGCTCGTCCACGAGGACCCGGGGCGGGAGCCGGCGGCTGCCGAAGAGCGAGCGGGCGATGCCGGTCGGAGTGGTGGCCCCGGCCATCGCGGCCTCGATCGTGGCCCGGGCGTCGAAGTCCAGGCCCAGCTCGGCGGGCGTGAGCTGGATCCGCTTGCCGCCCGCGATCAGCGTCATCGGCTGGCGTACGCGCTGGGCGAGCTGCCGGTCGAGGTGGGAGCGGGCGGCCTCGGGCGCGAGACCGCCGATGTCGACGCCGTCCACGACCGTGCCCGGAGGGATCTTCCCGGCGAGCGAGATGGCGGGCACGGCGTAGCCGAGCACCGCCACCAGGACGACGGCGGCGACGGCGACGAGCGTGCGCCGGGAGCGGCGGGCGCTCACGACGGCACCAGCGTGAAGGTACGGTCCGGGTGAGGGCCGGCGGCGAGGTGACCGCCGGTCGGGAAGGTCCCGGACCCGGTAACTGTGATGTCCATTTGGTCTTGGATACGGCTGGCGACCCGTTGAGAGTTCTCCGCCGACCTGACCTGGAGTGATGCCCGGGGGTCGCGCATGGTGACGAAGTCTACTAGCAGATGTAGTAGGGAAGTCACCGAAACTGCTGGTCACGGCTTCGCCGTCCCCCGGCGGGCCGCCCGCGGGACGGCGGCCGTCGAGCCGGGGTCAGGGTCGCGCTACGGGGTCCATCTGATGCCGGGATTGACGCCGCCGGTCCAGTTGAAGGTGGCCATGTTGTCCCACTGGTCGCCGGTGCCGTTGATGTTGGCCGGGTCCCAGCCGTTGCCGGCGATGGCGTACCAGGTCGGCTCCCAGTAGAAGACGCCGATCGCCCCGGCGCCGCGGGCGGTGTTCTGGACGGCGGTGAAGTTGCTCGCCTGCCCCGCCCAGGTGGCCGGGTAGCCGGAGCACGGCGCCGAGCCGTTGATCACGTTCGGCTCGCTGTCGGCGTTGTTCGCGGTGAACGGGTAGGCGGTCTCCGCGACGATGACGGGCTTGCCGTAACGGGTGCGCGCGTCGCTGATCACGCTGGACAGGGTGGACAGCGAGCCGTGCCACATGCAGTAGTACGACAGGGCGGTGATGTCCCAGGGCACGCCCTTGGCGCGGATCCCGTCGTAGAACCAGCGCGCGTTCGCCAGGCTGTCGGCGTCCGCGGTGTGGATGATCACCTGGGTGCCGCTGTTGCACGCCTTGGTCGCGTTGTATCCGGCTTTCAGCAGCAGGCTCAGGTTGGTGAAGTCGTTGTTGATGACCTTGCCGTCGTTCCAGAGCATGCCGACGTTGATCTCGTTGCCGATCTGCACGCTGTCCGGGGTGGTGCCCTGCGCCTTCAGACTGGTGCAGATGTCGTAGGTGTAGTTGTACACATCCGTCTGGAGCTGCGCGATGCCATGACCGGCCCACGCCGCCGGCTTGAACTGCTTGCCCGGGTCCGCCCAGGTGTCCGAATAGTGGAAGTCGATCATCAGGCCGAGGCCCTTGGCCTTGACCGTCCTGGCGTAGGCCAGCACCTTCGCCTTGTTGTTGTAGCCGCTCGCCGGGTTGTTCCAGATGCGCAGCCGGGCGTAGTTGACCCCGGCGCCGGTGAGGATGTCCAGCGGGTCGGCGGCCGTCCCGGCGGCGTTGTAGTACTTGGCCCCCAGGTCCAGGCTCCGCTGGAGCGAGGAGACGTCGGCGCCGCGCATGGAGAGCGCGGCCTGGGCGGGTGTCGCGGGCGCGAGGGCGATCAGCGCCGCGAGTGTCAGCAGGAGTGTGACCCGGATCCTTCGTAAGTGGTACGTGGTCATGATCGGTCCCGTTGGTAGAGCCGAAATCCCGACTGTGTGCACGTTCACGGACGCATGGGGCGGCGAGCTACCTGAAAAATGCGCCTTTAGGGGGCGAAAGCGGCCTTCTGCATACTGTGAACGTTCACAGACTGCTTGAGCATGAGGATAAAGAAGAATCCGGCACTGGGGAAGAGCGAGTTTCGCCGGTGTTTCCGAACATTCGTTTTCCGGCATCCGGAAATCGTTGTTCCGCGGTCCAGGTGACCGAGGTCACCATCGTTCACACCGGCCGCCGCACCACGAAGGAGTCGCCGTGTCGACCATCCCCCGCGATCAGTGGTATGCCGCCGCGTACGGGCGCGAGATCGGCCAGGAGCTGTTCTCCCGCACCATATGCGGCGAGTCCATCCTGTTCTGGCGCACCCGCGCCGGGACCGTCACCGCCATGTCCGACCGCTGCGTGCACCGCCGGTTCCCGCTGTCGCAGCCGCCCAGCCGGCTCGTCGACGACCAGGTGGTCTGCGGCTACCACGGCTTCACCTACGGCGCCGACGGCGGCTGCGTCGCCGTCCCCGGCCAGACCCGGGTGCCGCGGACCGCCCGGCTGAAGAGCTATCCGGTCGTCGAGCGGGACTCCTTCGTCTGGGTCTGGATCGGCGACCCGGCCAAGGCCGACGAGTCCCGCGTCCCGCGGGCGCCCTGGCTGGACTCGCCCGAGTACACGACGGTGTCGGGCATGGAGCCGCTCCAGGCGCGGTTCGGGCTGCTGGTGGACAACCTGCTGGACCTGTCGCACGAGACGTACCTGCACGGCGGCTACATCGGCACCCCCGAGGTGGCCGCCACCCCGATCACCACCGCCGTGGACGAGGAGGCCGGGATCGTCCACGTCAGCCGCCACATGGACGACGCCGAATGCCCGCCGTTCTACGCCAAGTCCACCGGGCTGACCGGCCGCATCATGCGCTGGCAGGACATCGAGTACACCCCGCCGTGCCTGTACAAGCTGCACTCGCGCATCGCCCCGCCCGGCGTGCTGCCGAACGCGGACGGCAGCGACCCGGACGCCTTCCACGTCGAGGTGGTGTACGCGATCACGCCCGAGACCGAGCACTCCACGCACGACTTCTGGGCGGTGGCCCGCGACTTCGCCCTGGACGACCAGGCCGTGTCCGACTTCCTGGCCGAGCAGAACCGCACGGTGGTGCTGCAGGACGTGGCCGCGCTCGACGTGCTGGAACAGGTGATCGCGACCGAGCCGGCGGGCTACCAGGAGCTGTCGATCAACATCGACACGGGCGGGCTGGCGGCCCGGCGCCTGCTGGCCAGGCTGGCCGGGCAGGTCGCCCCGGCCGGGCGGGCGTGACGGGCATGGAGCCCGGACGCTTCCCCGCCGGGCGCGGGCTGCTCCGCGTGGTGTGGCTGCCGGGGAGCGATCTGCTCCAGGGCACCTGCCACTGCGGCGCCGCGCACGTCGCCGACGGGCCCGTCGAGGTCTGGGAATGGCTCCTCGGCCACCCGGCCGGCCACGACGCCCCCATGGACCCGGGAGCCGTCCGATGAGCGGCGGGCGCGCGCCCGGCCCGGACCCCGGCAGCCCGGCGGGCATCGAGCGCAAGCTGGTCGTGCACGCTCGCGAGCCGGTGGCCGACGGGGTCGTCGCCCTCGACCTGCGCGACCCGGCGGGCGCCGAGCTGCCCGCGTGGGAGCCCGGCGCGCACATCGACCTCGTGCTCGGCGGCGACCGCGTCCGCCAGTACTCGCTGTGCGGCGACCCGGCCGACCGCACGACCTGGCGCGTCGCCGTCCTGCGCGAGCCGGACGGCCGGGGCGGCTCGGCGTACGCGCACGAAGAGCTCCACCCCGGCACGGCGGTCCTCGCCCGGGGCCCGCGCAACCACTTCCCGCTCCACCCGGCGGCCGGCTACCTGTTCGTCGCCGGAGGGATCGGCATCACCCCCATCCTGCCCATGGTGCGCGCCGTGGAAGCCGCCCGCGCCCGGTGGCGCCTGGTCTACGGCGGCCGTACGGCGGGCTCGATGGCCTTCGCCCGCGACCTCGAAGCCGCGCACGGAGACCGGGTGGAGCTGCGCCCGCAGGACGAGCACGGCCTGCTCGACCTCGACGCCCTCCTGGCGCGGGCCACACCGGACACCCTCGTGTACTGCTGCGGCCCGGCCCCGCTGCTGGAGGCCGTCGAGCGCCGCTGCGCGGACCGGCCGCCCGGAACGCTGCACATGGAGCGCTTCGCGCCCAAGCAGGCGACCGCCCCGGTACGGACGGGGGCCTTCGAGATCGAACTGGCCGTCTCGGGCGTCACCCTCACGGTGCCCCCGGAACGGTCGATCCTCGACGTCGTGCAGGAGGCCGGCGTACAGGTCCTATCCTCGTGCCATGAGGGGACCTGCGGCACCTGCGAGACCGCGGTGCTGGCCGGCGCGGTCGACCACCGCGACTCGCTCCTCACCGCAGAGGAGCGGGCGGTGAACGACACCATGTTCATCTGCGTCTCCCGCGCCGCCTGCCCCAAACTGGTCCTCGAACTCTGACCCCGGAGCCGCCGATGCCGATCCCCGCCCCCAGGCAGACGGCCGAGCGCACCGGCCCGGTCGTGGCCCGCGCGCTGCAGATCCTCGGCGCGTTCACGCCCGACCGGCGCTCGCTCACCCTCAGCGAGCTGTCCCGGCACGCCCGCCTGCCGGTCTCCACGGTGCACCGGCTGGTCGCGGAGCTGCTGGCCTGGGGCGCGCTCGAACGGGACCCGGCCGGGTGCTACCACATCGGCCTGCGCCTGTGGGAGCTCGGCTCGCTCGCCCCCCGAGGGCTGGGCCTGCGCGAGGCCGCCCTGCCGTACCTGGAGGACCTGTCCCAGGTCACCCGCGAGAACGTGCAGCTGGCCGTGCGGGAGGGCACCGAGGTGGTGTTCGTGGAGCGGATCGCCGGGAGCAAGGCCGTCCCCGTGCTGACGCGGGTCGGGAGCCGCTTCGCGCTCACCGCCACGGGCGTGGGGCTCGTGCTGCTCGCGTACGCCCCCGCCGAGGTGCAGGAGCAGGTCGTGTCCGGCCCCGTCACCCGCTACACCGAACGCACCATGACCACTCCGCAGCAGATCCGCGCCGCGCTCGCCGACACCCGCGCCCGCGGCTACGCCGTCAGCGACCGGCAGGTCACCATGGACGCCCTGTCGGTCGCCGCGCCGATCCACGACGCCCAGGGCGAGGTGGTGGCCGCGGTGTCCCTCGTGGTCCACCACGGCAGCTCCTCACCCCTCGCGCTCGCCCCGCTCCTGCGCACCAGCGCCCGGGCCATCTCCCGGGCGCTGCCGCCGTCCACCGCGAGAACGTGACGGGTCCCGGTCGGCCCGAGGCGCGCCGGCTCCTCACGTGACGGGTCCCGGTCAGCCGAGCCGAGCCAGCTCCTCCTCGCTGAGCTCCAGGTCGGCCGCGGCGGCGGAGTCGATGATCGTCTCCGGCCGGCTGGCGCCGGGGATGGGGATGACGACCGGGCTGCGGGCCAGCTCCCAGGCGAGGCAGACCTGCTGGGGGGACACGCCGCGCGCCTCGGCGATCTCGATGAAGGCGTCGCGCCGGCTCAGCTCCCCGGTGCGGCCGATGCCGCCCAGCGGCGACCAGGGCAGGAACGCCAGGCCGAGCTCGGCGCAGACGTCGACCTCGGGCTCGCTGGAGCGGAAGCGCGGGGAGTACTCGTTCTGCACGCTCACCAGGCGGTCGCCGAGGATGCCGTGGGCGAGCCTGATCTGCTCGGGGTCGGCGTTCGAGATGCCGGCCATCTGGATCTTGCCGGCGTCGTGCAGGTCCTTCAGCGCGCCGATGGTCTCCTCGTACGGCACCTTCGGGTCAGGACGGTGGTGCTGGTAGAGGCCGATGCTCTCCACGCCGAGGGCCTTGAGGGAGCGGTCGCAGGCCTCCTTGAGGTAGTCCGGGCTGCCGTTCACGGACCAGCCGCCGCCGGGTGTGCGGGTGTGGCCGCCCTTGGTCGCGACGAGCACGGAGTCGGCGTCGCCGCTCCAGCGGGCCAGGGCGCGGGCGACCAGGCGCTCGTTGTGGCCGACGTCGTCATGGGAAGGCGTGTAGGCGTCAGCCGTGTCGATCAGGGTGACGCCGGCGTCCAAGGCCGCGAGAATGGTGCGGATCGACTGGTCCTCGTCGGGCATGTGCCCGGCCACCGACATGGGCATGGCGCCGAGCCCGATGGCCCCGACGTGGCGGTTTCCGATGGTGCGCGTTCTCATGGCGTTGTGCATGGGTCCACCCTGCCTGCTGGAGCGCACTCCAGGTCAATTCGCCGCCCCGGGCGGCGCGAGCCAGTGGCGGGCGAGGTCGCGGATGGTCTCCACCCAGCGTTGCCGGTCCTCGCCGGCGGCGATCGCGTCTCCGGCGCCGTGCACGACGGTGAACAGGATCCGGGCCGCGATGTGCGGGTCGACGGGGCGGAACGCGCCGTCGGCCATGCCACGGCGCAGCGCCCCGGCCAGAGCGGTGATCATGTCCAGCTCCTCGTCCACGGGCGCGAGCGCGACGTTGGAGTGGAGGACGGCGTCGTGGATCCCGCCGCGCCGGGCGATGGTGTCGACGCCCGCCGCGCATTCGGCGTCGAGGGCGGCCCACCAGTCGATCGGCTCGGTGGACTCGGCGAGCTGCCGGTATCGGTCCACATAGCCCCGCAGCACGCGGTCGCGCACCGCGACGAGCATCTCCTCCCAGGAGGAGAAGTAGACGTAGAACGTGCCCTTGGCGGAGTCGGCCTCGGCGGTGACGGCCTGCACCCAGTTGGTCACCTCCTGCCCGGACTCCAGGAGCCGGATGGCGGCGTCGATGAGCTCGTTGCGCCTGGCCTCGGGGGAGAGGCGCCGGCGGCTCCTGGAGGTGGCCATCGCACCAGGCTAGTGCTCCCGCGGGCCGATCCTCACCGGGTCACCCCCGCGTGGGCGACGAGGAGCTCGCGCGCGCCGCGGAGGTTGATGTGCTCCCGGTACGGCGGATCGGCGACGAGCCTGGGCTCCCGGACCCGCCGCGCGAACGCGGTCAGCGCCAGCCGGCCTTCGAGCCTGGCCAGCGGCGCGCCGAGGCAGAAGTGCGCGCCGAAGCTGAATCCCAGGTGCCGCGGCTGCTCGCGATTCGGGTCGAACAGGTCCGGGTCCGGGTTCGCCTCCGGGTCCCGGTGAGCCGCGGCCAGCAGGAGGATGACCAGGCTGCCGGCGGGCGCCTCCGCCTCCCCGACGCGCAGGTCCTGGTCGGCGACGCGGGCGGTGAGGTGGACGGGCGGGTCGTAGCGCAGGGTCTCCTCGACGACCGCGGGCGCCAGGCCGGGGTCGTCGCGCAGGGCGGCGAGGTGGCCCGGATGGCGCAGCAGGGCGAGCACCCCGTTGGCGATCAGGTTGACCGTCGTCTCGTGCCCCGCCACCAGCAGCAGCACGATCGTGGAGACCAGCTCGTCATGGCTGAGCGCGTCGCCGCCGTCCTCCGCGGCGAGCAGCTCGGAGATCAGGTCGTCCTGGCGCGGGCTCCGGCGTCGCCCGGCGACGAGCTCGTTGACGTAGCGGTGCATCTCGACCATGCCGCCCACCCACTCCGGGGTCTCGTCGCTTCCCTCGTCGGGGCCGGCGAAGCCGTCGAGCAGCCGGGTGAGCTGGGCGGACCAGCGGTGGAACAGCCGCTCGTCGGCCGCCGGGATGCCGAGCATGCGGCAGATGACCGTCACCGGCAGGGTGTAGGCGAGGCCGGACACCACGTCGAACGTCTCGCTCCCGGCCTCCCGGTCGAGGAACTCGTCGACCAGCCGCGCGATGGAGCCCTCCATCCGGGCGACGGTCCGGGCGGTGAACGCGCTGCTGACCAGGCGCCGCAGCCGGGTGTGGTCCGGCGGGTCCAGGGAGAGGAACCACGGCTGCCGGACCGAGGACGGCGCGTCCGCGGGATACGGGTCGGCGGTCCGACCGGCGTTGAAGAACCGCCCGCGCTCGGCGCTGAGCCGCGGGTCGCGCAGCAGCGTCTCGCAGTCGTGGTAGTTCGCCACCACTAACGAGGACATCTCCTCGATCCACACCGGGCCGCGGGCGCGGAACTCGGCGTAGATCGGATAGGGGTCGGCTCTCGACGCGGGATCGAGCAGCCTGCCGACCAGGTGGAGACCGGACGTCTCCGTCGCCATGGACATCTTCGCACTCCTCGGACTCTATTGACCTTAGGTCATTAATATTGACCCGAGGTCATTATGTCAACAGCCCAGGTCGGAGTCAGGGCGTCCAGCGCATGGCCAGGAGCAGGGTGTCGTCGCTGTGCAGCACCGTGCGGTGCATCACCCGTACGAGGGTGTCGGTCAGCTCGTCCACCGGCAGGTCCCGGTACCGCCCCGCCAGCTCGGCCAGCTCGTCCAGCCCCGCGTTGAGGTCGCGCCGGGCCTCCACCAGCCCGTCGGTGTAGAAGAGCACCAGCGTGCCGGGCGCCAGCCGCCGCTCGGCCACGTGGTCGCTGCCCGGATCGGGATAGCCCAGGCCGCGCCCCCACGCCTCCAGGTACGTCGCCGGCTCCCCGGGCGGCACGATCAGCGGCGGCGGGTGCCCGCCGGTGGCCACCCGGAGCGCCCCGGTGCCCGGGTCGAAGCGGGCCACCAGTACGGTCCCGGCCAGATCGGGGTAGACCGGCTGCAGGATGGCCGCGGCCCGCTCCACCACGTTCTCCAGCGGCAACCCGGCCAGGGAGAGCACGCGGACGGCGTGGATGATGTTGAGCGCGGCACGGGTGCTGGCCACGCCGTGGCCGGCCGCGTCCACCACGACGACGTGCAGCTCGCCGCTCGGCATGACCACCACGTCGTAGAGGTCGCCGCCGGTGGGCGCGTCGTCCTCGGAGGAGGAGTAGTAGACCGCGAGCCGGGCCTGCTCCACGCGCGGGATCGGCGGGCGCAGGGCGTCCTCCAGCTCGCGGAAGATCGCCCGGTGGGCCCGCCTGAGCCGCTCGTCGCGCTCCTCCAGCTCCGCGACCAGGGCCAGCACGTCCTGCTTGGCGTCGGCGAGCTGCTCTTCCAGCCTGCGGATGCGCCGCAGGGGCCCGTCGGGGATGGACATCGCGCCGCCCCCTCCCCGTCCCCGGCAGTCGCGGACCACCGTGCTGAGCTTAGTCGGAGGACCAGGTCAAAGCCGGTTTCCAGGGTCGCGGCGCGTACGGCGCGCCGCGCCGGCGGCACCCGGGTGCCTCAGACTGAGGGCATGTCATCACGCCGATTACTCACGCTGCTCGCCCTGGCGACACTGGCCGCCATGCCGGCGGGCTGCGGCTCGGGGACCGCGCTGAGCCGGGCGGCCATGGACCAGGCCCGGCGGCAGGGCGTGGCTCCCGACCTGATGTACGTGGTCGACCTGCCCGGGTTCGAACTGGCCGAGCAGTCGGTGGGCGCGGTCAACGAGGAGGGTTTCGGGGCGTTCTACACCGCGCCCGACGGCAGGCGCGTGGAGATGCGGATCGACCGCGGGCCGTACAGGTGCGCAGGCACGTGCGAGCGCGACGGCGGCGGCGCCCCCATCCAGCCGACCGGACCCGGCGGCTGAGAGCTCGGACACGACGCCGGCGGGGGCAGTGTCCTGCCCCCGCCGGCCGCGTTCATTTCACGAGGTAGGCGTCGGCGAGGGTCTGCTGGACGGAGTTGCCGTCCTTGTCCCGCGCCTCGACCTTGATCGAGATGCTGCCGGGGCCCTTGGGGTTGAGCGCCAGCACCTTGCCGCCGGGCAGCACCGTGGCCCGCGTCCAGTGCGCGCCCTTGTCGGCGGAGATCCAGACTCCCCGCAGCGACGCCGACCGGCCGCCCTCCGCCTTGACGGTGAAGGCGAACGGCCTGCCGCCCTGGACGGTGTCGTTCTCCGGCAGCCCGAGCTCGTAGCGCAGCCGGATCATCGGCACCTGGGCGCAGGGCTGCTTGTCCTCCCACAGCACGGTGTCCAGGCAGGCGTAGGGCGTGCTGTCACCCGTCGGGCGGGCGGAGCGGAACGTCCAGGCGGTTTCGACGCCGGTGCCGGCGTGCTTGCCGGGGAACGCGTCCTTCCACGAGCTCGTCACCCGGTACGTGCCGGCCCCGGCGGGGACGGTGTAGTAGGGCACGCCCAGGTCGTCGTACTGCGGCTCGACCTCGGCGGCGCCGTTGAACAGGTGGATCTCCTCGGTCCCCGGCGCGCCCTGGTACATGTGGCTCGGGTCGGAGGCGTCGGAGTAGTAGCCGAAGCCGATCGGGCTGAGCGCGCGCAGCCGCAGCCGGTCGCCCTGGCGGCAGCCGTCGCAGTAGACGGCCGGGCTGATCCAGTCCGGCAGGCCGGAGCCGATCGCGAACTGCGCGGGCATGATGGCCTCGTTCCAGTCCTCCCGCTCCTGGGTGGCCCGGGTGAAGCCGCGCGCGGAGGAGGCGAAGCGCGCGCCGCCCGAGGCGGGGTCGAAGAACGTGTAGTTGCGCTCCCACAGGATGTCCCGGCCGGGGGAGTTGTAGTATTCGGTCCTCGTCGCGGGCCCGGTGAAGGAGTGCGAGCCGCGGATGCTGAAGCGCTGCTCGGGCGAGTAGGTGTGGTTGACCTCGGTGAAGTCCGCGTACGGCCCCCACGTGCCCGCCTTCGGGGCGAACTGGGCGTGGTAGGTGGTGTCGATCTCGGTGAGGTCGCGGGCCTTGGGCGCGAAGTTCAGGCGGCCCGCCGTGGTCCCCTTCAGGTAGTAGGCCAGCTTGTACTCGAACGGGGTGGTCGGCGTGGCACGCAGCGCGGCGCTCGGGTACGGCTTGCGGGACAGGGCCTTGCCGAGCCGGTCGGCCTCGCCGCTGTCGAGGTACAGCACCGGGATCTTGTTGTGGGCGGCGTACGTCGAGGCGGTGAGCAGCCAGGCGAACCGGTCGCTGGTGACCACGCCCGCGGCCCCCGCCTTGATGGCCAGGTCCAGGTCGGCCAGGAAGAGATCGAGGGAGTCCCTGGCCGGGAGGTGGACGAGCTTGCCGCGCGCGTCCGCGCCGCCGCGCATGTCGTCGCCCGTGGTCAGGCTCAGGCGCTGGTCGGCGGTGAACTTCGGCACCAGCGGGTCGTGCTCGCTGACGTAGCGGGGGGTGAGCCGGAGCCCCGGCACGCTCAGCTCGACCTCGGGGGCGCGGCGGACCTGGTCGAACAGCACTGTTGAGGTGCCCACCGTGGGCGCCTTCCGCGTCGGCGTGACCCAGAACCGGCCTCTGGTGACCGGCTCGTAGCTGAGCAGCGAGGCGCCCCCGTACATCTGGCCGGAGGCCGTCGTGCGGGTGACCATCACGTTCATGAACACCGGCTCCGACGTGCGCGGCGTGCTCACCTGGATCGGTTCGAGGTCGGTGGCGTCCAGGGTCACCGTGGTGTCGCCGTCGAGCTTGATCTCGGGGGCGAGCAGCGCGGCGTACTGGATCTGCCGGTCGGGCTTGGTGTACCACCAGGGCATGTCGCCGATGGAGTAGACGCCGCCGTGGGCGAGCTTGAGCTCCGTCTCCAGCGTGCCGGGCGTGTCGGTGGTGCGCCAGCTCTCGCCGGCCGTGGTCATCGGCTCCCCCTGGAGGAGCGGGTCGGTGTCGCTGACCCGGAGGGCGGACACGACGCCCGGGTTCAGCGCCCATTCCGGCCTGCCGACGAGCCGGACGCGCACGGTGTCCATCTCGGCGCCCTTGTGGAAGGCGATCGGCGCCGTCAACCGGGCCGTGCCGGCGGTGGCCGTCAGGCGGCCCTCGTACCAGCCGGGGTCGCCGAGCGTGGGCTCGACGGTGAGGTCCGCGACGGCGGTGCCGCCGGCGGGGACGGTCAGCAACGACGGGGTGAGCGTGGCCATCCCGGCGGGCGGCTGGGCGTCATCGCGCTTCAGCGTCATCGACAGGGCCAGCGTGACGGGCTCCTTGCCGGCGTTGCGGAAGGTCACCTTCCTGGTCAGCGTCTGGCCGCTGTACGGGTCGGTGAACCCCGCGTGCACCGTCGCCAGGTCGTCGAAGACCTGCTGGGTGACCGCCTGCCCGAGGGCCAGGCGGCCCGAGCCCTGCTCGTAGACCGTGGCGTCGCCCGGCTTCGCGGTGCCCGTCAGCGCGGTCTTGAGCTGGTCGGCGGTCCAGTCGGGGTGCTGGGCGGCGAGGACGCCCGCGGCGGCGGCCACGTGCGGGGCGGCCATCGAGGTGCCGGACGCCGCGGTGTAGTTGTCGTCGATCGGCCCGCCGCCCGGGACGCTGCTGCCCGCGCCCAGCGAGGTGCCCGCCGCCCGCGCCGCGCCGATGTTCACGCCGGGCGCGGTGATCTCCGGCTTGATCGCGAAGTCCGCGCCCAGGCGCGGGCCGCGGCTGGAGAACGAGGCGATCTTGTCGGCCGAGTCGACCGCGCCGACGGTGAGCGCCGAGGCCGCCGCGCCGGGGGAGGCGATGGTGTACCGGCCGGGGCCCGAGTTGCCCGCCGCGACCACGAACAGCGTGCCGTACCGGGCGGTCAGCTCGTCGGCCGCCTGGCTCAGCGGGTCGGTGCCGTCGGTCGGGTTCTGGCTGCCCAGGCTCATGTTGACCACCCGGGCGTGCTCGGTGGCCGCCTGCCACTGCATCGCCGCGATGATCTCGGAGTTGTTGCCGCCGCCCGTGTCGTCCAGGGCCTTGGCGATGGTCAGCCGGGCACCGGGGGCGACGCCCTTGTACTTGCCGTTCGAGGCGGCGCCGCTGCCGGCGATGATGGACGCCACGTGGGTGCCGTGACCGTGCCGGTCGGTGACCTCATCGGGGTTGCCGCCGCCCGGTCTGCCGGCGGGGACGAAGCTGCGGGCCGCGACGATCTTGCCCTGCAGGTCGGGATGGGCCAGGTCGATGCCGCTGTCGATGACGCCCACCGTGGCGCCGGTGCCGTCGTACCCGGCCGCCCAGGCGGTGGGGGCGCCGATCTGCGGGTTGCTGACGTCGTCGAGCGCCTTGACCTTGCCGTCGAGCCACACCTTGCGCAGGCCGCTCGTCAGGGCCTTGACGTCGTTCCGGCCTCCTCCCAGGGACTGCCAGAACGCGGGCGCCTGCTTCTTGTCCACCTTGATCGCGGCGCCGTCGATGCTCTCCAGCACCATCGGCTCCGTGCCGCCCTTCAGCGACCTGGCCTTGCCCGCCAGATCGGCGGCCTTGGTCTGCGGCTGGTACTGGACGATGAGCGGGAGCTGCGCGGTCCTGGCGTCGCCGTAGCCGTTGGCCGCCAGGTAGTCGACGTTGAACAGCTCCTTGTCCAGCAGTCCCTTGTCGACGTAAGGCGCGGCGTCAGCGGGGATCACGTAGTAGCCGTGGTCGTCCTGCCGGGCCTGGTACGTGCGCGCCTCCTGGCCCTCGACGGGCTCCAGCGTGGCCGAGGCGCGGCCCGCGCCGTCCTTCGCGTACGTGACGGTGTCCCCGGTGATCAGCGTGATCCTGACCGGCGCCAGGCCGGTTGCTTGCGCGGTCGCCCCGGTGGCCGGGGCCGGCCCGGTCGTCGCGGCGGCCGTCCCCGGGACCGCGGCGAGCGGGACGGCCAGTAAGGACGCGAATGACGCGAATAAGGCCACGAGGCCGCGGCGCCGGGGGGTGGACAGCATACGCACACCTTTCTCCAGACCTGAGAAACGCCGGCCATCGTCGCCCGCGCGCGATGGAGATCGTTTCCTCGCTGACCTAATCTGGGAATCAGTCAGGGCACAAGCCCGCCGAACGGGCCAAAACCCGCCAGATGGCGGTAACCCGCCATTCCCGTCACCGGGAGAAAGGGCGTCGATGCTCGAAGCGATTGGCCTGTCACCGGCCGAGAGCCGCCTGTACGCGACGCTCGTCGAGAACCCGCGATCGTCCGCCGCCGAACTCGCCACGCACTGCGGCGTCTCGACCCTCCTGGCGGCCCGCACGCTGGCGGCCTTCGCGCGGCGCGGCCTGGCCAGCAGGTTGCCGGGCCGCCGCGCCCGTTACGTCGCCGTCGCCCCCGACGTCGCCTTCAGGCCGCTGCTCACCCGCCAGGAGGAGGAGCTCCACCAGGTGCGCACGGCCATCCACGAGCTCACCACGTCGTTCCACCTGGCCTCCCGCTACGCGGCGCACCCGGCCGAGCAGGTGGAGGTCGTCACGGGGACCGACAACATCATCAGCAGGGCGTACGCGCTGCAGGACAGCGCGCAGACCATGTTCCGCAACATCGACAAGCCCCCGTACGTCATGCGCGGTCACGCCGACAACGTCGAGCGCGAGCGGCGGATGCTCAAGTCGGGCATCGACTACCGCAGCGTGTACGACCTGGAGTCCGTGGCGCTGCCCGGCAAGTTACGGCTCATCCAGGACTCCGTCGCGCGGGGCGAGAAGGCCCGCGTGGTGGCCGACGCGGCGGCCAAGATGTGGATCGCCGACGACGCGCTCGCGCTGATTCCCATCCGCAACGGGGCGTACGCCATCGACGCGGCGTTCATCCTGCACCAGTCCGCCCTGCTCGACGCGCTGATCGCGCTGTTCGAGCTCGAATGGCGGCGGGGGTTCCCGCTGCGCGCGGCGCCCCGGCCCACGGCGGCCGCCGACGAGCCCGACGAGCCGACCAGGGATCTGCTCGCGCTGCTCGCGGGCGGCCTGACGGACGAGGCCATCGCGCGGGCGCTGGGCCTCGGGCTGCGCACGGTGCAGCGCCGCATCCACGCCGTCATGCAGGACCTGAACGCCGTCACCCGCTTCCAGGCGGGGCTGGCGGCCCGGGAACGGGGCTGGATCTAGCCGGTCACGGCACGTCCGGCCGCCGGGCGCCCGCTATCGGGCCGCGCACACGTCCTGGTAGGGCACGTCATCGAGGTAGCGGTCCCATTCGGCGGGCGTGAGCGTGCGACCGGCCCGCGCGCACACCTTCCCGATCATCAGCGCGTCCCCGACGGGCACCTCGCGCACGGCCCCGGCTGTCAGGCCGTCCTGCATGCCGACGTACAGGACGTTCCCGTCGGGGCCGAAGGCCATGGACGAGGGGTCGAACTCCCCGACCCGGTACGAGCTGCCGAGCCGGCGCCTGGAGGGGACGTCCCAGAACTCGAGCACGCCCTGGTCGGTGGCCGTGGCGAGGATCCTGCCGTCCGGTGAGAAGAGCGCGCTGGCACTGGTGTCGGCGGCGCGGGGCAGGGCGGGGCGCAGCGGGGTCGGGCCCTTGACGTCCCACAGCGCGATCCGGTGGGTGCCGGGCTCCTGGACGGCCAGGAGCCCGGCACGGCTGATGGCCAGCGCGCCGGAGTCGCCGAACCCGGAGCCGGTGGCCTTGCCGGTCATGACGTCGACGAGCCGGCCGTCGCCCGAGACGAACACCTGCCGTCCAGGAAGGAAGGGGCCGACGCTGAGCCGGGTCTGGTACGAGGCCACCACGCGGCCGTCGGCGGCGTCCAGCACGATCTCGCTCATCAACGGGCTCTCCCCCAGGAGGAGGGTGACGGCGATCCTGCGCCCGTCGGGGGTGAAATGGAGGTTCGCCGGCTGGTGGTCGCCGTCCCCCACCCGCTTGGACCAGAGTTTCTTCCTGGTCGCCAGGTCCCACAGGGTGATCGTGCGGTCCATGTCGGCGAGGGCCAGCCTGGTGCCGGCGTCGTCCATGCCCTGGACGGGCCCTTCCTCCCTCAGGGGTATGCGGCCCGCCTCCTTGCGCGTCCGCAGGTCGAACACGCTCAGCTCGGTGCCGCTCGTCGCGGACACCGCCCAGTGGGCGTCGCCGCTGAGCATCGGGGTGTCGGGCAGGGCGATGGACGGGGTGCGCGGCGCGAGGTCCACGCTGATGACGGTGTCGTCGACGAGGTAGCGCAGCGTCCTGCCGTCGGGGTCGAAGCGGACGTCGCCGAAGTCGCCCTCGCCGCGGTAGCGCAGGACGGTCCGCTGGTCGCCGATGCGCATGACCTCCAGGTCCCGGCCGTAGAAGCCGGCGATGTAGCGCCCGTCGGCGCTGAACCGGAGCCGCGCGGAGTCGTGGCAGATCGCGCAGTTCAGCGTCTCCTTCAGCGTGCGCTTCCGGCCGGTGACGGCGTCCACGAGGACGATGTCGCCCGCGACATCGGAGCAGGCCAGGGTCTTGCCGTCCGCGCTGTAGGCCGCCAGCACGTGGTTCTTCACGCAGGCGGGGAAGGGGCGCTCGACGGTCCAGCCGGGCAGGGCGATCTGGTCGAACCGGTAGCCGGGCAGCAGCAGGTGTTTCCCCGTCGGGTCGACGAGCGGCGCGGGAGTCTGCGCCGTCGTCCGGTCCGCGTAGACCAGCCGGCCGAACTGCCTGCCGGTGGTCACATCGACGAGGAAGGGGACGTCGTCGGCCATGGTGACCACGAGCGTCGTCTCGTGCTCGCCGAACACGACGCCGTAGCCGCCGTTCCCGGTCGCCGGGAGCGATCTCCGCACCAGCGTCCTGCCGGTCTTCAGGTCCCAGACGCCGAGCTCGTCCGAGGTGGTCTGGGCGAGCAGGCGCCCGCTGCGGCTGAGCGCGGGGCCCTGGATGATCGTCCCGCGCAGGGTCATGCCGGGCCAGTTCGCCGTCCGCCTGCCGCTGCGCACGTCGTAGACGTTGACGCCGCCCTCGCTGAAGCTGACCAGCGTGCGCCCGTCGCGGCTCAGCGTCCGCCGGCCCATACCCCTGACCGGCGGGTCGCGGAAGGCGGCCGTCTCCTGCTGCTGGAGCGAGCCCATCAGGCTGGAGCGGGCCTCCGGCTGCGGCGACACCCGGTACGCGGCCACGCTGAGCAGCATCGCGAGCCCCGGATCGGTCGTACGCATGCGGTCGGCCTCGGCCGCGACCTGCTTGGCGGTCAGGATGTCGAGCCGCTCGACGGCCTGCCGGCGCTGCCACACGGCCAGCCCGCCCGCCGCCAGCGCCACCACCAGCAGCCCCGCCAGCGCGGTCGTGACCAGCGTCCTGCGCCGGGCGCGCCTCCTGGTCAGCTCCGTGCCCGCACGCAGGAAGTCGCGCTCGAACGGGGTCAGCGTCAGGTGCCTGCGACCGGTCGCCGCCCAGCTCAGCGCCCGCTCCAGGCGGCTGCCCTGCAGCACGTCGCCGTCGCGCCGGCCGTGCTCCTCCCAGTGCCGGGCCGCCGCGTTGATCTGGTCCAGCATCGCCAGCCCGGCGCGCTCGGCGTCCATCCACGTGCGCAAGCGCGGCCAGGCCCGCACCAGGCCGGGACGCGCCAGCGCCACCGAGCCGTCCCTGGTGCTGAGCACGTACGAGAACGCCTCCAGGATCCGCCGGACGGCCGCCGCCTCGTGGTCCGGACGGCCGCCGAACAGCTCCTCGCGGCCGGCCCGGCGCAGCGTCTCCTGGCCGTCGGCGCCGACCGCGACCAGCCGCAGGAACACCTCGGCCGCCAGATCGCGCGCCTCCGGGCCCAGCGCGCCGTAGGCGTCCTCGGCGATCGAGCCCAGCGCTGGGTCGTCCCGGTCGGGCACCAGCATCCCCTCGGCCCGGCGGCTTCCGGCCGCCAGCAGCCCGCCCACGTCGGACCTGTCGCCGCTGACCAGCGCCAGCAGCAGGTCGCGGGCGGACGGCCGGGCCCGCGGATCCTTCTCCAGCGCGGCCTCGATCAGCGCGGCCAGCGCCGGGGGCAGCGCGCTCAGGTCAGGGTGGTGCGTCAGCACGCGGTGCATGACGCCGCCCAGGTTCTCGCCGCCGAACGGGTCCTGCCCGGTGGCCGCGAACACCATGATCGCGCCCCATGCGAAGACGTCGGCCGCCGTGTCCGCCCGCTGCCCAGTCAGCACCTCGGGCGCCATGTAGCTGGGCGTGCCGGCCAGCTCGCCGGTGCTGGTCAGCGACATCTCGGCCGTCCTGGCGATGCCGAAGTCGATCACGCGCGGCCCGTCGGGGCCGAGCAGCACGTTGTCCGGCTTCAGGTCGCGGTGGACGACGCCCGCCTCGTGGATCGCGGTGAGCGCCGTGGCCACCGCCGTGGCCAGCCGGTGCAGGTCGTCGCCGGTGAAGCGCCGCCCGTCCCGTGCGGCCTCGCGCAGGCTCGGACCCGGCACGTACTCCGAGACCAGGTACGGTTTGCCGCCGTCGAGATCGGCCGCCAGCAGCCGGGCGGTGCAGAACGAGGCCACCCGCTCCGCCGCGGCCGCCTCCTTGGCGAAGCGCCCGCGCCCTCCCGTCGCGTGCAGCACCTTCACCGCCACCCGCCGGCCCTCGGGGTCATAGGCGTCGTACACGACCCCCTGCCCTCCCGAGCCGAGCCGCCCGGCCAGCCAGTAGTCCCCGATCCGCTGCGGATCTCCCGCGGTCAACGCCTCCACGGCGGGTTAGATGCCCAGCGGTGCGCCGAAGTTGCGGCGGGCCCTGACCTGAGGTTGCGCGTATCGTCGGGTCGGTGAGCTTGATGTGGGTCGCCGACGCCGTACCGGCGCTGGCCGCGGTCTCATCGGCGGGGGCCGCGCCGTTCCGCCCGCGGCTCCGGGCGCGCCTGCCCGCGCTGACCCTCCTGGCCGCGGCGGTCTCCCTGGCCGTCACGCTGGCCCACGTCCTGGGCGCGGTGGAGGCGGTGCCGGGCGCCGACGCGATGGGCATGGCCGAGGGCCTGGCGCTGGCGGCGCTGGCCGGCCTGGTCGTCCGGTACGCGCCGCCCCGGCAGGCGGCTCCTGCCGCGTCGGCGGCGGGCCTGGCCGGGGCGCTCTGGCTGCTGCGGTTCTTCTTCCCGGTCTCGCCGCTGGAAGCGGTGGGCGCGTGCGCGTTCTGGGGGCTGGGCGCGCTCCTGGCCGCCGCCGTGGGCGGCTATCTGCGCTTCCTCGACGTACGGCAGGAGCGCGCGACGGCCGACGCCCGGACCGCCCTGCGGCTGCGGCTGGCCCGGGACCTGCACGACTTCGTCGCCCACGACATCAGCGAGATGGTGGCGCACGCCCAGGCGGGCATGGTGGCGGGCGACCCGCTGCGCGCCCTCGAACGCGTCGAGGCGGCCGGCCAGCGTGCCATGTCGATGCTGGACCGGACCCTGGACACGCTGCACCACGACCGGCCGCTCGCCCCCGCGGGCGACGTCGGCGGCATCCGGACCGCCGCCGAACGCTTCTCCGCCGCGGGCCCGGCCGAGGTCCGCCTGCGCGTGGACCCGCTGCCGGAGGTGCCCCCGGACGTCGGGGCCCTGGCCTACCGGATCGTGATCGAGGGATTGACCAACGTGCGGCGGCACGCCCCGCGGGCGGCCCGCGTCGACCTCGCCGTGACCGAGAAGTCCGGCGCGCTCGAGATCACCATGACCAACGACGGCGTGGCGCGGGCGCGGGGCGGCCGGCGCGGCGGATCCGGGCTGCCCAGCCTGGCCGCACTCGTCCGGGAGCAGGGCGGCGACCTGGTGGCGGAGGCCGTGGCGGACGGGTGGTCGCTGGTCGCCCGACTGCCGCTGGCACAATCGCCGGGGTGGCCATCCGCATCCTCATCGCCGACGACCAGGAAGGCATCCGCGCCGCCTTCCGGCTGATCCTCGACGCCCAGCCCGACATGACGGTCGTGGCCGAGGCCGCCGACGGCCGGGCCGCGATCGAGACCGCCAGGGCGATCGGGCCCGACGTCGTGCTCGCCGACATCCGCATGCCGGGAGCCGACGGCATCGAGGTGGCCCGCGCCCTGGCCGGCACCGGCGTCCACGTCGTGATCGTCACCACGTTCGGGCTGGACGAGTACGTTCACGCGGCGCTGCGGAACGGCGCCTCCGGGTTCGTGCTCAAGCGCTCCGGCCCCATGCTGCTCGTCGAGGCCGTCCGGGCCGCGATGAACGGTGACATGCTCATCAGCCCCCAGCTCACCGTCCGGCTGCTCCGGCAGCGCGGCCTGCCGCGCGGGACACCGGACGGAACGCCGCACGTCGTCCTCACCGAGCGCGAGGAGGAGATCGTGGCGATGGTGGCGCAGGGCAGGACCAACGCCGAGATCGCCGCCGAACTCTTCCTCGCGCCGGGCACGGTCAAGAACCACATCGCCGCGATCCAGCGCAAGATCGAGGCCAGGAACCGCGTCGCCATCGCCGCGTGGGCCTGGGCCACCGGCCGCGCCGAGCCGTGACCCCTTTTGATTGTCAGGGATGTGGGAGCAGAGTGCGGTATTCGTCGGGCAGTTGGACCGTCACGTCGAAATACTCCTCGCCGGCGATCGACTCGCGCAACATGGCGAAGACCGCGCCGGCGTGCTCGCGCGCCCTCTCGGGGGAGACCCCCTCGCGCTCGGCGATCCGACGGACGAACTCCTCCAGCGGCATGCGGGCGGCCGCGCCCACCCCGCGCTTCAGCGGCGCGTGCAGCGAGGCGGGCAGCTGGCTGACCAGGTTCTCGACCTCGCCCGGGGCGACGCTCTCGGCGAGCGTCTCCAGCGCCGCCTCGGTGGCCCGGCGCGCGCCCTCGGGGTCGAGCCCGGCCCGTTCCGCGACCCCGGCCAGGAACGCCCTGGCCGGCACGATCTCGACGTAGCGGCGCTCGGCCTCCGTGATCAGCGGCTCGAAGTCGTGCGGGAGATCGGCCGCCATGTCGGCGAACTCCTCGGGGCTCACGGCCTGCCCCATCGCCCAGAAGACCGCGCGGGCGTGCCGCCCGGCCGTCTCGGCGTCGACGCCGGCGCGCTCGGCCACCCGCCGGAGGAACTCGCCGACGCCGAAGGTCTCGGGGTCGCGTTCGGTGTAGAGCCAGGGCATCGCCTCCGGGGGCAGCTCCCTGAGCAGATCCCGGCTCTCCACCTTCGAGAGCCGCTCGGAGAGCGTGCGGAACGTGGCCTGCACGGCGCGTTCCGCGGCCCGGGGCCCTGCCCCGGCCTGCTGCTCCACGATCTTGAGGAACTGATCGTAATTCATTCCCGCTCCCCGCGCCGGACTGTCGCGTTCCGCCGGTCAGCTACCCCGGAAAGGGACGCCGTCACAGGCCAGGGGATCAGCCGGCCGAGCACCGCCCGCGAGCTGGGCCGCTGGTCGCCGAGACCGCACGCGAGGTGTCCCGCACGCTGGGGACGCCGATGGAGCCCCTCACCTCACATCGGTGACGGGACCTCCGCCAGGGCGCCGCCGCGCAGCAGCTCCTTGGAGTCGTGTTCCACCAGCACCGGGATGAAATCGCGGACCGGGCTGTTCGCGAAGCGGTCGTAGGCCTTCCGCACGGCCGCCTCGACCTGCTCGGCCGAGCGCGTGCCGGTGTATCTGGCGATCAGCCGGTTGACCACGTCCTGGATCGCCTCACGTTCGAGACGCTCGTCGTACGCCATGAACTTGTCATAGCACGTTCCACTGCCCGCCATATAGAGGACTTTTTCGGTATAAATCAGTCACCAAGGGCGGGCGGTCCATGTCCGATATCAGGCGACCTCCGACGCGTGCGCCTTGATCGCCACGCTGGTCAGCGCCAGCAGCAGGTCGAGGTCGGGCTCGGCCTCCAGTCTCAGCGCCACCCACGCCGCGTCGGCGCACGCCAGGACCTGCTCGCAGTCTCGCAGGTACGGCGCCAGCCGCCCGATCGCGGGCTCGGTCAGGCGCAGGCGCACCTCGTCCGCGCCGGTCAGGCGCAGGATCTCGATGCCACGGACGGCGAAGGCCACTCCGCGCCTGGTGTCGCTCAGCTCCAGGGCCGGCCAGGACAGCAGCTGGGCCACCGCTCGGGCCACGTACGGCCCCCGGCGCCCGGTGGATCGCCGCCTGGCTGAAATGACTGTCACGTTTCCATGCTGCTGCACCGGACCGCCGACCCGCCATCGTCCGTTCTTCAACTGTTATCCGCGTCGTGAGAAAGTCGAACCCCCGCCGAGTCGTCCGAGGTGACGGGCGGGCCGGTTATTCAACCGGCGTTCATCATGCCGACAGCGGGCGGCGCGGCGGCCGTCTCCGTGGCATCGTTGGGTCGGCTGGTGTAAAAGCGTCAGACGCTAGAGGAGATGTCCCGTGTCCTCACCTGATTCCCCTCGTCATTCCCCTCGTCCCATCGCGCGCCGTTCCTTCCTCGGCCGCACCGCCGCCGGAAGCCTCGGCATCGCGTTAGCCGGCAGCTACGAGGCCATCGCGGGCCCGGCCGCGATCGCCGCCACCCGGCCCCCGCAGGGCTACGGCCCGCTGGTCCCCGACCCGGCCGGGATCCTGGCCCTGCCGGCCGGGTTCACGTACCGCATCGTCGCCGAGGCGGGGGTGACCCTGCTGGAGAGCGGCGAGCCGACCCCGAGCGACGCCGACGGCACCGCGAGCTTCTCGCACGGGCGGGGCGGCACGCTGGTCAACAACCACGAGATCGGCGGCAGCGAGCCGTACCGGGTGCCGGCGCTGTCCGGCCTCACCTACGATCCGGGAGCCGGCGGCGGCACCACGAACATCGACGTGGACGCCCGCGGCGAGCGGATCCGCGAGTACGTCAGCCTGGCCGGCACCCACAACAACTGCGCCGGCGGCAAGACCCCCTGGAACACCTGGCTGACCTGCGAGGAGACCGAGCAGCGCGCCGGCGGGGCCTACCAGAAGGACCACGGTTACGTGTTCGAGGTCGACCCGTTCGACCGCGAGGCCAACCAGGACCCGGTGCCGCTGAAGTTCCTCGGCCGCTACTCGCACGAGGCCGTCGCCGTCGACCCGAGGACGTCGGCGATCTACCTGACCGAGGACGCCGGCGGCCCGAACGGGCTGTACTACCGGTGGACCCCGCCGAGGCGCTTCCACGGCCGCAAGGGCGCGCTGCGCGCGCTGGCGCTGTCCGAGGGCGGCGACACCGCCGGCAAGCTGGCGGCGCTGAGCTGCTACCGGGACGACACGCACGTCGCCGACCTGTCGGAGGCGACCGAGCCGGGCACGCGCTTCAAGGTCCGCTGGGTCGAGGTGCCCGACCGCGACGCGAAGACCCAGTCGGTACGCCTGCAGTTCGCCAACGACCAGGTCACCCGCAGCCGCAAGCTGGAGGGCGCCTGGTGGGGCGACGGGGGCGCGTACTTCGTGGCCAGCTACGCGCGTCACACCGACGGCAGCGCCAACGAGCACGACGGCCAGGTGTGGTTCTACGACCCGCGCACCGAGACGGTCACCCTCAAGGTCATCTTCGGCGTCAACCCCGACCCCAGCCAGGACACCGACTACGACGGGCCCGACAACATCACGGTCTCCCCGTACGGCGGGGTGATCCTCGCGGAGGACGGCGAGGGCATCCAGCACCTGATCGGCGTCAGCGCGCAGGGCAAGTCGTACCCGATGGCGCGCAACGACCTCAACGACAGCGAGTTCACCGGCCCGGCCTTCAGCGCCGACGGCCGCATCCTGTTCGCCAACATCCAGGCGCCCGGCCACGTCTTCGCCATCACCGGCCCGTGGCGGCGCCACGGGCACGCCGACGACTGACGCGCAGCCGCCCTCCCGCCCGCCGGACAAACCGCTCGACGGCCATGGGCGGCACCCGTCACCATGGTCGTGATGTACCGAGCGTAGAAGCACCTCGATCGCAGCAGGCGATGGTCCCGGAGCGACCATCGCCTGTGTTCAGGCTGTCCGTCATCCGGCGGTGCGCGCCGCGCGCCGCCCACCGCCACATGTGATCGAGGTTGCGGGCGTCGAGGACGCCCAGAAAGAGGCTCTCCATGGAGCTCCATGAATACGCGCGGTACGACGCCGTCGGGATCCGGGATCTGATCAGGTCGGGCGAGGTCACCGCCGACGAGGTCGAGGCCACCGCCAGGCGGGCCCTGGCGTTCGCGGACGCCCAGGTGAACGGCCTGGCCCTGCCGGTGTTCAGCCCGGCGCCGGCCCATGCCGGGGACGGGCCGTTCGCCGGGGTGCCGTTCCTGATCAAGGATCACGGGCCGGTGGCCGAGGGGGTGCCGTTCACCCTCGGCAGCCGGGCCCTGCCGGGCGTCGTCCCCGCGCACGACACCGGCCTGATGGCCCGCTTCCGGGCCGCCGGCCTGGTCACGCTGGGCCTGACCACCGTCCCGGAGCTGTGCGTCAGCTTCGCCACCGAATCGCTCAGGTACGGCACCACGCGCAACCCCTGGGACCTGGACAGGGGCGTGGGCGGGTCGAGCGGCGGCGCGGCCGCCCTGGTCGCCGCCGGCGCCGTGCCCGTCGCGCACGCCAGCGACGGAGCCGGGTCCATCCGCGTCCCGGCCTCCTGCTGCGGGCTGGTCGGGCTCAAGCCGAGCCGCGGCCGGATCACGTGCGGGCCCGACGCGGGCGAGGCCATGCTCGGCATGTCGTACGAGTTCGCGCTCACGCGGACCGTCCGCGACGCCGCGCACCTCCTGGACGCCGTCCAGGGGCCCGGCATCGGCGACAAGTACACCGCGCCGCCCCCGCGGGGCAGGTACGCCGACGAGGCCGGGGCCGGTCCCGGCCGGTTGAGGGTGGCGGTGACCACCAGACCCTGGTCGGGGACGGCGGTGGACGCCCAGGTCGCCGAGGCGGCGGTCCGGGTGGGCCAGGCGCTGGAGCGGGCCGGGCACGGGGTCACCGAGGCGAGCCCGGCCGTGGACTGGGAGGCGGTCATGCGGAGCCTGGCGGCCGAGTGCGTGGCGATCGCCTCCACGCTGCTCCTGGCCCCCAGGCAGCCCGACCCGGCCCGGATGGAGGCCGTCTCCCGGCGGTTCCTGCGGGCGGCGCGGGAGTACACCGGGCTGGACCTGCTGGCCGCCCTCGACGCCCAGAACCGGGTGACCCGCTCGGTGGCCGGGTTCTTCACCGAGTACGACCTGCTCGTCACCCCCACGCTGGCCCGCCCGCCCGCGCCGCACGGCACGCTGCGCTACGACGACCCCGGCCACACGATGACGAGCTGGCTGGAGTCGCTGACCGACTACGGGCCGTTCACGATGGTGTTCAACATCACCGGGCAGCCCGCGATCAGCCTGCCGCTCGGCCAGGCCGACGGGTTGCCCGTCGGCGTGCAGATCGTCGCCCCTTACGGGCGCGAGGACCTGCTGTTCCGGATCGCCGCCCACCTGGAACAGGCGATGCCCTGGAAGGAGCGCACCCCTGCGGTCTTCGCCGGGAACCGTTCCTGAGGTGCCGAACGGCACTTCCGCCGGCCTCAAGAGGTGCCGAACGGCATCTGGCCAGGTGAGGGGCCCGCCAGGAGGCTTGACCGCATGGAAACCCTCACTTCTGGCCGACGCGGCCACGCGGCGGCGCTGTGGGCGCTGGGCTACGGCCTGCTCGGGGCGGCGTGGGCGCTGGGGGCGCCCGGCTTCCCCTGGGGCGCCTCGGACCCCGACCCGGACGGGGCGCTGTCCGTCCTGGCCGGGGTCACGCCGGTCTTCGGCTGGTGGATCGCCGCCTTCGCGCTGCTCACCCTGGTGACGGCGCTGGCGCTGACCCGCGGGAGCGGCGGCCGCGCGCCGCTCTGCCTGGCCTGGCCGATCGCCGTGCTTCTCGTCCTGGTCGTGCCCGACTCCCGGCTCATGATGGGCGTGGCCTACACGCCCCTCCTGTTGGTCGCGCCGCTCTTCGACTGGAGCCTGGGCGGCGCCACCCTCGCCGACGCCTGGCCGTGGCCGGTGCTCAACCAGCTCGTCTGCGTGCTCGGCGGGCTGCTCCTGGCCGGCGCGGCGCTGGCGTACGGCCGCGACCGGGGCGTGGCGGGCTGGTTCACCCCCGAGCGGGGGCGCCGGGCCGTGTACGTGGCCGTCGCGGTGCCGCTGGTGTACTGCCTGACCCGGTGGGCGTGGGCGCTGGGCATCCCGCTCGGCGTGAGCCCGGAGTTCCTCGCCCAGGGGGAGGACGGCCTGTGGCTGGCCGGCGCGTACCTGGCGACCTTCGGCGCGTTCGGCGGCGTGCTCACGCTCGGGCTGACCCAGCGGTGGGGCGAGGTCTTCCCGCGCTGGATCCCCGGCCTGCGCGGCAGGCGGGTGCCGCCGCTGCTGGCGGTCATCCCCGCCGGGTTCGTCTCGATCGTCGTCACCGTGGCCGGGCTGACCTACCTCAGGGTGACGATCGCCGGCCGGTTCACCCTGGACGAATGGGGCGCCTGGCTGCCGGAGTGCTTCTGGCCGATCTGGGGCGCCGCCCTGGCCACCGCCACGACCTGCTACTTCCGGCGCCGCTCCTGACGGCCGGGTTCGGGCTCGCGGGTCACGGCGGCCAGGTGGCGGTGCGGGGTACGGGTCGCCGGTGACCATGAGCGCGGCGACCGCCTCCTGCCGCCGGGCGACCACGTGCTGTCGATGATCTTCACCAGGACCGGCCCCCGCCAGGGCGTGGCCTCCCTGGCGGTGGACGGCCGCCCCGACGGCGGGAAGGAGCCGCTCACGACCGCCCGCTACCTGATCGGCCGGCAGGGCCTGGTGCTGGGCCGCGACGCGCTGTCGCCGGTGAGCTGGGACTATCCGCGCGGTTTCCCCTTCACCGGCACGATCGAGCGGGTACGCGTGGAGCTGGACGACGATGTCCCGGACACCGTCCACGAGACCTTCGACTGACGGGGGGTAACCGGGCGCGCTCGTGACCTGCTCTTGGTGTCGATCTCAGTACGCTCCCGTGCGTGATGGATGACAAGAGCCGCGGCAGGCGGCGCATCAGCATCGACGGAGCGGGCATCGAGAGGCGCAGGACGGCGATCCAGGCGCTCGTGGATCAGGCGCCGTCGCCGGCGGCCGAGCGCGTCCCGATGCCCCGGCCCATCTTCAGCCCGCGCTCGGACGGCTCGGAGGCGCCGCTTGCGCGCTCGGAGCCGCCGCTGGCGCCGCTGGCTGGGCGGGGCCGGGAAGGGTGACGTACTTGCCGAGGAACTGCCGCGCCGAGGCGGAGTCCAGGCGGTAGTCGTAGTTGGTCTTCCTGCAGGCGTCGTCGGCACCGGAGATCGTCGTGGCGATGAGGAGGTGCGAGGTGACTCCGCCCAGGAAGTTCGGGCCGCCCGAGTCGCCGAAGCAGGTGCTGCCGTCGCCCTTGGTGGACAGCGAGAGGTTGAGCCATCTCCGGGTCATGCTCTTGAAGGAGATGGTCGCCTGGTGGCGCGTGTCGGTGTAGTGGAAGCGCTGGTCGCGCGGCTTCCTCATGGTGGGCTGGAGCGAGCCGTACCCGACGGGGGTGAAGCGTGCGGACTCCAGCTTGTTCTCGGCCTTGAGGAGGTCGAGCAGGCCCGCGGGCGGCAGCTGGGCGGGCTTGATGCTCAGGATGGGCTTGTCGAACAGGACGACGGCCATGTCGTGGAGCTCGGACTTGGCCGAGAAGCGCGGGTCCGGGATGTACCGGCCGGAGTAGAGCTGGGCCCCGCGTTTGTAGCGGTCGACGAAGGAGACCTTGGCGGTCTTCTGCTTCGGCTCACCGCAGTGGGCGGCGGTGAGGAAGACGGTCGGCGAGATGAGCGTTCCGGTGCAGTACGTCCACGTGCCGTCGGGATTCTGCTCATCGGAAATGAGAGCCCCTACTTCCGGGTGGGTGTCACCGTCGGCGGAGCCGTTGGTGATGGCCGCTGCGGGAGTCGCGGTGTACGCCACCGTGGCGGCGACAACCAGGACAAAAGGGACATAACGCATCCCCGAAGTTTAGGCGTCGGCGGGCACTGAATGGCACATATGAGCAAAAGATCTACTCATATTCGCAGGCCCGGCCGGTTTGGCGGTGCCTTTCCAGGGGTGGGAGCCCTTGCGTGGATAAGATCCCATTCGTGGATGCTCAGGCCCTGGCGCTCGGCGCGGTAGCCGGGCTGCCGGACGGGTTACGAGAGCTGCGGCTGCGGGTCAGGCGCTTCCTCGAGGACGAGATCGCGGCCGGCGGCTTCGCCCGCGAGGCCGACGCCTGGATGTCCGGCGTCGATCCGGCCTTCAGCGGCCGCCTGGCCGCGCGCGGGTGGGTGGGGATGACGATCCCCGCCGCGTACGGCGGGCACGGGCGGACCGCGCTGGAGCGCTACGTGGTCACCGAGGAGCTCCTGGCCGCCGGGGCGCCGGTGGCCGCCCACTGGATCGCCGACCGGCAGATCGCCCCCAGCATCCTGCGTAACGGTACAGAGCACCAGAAACACACGTATCTCCCGAGAATCGCTCGCGCCCAGAGTTTCTTCGCGATCGGGATGTCCGAGCCCGACTCGGGCTCGGACCTGGCCTCGGTCCGGACCCGGGCCGCCGAGGTCGAGGACGGCTGGCGGCTGACGGGCACCAAGGTGTGGACCAGCGTGGCGCACATCGCCACGGCGGTGGCCGTCCTGGCGCGCACGGACGACGCCGGCGACCGGCACGCCGGGCTCTCCCAGTTCATCGTGGACCTGCCCCACCCGGCGGTCTCGATCCGGCCGATCATCACCATCGACGGGGCGCACCACTTCAACGAGGTGATCTTCGACGACGCGGTGATCCCGGCGGGCGCCCTGCTGGGCCGCAGGGGAGAGGGCTGGCGCCAGGTCACCGCGGAGCTGGGCAACGAACGCTCCGGCCCCGAGCGCGTCCTCAGCACGCTGCCGCTGCTGCGGGAGTGGGCCCGGCCGGAGAACCTGGGAGACGACCCGGTCGCGCACGCCGAGCTGGGCCGGCTGGTCTCCCGGCTGGTGGCGCTGCGCCGGCTGTCCCTGTCGGTCGCCGAGCGGCTGTCCAGGGGAGAGAGCCCGGCCGTGGCGGCGGCTCTGGTCAAGGACCTGGGCACGGAGTTCGAGGGCGACGTCGTGGACGCCGTGCGGCGGCACGTCGGCCCCGAGCCGGGCGGCCAGGGGCTCGCGGCCATGCTGGCCAAGGCCGTCCTGCACGTCCCGGCCTTCACCCTGCGCGGGGGCGCCAACGAGATCCTGCGCTCGATCGTGGCCAAGGAGCTGCTCCCATGACCGGCGATCATCTTCGCGATCCGGCCGAGGCGGTCATGGCCGGGGAGCCGCTCCTATGACGGGCGATCACCTTCGCGTCCTGGCCGAGGCGGTGCGGGCACTGCTGGCCGTGGAGGCGCACGGCCCGGGGCTCTGGACCCGGCTGGAGGAGCTCGGCTTCACCTCGCTCACGGTTCCCGAGCGCCAGGGCGGGAGCGGCGGAACGCTCGCGGACGCCGCCGTGGTGGTCCGCGAAGCCGGCGCCGCGGCGGCCACGGGCGGGGTGGCGCTGCCCCTGGCCGAGGCCCTGTTCATCGCGGGCCCGCTGCTGGCCGCGTCGGGGGCCGCCCTGCCGCCCGGGACGGTGACCGCGTACGTGGGCGAGCTGGTGGCCGAACCGGCCCCCGGCGGCCGGTGGACGGTCACCGGCCCGCTGACCCGCGTGCCCTGGCTGCGATCCGCCGATCATCTGGTGGCCCTGGCCGACACCCCGGACGGGCCGGCGACCGCCGTGCTGCGCGCCCCCGAGCGGCCGTCACCCGGCGAGAACCTGGCGGGGGAGGAGCGCGACAGCGCCGTGCTCGACGGGGCCGAGGCGGCGGTCACGCCCTTGCCGCCCGGCCCGTGGCGCCAGGAGCTGGAGCTGCACGGAGCCACCGCCCGCGCGCTGCAGCTGGCCGGCGCCGCCCGCGCCGTCCTGACGCTCACCACGGGCCACGTCGCCGAGCGGGTGCAGTTCGGCCGGCCGCTGGCCCGCTTCCAGGCGGTCCAGCACCGGCTCGCACGGCTGGCGGCCGACGTGGTCACCGTCGAGGTGATGGCGGACGCGGCGGTCGCGGCGCTGCGGCACGGTGACCGGGACCGGGAGCTCGTCGTGGCCTGCGCCAAGGCCGAGGCGTCCGCGCTGGCCCGGTCGGTGGCCGCCGCCGGCCACCAGATGCACGGCGCGATCGGGTTCACGACGGAGCACCGGCTCGGCGCCTGCACCAGGAGGTTGTGGGCGTGGCGCGAGGAACACGGCAACGAGCTTCACTGGCAGCGCAGGTGCGCCGACCTGGCGAGGAGATCGGGCGACGTGTGGGAGCTCGTCACCGGCGGCCCGCCGTCAGCGCCCTTCTGACAGCGCCCCTTTGAGAGGGCCCGTTGAAGACAGGAGCAGCATCATGGACGCCGAACCGCCCGCCCTCACGACCGTCCGCGACGGGATCGCCAGGCTCACCCTGAACAACCCCCGGCGCAAGAACGCCATCACGCTGGAGATGGCCGCCCTCATCGGGGATTTCTGCGCCCTTGTCCACGGCGACAACACCATCGGCGCGGTCCTCGTCGACGGCGCGGGCGGCTACTTCTGCAGCGGCGCCGACACCCGCGACCTGGCCGCCTCCTCCGCCGATCCCGCCGCGCCCGAGTCGATCGCGCGGACCTCCGCCGTGTACGCGGCGTTCGTCGAGGTCGGGCGGCTCCCGGTGCCCAGCGTCTCGCTGGTGACCGGCGGCGCGGTCGGCGCCGGGCTCAACCTGGCCCTGGCCACCGACCTCATGCTGGTCAGCCATGACGCGGTGCTCGACAGCGGGTTCGTGGCGCGCGGCATCCACCCGGGCGGCGGGCACCTGTCCCTACTCGGCCGCGCGGCCGGATATCAGCACGCCATCGCGCTCGGGGCCCTGGGCGCGGCGCTGTCCGGGGCCGAGGCCGTGCGGCGCGGCCTGGCCTGGGACGTGGTCGAGCCGGACGCCATGCCGGCCGCCGCCACCCGGCTCGTGGCCAAGGCCGCCGCCGACCCCCAGCTGGCCCGGCGGATCAAGCAGAGCGCCACCCTCGAACTCGGCCCGCCCGCGGTGTCCTGGCCGTCGGCGCTGGAGATCGAACGCGGGATGCAGATGTGGTCGCTGGGGCGCAAGGGCAGCCAGGGGTGGGACCGGAAACCGCCCAAGCCGGAGCCCTGATCGTCAGCCCTGATCGTCAGCCCTCAAAGTCAGCTCTGCCCGAGCGAGCGGGCCGCCTTCCACCGCGGGCTGTCGAGGAAGTGGTTGTCGTAGAGCTCCTGCGAGTCGAGCAGCTCCTCCAGCGTGGCCGCGCCGGAGCGCAGGCGGGCCAGCAGGCGGAAATACTCGAAGCGCTCGACGCCGGGCGTGATCACGATCAGCAGGTCCGCCTCGGAGCCCGGGGCGGCGGCGAAGGCGTGGGCGACGTTCGGCGGCACCACGGCCAGGTCGCCCTCCTCCAGCGTGAGCACCTCGTCGCCCGCCAGCACCTGGGCGGCGCCGCCGAGGACGTAGAACAGCTCGCTGGACGCGGTGTGCAGGTGGGGCACGGCGCCGTCGGCGCCCGGGGTGAGGGTCATGCGGAGGCTGCTCAGGGCGCCTCCGGTGGCGCTGGAGTCGAGCAGGAGCCGGCCGGTGGCGGGGGCGTCGCCGCCGCCGACGATCTCGGCGTCGGCCGCGCGTACGACTGCGGTGTCAGGCGTGATGAGCGACATGGGGTGGTCCTTCCCGGGGAGTTACAGGGCGCCGTCGAGGGCGGCGGCGACCAGGCGTTCGGCGTAGGCGCGATCCACCGGGTCGCCGGTGATCAGGACGCGGTAGTAGAGGGCCCCGGCGAGCTGCTCCAGCAGCGTCATGGGGTCGACGTCGGGGCGCAGGCGGCCCTCGTCGCGGGCGCGTTCGATGAGCCGGCAGGCCAGCGCGTTGCGGCGGGCGTAGACAGCGCGCTCCAGCTCGCCGACGTCGTCGTGGCGGGCGGCGGCGGCGACCAGCTCGGCCACCGTGCCCGCCGAGCGGCTCTCCTGGCCGGGCGGCAGGCCCGCGACCCGCATCCGGTTGAGCCCGGCGGCGACCTTCTCCATGTAGTCGGTGAGGTCGCGCCGGATGTCGCCGGTGTCGGTGATCTCGTCGTGGTCCTGCAGCCTGGCCACCACGGCCAGGGCGAGGTGGTCCTTGGTGGGCCAGCGGCGGTACAGCGTGGTCTTGGCGATGCCGGCCCGCTCGGCCACCTCGTCGGTGGACAGGCCGCCGTAGCCGCGCCGCAGCAGCAGCTCGGTGGCGGCCAGCAGGACCCGCTCGTCGACCTCGGTGTCACGCGGTCGCCCTCGTGGCCTCATGTGAATCCCTCCATTTCGCTACCGTGGTAGCGAAATTGAAGGTACATCCGGGTCGCCCATTTACGCAACAGAGGTTTCGTATATGCCTCGAGTTGGCCCGGCCGCGCGCCGGCTGACACGATCTCGGTCATGCCGACTTTCTCCGCCCATGACGGGACCGGCCTCGCCTATCACGAGCACGGTCAGGGAACGCCGCTGGTCTGCCTGCCGGGCGGGCCGATGCAGGACTCCGCCTACCTGGGCGAGCTCGGCGGCCTGTCCGCGCACCGGCGGCTGATCATGCTGGACCCGCGCGGCACCGGCGGGTCGGCGGCACCCGAGGACCCCGCCTCCTACCGCTGCGACCGCCTCGTCGACGACGTCGAGGCCCTGCGCACGCACCTCGGGCTCGACCGGATCGACCTCCTCGGGCACTCCGCCGGCACGAACGTCGCCGTCCTGTACGCGGCCCGCCACCCCCGGCGCGTGCGCAGGCTCGCCCTGATCGGGCCGAGCGCGATGGCCCTCGGGATCACCATCACGGGGGAGGACCGGCTGGAGGTCGCGCGCTCGCGGGCAGCCGAGCCCTGGCACCCGCGGGCGATGGCGGCCCTGGAGGCCATCGTGTCCGGCAAGGGCGCGGACGGCGACGCCGAGGCCGTCGCGCCCCTCTTCCACGGCCGGTGGGACGCGGCGGCACGGGCCTGCGACGCGAGCCGCGAGCTGCGCCAGAACAAGGAAGCGGCGGCCGTGTTCGCCGCCGAGGGCGCCTTCGACCCGGAGGCCACCCGCGCCGCGCTCGCGGCGTTCGGGGCGCCGGTGCTGGTGCTCGCCGGAGAGGTGGACGTGAACACCGTGCCCCGTGCGGCGGCCGAGGTCGCCGGGCTCTTCCCGGACGCCGACCTCGTCGTCCAGCCGGGAGCGGGGCACTTCCCGTGGCTGGACGACGCCGATCTGTTCGTGACGGCCACCGCCGGGTGGCTGGACTCGCGCGAGTAGCGCGGGTCACAAGGTGAACTCGACCCCCTGGGCCAGCGGCAGCTTCCCGGAGTAGTTGATCGTGTTCGTCGCCCGGCGCATGTAGGCCCGCCAGGCGTCCGAGCCGGACTCGCGCCCGCCGCCGGTCTCCTTCTCGCCGCCGAACGCGCCCCCGATCTCGGCGCCGGAGGTGCCGATGTTGACGTTGATGATGCCGCAGTCGGAGCCCTCGGCCGAGACGAACAGCTCGGCCTCGGCCTGGTCGCGGGTGAAGATGCTGGACGACAGGCCCTGGGGCACCGCGTTGTTGAGCGCGATGGCCTCCTCCAGGGTGTCGTACGGCATGACGTAGAGGATCGGCGCGAACGTCTCCTGGGTCACGATCGGGGTCTGCGCCCCGATCCGCACCAGCGCCGGCTCGGCGTAGAAGGCGTCGGGAGCCTGGTCGGCGAACCGGCGCCCGCCGCCGGCCACCAGCGTGCCGCCCTGCTCCCCGGCGGCCTCCAGCGCGGCGAGCATGGCGGCGTGCGCGCGACCGTTGATCAGCGGGCCGACGAGGGTGCCCGGCGCCATCGGGTTGCCGACCGGCAGCCGCGCGTAGGCGTCGCTGAGCCGCTCGACCAGCGCGTCGGCGATGTCGGCGTGGGCGATGACGCGGCGCATGGTCGTGCACCGCTGGCCCGCCGTCCCGGCGGCCGAGAACACGATGCCGCGCGTGGCCAGCCCGAGGTCCGCCGACGGGCACACCACGGCCGCGTTGTTGCCGCCGAGCTCCAGCAGCGACCGGCCGAACCTGGCGGCGACGCGCGGCCCCACCGCGCGGCCCATGCGGGTCGAGCCGGTGGCGCTGACCAGGGCGACCCCGGGGTGGTCCACGAGCGCCTCGCCGACCTCGGGGCCGCCGAGGAGGACCTGGCTCAGATGCGCGGGCGCGCCGTGTTCGGCGGCGGCCCGGTCGAGCAGGGCCGCGCAGGCCAGGGCGGTCAGCGGCGCCAGCTCCGACGGCTTCCAGACGACCGGGTCGCCGCACACCAGGGCGATGGCCGTGTTCCACGACCAGACGGCCGCCGGGAAGTTGAACGCGCTGATCACGCCGACGACGCCCAGGGGGTGCCAGGTCTCCATGAGCCGGTGGCCGGGCCGCTCGGAGCTGATCGTGCGCCCGTACAGCTGCCGGGACAGGCCCACCGCGAAGTCGCAGATGTCGATCATCTCCTGGACCTCGCCGAGCGCCTCGGAGGTGATCTTCCCGACCTCCAGGCTGATCAGCGTGGCCAGGTCCGCCTTGTGCGCGGCCAGCAACTCGCCGAACCGCTTGACCAGCGCGCCCCGGGCCGGCGCGGGCACGGCCCGCCAGGCCAGGAACGCCTGCCCGGCCCGCTCCACGGCGGTGTCGACGGCGCCGGGGCCCACCCAGTCCACGGCGGCCAGCGGCCCGCCGTTGATCGGCGAGGTCGTCGTGACGCCGCCGCCGAGCGCGTCCACGTCCACACCGCAGCGCTTGGCGGTCTCGCGCGCCGTCGCGGCCAGCTCGTCGGGGCCGGGCAGCGTGGTCAGCATCAGGTTCTCCTTGGCAGACGGTGTTGGGATACGGTCTCTTCAGACGATGTTGATCTCGGGCCTGGTCCCCGACAGGGCGAAGCGGCCCGCGTCGAAGCCGGTGACGTCCACGAACGGCGTCCGGCCCAGGTAGAGGTCGCGGACCACCTCGCCGACGGCCGGGCTCATCAGGAAGCCGTGGCCGGAGAAGCCGGTGGCGTAGATGAACCGGTCGACGCCGCGGGCGGTCCCGATGAGCGCGTTGTGGTCCGGGGTCACCTCGTACAGGCCGGCCCAGCCGGTGGCGATGCCGGTCTCCATCAGCGCCGGAGCCCGGCGGGCCATGGCCTCGCCCAGTCCGGGCAGCCAGGCGTCGGAGCGGTCGAGCTTGAACCCCGGGGTCTCGTCGGGGTCGGACATGCCGAGGAGCAGCCCGGGGCCCTCGCGGTGGAAGTAGAACGTGGTGCCGAAGTCGATGGTGAACGCCATCGGCGGCAGCTCCGCGACCGGCTCGGTGACCAGGATCTGCCTGCGCAGCGGGGTCACCGGCAGGTCGACCCCCACCCACTCGCCGACCTGCCGCGACCAGGCGCCCGCCGCGCAGATCACCGTGTCGGTCTCGATGCGGCCGCCCTCGGTCCGGACGGCGACGATGCGGCCGTCCACGGTCTCGATGCCGGTCGCGGCGCAGTTCGGCAGCAGCCGCGCGCCCAGGCGCCGGGCCGCGCCCGCGTAGCCGAGCACCACCGACTCGGGCGTGCAGTGGCCGTCGCTGGGGGAGTAGGCGGCGGCGAGCAGCCCCTCGGTGTCGATCAGCGGCGACAGCTCCTTGGCCTCCCGGACCGGGATCATCCGGCTGGGGACGCCGAGGTCGTTCTGGATCGCCACGTTCTTCTCGAACTCCGCGACCGACTCGGGGGAGTCGAGCAGGAACAGGTAGCCCGGCTTGTGCAGGTCGATCTCCTGCCCGAAGCGCTCGGCGAAGGTCTCGAACGTCTCCAGGCTGCGCACGGCGAGCTCGATGTTGACCCGGTCGGAGAACTGCGCGCGCACGCCCCCGGCCGCCTTCGAGGTGGAGCCGGAGCCCAGCGGCCCCTGGTCGATCAGGACCACGTCGCTCACGCCGGCCGCGGCCAGCTCGTACGCCGAGCTGACGCCCATGGCGCCGCCCCCGATGACGACCACCGAGGCCCGCTGGGGCAGGACACGTCCCATTGATCGGCTTCCTTTCCGCGCTTACCGCATTCAGGATCGGGGATCGGACAGAGCCGGAGGAAGCGGTCAAGCATCGGCATCTGTGGGCGAGGCGTAAGAAGTTCTTATGCTCCGGGGAAGATCGTCTCCCAGCCGGGCCGCGGCCAGCCGCAGGGCGCACACGGCGCCGGCCACCGCCGGGTTCGCGCCGGCCGTCCGGTGCACGGCGGCGATGTGCCTGCGGGCCTCGACGCCGCCGAGCCTGGTCGCGACCACGCCCTCGCCGGGCAGGTGCGCCAGCGCCGGGACGAGCGCGACCCCCAGCCCCGAGCGCACGAACCCGTGGATGACGCCGTAGTCGTTGCTGCGGTAGTCGACCTGCGGCTCGTAGCCCGCCTGCGCGCACAGCCGGCGCAGGCAGGAGGCCCCCGAGGTGCCCTCCCTGGTGGACACCCACGTCTCGTGAGCCAGGCCGTCGAGCCCGACCGTCCCGGCGCCGGCCTGCGGATGCCGCTCGGGCAGCAGGAGCAGCAGCTCCTCCGCCAGCAGCGGGATCTCCCGCAGGTCGCGCGGCCAGGCCCGGGGCACCAGGTCGTAGCGGTAGACCAGGGCCAGGTCGAGCTCTCCCGCCCGGACCAGCGGGACCAGCTCGTCGGGCTCCCCCTCGTCGAGCAGGGTCTCCACCGCCGGGTGCGTGCGCGCGTACGTGGCCAGGGCGATCGGCAGCAGGCGCTGGCTCGCGGTGGGGAAGCTGCCCAGCCTGAGCCGGCCGATCGTGCCCTCGGACATGCCGCGCACGTCCTCCTCCAGCGCGTCCAGCGCGGCCAGCACCTCGTACGCCCGCAACACCAGATACCGGGCCGCCGGCGTGGGCGTGATCGTCTGGGCGCCGCGCTCGAACAGCGGCATCCTGACCGTCCGCTCCAGCGCCGCGATCTGCTGCGAGACCGCGGACCCCGTGTAGCCGAGCCGCCTGGCCGCGGCGGCGAACGAGCCCGCGTTCAGCACGGCGGTCAGCGTCCGCAGGTGGAGCGGATTGAGCATAAGCAGACCTTACGGCAGCCGGTCGGCGAGGAGCTGGGCCAGGTGCGTGCCCTGCCGGTCCGACAGGTCGGCGATCTGGGTCCGGCAGGAGAACCCGTCGGCGAGCACGGTCGTACCCGGCTCGGCCTGCCGGATCGCCGGGAGCAGCTGGTGCTCGGCCACCGCCACGGACACGTCGTGATGCCCCTTCTCGACGCCGAAGTTGCCCGCCAGCCCGCAGCACCCGCCCAGCCGGCTCACCCGCGCGCCCGCCTCCCGCAGCAGCCGGAGATCCTGCTCCCAGCCCATGACGGCGTGGTGGTGGCAGTGCGGCTGGGCCACCGCCGTCACCCCGTCGAGCGAGGGCGGCCGCCAGCCGGGCGTATCGGACAGGAGCTCGGCCAGCGTGCGGGTCATGCCCGCCACCGGCGCCGCCACCGCCTCCTCCAGCAGCTCCAGCGCGTCCGAGCGCAGCACGGCCGTGCACGACGGCTCCATCCCGACGATCGGCACGCCCTGACCGGCGGCCTCGGTCAGCTCGGCGACCGTGCGGCCCAGGATGGCGCGGGCCGCGTCCAGCTGGCCGGTGGAGATCCACGTGAGCGCGCAGCACTGGCGGCGCGCGCTGATCCGCGGCCGGTAGCCCGCGGCCTCCAGCACCTTCACGGTCGCGCGGCCGATCTCGGGGGCGAAATGGTCGGTGAAGGTGTCGACGAACAGCATCACCGGCTCGCCCTCCGCCGGCCTGCCCGCCACCTCCCGCCGCTCGAACCAGGCCCGGAACGTCTCCCGCGCGAATCCCGGAAGCCCGCGCCGCCGGTCCACCCCGGCCAGCGCCGGCAGCCCCGGCACCCGCATGAGCGCGTTCACCGCCCGCGGCATCCTGCTCGCCAGCCGCGCCCAGCGCGGCAGCCGCCCCAGGGAGTAGTGCGTGACCGGGCGGATCCGCCCCTTGTAGGTCTGGTGGAGCACCTCGGACTTGTACGCGGCCATGTCGATCCCCGTCGGGCAGTCCGAGGCGCAACCCTTGCAGGACAGGCAGAGGTCGAGGGCCTCGTGGACCTCGGGGGAGCGCCACCCGCCGGAGACGTCCGAGCCGTTGATCATCTCCTGCAGCACCCGCGCGCGGCCCCGGGTGGAGTCCTTCTCCTCCCTGGTGGCCAGGTAGGACGGGCACATCACCCCGCCGGCCGCGGTGTTGTCGGCGCGGCACTTGCCCACGCCCGTGCAGCGGTGCACGGCCTGGCCGAAGTCGCCGCCGTCGTGGCGGTAGGCCAGGGCCAGGCCCGCGCGCACCGGGCGGGCGGCCGGGACGCGCAGGTCGGCGTCGAAGGGGCGGGGCCGTACGAGCACGCCGGGGTTGAGCACGTCGCCCGGGTCGAAGATCGCCTTGACCCCGGCGAACAGGTCGATCGCCGCCTGCGAGTACATGAGCGGGAGCAGCTCGCTGCGGGCGCGGCCGTCGCCGTGCTCGCCGGACAGCGAGCCGCCGTAGCCGGCGACCAGCGTGGCCGCGGCCACCAGGAAGTCCCTGAACTCCTTGCGCCCGCCCGGCCGCTCCAGCGGCACGTCCAGCCGGATGTGCAGGCAGCCGTCGCCGAAGTGCCCGTACGGCAGGCCGGTCAGGCCGTGCGAGGCCATCAGCGACTCGAAGTCGCGCAGGTAGCTGCCGAGCATCGCGGGCGGCACGGCGGCGTCCTCCCAGCCCGCGTGCGCGGGCCGTCCGGCGGGGCTGCGCCCCGACAGCCCCGCGCCGTCCTCGCGGATGCGCCAGAGCGCCGCCGCCTTCGCCGGGTCCGTGACGACCAGCGCGTCCTCGCCGCCGGCCGCCACCCGTGCGGCCCGCTCCAGCACCTCGGTCTCGTCGTCGCCCGCGACCTCGACGAACAGCCAGGCGGCGCCGCGCGGCAGCGACGGCACCGCGCCGGGGCCCCGCCGCAGGCGCACCACGTCGACGATGCGCGCGTCGATGCCCTCGCAGGCCGTCGGCCGGTGCTCCAGCACTCCCGGCGCGGCGTCCCCGGCGGCGGCGATGTCGGCGTAGCCGAGCACCACCAGGGCGCGGTGCGCCGGATCGGTCACCAGCCGCACCGTCGCCTCCGTGAGCACGGCGAGCGTGCCCTCGCTGCCCACCAGCAGGCGCGCCACGTCGAAGCCCCGCTCCGGCAGCAGGTGCTCCAGCGCGTATCCCGACATCTGCCGCCCGAACCGGCCGAACTCGGTGCGGATCGTGGCCAGGTTCGCCATCGCGAGCTCCCGCAGCGCGGCGGGGGCGTCCCGGGCGGGCAGGTCCAGCGCGGTCCCGTCGCCCGCCACGGCCTTGAGACCGGTGACGTTGTCGGAGGTGCGGCCGTAGCCGAGCGTCCTGGAACCGCAGGCGTTGTTCCCGATCATGCCGCCGATCGTGCAGCGGGTGTGGGTGGACGGGTCGGGGCCGAACCTGAGCCCGTACGGCGCCGCCGCCCGCTGCAGGGCCGCCTGGACCACGCCGGGCCGCACCACCGCCGTGCGGGTCTCGGCGTCGACGCTCAGCACCTGGTTCATGTGGCGGCTGAAGTCGAGCACGAGACCGGGGCCGATCGCGTTCCCGGCCACCGAGGTGCCGCCGCCGCGCGCGGTGAGGGGGATCCCGTGGCGCGCGCACAGCTCGACCGCCGTGGCCACGTCCTCGGCGGACCTGGGCCGGGCCACCAGCAGCGGCGGCACCCGGTAGAGGGAGGCGTCGGAGGAGTGGAGCGCCCGGGACGTGGAGTCGTCCAGCACGTCGGTGACCCCACGGCGGCGAAGGTCGGTCGCGAGAGCGGCAGCGCGGTCCATGAGTAGCATGCTACATGCGACTCATGTAGCATGCTACTCGCTTCCGGCCGGCGAGGAGAGAAGGCACGATGGTCGACGCGACCGCACTGCGGGCGGCTTTCGCCCGGCGCCTGTCAGCGATGTACGGCACCGAGGTCCCCGCGTACAACACCCTGGTCGAGGTCGCGCAGGAGGTGAACCGCGAGGTGCTGGCCCGGACGGGCGCCGACGCCGAACGGCTCGGTTCCATCGGCCGCGTCACCGCCGAGCGGCACGGCGCGATCCGCGTCGGCACCCCGGCCGAGCTGGCGCAGGTCGCGCGGATCTTCGGCGCCATGGGCATGTACCCCGTCGGCTACTACGACCTGCGCGAGGCGGCCAGCAGCTCCGTGCCGGTCGTCTCCACGGCCTTCCGCCCCGTGGACGAGGCCGAGCTGGCCGCCAACCCCTTCCGCGTGTTCACCTCCATGCTGGTGACGGGCGACCGGCGGTTCTTCGGCGCGGACCTGGAGCGGCGGCTCGGCGAGTTCCTGGGGGCGCGCCGGCTGTTCCCGCCGCGGCTGCTGGAGCTGGCCGACCGCGCCGAGGCCGAGGGCGGCTTGGACGACGAGGCGGCCGAGGAGTTCCTGACGCTGGCCACGCGGGCGTTCGAGCTGTCGGCGGAGCCCGTCTCCCGAGGCTGGTACGCCGAGCTGGAGCGCGTGTCGGCGGTGGCCGCCGACATCGGCGGCGTGGCCTCCACGCACGTCAACCACCTGACCCCGCGCGTGCTCGACATCGACGCGCTCTACGCCCGCATGGGCGAGCGCGGCATCACCATGATCGACGCCATCCAGGGCCCGCCCCGCTGGGACGGCCCCGACCTCCTGCTGCGCCAGACCTCCTTCCGCGCGCTGGCCGAGCCGAGGATGTTCCGGGAGGACGACGGCCGCGTCGTCCGGGACGACCTGCGCGTGCGCTTCGGGGAGGTGGAGGCGCGGGGCATCGCGGTGACGCCCGCGGGACGCGCGCTCTACGACGCGCTGTCCGCCGAGCTGGACCGGGTGCTCGCCGGGCAGCGGGTCACCGCGGAGGAGCGCAACGCGGCCGGCGCCGAGCTGTGGTCGGACCGGGTGCCGCCTACCGAGGCCGAGCTGGTCGCGGGCGACCTCGCCTACTTCACCTTCCACGTCCTGGACGCGCGCCCCGGCGCCGTTCCGCCCGCCGACCTCGCGACCCTCCTGGCGGACGGGTGGGTCGGCGCCCGGCCCATCGTGTACGAGGACTTCCTGCCGCGCTCGGCGGCCGGCATCTTCCAGTCGAACCTGACCTCCGACGGCGCCAAGGACGTGACGGCGGCGGGCGCGGACTTCGGCGCCGACGCGCTGGCCGGGGTGCTCGGCCGTCCGCTGCACGACCCCTACGAGCTGTACGCCTCGATCCGGGCGGCGTCGCTGGCCCGCGTGCGCGACGAGCTGGGCCTGGCCCAGGAGCTCGCCCCGCCCGCGGCCCGCCAGCCCGGCTGAGCCCCGCCCGCGGCTCGTCGGCCCGGCTTGCGCCCCACCGTCGCCCCGCCTGCGGCCCGTCGGCGCGGCTGCGGCCCGTCGGCCCGTCGGCCCGTCTCCGGCTCGTCAGCCCGGCTGCGGCTCGTCGACGATGGAGGCCCACAACGCGTCCACGTCGGCGGGCTCGCCCTGGGCCCTGGCCGCCTGGCGGGCCAGGATGAGGCCGGTGTTGGTCAGGTGGGCCCGCATCGCGAGCACCGCGCCCTCGGCGTCCGCCGCCGCGAGGGCCGCCACGATCGGCTCGTGCTCCTCGTGCACCTGCCGCAGCGTGCGGGACCGGTCGTCCGTGGACGTGCCGAGGATGCGCATGGTGTCGCGCAGCCCGCCGACGATCGCGCGGGCCCTGCCGTTGCCCGCCGCGGCCAGGACACGGTCGTGCAGGGCCTGGTCGAGCTGGAAGAACAAGGCATCGTCGGCCGCCTCGACCGCTGCCGCCATCTCCTCCATGGTCGCCCGCAGCTCCTCGCCGAGCCCGGCCGCGCCACCCCTGGCCGCCCGCCGTACGGCGGGCAGCTCCAGCGCCAGCCGCACCCCGAAGATCTCGACGATCTCCCGGGGGTGCGGCAGCACGACCCGGAACCCGCGGTTGCGCTCGACCTGCACCAGCCCCGCCTCGGCCAGGCGCAGCATCGCCTCCCGGACCGGGCTCCTGGAGACGTTGAGCTGCTCGGCCACCTGGTAGACGGAGTAGAGCCGGCCGGGGACCATCGCGCCCGTGTGCACCGCCCGGCGCACCTCGGAGATCACCTGCTCGGCCAGCGACCGGCCCGCGTGCGGCAACGGCTGCAGCTTCAGCTCGGCGTGTTCGCGGGTCGGCGGCATGTCGGCATGCTACCTGTACGGGACCGGTGGCGATCATGCGCCGGGGTCGTCGTGCCGCGGTCCACCGCCTGTGCCCATTGCCTGTGCCCGCCGTCCGCGCCCGCCGCCGCGAGGGCGGCCGTTTCAGCATCGACCGCTTCCGGGAGATCACGGTCCCCGAGAGCGCCGGGCGGGAGCCGTTCGTGATGGCCGCGGTCACCGTGCCCAGGCCGCCAGCCCGCCCTGCTCCCGGGGACGTCATCGCCATAGAGCGCTGTCCGGGGTTGTCGGGCGGGTCACGCGGCGCTGTGGTCCGGGCGGCCGGGCGGGTCACGCGGTGCCGTGGTTCCGGAGGGGCAGGTCGCGGGGCTTCGGTCCCCGGTAGGCGGGCAGGAGCGGGGGCGGGATGGGGCCCTTGATGCGGCGGCCCTGCCCGTGCTCCTCCCAGGCGTGCGCCAGGACGCCGACCGCGCGCGACACGACGAACAGGCCCCGGCCCAGCTCGGGCGCGAAGCCGAGCTCGCTGTAGACGATGGCGGTGGCGCCGTCGACGTTCATCGGGACCGGCGCGAGCAGCCGCTCGATCTCCAGCCCGATCCGCAGGTACGCGCCCTCGACGATGCCGTCGCGCGCCGCGTCCTCGACCGCCCGCACGAGCGGGTCGCGGCGCGGGTCTCGCGGGTGGAAGCGGTGGCCGAACCCGGGAACGTACCGCCGGGTGCCCCGATACTCGGCCAGCACCCGCGAGACGGCCTCCGTCAGGCCGGCCCCCGCCGGATCGGGCCCTGCCGGGTCGCCTCCTGTCGGGTCGGCTCCCGCTGGGTCGGCTCCTGCCGGGTCGGGTCCCGTCGGGTCGGGTCCCGTCAGAGCGGCGGGGGTCGTCCGCCCCCGGATGTCGGCGAGCACGGCCATGCACTGCTGGCCCGCGCCGCCGTGCACGTCGCCGAGCAGGCCCACGCCCGTGGCCACGGCGGTGTTGAGGCCGACGCCGCAGGTGGCGGCCATGCGGGCGGCGGCGATCGAGGGCGCCTGCGGCCCGTGGTCCACCCCGGACACCAGCGCGGCCTCGAACAGCGCGGACTGGCCGGGCGAGGGCAGGTCGCCGCGCAGCATCAGCCAGATCGTGTCCGCGAACGACAGCCGGCCGATGAGCTGCTCGACGGGATACCCGTGCAGCCGGATGACGCCGGGGGATATGTCGGATATGGCGGTGGACCACCAATCGGTCACCTGCTCTGTGGTCGTGCTCAAACCGCTCCTTCCTCGTGCAGACGGACGATGTCGGACTCGGAGTAGCCGAGGGCGCGCAGCACCGCGTCGGTGTGCTCGCCGAGCTTCGGCGGCGGGCCGGCGGGTGCCAGGGGTCGGCCGTCCACGTGGGCGGCCCCGCCCAGCAGGACCAGCTCGCCGCCGCCGGAGGCGGGGGAGGGCAGCCGGTGCAGCAGGCCGCGGTGCTCGACCTGCGGCGAGCGCAGCGCCTGCGGGACGGTGACCACCGGCGCGGCGGGCACGCCGGCCGGCAGCAGGATCTCGTCCCACTCGGCCGCGGACCTCGTCGTCAACGTCTTCTCCAGCTCCTCGCGCAGGGCGTCGCGGTGGACCTTGCGGTCGTCCCTGGTGCGGAAGCGGGGGTCGCTCAGCAGCTCCGGCCGGCCCAGCACCCGGCAGAGCGCCTCGAACTGCTCCTGCTTGTTGGCAGCGATGTTGAGCCGGCCGTCGGCGGTCTCGAACGTCCCCGACGGCGCCGACGTACGGTTCTCGTTGGCCATGGCGACCGGCTCCCACCCGGCGACGAGGTAGTCCGAGACCACCCAGCCCATCCCCGTGAGCGCCGCGTCCAGCATGGACACGTCCAGGTAGGCGCCCTGCCCGGTGCGGAGCTTGCGGTGCAGGGCGGCGGCCACGGCGAAGGCGGCGGTGATGCCCCCGGCGCTGTCGCACACCGGGTAGCCCACCCGCACGGGCGCGGTGTCCGGGGTGCCGGTGACGCTCATGATGCCCGCCAGGCCCTGGATCACCTGGTCGTAGGCGGGACGCCCGCGCATGGGCCCGGTGGCGCCGAAGCCGGACAGCGCGCAGTAGACCAGGCCGGGGTTGATCTCGCGCAGCCGGTCCCAGCCGAAGCCGAGCTTGTCCAGCACGCCGGGGCGGAAGTTCTCCAGCAGCACGTCGGCCTCGCCGAGCAGCCTGGCGAAGACCTCGCGGCCGGAGTCGTGCTTGAGGTTGACGGTGACCGAGCGCTTGCCCGCGTTCTGCGCCAGGAAGGACACGCCGAGGTTCTCGTCGTTGAGGGCGGGGTCGGCGCCGAGCTGGCGGGCCAGGTCTCCGGTGCCGGGGATCTCCAGCTTGATCACGTCGGCGCCCATGAGGGCGAGCTGGTAGCCGGCGTACGGGCCGGACAGGACGTTCGTCATGTCGAGCACGCGTACGCCGTCGAGCAGCCGCGGTGATGCGTTGTCGGTCATCGATTCCCTGTCCGTACCGCTATGTGGTCCAAAAATACCGTACAGCGGTTCGCGCAGGCATGTCGATGACCCCGGTCTCCGGCACGCCGAGGAATGCTTGACACGCCCGGGGAACCGCCTTAGCGTCGCCATCAATTGGACGGCTCCATCCAAAAACCGGGGAGTGTGATGCGAGCTCAAGCCGCGATCCTGCGCGACCCGGGCAAGCCGTTCACCGTCGAGGACATCTCCCTCGCCCCGCCCGGCCCGGGCGAGGCGCTGGTCCGCGTGGCGGGCGCGGGCATGTGCCACACCGACGTGCTGTTCCGCGGGCTGGCGGAGCTGCCGATGCCGATGGTCTTCGGGCACGAGGGCTCGGGGGTCGTCGAGGCGGTCGGCCCCGGGGTGACCCGCGTGGCGCCCGGCGACCACGTCGTGATGAGCTACGACTCCTGCGGCTGGTGCGGGCGGTGCCTGACCGGCGCGGCCCCGTACTGCGACGAGTTCATGGCACGCAACCTCAGCGGGGTGCGCGCGGACGGATCGACCGGGGCCATCTGCTCCGTCGGCGAGCCCGTCGCGGCCCGCTGGTTCGGCCAGTCCTCCTTCGCCACCCACGCCGTCGCCACCGAGCGCAACCTGGTCACCGTCGACAAGTCGCTGCCGCTGGAGCTGCTCGGCCCGCTGGGCTGCGGCCTGCAGACGGGGGCCGGCTCGGTGCTGATCTCCCTGAACGTCCGCGCGGGCGCCGGCATCGCGGTGTTCGGCGCGGGAGCGGTCGGCCTGGCGGCGGTCATGGCCGCCAAGGCCGCGGGCGCGGACGAGATCGTCGCAGTGGACCTGCACGCCTCCAGGCGCGAGCTGGCCCTGGAGCTCGGCGCCACCCGGGCGCTCGACGGCGCGGACCCCGACCTGGCCGCCGCCGTCGGCCAGGTGGACCACTCCCTCGACACCACCGGCGTGCCGGAGGTGATCCGCACCGCCATCGCCGTGCTGCGCCCGGGCGGGTCGTGCGGCCTGGTCGGCGCGGGCGGCGAGATCACGCTGCCGCCGACCGCGCTCGCCGGGCGCACCGTCCGCTTCATCTTCGAGGGGGACGCCGTGCCCCAGGAGTTCGTGCCGCGGCTGATCCGGCTGTGGCGGCAGGGCCGGTTCCCGTTCGACCGGCTGATCCGCACGTACCCGCTGGACGCGATCAACGACGCCGAACGCGACTCCGCGAGCGGCGCCACGGTCAAGCCCGTCCTGCTGCCGGGCACATGACCGGGTTCGCGATGACCGTCGACGGCGCCGCGGTACCCGGCGCCGGCGCCTTCGACGTCGTCGACCCGGCCACCGGCGAGGTCTTCGCCCAGGCGCCCGACTGCGGAGCCGACCGGCTCGACCAGGCCATGGCGGCCGCGTCCGCGGCCTTCCCGGCCTGGCGGCGCGACGAGAAGCGGCGCCGGGCCCTGCTCAGGGAGGCGGCCGACGCGCTGCGGGCCGCGGCCGGGCGGCTCGCGCCGATCCTCACCGCCGAGCAGGGCAAACCTCTCAAGGACGCCCACCGCGAGATCGCCACCGCCGTGACGTGGCTGCGCTACTACGCCGACCTGGACCTGCCCCGCGAGGTGTCGCAGGACGGCTCCGCCGAGGTGATCCGGCGCCCGCTCGGCGTGGTGGCCGCCATCACGCCGTGGAACTTCCCGATCGCCCTGGCCGCGTGGAAGATCGCACCCGCTCTCCGCGCCGGCAACACGATGGTGCTCAAACCCTCCCCGTACACCCCCTTGACCACCCTGGCGATGGGGGAGACGCTGCGGGCGATCCTCCCGCCCGGCGTGCTGAACGTCATCAGCGGCCGCGACCCGCTCGGCGCCCTCATGACCGCCCATCCCGTGCCCCGCAAGATCAGCTTCACCGGCTCGACGGCCACCGGCAAGCGCGTCGCCGCGGCCGCCGCCGAGGACCTCAAACGGGTCACCCTGGAGCTCGGCGGCAACGACCCCGCCATCGTCCTGGACGACGCCGACCCCGGGCAGATCGCCGACAGCCTGTTCTGGAGCGCGTTCGCCAACAACGGCCAGGTCTGCCTGGCGGTCAAGCGGGTCTACGCCCCTGAACGGCTGTACGCCGACCTCGTCGAGGCGCTGGCCGCACGGGCCCGGTCCGTACGGGTGGACGCCGGCACCGCCGAGGGCGCCCAGCTCGGCCCCATCAACAACCGCCCGCAGTACGAACGCGTCGCCGGCCTGGTCGGCGACGCCCTGGACCGCGGCGCGACGGCCGCGGCCGGTGGCCGGCCGATCGACCGCCCCGGCTACTTCTACCAGCCGACCATCCTGTCCGGCGCGAGCGACGGGACGCGCATCGTCGATGAGGAGCAGTTCGGCCCGGCGCTGCCCGTCATCGCCTACCGCGACCTCGGCGAGGCCGTCGAGCGGGCCAACGGCACCACCTACGGCCTGACGGCGTCGGTGTGGTCGCCCGACCCGGACCGGGCCGCGCGGGTGGCGGCCGAGCTCGACTGCGGCCAGGTCTCGATCAACGCCCACGGCCGCGGCGTCCGCCCCGACCTGCCCTTCGGCGGCCACAAGTGGAGCGGCCTCGGCGTCGAGAACGGCCCCTGGGGCCTGTACGGCTACACCGAGCTCCAAGTCCTGGTAGGGAATGAATCATGAACATGACCATCGAGCAGGCGGGGCTCATGCTGGCCGAGCCCGTCGCCTACGCCGACGAGGCGCGGCTGCACCAGGCGCTCGCCCTGCTACGCCGCGAGGCTCCGGTCCATCTCGTGGAGGCGCCCGAGTACACCCCGTTCTACGCCGTCACCCGGCACGCCGACGTCATGCGGGTCGAGCGCGACAACGCCCTCTGGCTCAGCGCGCCGCGCCCGGTCCTGGGCAAGAGGGCGTTCGAGGAGCACGCCAGGGAGCAGGCGGCGCAGGGCATCCAGCTGCGCACGCTGGTCCACATGGACGACCCGGACCACCGGGTGGTCCGGGCGATCGGCGCCGACTGGTTCCGCCCCAAGGCCATGCGCGACCTGGAGGGCCGGATCCAGGAGCTCGCCCGGCGCTACGTGGACCGGCTGGCCGACCACGGCGGCGAATGCGACTTCGCCACCCAGATCGCGGTGCACTACCCGCTGTACGTCATCCTCTCCCTGCTCGGGCTGCCCGAATCCGACTTCCCCCGCATGCTCAAGCTCACCCAGGAGCTGTTCGGCGGCGCGGACGCGGAGACCAGGCGCGGCGACACCGCCGAGGACCAGTTCGCGGTGCTCCTCGACTTCTTCGCCTACTTCCAGCAGCTCACCGCCGCCCGCCGCGCCCACCCCACCGAGGACCTGGCCTCCGCCATCGCCAACGCCCAGGTGGACGGCCAGCCGCTCGACGACGTGGAGACGGCCTCCTACTACGTCATCATCGCCTCCGCCGGCCACGACACCACCAGCTCCACCGTCGCGGGCGGCCTGCACGCCCTCATCGAACACCCCGCCCAGCTGGCCCGGCTGCGCGAGGACCCCGGTCTGCTGCCGCTCGCGGTCGACGAGATGATCCGCTGGGTCACCCCGGTCAAGGAGTTCATGCGCACGGCCTCGGCCGACACCTCCCTCAACGGCGTGGACATCAAGGCGGGCGAGTCGGTCCTGCTGTCGTACCCCTCGGCCAACCGCGACGAGGAGGTGTTCACCGACCCGTTCGCCTTCGACGTCGGCCGCGACCCCAACCGCCACCTGGCCTTCGGGTTCGGCGTGCACTACTGCCTCGGCGCGGCGCTGGCCCGGATGGAGCTGAAGGCCCTGTTCGCCGAGCTGCTGCCCCGCCTGGAGAGCATCGAGCTCGCCGGCGTACCGGAATGGACCGCCACGACCTTCGTCGGCGGCATCAAGCACCTGCCCATCCGGTACAAACTCCGCCGCTGATCACGTGTCGCCGGAGATCAGGAAGCCGGGCCTGGACCGGCGCCACTCCGGGGCGTCCAGCGCGTCGAGCGCCGCGACGATCCGCTTCTCCTCGTAGACGAAGTGCGTCTCCATCAGCGCGGCGAGGGTGTCCAGCTCGCCGCGCACCCGAACCGGGTCGCGATCCCGGCCGGGGTCGTCGAGGAGCGCCTGCAGCCGCCGCAGCGAGTCCTCCACCAGCCGGTGGTCGCGGCGCAGCTCCTCCAGCACCGGGCGCAGCTCGGGGAAGCTCCGGGCGAGCTCGGGGAAGGCGTCGCCGTCCTCGCCGGTGTGGTGCCGCTCCAGCGCGGAGCAGAAGGTCAGGCAGTGGGCCCGCAGGTCGCGGGGGAGCGCGCCGCCCGCGAGGTGGGCGTCCACGTCCTCGCGCAGCGCCGCGAGCTGCTCGCGGAGCCAGATGTGCACGTCGATCAGCTGGTTGCCGAACGCCGTCAGGCGCCCGTCGGGTGTTTCCATGGTCGTCCCATGTTCCGGCGCCTCCATGCCCTCGGCTGTCTGCTTGCCGGGTGCACCGCGACGCTGGTACGGACCCCATCATCGTTCCGGCGACCCGTCAAATAGGGTGAAGATCGTGGACCCCGGGACCCCGACTGCCGAGGCGCCGGACGGTACCTGTGGTGGCTGGTCACGAGGCAGCTCGGCCGCGTCGCCTGCGGCGCCTTGCTGGGCTCCGCCTGGATGGTCTGCCACACGCTGATCCTCGACGAGGCCACCGCGCTCCTGGACCCGCGAACCGCCCGCCACACCGAGCGCGCCCTGGCCGCCGTGCTCGACGGCCGTACCGTCATCGCCATCGCCCACCGCCTCCAGACCGCCCATGACGCCGACCGGGTGGCGGTCATGCGGGACGGCGGCCTCACCGAGCTCGGCACGCACCACGAGCTCGTCGCGGCCGGCGGCGCGTACGCCAGGCTCTGGCGCTCGTGGCACGGCGGGTGAACGCTCAGTGGCCGTGGTGATATTGGTGCGTCACCGCGTGGCCCTTGCCCCGTGAGATGAGCCACTTGTTCACCGGCGTCGTCAGCACGAAGGCCACCAGCAGCGACGCGGCCAGCGCCACCCAGAACAGCCAGTTCGCCAGGCCGGCGTCCATGGCGCCGGGCACGAGCAGCATCACCGCGTTGTCCAGGATCTCCATGATCGCGATGGAGACGGTGTCGGCGGCCAGCGCCACCCTCAACGCGGTGCGGAAGTCGACACCTGCCCGCAGCACGCCCCGCATGGTCAGCGCGTAACCGAACACGAACGCCAGCGCGACCGCTAACACCACGGTGGTCAGGTTGGACAGGCCGGCGGCGGTGCCGATGACCATGCCCAGCACCTCGCCGATGGCGCAACCGGTCAGGCAGTGCAGGGTCGCCTGCGCGGCCATCCCCCACGTGGCCACGGGCGGGGCCGCATGCTCGTGGTGCTCACTGTGGTCCATACGATGCTCCTTAGTAGAGGGAAAACACATTGTACGGGTATGGGGTATGTCCTCTGCCAGAGCGTCGATACGCTTGCAGCTCATTGGAGACGTACGCGCTCAGTCCGTACGCCGGGACGCACCCCTTGATCCGAGGAGAGCCGTGACCCCCACCCCGCTCCCGGGCGTCCGCGCCTGCTGCTTCCCGCCTGCCGGAGGCGTCCGGTGACCGGCGCGCACCTGATCGAGCGCGTACGCGCGCTGGCCGCCGCCGGCGACCGCGTCGTGGTGGGCATCGCGGGCTGCCCCGGAGCGGGCAAGTCCACGCTGGCCGGCTGGCTGGCCGAGCGCCTCACCGCCGCCGGGCTGCCGGCGGTCTGGGTGCCGATGGACGGCTTCCACCTGGCCGACGTCGAGCTCGAACGCCTCGGGCGGCTGCGGCGCAAGGGCGCCATGGACACCTTCGACGCCCACGGGTACCTGGCGCTCCTGCAGCGCATCCGCGCCGAGACCGGCACCGTCGTCTACGCCCCGTCCTTCGACCGCGAGATCGAGCAGCCGATCGCCGGCGCCATCCCGGTGCCGCCGGCCGCGCGGGTCGTGGTCAGCGAGGGCAACTACCTCCTCGCCGACGAGGACGCGTGGCGGCGGGTGCGGGCGGCCATGACCGAGGTCTGGTACGTCGAGGTCGACGACCGCGCCCGCCTGGACCGCCTCACCCGGCGGCACGTCCAGTTCGGCAAGACCCCTCCCATGCCGCCCGGTGGGTCGCCGAGGTCGACGAGCCCAACGCCACCGCCATCCGAGCCACCCGCGCCCGCGCCGACCTCCTGATCGACCTCGACATCATCTCCCCGCCCCCAAACCCCTGACCCAGCCGTCTGCGAGGGGGGAACGGTGGCGCGTTCGTGGGTGCCCCTGCCGGCCTGAACGCACGTCCACTCGATCAACCCCACCAGGAACCCGGTGGCGAAGACGGGCGGCATGACCGCGAACTCCGGCGACTCGGATGGCTGACGGGTCGGTGACCTGGGACAAGAGGTCAGAGCTCGCCGAGGCGGCGGGTGAGGAAGCGGCGCTCGGCCTCGGTGGTGGCCAGTTCGAGCGCCTTCCGGTACGCGGCCCGCGCCCCCGCGGTGTCGTCCAGGCGGCGCAGCAGTTCGGCCCGGGTGGAGTGGAAGTAGCGGTAGCCGCCGAGATCGAGCGCGTCCACGATCGCCAGCGCCGCCCGCGGCCCCTCCACCTCGGCCACCGCCACCGCGCGGTTCAGCTCGACCACCGCCGAGCCCGTCAGCTCGCGCAGCCGGTCGTAGAGGGCGGCCACGGCCGGCCAGTCGATCCGCTCCTCGGTCTGCAACGCCGCGATGGCCGCCTGCACCGCGTAGGCGCCGCGGGCGCCGAGCGCGAGGGCGCGGTCGAGCAGCGCCTGCCCCTCCTCGATCCGGGCCGCGTCCCACAGGCCGCGATCTTGCTCGTGCAGCAGGACGATCTCGCCGTCACGGACCCGGGCGGCGCGCCGCGAGTCGTGCAGCAGCATCAGCGCCAGCAGCCCGACGGCCTCCGGCTCGCCGGGCACGAGCTCGACGAGGACCCGGGTCAGCCGGACGGCCTCGGCCGCCAGGTCGGCGCGGCCGTCGCCGTACCCCTGGTTGAAGATGAGGTAGAGCACGGAGAGCACCGCCTCCAGGCGGGCGGGCAGCAGGTGCTCCCGGGGGATCCCGAACGGGATCCCGGCCGCCCGGATCTTGTCGCGCGCCCGGGAGAGCCGCCGCTTCATCGTCTCCTCGTTCACCAGGAACGCACGGGCGATCTCCGGGGTGGACAGACCGCCCAGGGCGCGCAGGGTGAGCGCGACCTGGGCCTCGTTCGCCAGCGCGGGATGGCAGCACATGAAGAACAGTTCGAGTCGTTCGTCGGGGACCGCCGACTCGTCCATCGTCACCTCCTCTTCCGGCTCCGGCCGGTCCAGCAGGCGGATCTTCTCCGCATGGGTACGATCCCGGCGAAGGCGGTCGATCGCCCGATGGCGCCCGGTCACCACGAGCCAGGCCCCGGGGTTGTCCGGGACCCCGTCGCGGGCCCAGCGCTCGGCCGCGACCGCGAACGCCTCCTGGGCGGCCTCCTCGGCGACGTCGATGTCGCCGGTGTAGCTCACCAGCGCTGCGAACACGCGGGCCCACTGGTCGCGGAAGATCTCTTCCAGCACCGGCTACCGCTCCACCAGCGGTCGCACCTCGACCGATCCGCCGAGGCGGGCGGCGGGGACGCGGGCGGCGAGCTCCAGCGCGTCGTCGAGGTCGGCGGCCTCGACGATGTAGAACCCGCCGAAGATCTCCTTGGTGTCGGCGAACGGCCCGTCGGTGACCAGCGTCCGGCCGCCCTGGACCCGGACGGTGGTCGCGGTTCCGGCCGGCTGGAGCCGCTCGCCCGAGATCATGCGCTCGTCCCGCATCAGCTCGACGTACTCGGCGGTGATGGCCGCTCGCTCGCCGGCGGTCAGCCCGTCGTACGCCCCGGGACGCTCGTTGATCAGCAGCGCGTATTTCACGGTGGTCTCCTTCACGCCGCCGCGTCGCGGCCGTAGGTGAGGCGGACGGCCGGGCCCACGCGTTCGGCGGACTCGAGAGCCAGGCCGAGGGGCCGGTCGAACAGGCGGCGGCCCTGGCCCACCACGGTCGGGAACACCAGCAGTCGGTACTGGTCGACCAGGTCGTGCGCCCCCAGCGCGGCGACGACGCTGCCGCTGCCGGCGACCACGATATCCCGCTCCCGTTTGCGCTCGGCCGCCTCCTTGACCAGGTCGCCCCGCAGGAAGGCGGAGTTGCTCCACGCCTCGACGCCTTCCGCCGATCGGGAGGCGACGAGCTTGGGGATGGCGTTCATCTTCCGGGAGAACTCGTCGTCCCTGCCGGGCCAGATGCGCGAGAAGCGCCGCCAGGTGGCGCGGCCCAGCAGCATGACCCCGGTGTCCAGCACCTCGCCCAGCGCGAACTTGTCGCCGGCCACCGCCTCGGGCCCGTACCGGAAGGCCCAGCCTCCCCACGGCGTCCCGTCGGCCCCGTCCGGGTCCTCGACGACCAGGTCGAGGGTGACGAACTCGATGACGATCAGCTTGCCCATGTCCTTGGACCCTCCTCGTAGCCGGTTGCTCGGCGGGAGGACGGACGGGGACGGCGCCGGGGGACAGGCAGGCGGTGTGGCCCTGGTCACATCTGGCGGTCCGGGGCGGCCTTTACCTGTGAGCGTCTGGGCCCATGTTTAATCGCACGGTAACGTGTCAACTACTGTGCGTATAAGTTGCCTGGTTGGACGGTCAAGGTTTCGCACCGGTTCCCCCCGATCCGGGGCACCCCTCCATGCCCCGGGACCGGCGCGGGCGCGCCCGGCCGTTCCAGCGCTGACGGTGAAAGGTTCGGTGAAACTCCGTCATGCACATCGAGCACGAAGACCACGTCTACGGCCTCCCGATCCCGGACGGCCACGCCGCCGACGGCGACGGCTTCGTCACCGTGCCGGCCCAGGCCGCCGGCCCGGGACAGCTCACCCTGCTGACTCCCACCGCCGTGCACCACCAGGTCTTCAGCGTGGTCCGGTTGCGGGCCGGCTACGACCTGGCCGAGGTGGACACGTTCCTGTCCACCGTGGAGACCACGATCAGCCTGCTCTGGCAGGACAACGCCCACCTGCGCGAACGTCTCGCCGCGGCCGTCCCGGCCCCGGCCGACACGCTGGCCGCCGCGGAGGAGAGCGCGCGCGAGACCGTTGAGATCGCCCGGCAGGAGGCACGCCGGATCCTGACCGAGGCCCGCGCCGAAGCCGAGCGGCTGCGACTCGACGCCGCCGCCGCGGCCGAGGCGCTGACCCGGACCGCCCGCCTGGCCTACCAGGAGGCCATCGAGGAGCAGCTGAACCAGTTCGACACGGTTCTCACCGACCACGGCCGGCGGCTGCAGGACAGCCTGCACACCCAGCTGGGCCGGCTGCGCACCGTCCTGGAGGACGTCTCCACGCCCGCCCACGGCGCGCGCACCGGCCCCCTCGCGGCCCAGTGATCGATCTCCGCACTCTCGCCAGAAAGGCCGTCACATGTCCTTGCCGATCGGGGGGCCGGTACTGCAGTCGCCGGCGCACGACGCGGCCCTGGGCGCCGCCATGCCGGTCTGGACGGTGTGGGCCGCCGTGGGCCTGGTGGCGCTGTCCACGCTGGCCGGCGCCCACCTGGCGCAGCGCAAGGCCGACCGGATCAGCGTCTGGCTGGCCGTCGCCTCGGCGCTCATGCTCATCACCGCCCTGACCGACGTGATGCCCGACGCCTGGCGGGAGGCCGTCGCGACGCACGTTCCGGTGTGGCTGGTGGCGCTGGCCGGGTTGTTCGGGTATGCCGTCATCACGCACTTCACCCGCCACGGGTGCGCGCACCCGCACGAGGTGGGGCGGCGCGCCCGGCACGCGCCCGGCATGCACAGGCGGGTCGAGCAGGCCGTCAACGCCGCCGTGTACGGGGGAGTGGGCACCGCCGTCGCGCTGAGCCTGCACCGCATGATCGAGGGCGCCACCCTGGTGCTGGCCGCCTCGATCATCGTCGTGGCCGCGCTCATGATCCACTCGGCCGGTGAAGGGCTGGCCCTGACGGCCATGCTCGACCTGGCCCGCAAACCGCTGGTGCCCTGGCTGGCGCTGGCCTGCCTCAGCCCGGCGGCCGGGGTCCTGCTGGCCAGCGTGGCGCCGCTGCCGCCGCAGAGCGTGCCGATCCTGCTGGGCGTGCTCACCGGCGTGCTGCTGCGTACCGCGCTGGTCGGGTTGCAGATGGCCCGCGCCAGCGGCCGGCTGGCGCGCCGTCAGGTCGTCGTCGTGGCCACGGGCGTGCTGGCCGTGGGCGGGCTGCTCGTCATCGCCCAGACCATGCTGGTCGACGAACTGCCCGCCCCGGCCGTACCCGTCGCCGCCGCCCGCCTGGCGGGCAAGCCGTCCATCCCGCAGCCGCGTACGCCGTCGCCCCGGCCCAAGCCGTCGCCCGGGCCGGAGCCGATGACGGCCGGCGAGCTGCGCGCCGCCGTCGCGGCCGGGCGGCTCGGCCTGGAGGCCCTGCTGTCGCGCACCGACCTGGCCACCATCGGCGCCGACGTGGAGACGGTGCTGCGGGCGCTGCCGGGGCGCAGCGCCACCGAGATCACCCGCGTGCTGCGGAGGGGCAGGATCGGCAGCGGCGCCAGCATCGGGGACCTCACCCTGCGCCAGCGTCACTACCTGCTCCTCGCCCTCGGCGTCACCCCGATGAGCCGCGACGGCTGAGCCACGGGGCCACCCCGCTGAGCCCGGGCGGATGAGTCGCGGGATCGCCCGTCCTCAAGGGCGATCACGGGGCGGGGCCGGTGAGGTAGCGCTGGAGCGTCGGTGCCACCCATGCGATGAGCTCGTCGGCCCCGGACGTGGCCAGCGCGTCCACCCGTACGGCGTAGCGGGTGATGACCAGCCCCACGAGCTGGCTGGCCGCGAGCGCCGCGCGCAGCTCGGGACGGTCCACGCCGAGCTTCCCGGTGACCTCGCCGAGCAGGCCGTTCGCGAGGAACTTCCTGATCAGGGCCGCCGCGTGCGCGCTCGTGGCGGCCGAGCGCATCAGGCCCAGCACCGGGCCCGGCTGGTCGACCGCGCCGAGCAGGCCGAGGACGTATCCGGCCAGCCGCTCCCCGAGCGACCCGCGCGGCCCGTCCAGGAGCGTGACCACGGCCCGCTCGGGCTGGAACGCCGCCGTCACGACCGCGCTGAACAACTGCTCCTTGCCGCCGAAGAAGCGGCGGACGAGCGCCGGGTCCACGCCGGCGTTCGCGGCCACCTGGCGCATGCTGGTGGCTTCGTAGCCGCGGGCGCTGAAGGCCCTGGCCGCCGCCGAGACGATCTCTGTCCTGGTGGTCGAGGTCCCCGGCCGCCGCCCGGTCCTGCCTGTGCATGCCTCCACGGCCGCCAAGCTAGAACCCGTACGGGGAGTTGCCCACCCCTATTTAATTCAGATGCTGACGGTTGCAATAATTTGTTAGCGTCAGCATCGTGACGGATGCCGAGTTCCCGATCCTCGGGACGGAACCTCTCGCGGTGGAGCTGGCCAACACGCTGTACGGCACGGGCGAGGCGCGGATCGACTTCCTGGCCGACGCCCGGCGGGTCGGCGAGTGGTTCGCCCTGGTCTCCGGGCGGCACGGGGCGACGGTCCCCATGGGGCCGCACGCGGGCCGGGTGCGGCTGCTGCGCGACTGCGTGCACGCCCTGCTGTCGGCCGCCGTCGAGGGACGCGCTCCCGACGCGGCGCTGGTCGAGCGGGTCAACGGCTTCACGGCGGCGGCGCCGACGTACCTCCGGCTCGACTGGAGCCGCGGCGCGCCGGCCTCGCGCCGGGCCGGCACCGTCACCGGCGCCGCCGCCGTGCTCGGGAGCATCGCCACCTGCTGCGTCGAGCTGTTGACCGGTCCCCAGGCGGGCCGGGTACGGCGCTGCCAGGGCCCCGGCTGCTCCCTGTTCTTCGTCCAGCACCACTCGCGCCGGCGCTGGTGCCACCCCTCGTGCGGGCACCGCGACCGCCAGGCCCGCTATTACCGCCGGCAGCACACCCCCGGAGCGTTCTGATGATCACATGGCGTCGGCTCGGCCAGGAGGACTTCCCCCTGCTGCGTACGTGGCTGGAGCAGCCGCACGTGGCGCTGTGGTGGAACCACGAGACCTCGATGGAGGCGGTGGCCCGCGACTTCGGCCCCGCCGCCCGCGGGGAGGAGCCGTCGGAGGACCTGCTGGTGTTCCTCGACGGCCGGCCGCTCGGGCTGGTCCAGCGGTCCCGGTACGCCGACTACCCCGCCTACCTGGCCGAGCTGGAGGGGGTCACCCCCGTGCCCGACGGCGCGGTGAGCATCGACTACCTCATCGGCGATCCCGCCCAGGTCGGCCGGGGGCTGGGGCCGGAGATGATCGGCGCGGTGATCGAGCGGATCTGGGAGGAGATCCCCGGCGCGTCCTGCGTGCTGGTCCCCGTCTCGGCGGCCAACCGCGCGTCGTGGCGGGCGCTGGAGAAGGCCGGGCTGCGCCGGGTGGCCGAAGGCGAGCTGGAGCCGGACAACCCGATCCACGGGCCCGCCCACTACGTCTACCGGATCGACCGCCCGGCCCGCGCCGACGGCGGGGCCGAGTAGACCAATCGCTTGGTTGGGAAGTATCCTTGGCCCCCGTCGGCAGCGCAACGAGGACACGAGGTCACCGTGGTCGAGCAGCAGCAGTCCAGCGGCGGGTTCATGGCACGCGTCAGCAGCGCGCTGCGCCCGTTCTTCCAGTGGCTCGCCGGCACGAGGGGGTTCGCCCGGGTCGCGCCCAAGATCGTGCCGCCTCTTGATCGTTTCGTCAACCGGATGACGGGCGGCCGCGTGCTCATGGGGGACCAGATGATCCCCCACCTGCTGCTCACCACGACCGGCAGCAAGTCCGGGCAGCTCCGCGAGAGCCCGCTGGCCTGCCTGCCCGAGGAGGGCGGCACGTTCCTCGTGGTCGGCAGCAACTTCGGCAGGGAGCACCACCCCGCCTGGAGCGGCAACCTGCTCAAGACCCCGCAGGCCAGCGTGAGGTTCCGCGGGCGCGTCATCCCCGTCACGGCTGCCCTGCTGGCCGGTGCCGACCGCGAGCAGGCCTGGCAGGCGCTCACCCGCTTCTGGCCGCTGTACCAGGGCTACACCGAGCGCTCCGGCCGCGAGCTGCGCGTCTTCCGCCTGTCGCCGCGTTCCTGATCCCCAGGGGGCTTACGGAGACCGGGTGCCGGCCACGTCGCCGACGACCTGGGGGATCTCGAACAGGTTGGCGGTGTCCCCGGTGTGCAGGAACGCCACGTTCCGGCCCGGCTCGACCCGCCCCGTGCGCACGTGGTCGAGGAGCCCCGCGAAGCCCTTGCCCGTGTAGACGGGGCCGATGAACACCCCGTCCGACCTGGCGAGCTCCTTGATGGCGGCCACGCCCTCCGGCGAGGGCACCGCGTAGTCCTCGCCGATGAACCGCTCGTCGACGTCGATCTCGGCGCGGATGACCTCGTCGGCGGGGACCGCGACCTCCAGCAGCTTGAGGATGTGCTTCACGCGGTCGACGATCACCTCGACGTTGATCCAGTTCCCGGGCCGGTAGTCGCAGATCGCGATGGAGCGGATGACGACCGGGCTCCCCGTCATCAGCTTCGCCGCGATCAGCCCCGGCAGCGCCGTGCCCGTGCCCGCGGTGTGGTAGAGGTAGTCGAGCCGGACCCCGGACGCCCCGGCCTGCTGGATCATCTCCGTGAACGTCAGCGTGTGCGCGACGAAGCCGTAAGGGTGGGCGCCGCCGGTGGGCACGATCAGCGCCCGGTGCCCCCGCGCCGCGAGCTCGGCCTGGCGGGCGTTCATCGCGTCGACGATGCGCTGCTGCTCGTCGGGCGTGTCCCAGTAGGCGCCGCCCCGGGTGGGCATGTAGTGCGTCTCCACGTCCATGATCTTGCTCAGCAGCAGGTTCCCGCGATACTCCGCGAGCTCCCCGTGGCGTCCTTCGTCCCGGGTGAGGAAGAGGATCGGCGTGAGCCCGGCGGCCCGGCAGGCCGCGGCGAACTGCATCCCGGAGTTCGTCAGGTAGACGCCCTGCGTGATGATGTGCGTGACGCCGTCCGCCAGGGCCTGGCCGATGACGAACTCGGCCAGCCGGGTCTTGCTCCCGCTGATGGTGCCCGGCCCCGCCAGGTCCTCCCGCTTGAGGAAGAAGCCGGCCCCGTAGGCGGCCGACAGATTGTCCAGGCGGTGGAAAGGCGTCGGGTAGAAGCCGATCCGCTTGCGCGGCAGCCGATCGACCAGCGCGTCGAGGGCGGCGAGATCCATGGTGGGAAACCCTTCTTCCGGCGGCGTGTCTCCCATGCTCCACCAGCCTGCGGATAAGCACCAGCAAAGTCTGCTAAGGCCAACATTAGGTACGCTAATGTTCGTGCCCGGACAACTGGAGCCCCGCCTCCTCGCCACGCTGGAGGCGGTCGTCAGGCTCGGCTCGTTCGCGGCGGCCGCCGAGGAGCTCGGCTACACGCAGGGGGCCGTCTCCCAGCAGATCGCCGACCTCGAACGGCGGGCGGGCCTGCGCCTCCTCGACCGCCGTCCCGTGCGCCCCACCGCCGCCGGCGCCGTCCTCCTGCGGGCCGAAGGGGCGGTCCGGGCGGCGATGACCCGGGCCCGCACGGAGCTGGAGGCCCTGGACGCCGGGCTGTCGGGCGAGGTACGGCTGGGCGCCTTCGTCTCCGCGGCCGCCGGCATCGTCCCTCCGGCCCTGGCCGCGTTCCGCCGCGCCTGCCCGGGCGTGCGCGTCACGCTGAGCCAGCACGAGACCGAGGACAGCTACCAGCGGCTGCTCCGCGGCGACATCGACCTCGCGGTCACCTTCGACTACGACTGGTTCCCCCTGCCGCCGCCACCGGGCCTGCGGCGTTCGCTGATCGGCCGCGACCCGGTCATGGTCGTGCTCCCCGCCGGCCACGCCCTGGCGGGGCGGGCGTCGCTGAGCCTGGCAGACCTGGCCGACGAGCCGTGGATCGGCACCCCCGTCACCGGCACCCGGCTCGGCCCCCTCGCCGAGCCGGCCCGCTCCGCCGGCCCGCGGGCGCGGCTCGCCTTCGTCGGCGACGACTTCAGGACGGTGCTGCGGCTCGTCGCCCACGGGCTCGGCATCGCCGTGCTGCCCGCGCTGGCGCTCACGGACCCGGTGGCCGGCGTCGTGGCCCGCCCCATCGCCGAGGAGCCCCTCGTACGCTTCCTCTACTGCTGCCGGATCGACACGGCCGGGGCGCCCGCCATCGTCACCCGGTTGGAGACGCGCCTGTCAGCGGTGGCCGCCGGCCTCCTGCGCCCGTCGTGACGGGGGCTCCGGCGCCCTGGCCCCTCCGCCGCGATAGCGAGCCGCTCACCGCGTAGCTCACGGAGCGCCGCGGCCCGAGCCGCGATCCCTGGCGGAACGCGGTCGCGAACGCCGACCGCCCCAGCGCCGCGCGGGCCTGCTCGGTGCAGAGCCTGTGCCAGCTCGCGTGGTAGCTCATCCACTCCGGCGAGGTGCCCACCGCCTGCCACATCACGTGCGCCGCCCCCAGCAGCTCGGCGGCCCGTTCGTGCTCGCCCCGCGCGCCCGCGAGCCACGCCAGCACCTCCAGGCACTGGGTGAGGCACCACCGGTCGTTGATCCCCCCGGTGAACTCGGTGGCCGCCGTCAGCAACGCCTCGGCACGCGGGCGGTCGCCCAGATTCCAGTACGCGACGCCGAGCGCGAGCTGCGCGTACGCGCGGAAGACCAGGGCGTGCCGGCTCTCGCACAGGGCCAGGAGCCGCTCGCCGAACTCGGCGGCCTGGCGGGGAACCTCGTTCGAGCCGTACGCGGCCCCGACGTAGAGGTTGAACATGACGCCGTCGATGTCGTCCATGGCCTCGTGGCGGGCGAGGGACTCCCGCATCAGCGCCAGGCCGCGCTCTGCGTCGCCGGTGAGGAACGCCGCGACGCCCGAGCTGCGGATGCCACGCGCCATGAGCAGCTCATCGCCCTCCCGGCGAGCGCGGGCGACGAATTCCGCCAGCCGCCGCCTGACGGTCACGGCCTGGCCCTGGCGCAGGGCGAGCAGGCAGTCGGCCCAGGTCGCCATCGCACGGCACCGGTCACCCTCCGGCACCAGTTCCAGGCCGCGCCCCAGCCAGTAGCGACCCTCGGTGAACGAGCCGGTCAGGAGCCAGAAGCACCACATCGCCGTCGCGGCGGCCAGCTCCACAGGAGCCAGGGCCGGCTCGCTCAGGCACATCTCGAGGGCGACGCGGATGTTGGGCAGCTCCCGCTGCAGGAGCAGATACCGGTCCAGCTGCTCGGGCACCATCCGGTCGACCCGGTGCTCCGCCACCAGGTCCCGGTAGTGCTCGACGTAGCGCCGGCGCATCCGCCGCGCCTCGGAGGACGGCAGCTGCTCGCAGCCGTACGCGCGCAGGGGCTCCGGCATGCGATATCTGGAGCCGTCCCTGATCAGGACCGACTTGTCCACCAGCCCGGACAGGTGATCGAGCACGTCGAACCGGTCGATGCCGTCGCCGGAGCACACCGCCTCGGCGGTCTCCAGGTCGGCCCCGGAGGGGAACATCCCCAGCCGCGCCCACAGCCGCCGCTCCCCGGCCGAGCAGAGGCGGAAGCTCCACTCCATGGTCGCGCGCATCGTCTGGTGGCGGGGCAGGGCGGCGGGAGTCTTCGCGGCCAGCACGTCGAACCGCTCCTCCAGCTCCCGCGCCAGGCGTTCGAGCGGCATGGAGCGCAGCCGGACCGCGGCCAGCTCGATCGCCAGCGGGATGCCCTCCAGGCGCCGGACCAGCTGCGCCACGGGCGCCACGTTGCGCGCGTTCAGCCGGAAGCCGGGCACGGCGCCCGCCGCGCGCTCCACGAACAGCCGGACGGAGTCGTGCCGGCCGACTTCCCGGACCGTGTGCTCGCAATCAGGGGTGGGCAAGGGAGCGACCATCAGCACCTGCTCGCCGGAGACCCGCAGCGTCTGCCTGCTGGTCGCCAGGACCTGCACCCGGGGCGCGGATTGCAGCAGCCGCTCCACGAACCGGGCGCAGACCGCGCTCAGGTGCTCGCAGTTGTCCAGGACCAGCAGCATCCGCCTGCCGGACAGGTAGTCCACCAGCACGCCCATGAGGTCGCGGCGCACGTCGCGCAGCCCCAGCGCCGTGGCGACCTCCGACTCCAGCAGGTCGCCCGTCTCCAGGGTGGCCAGCTCGACCACCTCCACCCCGTCCTGGTACGCCGCCCGCAGTAGCTCCGCCGCCCTGAGCGCCAGCCGGGTCTTGCCGACGCCGCCCGCGCCCGTCAGGGTGAGCAGCCGGGACTTGCCCAGCAGCTTCCGCACCGTGGACAGCTCCCGCGTTCGCCCAACAAAGGTGGACTTGTCGGTCAGAACGCCGGCGCCGGACGTCATGGGGCGCTCCCGGGAAGGTTGTGGCCCTGCTCGCCGACCCAGGCCGCGATCTGGGCCCGCGAGTTGAACCCGAGCTTGGTCAGGATGTGCTCGACGTGACCCTCCGCCGTGCGCTGGGCGATCACCAGCGCGGAGGCGATGGCCTTGTTGGTCATGCCCTGGGCGACGAGCCGGGCGATCTCCATCTCTCGCCGGGTGAGCGGCGAGGCCTGGGCCGCCGCGGCCGCCGGCTTGGCCGGCTTGGCCGGCTTCACGCTCTGGCACATCGCGTACGCGAGCGCGTCGGCCGGGGTGAGCTCGGTGCCCCGGCGGAAGGCGGCCTCGAACTCCTCCTCGCCCAGTCGTTCGCGCGCCAGCGTCTCGGAGGCTTCGTGCAGGCCCAACAGATAGCCGAACGGGGGCGCGCCGAACGACCGCCAGCGCTCCTGCGAGGCCCCGAACAGCACGGCGGAGCGCTCGGGCGTGCCGTCGGCGGCCATGCACGCCAGCGCCTCGACGCACAGGGCGGTGCCCAGCCGGTCGTCGAAGGGCTCCTTGAGCCGGATGGCCTCGCGCTCCATCTCGACCGCCCGCGCCACGTCGCCCTGCCGCCAGATCTCGATCCCGTACACCCACAGCGTGTATGACGTGAACCAGTGGTCCTCGCGGCCCACGCAGATCTCCAGGCCCTCCTTGAAGCGCGCGACGGCCTCGTCGGAACGGCCGAGGAGCGAGTAGGCGGTGGCCAGGTACAGCAGCGTGTTCACCACCCCCATCTGCGCGTCCACCTCGCGGTAGCCCGCCACCGCCTCCTCCAGCAGGGCCGCCGCGCCGGTGAGGTCGCGCTGGATCAGGGTCGCGAGGCCGGAGACGTAGGAGATCTCGGCGAGGATCGCCGCGTCGTCGAGCTTCTTCGCCAGCTCGCGGACCTCCGTGAGCATGTCCGCCGCCAGCGCGAAGTCGCTCTGCAGGACCGCCAGCCGCGCGTTGACGCACAGGGCGTTGGCACGGGCGATCGTCGGCTCGCCACCCGCCGCAGAGCCCACTGCTGGGCCCGCCGCTGGGCCTGCCGCAGGCCCTGCCGCCTGACCGGGTGCCGGGCCCGTCGCGGGCCCTGCCGCCGGGTCCGCCGCGAGCAGGCGGTCGAGCCAGTCGCGCGGCTCCCGCAGCGAGCCGCTCCCGATCCAGTAGAACCGCAGCGCCGTGGCGATGGCCAGGCCGCGCTCCGCCTCGCCCGGCGTCGTGAGGCAGTAGTCGAGCGCCGTGCGGATGTTGCCGTGCTCGGCGCGCAGCCGCTTGAACCAGGCCACCTGGTCGGGGCCGAACCACTGCCGCTGCCCGCGGTTCGCGAGGTTCTGGAACCAGTCGCGGTGCCTGGCCCTCAGCTCCGCCTCCTCGCCCGACTCGCGCAGCCGGTCACGGCCGTACTGGCGGATCGTCTCCAGCAGCCGGTAGCGCACCGTGGTCTGGTCGCCCTCGCGGGCCAGCACCGACTTGCCCACCAGGCCGACCACCAGGTCGACGATCTCGTCGGGGTCGATGCCGTCGCCGGTGCACACGTGCTCGGCCGCCTCCAGGTCCAGACCGCCGGAGAACACCGAAAGCCGGGCCCAGAGCAGCCGCTCCTGCTCGGTGCAGAGGGCGTAGCTCCAGTCGATCAGCGCCCGCAGCGTCTGCTGGCGTGGCAGCGCGGTCCGGGCCCCCATCGTGAGCAGCCGGAACCGGTCGTCCAGCCGGGCCAGCAACTGCTCCACGGAGATCGCCCGCAGCCGGACGGCGGCCAGTTCGATCGCCAGCGGGATGCCGTCCAGCCGCCGCACGATCCGCGCCACGCTGTCCTGGTTGGCGTCGGTGACCTCGAACCCCGGCAGCACGGACTGGGACCGGTCGGCGAACAGCCGGATCGCGTCGAACTGTTTCAGCGAATCCGTGGACGACCGCGAAATGTCGAAATCCGGCATGGGCAGCGGCGGAACGGCCATCATCTGCTCGCCCACGACGCCGAGCGGCTGCCTGCTGGTGGCCAGGATCCGCAGACCGGGCGCGGCGCGCATGAGCGTCTCGGCCACCGCGGCGCATTCGTCCAGCAGGTGCTCGCAGTTGTCCAGGATGAGGAGCAGTTTCTTGTCACGCAGATGGTCCGTGAGCACCTCGATGGGCGGGCGTACGGAACGGTCCTGGATTTCCAGGGATTCCATCACCGTCTGCACCAGCAATTCCGGGCTCTCCAGCGCGGCGAGCTCGACCAGCCACACGCCGTCGGGACAGCTGCGCCGCAGGTCGAACCCGACGCGCAGGGCCAGGCGGGTCTTGCCGACGCCGCCGACGCCGATCAGCGTCACCAGCCGGGCATCGGACAGCAGCCGCTTGACCTCGGCGATTTCGTGCCGCCGGCCGATGAAGCTGTTGAGCTCGGCCGGAAGGTGGCAGGAAACGTTCGGTGCGGTTGTGGTCATCAATGCTCCAGCGGCTCCGGCGCTCGGATCACCGCGCCGCCGGTGACCGAGCCTCCACTCCCAGATTATTCGGTGAGGGTATCCCTCGCACTTTGTCGCTTCTCACGCGGTGGCGTCGGCCAAGCGAATCCCCATTTTCCTAAAAAATCGGGAAAAGAGCGGGGGCGAATGGTGCCGCTCTTTGCTGATATGCGGGCATAGCTTTGCCCGGCGGGATTTTGCCTTTAGGCATTTCGGGCATGGGTGCAGACGAGGCCCGGTGTCTCGACTCGCCGGGAAGGAGACGATCATGACGACCTCGACGTCACCGTTCGCGTTCCATGGTGGTGGCTATTCGGGCTGGCTCGGATTCGCCGGCACACTCTCGCTGGTGTTGGGGATCTTCAACATCATCGAAGGCGTCATAGCCCTGTTCAAGACGTACTTCTTCGTCACGCCCGGCGGCCACCTGCTGGTGTGGAACTACACCGCATGGGGCTGGGTCTGGCTGGTGATCGGCGTCCTGCAGTTCGCGGTGGGGCTCGGCGTGCTGGCCGGGATGATGTGGGCCCGCTGGGCCGGGGTCGCCCTGGCGGGGCTCGCGATGATCGGCCACTTCGCCTTCATGGTGGCCTTCCCCCTCTGGTCGGTGATCGCGATCGCGCTCTGCGCCCTGGTCATGTACGGCCTGATCTCGCCGGCCCGAGGGGCGACGGGCGTTCGCGGGTGACGATCGCGCGGTGCGCGGCGGCGGGAGGAACGGGCCGCCGCGCCGCGTCACCCGAAAGATGTACCCCGATCTCCTCAGCGGGCAGGAAGACCTGCGGTCAGGGCCGTCGCTAGCGTTGCGGGAAACGGCTCTGATCGAAAGAGGTTCCCATGACTCCCGCCCGCAAGACGTTCCTCACCGGACTGGTGGTCTTCGTCATCGGGCTGGCGCTGTGGCTGTTCGGGCTCGACATCGAGATCGTCGTGTTCACCCCGTCGAAGGTCGGCGTGGTCATGATGGTGCTCGGCGTGATCGAGGCCGCGTACGGGCTCTACCGGATCGTCCGCGGCGAGCGCGCCGAGCGCGGCTGAGGCTGCCGCTCACGGCGCCGCGGCGAGGGCATCGAGCGTGGCCGGCGCTGCCGCTCACGGCGCGGCGGGGACGTGCCGGAGGTCGGCCGACATCCTGGCGGCCGTCTCGGTCAGGGCGGGCAGCACGTCGCGGAGCAGGTCGGCGCGGGTGGCCCGGCTGGCGTGGGTGGCGACGTTGACGGCCGCGACCACCCGCCCGTCCCGCCCCAGGACTGGCACGGCGATCGACCGGACCCCCTCCTCCAACTCCTGGTCCACCAGCGCGTAGCCGTCCCTGGCGGCCTGCCGGACGGCCGCCCGCAGCCGGTCCGGCGCCGTGATGGTGTGGCGGGTCAGCGGCTCGGGCGCGACGGCGGCCAGCCGTTCCTCGGGCTGGTCGGCCAGGAGCACCCGCCCCATCGAGGTGGCGTACGCGGGGAAGCGGGTGCCGACCGTGATGTTGACGGTCATGATGCTCACGGTGGGCACGCGGGCCACGTACAGGACGTCGTCGCCCGACAGCACCCCGACCGAGGCCGACTCGTGGACGCGGGCCACCAGGTCGGCCAGGTGCGGCTGGACGACCTCGCCGAAGGTGCGCTCCGACAGGGCGGCGTAGCCCAGCTCCATCACCTTGGGCAGCACGGCGAAGCGGGAGTCGTGGCAGGCCACGTAGCCCAGCCGGGTCAGCACCTGCAGCGAGCGCCGCACGGTGGCGCGCGGGAGCCCCGTGGTCTTGGCGGCGTCGGCCAGGCTCAGCCCGCCGCGGGCCGAGCCGAGCGACACCAGCACGGCCAGGCCGCGGGCCAGCGACTGCAGATATCCGCTGCCCAGCTCGTCCTTCGCGGTACGTGAAAGGTCTGTGCTGGCGACCAGCGGAGGCCGGGTCGCCGGCTCGGTCAGGGCCGCCTCCATGGCCGCGACCGTCTCGCGCAGCCGGGGGAGCGCGTAATCGCGCAGGCTGGCGGCGGTGTGCCGGCTGGTGTGGCTGACGACGCTGACCGCGCAGACCGCCTGCCGCCCCGGGTCGCGTACGGGCATCGCGACCGCGACCAGGCCCGGCTCGATGAGCTGGTCGTCCTCGGCCCACGGCGCGGCGGGGTCGCCCAGGGCCAGGCCCGCCGCGCAGCGGTCGGCGGGCAGCAGGTCGCCCACCCGGAAGGCGATCGACATGGTGCGCCTGCGGGTGAACTGGCCGATGAAGCGCACCCCGTCACCGTCACCGACGGCCAGCGACACGGACTCGTCCAGCTCCTCCGCGAGCTGCTGGGCCGGCGGCGCGAGGGGGTCGCGCAGGCCGCCGCAGGCGAGGTACGCCTCGCCCAGCTCCATCAGGCGCGGCGCGGGCAGCAGGTCGCGCCCCTCGGCGCGGACGTGGCCGAGGTGGACCAGGGTGGCCAGCACGCGGTCGACCGTGGACCTGGCCAGCCCGGTGGCGCGCACGAGGTCGGTGGCGCGCATCCGCGCGGAGCGCGAGCGCCCGTCCGGCCCTCCGGCTGGATCCGCCGTCAGCGCCCGCAGCACGGCCAGGCCGCGTTCCAGGGTCCCTGCTGGCTCCATCCGGCCCTCCTCCGCTCCATCAAGGCACTTTGACACGAGCACGGTCGCGTACGCATACTCGACAGCACAATAGTGAACTAATGTTCACTATGCGAACACTCCCTTACGGATGGAGCGTCGTGCGGAGAGACAAGGTGGTCACGACCGCGGAGGAGGCGCTGGCCGGCGTGTCGGACGGCGCGTCGTTCGCGGTCGGCGGCTTCGGGCTCAGCGGCATCCCCAACGTCCTGATCCAGGCCCTCTACAACACCGGTGTGAGGGGGATCGGCGTGGTGTCGAACAACTGCGGAGTGGACGGCGGCGGCCTGGGCGTCCTGCTGGCGGCCGGCCGCATCGCCCGCGTGACCGCCTCCTACATCGGCGACAACAAGGAGTTCGCCCGCCAGTACCTCGCCGGGGAGCTGGAGGTCGAGCTGACCCCGCAGGGCAGCCTGGCCGAGCGGCTGCGCGCGGGCGGCGCCGGCATCCCCGCCTTCTACACCCCGGCCGGGGTCGGCACGCCGGTCGCCGACGGCGGCCTGCCGCTGCGCCACAACCCGGACGGCTCGATCGCGGTGGCCTCGCCGCCGAAGGAGGTCCGCGAGTTCGACGGCCGCGCGTACGTGCTGGAGCACAGCATCACCACGGACTTCGCGCTGGTGCGGGCCGCCAAGGGGGACCGGCACGGCAACCTGGTCTTCAACAAGTCCGCCCGCAACTTCAACCCCCTCGCCGCGATGGCCGGCCGGGTCACGGTCGCCGAGATCGAGGAGCTGACCGAGCTGGAGCCGGACGAGGTGCACCTGCCCGGCGTGTTCGTCCAGCGGGTCCTGGTCCTGACCCCCGAGCAGGCCGCCGACAAGGGCATAGAACGGCGCACTGTTTCCGCGCCTCCGGCACGGGAAGGGACCACCACCTCATGAGCTGGACCAGGGACGAGATGGTCGCGCGGGCGGCGGCCGAGCTGCGCGACGGCGACTACGTCAACCTCGGCATCGGGCTGCCCACCCGCATCCCGTCGTTCCTGCCGCCCGAGGTGGACGTGATCCTGCACTCCGAGAACGGCATCCTCGGCGTCGGCCCCTACCCCGCCCCCGACGGGCTGGACCCCGACCTGATCAACGCCGGCAAGGAGACCGTGACCGTGCTGGCGGGCGCGTCGTTCTTCGACTCGTCGCTGTCGTTCGGGATGATCCGGGGCGGGCACATCGACGTGGCGGTGCTGGGCGCGATGCAGGTCTCGGCGAAGGGCGACCTGGCGAACTGGATGGTGCCCGGCAGGCTGGTCAAGGGCATGGGCGGGGCGATGGACCTGGTCCACGGCGCGGGCCGGGTCATCGTGATCATGGATCACCTCGCCAAGGACGGCACGCCGAAGATCGTCAAGGAGTGCTCGCTGCCCCTCACGGGGAAGGCGTGCGTGCACCGGATCATCACCGACCTGGGCGTCCTCGACGTCACCGGGGCGGGGCTGAGGCTGGTCGAGACCGCGCCCGGAGTGAGCGTGGCCGAACTGCGCGACCGCACCGAAGCGGAGGTAGCCGTATGAACACCGTCTCCACCGTCTACATCGTGGACGCCGTCCGCACGCCCTTCGGCCGCCACGGCGGGGCGCTGTCCGGCATCCGCCCCGACGACCTGGCCGCCCACGTCGTCAAGGCCGTCGCCGAGCGCAACGACGTAGAAGCCCCCGACGAGGTGATCCTCGGCAACGCCAACGGCGCGGGCGAGGAGAACCGCAACGTCGCCCGCATGGCCGCGCTGCTCGCCGGCCTGCCCGTGACCACCCCGGGCGTGACCGTGAACCGGCTGTGCGGCTCCGGCATGGAGGCCGTCATCCAGGCGTACCGCATGATCGCCCTCGGCGACGCCTCCACGGTGATCGCCGGCGGCGTGGAGTCGATGACCCGCGCCCCGTGGGTGCTGCCCAAGCCGGACAGGGCCTTCCCGGCCGGCGGCCAGGAGCTGGTCTCCACCACGCTCGGCTGGCGGCTGGTCAACCCGAGGATGCCCGCCGAGCACACCGTGCCCCTGGGCGAGGGCGCCGAGCTGATCGCCGACCTGCACGGCATCGCCAGGGCCGAGCAGGACGCGTACGCGCTGGCCAGCCACCAGAAGGCGGCCAAGGCGTCGTTCGAGCGCGAGATCGTCCCCATCGGGGGCCTGACCCGGGACGAGGGCATCCGCGAGGACACCTCGCCGGAGGCGCTGGCCCGGCTCAGACCGGTGTTCAGGAAGGACGGCGGCACGGTTACGGCCGGCAACTCCTCACCGCTCAACGACGGCGCGGCGGCCCTGCTGCTGACCGACGAGGCGGGGCTGCGCGGCCGCGAGCCCCTGGCCAGGATCGTCGCCGGCGCGGCCAGTGCCCTGCAACCCCGCCACTTCGGGCTCGGCCCGGTCGAAGCCTCGCGCAAGGCCCTGGCCAGGGCGGGCAAGGGGTTCGGCGACCTGGCGAGCGCCGAGCTGAACGAGGCGTTCGCCGCGCAGGTGCTCGGCTGCCTGGCCGAGCTGCCCGACCTCGACCCCGCCATCGTCAACCCCGACGGCGGCGCCATCGCCCTGGGCCACCCGCTCGGGGCCTCCGGCGCCCGCATCGCCGGCACCCTGGCCCACCGGCTCGCCGCGGCCGGGTCCGGCACCGGGCTCGCGTCCCTCTGCATCGGTGTCGGCCAGGGCCTGGCCCTCGTCCTGGAAAGGTAGCCGCAGATGACCCCACCCCTCACCCAAGCCGACATCGACCGCGAGATCGCCGAGCTCCACCGGGCCCGCTCGGGCGAGGTGGCGAACCATCCCGATCGCGACTTCGCCCCCTACCGCAGCAGCCTGCTGCGCCACCCCAAGCAGCCGCTCGTCGCGCTGAAGGACCCGGAGGCCGCGGAGCTGGCCGGGCCGGTCTTCGGCGTCGCCGACGTCGCCCCGTTCGACGCGGACCTGACCAGGCAGCACGCCGGCGAGCCGCTCGGCGAGCGGATCACCGTCCAGGGGCGGGTGCTGGACCGCGACGGCCGCCCGGTACGCGGCCAGCTCGTGGAGATCTGGCAGGCCAACGCCTCGGGCCGCTACCTCCACCAGCGCGACGACCATCCCGCGCCGCTCGATCCCAACTTCTCCGGCGTGGGCCGCTGCCTGACCGACGACGAGGGCCGCTACGCCTTCACCACGATCAAGCCCGGCGCGTACCCGTGGCGCAACCACGTCAACGCCTGGCGGCCCGCGCACATCCACTTCTCGGTGTTCGGCACGGCCTTCACGCAGCGGCTGGTCACGCAGATGTACTTCCCGAACGACCCGCTGTTCCGGTACGACCCCGTGCTCGGCTCCGTCACCGACGAGCGGGCCAGGCAGCGGCTGGTCTCCGCCTACGACCACGACCTGTCCGTGCCGGAGTGGTCGCTGGGCTACCGGTGGGACATCGTGCTGGACGGCCCCGCCGCGACCTGGATGGAGGAAGGCCGGTGAACCCCACCCCCTCCCAGACCGTGGGCCCGTTCTACGGCTTCGCGCTCCCGATCCCCCGCGGCGGCGACGTCGCCGAAAGCGGGATCACCGTCCACGGGTACGTCTACGACGGCGCGGGCGAGCCGGTGCCCGACGCGCTGCTGGAGTTCTGGCAGGCCGACCCGTCGGGCAACCTCGACGGCGCGCCGGGCACACTGCGGCGCGACCAGGTCAGCGGCGCGCTGCTGGGCAGGAGCGGCGTCGGCTTCACGGGGTTCGGCCGGGTGGCCACCGACGCCGACGGCGGCTGGGCCCTGCGCACGCTCCCGCCCGGCAACGGGTACATCAGCGTCTGCGTGTTCGCCCGCGGCCTGCTCCACCACCTCTACACCCGCATCTACTTCACCCAGGACGCCTTCCTCGGCTCGCTGCCCCCCGAGCGCGGGCGGACGCTGGTGCCCGTGGAGGAGCGGGCGGGCGTCTACCGGTTCGACATCCACCTGCAGGGCGACAAGGAGACCGTCTTCCTGGACTTCGGCTGATCTTCTCAGACCAGGCCCACCATGAAGCCCTCGTCGCGGATGCCCAGGTAGATCGCCGGGCGGTACTGCCGCATCGCGTGTTCGATGACCGGGATGTACTTGGGGTTCGAGCCCAGCGGGAGCCGGTAGCCGTTCTTGACCGTGTGGAACTCCCACAGGTGCTCCATGTCCGGATGGCGCGAGCGGAAGCCCGGGTCGGCCGGGAAGAGGTCGATGCGGACCATCGTCTTGCGGATGATGTAGTCGGCCGGCTTGACGCGGCGCTGGCGGGTCCGCGAGATGCCCACCCCGGACAGCTCGGCCCACGGGGCGGCCCACGGCCTGCCCTGGGGGTCGTCCCAGCGCACGCCGTGGCCGTCGAAGACGAGCTTGCGCGGCCGGCTGATCTTGCGCCAGGCGATGATCGGCAGCAGCCCGATGAACAGGAAGACGAGCCCGAGGAGCAGGACGGCGACGGCGGAGCCCGAGCCGCCCGTCGTCTGCCCGGTGAGCGCCGAGAAGATCGCCATGAGCCCGAGGACGCCCGCGACGGAGCCGCCGATCAGCGCCTTCACCTTGGCGTCGCCGCCGACGTCGATCACCACGGGGGGCGGCGCGAAGGTGGGGTGCCGCTGCGGGGGATAGGGGGCGTTGGACGGTGGCTGCTGCTGGGGGCCGTACATCATGAAACGGCAGGTTAGCCGTGATCGCGCGGCGTGCCGTGACGCTTCGTACATTTACGAAGCGTCGAGAGTCACCTGGACGGGAGCACGGTGGGGCGGATCTCGCTGAACAGCCGCAGCGTCACCGGCCGCACCCGCCACCTCGGCCAGCGCAGCCGCAGCGGCGAGAACGTCGCCGCCAGGACGATCTTCAGGTACGTGTTCCCGGTCCGCCCCACGGGCACCCGCGCGCAGAACCCCGACACGTCGGCCGGTGCCCTCCGGCGGCCCAGGTGCAGCAGGCTGCTCCCGCGGACCTCGGTCCCGCCCTCCAGGTTCGCCGACTCCCACAGGAGCTCGGGCCCGCCGGGCAGGGAGACCCGCAGCGTGAAGCCCGCCAGCGACTCGTCCGGGCTCAGATAGAAAGAGCCGTCGAAGTCACGTGTCTCGTGGCCGCTCGAGAGCGTCGCCTCGCTGGCGTCCATGACGATCCGCCAGGCGCTGGGATCGGTGTTGGGGATCAAGGGGCTCACCTCGCTGTTCGGTACGCCGCGTCTACACAGACAAGACGTCGTAGCCCCCGCGAATGTGACATCCGGGTCAGCGCTCTCTCTCCACGATGACCACGGGGGACCGCGCGGGCAGGGTCGCGCCGATCCAGCAGCGGCGCTGGTTGCGCGGCGTCCGCCCCGAGCACGCGCGCCCGCTGTTCGGACGGGCCGCGTGGATCGTGTACGGCGCCGCCGCCGCGTTCAGCCTCGCCGTGCTCGCCCTCGTGCCCGCGCTGCGTCCCGACCCCGCCCACGACGCCTTCGCCGTGTCCGACGTCGGGCTCGGCGCGCTGCTCTTCTACCCGATCACGCCGGCGCCGGCCGTGGTGCAGGCGTGGCGGCCGGCCGCGCGGCCGACCCCCGCGACGTGCGGGCGGGGCTGTGGTTCCGGCGGTTGTGGCCGGCGGGGCTGTTCGTGGTGGGGGCCCTGGCGGTGAAGTCCCGCCGCCAGGGCTGACCGGGAGGTCCTAGCGGACCTCGACCTCCGTGATGCGGGTGTAGTCGTTGGCGCCGTTCGAGGCCAGGGCGACGATGCGGACCGCGTCCGCGGCGACCGGGGCGAAGTCCGAGCGGACGTTGCCCGCGGTGTTGCCCCGGACCTGCGCGACCGTCTGCCACTGGCCGTTCAGCCCCGCCTGGACGTCCCAGTCGCGCAGCCCGACGCTCGAGGCCGGGTAGCGCTCGGTGTTCAGGGTGTAGAGGTCGACGCGGGAGATCTGCTTGGGGCCGCCCAGCGCGATCGACACCGTGTCCGGCCAGGTCCTGGCCGTGGCGTCGTTCCAGCCGTTGCCCCCGGCCCAGCCGTTCGAGCCCGCGTCGCCGTCGGCGACGCTGCACGGCGGGTAGTTGGCGTTGGTGTGCTGGGAGGAGGCGGTGACCGGGCGGAGCAGGGCGAGGTTGCCGCCGTTGTCGAGCTGGTCCAGGGTGACGACCTGGACGGGGACCGACAGGGTCTGGTCCGGCGTCTTCAGGCGCAGCGCGTACTCGCCCTGCGGCGTGGTGGGCGGCACGGCGATCAGCAGCTTCGCGCCGAGCTCGTAGCCGGGCGGCAGGTAGCTGGTCAGCATCGAGCGGGAGACGGACAGCGGCTGCGTCACTTCGACGGACATGGTCGCGTACGACGGCTTCCTGGCGTCGCTGCGCAGGCCGATCTTGATCTTGGCCGGGCAGGCCGGGTCCACGCCGAGCGGGGCCACGACCCGCTCGGCGCCCGCGATGGGGGTCAGCTTTCCGGTGCCCTTGGAGCCGCCCGATCTGACGGTGAGCGAGGGGTTCGACGGGGGTTCGGAGGGGTCCTGCGCCCAGGCGGCCGGGGCGGTCATGACGACGGCGGTGGCGGCCAGCGCGGCGGTGAGGAGTCGCATGGTCGGTCCTTCCTGTCAGAGCGCGTGCAGGCCGGGCACGCCGTCGAGGGTCACGAGGCTCGCTCTGGTGGAGACCGGCGCGCCGGGCCGGTCCACGTACGGCAGCACCTTGAAGTCCGCCCGCCACTGGCTCCTGGTGACCTCGCAGGAGACGTAGCCGCGCTGGTAGCTGGAGAAGCGCAGATGCGGGTTGACCGGGTCGACGCCGCCGGGCGGCAGGCCGGTGGCGGGGTTGCCGTTGCCGCCGCTGCTGACGGAGGTGCCGACGAACTCCACGCCGACCGTGCGCGAGGAGGGGTCGTCGAAGTTCGCCTTGAGCTCCCCGGCCAGGTTGTAGTGGATGTCGCCGGTCAGCACCACGGGGTTGCTGACCTGCCGGTCCACCATGCCGTTCAGCACGCGGTCCTTGGCCGCCCTGTAGCCGTCCCAGAGGTCCATGCTGAGCCGCTGCGCGGGCCCGGCGTCGTAGTCGAGCTGGATCATGGCGATCTGCTGGGCCAGCACGTTCCACTTGGCGCGGGACGCGCCCAGGCCGTCGAGCAGCCACTTCTCCTGCTCGGCCCCGAGCATCTGCCGGGCCGGGTCGAGCCGCTCGGCGCAGCCGACCTGCTGCCCGTCGCCGCACACCTGGTCGTCGCGGTACTGCCGGGTGTCCAGCACGTTGAACTCGGCCAGGTCGCCGAAGGCGAAGCGGCGGTAGATCCGGGCATCGGGCCCCTGCACGGCCGGCACCCTGAGGGGCAGGTTCTCCCAGTACGCGCGGAAGGCGTTGGCGCGGATCACCAGGTAGTCCTGCTCGGACACCTCTCCGCCGGGGCCGAACCGGCCCGCCCAGTTGTCGAGCACCTCGTGGTCGTCCCACGTGACGATCCACGGCGCCGCCTGGTGCGCGGCCTGCAGGTCGGGGTCGCTCTTGTAGAGGCCGTACTGGACGCGGTAGCGGTCGAGCGTGTCGCACTGCACCCGGAACTGCTCGGGCACCGGCGTGTTGCGGTTCCCGCCCGTGGGGACGATGCCGTACTCGTAGATGTAGTCCCCGAGGTGGAAGACGACGTCGGGCCGCTCCTCCGCGAGGTGGCGGTAGGCCGAGTAGTAGCCGTCCTGCCACGACGCGCACGAGGCGAAGGCCAGCCGCAGCGAATCGGGGCTGCTGCGCGGCGCGGGCGCCGTCCTGGTCCTGCCGACCGGGCTGATCTCGCCGCCGGTGCGGAAGCGGTAGAAGTAGTCGCGGCCGGGGCGCAGCCCCTTGGCGTCCACGTGGACCGAGTGGCCGTACTCGGGGGCGGCCCACGTGGCGCCGTGCCCCGCGCGGCGGGTGAACGCCTCGTCCTCGGCGATCTCCCACTCGACCTTGATCTTGTTGTACGGCAGCCCGCCGAGCGGTTCGAGCGGCCGGACCGCCAGCCGGGTCCAGAGGATCACCCGGTCGGGCAGCGGGTCGCCGGACGCGACGCCGAGCTGGAAGGGGTAGTCGCCTCTCACCGTGGCCCCGGCGGTCCACGGGTCGGCGAGGTCGGTGCTGAACGCCAGGGCTAAAGCGCTGAGGCCGAGGAACGAACGACGCGAGTGCATGCAGCTTCCTCAGATGGGGGGCGAAAGCCCTCACTTTGTAGCAAGCAGGCAAGCTCGTAACAAGAGTTAAGTTACAAATCACAGATCAGAGTGTTACAACTGCGCGACCTCGACCCGCCGATGCCGGTCGCGCAGGCGCTGCAGCATCTCGGCGGGCGCGTTGGAGTCGACCACGATGACGTCGAACTCCTCCAGCGGCGCGACCCGGTGCAGCGCCACCCTGGCCAGCTTCGAGCCGTCCACGGCCAGGACCCGGCGGGTGCCCGAGCGCAGCATCGCCCGCTTGACCAGCACGATCTCCTGCTCCTGGTGGAAGGCGTACTGGTCGGAGACCGCCGAGGTGGAGACCACGACCAGGTCCGTGCTGACCGCCTCGACCGCGTCCACGCAGCCGAGGCCGAGGAACGAGTCATGGGTGGCGTGATATTCGCCGCCGAGCGCGATGAGCCGGATGTCGGGGGTGGCCGCGAGCAGCCTGATCGCCTCGAGGAAGTTCGTCAGCACGGTCAGCGGCGCCAGCTCGCCCAGGTGGCGGGCCACGGCCAGGGCCGTGGTCGAATCGTCGAGCATCACCGAGCTGCCCGGCTCGATCAGCCCGGCCACCACCCTGGCGATCGCGTCCTTCTCGGGGGTGTGCGCCGTGAGCCGGTAGGCGATGTTGCTCTCCCAGACGTTGGAGGCCTGGGCGGTGGCGCCGCCGCGGACCTTGCGCACCATGCCCTGGCGCTCCAGCTCGTCGAGGTCGCGGTGCACGGTCATCACGCTCACGTCGAAGCTCTCCGCGAGCTCGGTCACCGTGGCCGAGCCCCGCCGCACGATGTGCTCGGCCATGTCCCGCCACCGGGCGGACTTGCCGGAGGTGTGCTGCCGCGAATTCAACCTGAGCCCTCACCCTCGCTAGGACGGTTGCGGATCCTACTCTTGACACGCTTCTCGGGCGACTCGTACCCTCCCGACATCCCTCATTTTTAACAGAATCCGCTGTTAACTTAACAGGCCCGTCATTAAAACGTTCGTATCGGCTCCCCCAGCGCCGTCGAGGAGACATGACATGACCGATCTGCGTGACGCCCGACTGAGCCGGGTCCAGTTCTTCCGCATGATGGGTGGCCTCGCGGTGGCGGCCGTGGCCACGGCGTGCTCGACCAAGCCCGAGACCACCGCCACCACGGGCGGCGGGTCCGCCGCCGGGGTCGACCTGAAGTTCCTCGGCGTGGCCGACCAGAAGGCGCCGATGGACGAGCTGCTGGCCGCCTACCAGAAGGTGAAGCCGGAGGTGCGGCTCACCGCCTCCTTCGCCCCCACCGACCAGGTGCAGACCTCGGTCCGCACCCAGCTCGGCGCGGGCAATGCGCCCGACCTGCACGTGGTCTACCCGGGCAACGGCAGCGCCATGTCCATGACCCAGATCGCCAAGGCCGGGCTGCTGGCCGATCTGTCCGCCCAGCCGTGGACGCAGACGATCCCCGTCGGCTTCAAGCCCGCCTTCCAGCTCGACGGCAAGACCTACATCTACTCCGCGGGCTCGTCGGTCATCGGCGCCGTCTACAACAAGAAGGCGTTCGAGAAGGCCGGCGTGGACGCGCCGCCGACCACGTGGACGGAGTTCCTCGCGGTCTGCGACAAGCTGAAGAAGGCCGGCATCACGCCGATCGCGCTGGGCGCGCAGACGCCGTGGGTCACCCAGCTCATCACGTACGCGCTGGTGCCCTCGACCGTTTACGCCAAGGACCCGACGTTCGACGACAAGCAGCTCGCCGGGCAGACCTCCTTCGCCCAGTCGGGCTGGCGCCAGGCCATGGAGATGTACCTGGAGCTGCAGAAGCGCGGCTTCTTCAACGACAAGCCGAACGGCACCACGTTCGAGCAGCAGATCTCGATGGTGGCCACCGGTAAGGCGGGCATGGCGATCCAGGTGTCGGCCGTGCTGCCCGACTTCCGCAAGGCGGCCTCCTCGCCCGACGACCTGTCGATGTTCCCCGTGCCGGGCGCGGACGACGCCAACCAGGTGTGGATCCCCGCCGGTGTGGTCGTCGGCCTCGGCGCCAGCGCCAAGGGCAAGCACGTCGAGGAGGCCAAGGCGTTCATCGACTTCCTCGGCAAGCAGGAGAACATCAACGCCTGGGCCAAGGCCATCGCCGCCATCCCGCTCACCCAGGACGCCTCCTCGACCATCGACCCGGCCGTCCAGTCGTTCCTGCCGTTCACCAAGGACCGGGCGGTGCCGTTCATGGACCAGCGCTGGCCCAACGCCGAGGTGCAGCCGGTGCACTTCGCGGTGATCCAGGAGTTGCTGGCCGGCAAGTCCACGATCGACGAGGCGCTGAAGAAGATGGACGAGGCGTACAAGAAGTGACCTCCCTGACCGTCCAACGGCGCTCGGCCCTCTCGCGGCGCAGGCGGCGCTTCAGCGCCGGCTCGCCGTCCTGGCTGTTCGCCGCGCCCGCGCTCGTCGTCTACGCGCTGGTCGTGCTCTACCCGGCCGCGGCCGGCGTGGTGTACGCCTTCACGGACTGGAGCGGCATCGGCCAGGACATGTCCTTCGTCGGCCTGGCCAACTTCGGCACGCTCCTGGGCGACGAGCAGGCCATGGGCTCGATCGGCAACACGCTGCTGCTCACCGTGGCCATCGTGGCCGTCCAGAACGGCGTCGGCCTGCTGCTGGCCCTGGGCGTCAACGCCAGGCTGAAGAGCCGGGCGCTGCTGCGGGTGATCTTCTTCGCGCCCGTGGTCGTCAGCCCGGTCATGGTGGCGTTCCTGTGGAAGTACGTCTACAACCCCGACCCGTCGGCCGGCCTGAACGGGCTGCTCGGCCTGAGCGTGGACTGGCTGGGCGATCCGTCGGTGGCGCTGTGGTCGATCGCCGGCATGGTCGTGTGGCAGTACGCCGGCTACTCCATGGTCATCTTCCTGGCCGGGCTCGAAGGCGTGCCCAGGGAGCTGCACGAGGCGGCGATGATCGACGGCGCGGGCACCTTCCAGCGTTTCCGCTACGTCACCTGGCCGCTGCTCGCCCCCGCGGTGACGATCAACCTGATGCTCTCCACGATCGGCGGGCTCAAGCTCTTCGACCAGATCTTCGCCGCCACCAACGGCGGCCCCGGCTACGCCACGGAGACGCTGTCCACGGTGCTCTACAAGCAGGCGTTCGTGTTCGGCAAGTTCGGCTACAGCACCGCGATCGCGCTGGTGCTCGCCCTGTTCGTGGCGGCCGTCTCCCTCGTCCAGGTCTACTATCTGCGCAACCGGGAGGTGGCCGCGTGAGAAGGACGTTCCTGCTGGAGATCGTGATGATCGCGGTCGCGGTGGCGTTCCTGTTCCCCGTCTACACGCTGATCTCGCTGTCGCTGAAGGACCCGGCCCAGATCTCCCAGACGCCGCTGGCGCTGCCCGACCCGCCCACGCTGGACAACTTCGGCAAGGCGTGGTCGGCCGCCGCGCTCGGCCCGTCGCTGGTGAACAGCACGGTGATCACCGTGGTGAGCCTGGTCCTGCTGATCGCGCTCGGCTCGTTCGCCTCCTACTTCCTGGCCCGCGTGCAGAGCAGGCTCGGCTACGGCCTCTACGTCCTCTTCCTGCTGGGCATCGTGCTGCCGTTCCAGCTCGGCATGATCCCGCTCTACGAGCTGGTGACCGACCTCGGGCTGATCGGCACGCACGCCGGGATGATCCTCTTCTACACCGGCATCCAGCTGCCCTTCACGGTCTTCCTCTACACCGGCTTCATCCGCGCGCTGCCCCGCGAGTACGCCAGCGCCGCCCAGATCGACGGCGCCTCCCATCTGACGGCGTTCACCCGGGTGGTCTTCCCGCTGCTGCGGCCCATCACCGGCACCGTGCTGATCCTCAACGCCGTCTTCATCTGGAATGACTTCTTCACCCCGCTGCTCTACCTGGGCGGCTCCGGGTTCGAGACGGTCCCGGTCAGCGTCTTCGCCTTCGTCGGCCAGTACGTCTCCGACCACGGCCTCGTCTTCGCCGGGCTTGTCCTGGGGGCGCTGCCGATCGTGGCGGTCTTCCTGGTGCTGCAGCGCTACGTCATCAAGGGCTTCTCCAGCGGGCTCAAGGGATGACCGTTCTCGACGTGCTCCGGGAGCCGCCGCGAGAGTTCTCCCCGGCGGCCATCTGGTGGTGGAGCGGCGAGCCCCTGCGCCGCGACCGGCTGCGCTGGCAGATGGAGCGGCTGGTCGCCGGAGGAGTGCGCAACCTCGTCATCCTCAACCTGGCCCCGTCGGGGCCGCTGTTCGGCTCCGACGCCGACGACCCGCCGTTCCTGTCCGAGGCGTGGTGGGAGCTGCTGGACGGCGTCTGCGCCGACGCCTGCGAGCTGGGCGCGTATCTGTGGTTCTACGACCAGCTCGGCTTCTCCGGCGCGGACCTGCAGGCCCGTCTCGTCCAGGAACGTCCGGAGTTCGCCGGGCAGTGGCTGGCCCCCGACGGGACGGTCTCGACACGCGGCTTCGACTACCTGTCGCGCGAGGCGTGCGCGGTGCTGATCGACCGGGTGCACGGCGAGTTCGAGCGGCGGGTCGGCCACTGGTTCGGCAAGGTGATCGCCGGGTCGTTCCAGGACGAGCTGCCCACCGTGCCCACCTGGTCTCCGACGTTCGCCGCGGAGTACGCGGCCCGGCGCGGCCGGCCGTTCACCCTCGACGCGCCCGACTGGCACGCCTACCAGCTCACCCGGGCCGAGCTGGCCGAGGAGGCGTTCTTCCGGCCGCTGGCCGCCTGGCACGAGCGGCACGGCCTGCTCAACGGCTGCGACCAGCAGGACCCGGCCCGCGCCGGGCGTCCCGTGGACGGCGTCCGGCTCTACGCCGACTACGCGCGCACCCATCGCTGGTTCAGCGCGCCCGGCTCCGACCACCACGGCGACGCCCGCCTGCACTCCTCGCTCGCCCACCTGTACGGCAGGCCGCGCACCTGGATCGAGGCGTTCCACTCCAGCGGCTGGGGCGGCACCCTGGAGGAGACCTTCGACTGGTTGCTGCCCTGGCTGCGCGCCGGTGCCAACCTCTACAACCCCCACGCCGTCTACTACACGACCCGGCGCGGCTGGTGGGAATGGGCGCCGCCGTCCACCGACTGGCGCCAGCCCTACTGGCGGCACCACCGGGTCTTCGCGGACGCGGTGACCCGCCTGTGCGCGGCCCTGTCCCTGGGCCGCCACGCCTGCGACGTCGCGGTGCTCCTGCCCACCGCGACGTCGCAGGCCGGTACCGGGCTGGACGGCGTCGGCGCGCGGGCCGCGCGGGCGCAGGAGGTCTACCGGGAGCTCGTGGGCGACATGGCGTGGTTCGCGACCGTGCCCGGGGTGCTCGACCGGCTCGGCCTCGACGCCGACGTGATCGACGAGGACTCGGTGCGGCGCGCGAGCGTGCGCGACGGGCGGCTGGCCGTCTCCACCGAGGCGTACCGGGCCGTCGTGCTGCCCGCCGTGACCGTGCTCGACGAGGACGTGGCCGCCCAGCTGAAGGAGTTCGCCGCCGGCGGCGGGCTGCTGGTCGCGGTGGGGGAGGCCCCGGACGGGCTCCCGGCCGTGCTCGCCGAGAGCGCCGACGGGCTCGGGGCGGCGCTGGCCGGGCTCGAACGGCGGGTCGAGGCGCCGGTGCCGCCGCTGGTGCGCGAGGTCGGGGAGACCACGCTGGTGTTCCTGACCGCCGCGTTCCCCATGGCCAGCAGGATCGGCGTGGGGCGGCCCGAGGAGCGCGGCGTCGAGCTGGGCTGGCTGGACGCCGACATCGACTTCGACCCCGCCCGGTACGCCCGCGAGATGAGGGTGAAGGTGCGGGGCGTCTCCGGGACACCGCTGCTGGCCGGGCTGTTCGGCGGGGAGCCCCGGGCGCTGCCGTGCACCGCGGACGGGGATGCCGTGGAGGTCGTCGTGCCCTTCGACGACGGGCCCGCCGCGCTGCTGATCTTCGACGGGACCTCCCGCGATCCGGCACCGCGCCAGAGCTTCCGGCAGGAGGTGGACCTGGGCGAGGAGTGGGACGTCGAGCTCGTGCCGACGCTGGACGACACCTGGTCGGACTTCGGCAGCCGCGCCACCGTCGAGCGCTGGACGCTGCGCACGCCGGACGGGGAGCCGGTGCACGTGACGTTCGAACCCCGGGGCGAGCAGCGCGTGGGGGCCGGGCCGTGGACGCCGTCGGTGTGGTCGCCCTCGCGCGGGCTGCGCAAGGACCCGATCCACCGGGAGACCCTCGGCCCCAAGGGACACGTGCCCGTGGAGTTCCTGGCGTTCGGGAAGGTCGGGGCGGGGGAGGAAGCTCGCTTCCGCAGCCTGCTCACCGTGCCCGCCGACGTGCCCGCCGACGTGCCCGCCGACGCGCCCGCCGACGTGCCCGCCGACGTCTTCGGGGGCAGGCTGGCGGTCGGGGCCGGGGCGGCGAAGACCGTCTGGCTGGACGGCGTGGAGCTGCCGCTGGACGACGCGGGATACGCGGCCGTCTCGCGCACGCCGCTCGCGCCCGGCGAACACCTCCTGGAGCTGCGGCTCGTCCCCGACGAGGAGCTCGACCTGCGGGCCTACGTCTGCCTGGTCGCCGACCCCCGCGACGCGGTCCTGCCCGAGTGGATCGGCGGGATCATGGAGACCACCGTGCACGTCGGCGCGCCCCCGTACGAGCTGCTGCAGGTGGCCTCGACGGCGTACTGCCGGGTGCTGGTGAACGGGGCGGAAGCGGGCAGGCAGGGCGGGTTCGACCCGTACGAGGAGGCGGACATCCCGCGGGTGCGCCGCTACGACGTGTCCGGCCTGCTCAGGCCCGGCGCCAACACGATCACCGTGGAGTCGGACGGCTGGGTGCTGGTGGACGGCCTCGCGGTCTCCGGCCCCGGCTGGCCGTCGCGGCCCCGCGTACGGCGGCGCCAGCAGGGCGACCCCGCCGCGCTCCACCTGCGGCCCCGGCCGCACCCGCTGCCCGGGGCGGGCTGGCTCGACGGGCGCGCGACCGCGCCGCCCGCCGTGTTCGCGGTCCCGGGCGGGCACCCCCGCCCCACGCGCCTCCTGCTGGACCCGCCGCCCGGCGTGACCGGGATCGAGGTGGACGCGACCGGTCCCGTGCGGATCCACGGGACTGAGCTGGCGGTCACCGGGTCGCTGACCGGCCCGGTCCGCTTCACCTGCGGCCCCGGCCGGATGCGGCTCGGCGACTGGGAGGAACGCGGCCTGTCCGGCTACAGCGGCGGCGTCCGCTACCGCACCACGGTCACCGCCGCCGCCGGGCCGGGCGTGGTCGACCTCGGCGGCGTCCGCGGCACGGCCGAGGTCACCGTGAACGGTCGGCCCTGCGGGATCAGGGTGTGCTCGCCCTACACCTTCGACGTACGGCTCGACGAGGGCGAGAACACGATCGAGATCCTGGTCCTCGGCACCCTCGGCCCCTACCTGGACGAGGTCAGCCCCACGCACTTCGTCTTCCCCGGCCAGCGGCGCACCGGCCTGTTCGGCCCCGTCCGCCTGCGCACGGACTGACAGCGCGCTGCCAGCCTTTTACCAGGGCGGCCGGGGACCGTGAGGTCATGGACATTCGACTCGGAGTGGTGCGAGGTCTGCAGTACGGCCTCGTCGACAAGCCCGACACGTTCGCCCCGCAGGTCAGGGAGCTGGGCGCGGGGCTGGTGCGCGTGTTCTTCTACTGGTCGCAGCTCGAACCCGAGCCCGGCCGCCACGACTGGTCGGCGGTGGACGCCGTGCTCGACCAGGTCGACGACGACACCGAGCTCTGGTTCACGCTCGGCGCGGCCTCGCCGTGGGGCTCCACCCGCGCCACCGACCTGCTGCCCGCCTCGCCGCCCCTCGACCCGGCGGCCTACGCCGCCACGGTGCGCGCCCTCGTGGAGCGCTGCCGGGGCCGCGTGCGTTACTGGCAGTGCGAGAACGAGCCCTGCATCGCCCTGTTCTGGGCCGGCACGGCCGCCGGCTACGTGGCCCACCTCGCGGCCTTCCACCAGGCGGTCAAGAGCGCCGACCCGGACGCCGCCGTGGTGCTCGGCGGCTGCCCGCCCGGCGTCTTCGGCGCCCAGGACGATTCCGACGGCGAGCGGGACTTCTTCCTCCAGGTCATCGAGGAGGGCCGGGACGCCTACGACGTCTTCGACGTCCACCTGTACGGGGACCCGTACCTGATCCCCCGCACGATCGAGGAGGTGCGCGCGGCCGTGGGGGACAAACCGGTCGTGGCGGGCGAGTACAACGGGCCGGTGCCGATCGAGTATCCCGAGGTGTTCGAGCATCTGACGGAGGTGATCGAGGCCGGGGGCATCCAGCCGTGGCACCGCCTGACCGTCGAGGACCTTCACGAGGGGCGGCTCACCACCGAACCGGTGCGCGCGGCCATGAAACGGCTCTACGACCGGATGGCCGAGCTGCCGCCGACCCTCCAGATGTTCATGACCGGCTGCCCGCGGGAGTTCGAGGACCTGCGGCACCGGATCAACGCCGACGACCTCGTCATCAGGAACATGCTGGCCCTGTCGAGCGGCCTGCGGCTCACCGTCTGCTGGCAGCTCGGCCCCGACATGCCCGAGCCGGCCGATCCGTACAACCTCCTGCAGCTGATGTTCTCGAAGTTCCGGCTGATGGCCTTCGAGGGCGGCACGATGTCCGTGCGGCACCCGTCCGCGGACGCGTTCGCCGAGCTGTCGTCGCGACTGGCCGGGGCGGAGGGCGTCCGCCGCGTGGAGGTGCCGGGGCGGCCGGACGCCTACGTCTTCGAGCTGATCGGCACGGGGGTGGAGGTGGCCTGGCTGCGCCCCTCGTCCCCCGGGCCGCCGGCTCTGGTCCGGAACGGTACGGTGCTGGACGCCCGGCCTCAGTACACGTACGCCCACAGGCCGTAGGTGGGATATTGCGGGTTCGGCGGCTGGGTCGCGCTGCACCACCGGCCGTTCTGCGCCCCCGCCCTCCCGGCGACCAGCGCGAACGCCCGTCGCCGCGGTGAAATTTTCAGATCGGCGGGTTGAGCCGGGCGAAACCTTCCTGACGCCGGTACGGGAAGTAGGGGTAGGCCGCCGTGGTGACGCCGGCCGCGTCCAGCCGGGCCACCTGGTCCGGCGTCAGCTCCCAGCCGATCGCCCCCAGGTTCTCCTGGAGCTGCGACTCGTCGCGGGCGCCGACGATGACCGAGGAGACCGTCGGGCGGCGCAGCAGCCAGTTGAGCGCGACCTGGGGGACCGACCTGCCGGTCTCCGCGGCGATCTCGTCCAGGGCGTCCACCACCGAGAACAGCAGCTCGTCGGCCACCGGCGGCCCGAAGGAGGCGGTCTTGTGCAGACGGCTGCCCTCGGGGATCGGCCGGCCGCGCCGGATGCGGCCGGTGAGGCGGCCCCAGCCGAGCGGGCTCCACACCACCGCGCCGACGCCCTGGTCGACGCCGAGCGGCATCAGCTCCCACTCGTAGTCGCGCCCGACCAGGGAGTAGTAGACCTGGTGGGCCACGTAGCGCGGGTAGCCGTACCGCTCGGCGGTCGCCAGCGACTTCATGAGCTGCCAGCCGGAGAAGTTCGAGACGCCCACGTACCGCAGCTTGCCCGCCCTGACCAGGGAGTCGAGCGTGGACAGGACCTCCTCCACCGGGGTCGCCGCGTCGAAGGCGTGCAGCTGGAACAGGTCGATGCGGTCGGTGCCGAGGCGGCGCAGCGCGTCGTCGACCGACGTGATCAGCCGTTGCCGGGAGGTGCCGGCGTCGCCGGGCCCGTCACCCATGGGCAGCCCCGCCTTGGTGGAGATGAGCGCCCGCTCGCGCCGCCCCTTGAGCGCCTGGCCCAGGACCTCCTCGGACGCGCCGTCGGAGTAGACGTCGGCGGTGTCGAACATCGTGACCCCCGCGTCCAGGCAGATGTCCACCAGCCGCCGGGCCTGGGTCACGTCGGTGTCGCCCCACGCGCTGAACAGCTCGCCCTTCCCGGCGAACGTCCCGGCGCCGAAGCTCAGCGCCGGGACCTTGAGCCCGGACGCCCCCAACTGCCGATATTCCATGACAGGTACTCCTTAATGGGCCAATGGTCCCTTTAAGGTAGCACGCTAACGGGAAGTGTGTTTCATTATGGAGTTGTGACGTCGGTGGATCGCGCCCGCCGCGGCCATCGCCGCGCACGCGGGCGGATCCCCGTGACGAGCGAGCGCCCTCGCTCTCACGGGGAGACGACTCCTTACGCCTCGATACCGGCCTCCTTGGCGGCGCGGTCGATGGCGGCCAGCTCGTCGTCGGAGAAGTCGAGCCGGTCCACGGCGGCCACGTTCGCCTCAAGCTGCTCGGGGCTGGAGGCGCCGACCAGCACCGACGTGACGCGGGGGTCCCTGAGCGCCCAGGCCAGGGAGAGCTGCGCCACCGTCTGCCCGCGGGAGGCGGCCAGCTCCGACAACGACCGCACGAACGCCAGCACCTCCGGCGTCACCCGGTCGGCGGTGAGGAAACGCCCCTCGGCCGCCCGCGAGTCGGCGGGGATGCCGTCGAGGTAGCGGTCGGTGAGCAGGCCCTGGGCCAGCGGCGAGTAGACCACGCAGCCGACGCCCTCCTGCTCCAGCACGCCCAGCAGGCCGTGCTCGATCTTCCGGTTGAGCAGCGAGTAGGACGGCTGGTGGACCAGCAGCGGCGTGCCCAGCTCGCGCAGCAGTCGGGCGGCCTCCGCCGTGCGCTCGGGCGAGAAGTTCGACACGCCCACGTACAGGGTGCGCCCCGTGCGGACCAGGTGATCCAGCGTGGCCACCTGCTCCTCGAGCGGCGTCTCCGCGTCGTCGCGGTGCAGGTAGAAGATGTCGACGAAGTCGAGGCCGAGCCGGGTCAGCGACCGGTCGAGCGTGGCGAGCAGGTGCTTGCGCGAGTTGCCCTTGCCGTACGGGCCGTCCCACATGGGATTGCTGCCCTTGGTGGTGACGACCACCTCGTCACGCATCGACCGCGGCAGGAGCCGGCTGAACGTGGCCTCGGCGGCGCCGAACGGCGGGCCGTAGCGGTCGGCGATGTCGAAGTGGGTGATGCCGAGGTCGAGCGCCTTGTGGAAGATGGCGCGCTGGCTGTCGAGAGCTTTGCCCCCGCCGAAGTTGTGCCACAGGCCGAGCGACACGGCGGGGAGGAGGAGACCGCTACGGCCGCACCTTCTGTACGGCTGGCGTTCGTACTTGTCCTGAACCTCGTCCAAGGATTACCTTCCTGCGATTCCGGTGAGCGTGACGCCCCGGATGAACGTCTTCTGCGCCAGGAAAAAGATGATGAGGATGGGCAACATCGACACTAGCGCGACGGCCATCATCTGGTTGTACTGGGTGACATACTGCCCGTTGAACATGCCCAGCCCCTGCGCGAGAGTGATCTTCTCCATCGAGCGCAGGTAGATGGAGTTCTCCAGATACTGGTTCCAGTTGCCCACGAAGGAGAACAGGCAGATCGCCGCGATGGCGGGCTTGGCCAGCGGCAGCATGACGCTCCACAGGATGCGCAGCTCCGAGGCCCCGTCGATGCGGGCCGCGTCGATGAGCTCCTGCGGGATCGTGGTGAAGAACTGGCGCAGCAGGAAGATGTAGAGGGCGACGCCGAAGAACTCCGGCACGATGAGCGGCAGGTACGTGTCGACCCAGCCGAGCTTGGAGAACATCACGAACTTCGGCACCAGCGTGATCTCGCGCGGGATCATCATGGTCGCCAGCAGTGCCGTGAACATGACGCCCGCCGCCCGCGCCCGCAGCCGGGCGAACGCGTACGCCGGCAGGATGCACGAGATGAGGTTGCCCGCCATGGACAGCGCGGTGATCACGATCGTGTTCAGCAGGAACCTGTTGAACGGCAGCGACCCGCTCCAGCCCTTGGCGTAGTTGTCGAAGTTGAAGGAGTCGGGCAGCCACTGCGGTGGGAAGGCCAGGTTCTCGGCGTCCGACTTGAGCGAGGTCGTCACCATCCACAGGAACGGCAGCAGGAACACCGCCGAGCTGATGACCAGCAGGATGTACGCGCCGGAGCGCCGGATCCTCCTGACGCGCTCGGCCTGCTCCGAGCTCAGGGGCTTGCCACCCGGCCTGGGGGAGCGCGCGGGCTTGACCGCGGTCTCGACGAGCATCGGCGACCTCATTTGAACTCGTAGTGCACCCAGCGCCTGGCCAGGCTGAACTGGATCGCGGTCACGGCGATGACCAGCACGAACATCGCCCACGACAGCGTGGCCGCGTACCCCATGTCGAAGTAGACGAACGCGTTGCGGTAGATGTAGAGCCCCAGCACCATCGTCGCGTTGCCGGGGCCGCCCTCGGTCATGACCAGGATGAGCACGTAGCTCTGCAGCGCCGCGATGAACCCGGTCACCACGTTGAAGAAGATGACCGGCGACATCATCGGCACGGTCACGCTCCAGAACCGGCGCCACCACCCCGCGCCGTCGATCTCGGCGGCCTCGTAGAGCGTCTTCGGGATGCCCTGCAGCCCGGCCAGGTAGATGACGATCGTGTTGCCCGCGCCCCACACGCTCATCAGCACGAGCCCGGGAATGGCCCACTCCTGCGAGGCCAGCCAGCCGGGCCCCTGGATGCCGAACGACGCCAGCACCTTGTTGATCAGCCCGTAGTCGGGGTGCAGGATGTTCAGCCACAGCAGCGCCGTGGCCAGGCCCGACACCACCGACGGCAGGTACATCACGGTGCGGAACAGCCCCTGGAAGCGCAGCGGCTGGTTGAGCAGCAGCGCCAGCAGGAACGTGAACGACACGCCGAGCGCCACCGCGCCGACGCCGTACTGCACGGTGTTCTCGATCGACTCCCAGAAGTCGGGGTCGTTGAACATGCGCACGTAGTTGGCGAACCCCACCCACTTCGGCGGCTTCAGGAGGTTCCACTCCATGAAGCTCAGCACGATGGCGGCGAGGATCGGGCCCGCGCTGAAGAGCACGAACCCGATCAGCCACGGCGAGACGAACAGGTGGAACCGCCGCGCCTCGCGGCGCGCCAGCGTGCTGGGGGCGCTGACGGAGGTCATGCGATCTTGTTCTCGGCCAGCACGGGCGTGACCTTCTCGGCGATCTCCTTCAGCGCGTCGTCCACGCTGATCTTGCCGAGCATCGCGCGCTCCCAGATGGGCTTGGCCGTGTCGACGACCTTCTTGTTGGCCGGCAGCCGCAGCACGCCGTCGTCGGAGGCGTAGTCGGCCAGGATCTCCTTGACCAGCTTCGCCGTCTCGTCCGGGATGCCGACGGCCTTCGCGTTGTCCTCCCAGGCGGACTGCCGGGCGGGCGCGGAGATCTGGCGGAACTTGTAGCCGGAGGACGACAGGAACTCGTGCATGTAGATCCAGGCGGCGTCCTTGTTCTGCGAGGAGGCCGTCATCACCAGCGCGCTGCCCACGGCCGGGGTGAAGCGGCCCGCGGGTCCCTTGGGCATGTGCGTGGCGCCCCACTTGAACGCCGTCTGCTTGGACAGCTCCAGCATCAGCCAGGCGCCGTTGATCAGCATGGCCGCGTGGCCGGTCTTGAACGGGTCCACCTTCTCCAGCAGCTGCAGCTCGGCCAGGCTCGGCACCGCCTTGTCCTTGAGCAGCAGGTCCATCCAGCGCTCCATGGCCTCCTTGGCCTTGGGCTCGTTGATCAGCACCTTCGACTCGGAGGCGTCCAGGAACCGGGCGCCGAACGGCAGCAGGAAGACGGCGCTGAGGTCGGGGGACGGCGTCGGCATGGGGGAGAAGCCGTAGATCTTCTCCGCGCCCGACCCGCTGGTCATCTTCTTCGCCGTCTCGAAGAGCTTGTCGAACGTCCAGCTTTCGTCCGGGTAGTCGATCCCGGCCTTGTCGAACAGGTCCTTGTTGAAGAAGAGCAGCTTGGGCGCCATGTCGGTGGGCAGGCCGTACAGCTTGCCGTCACGCTTGAAGTAGCCGAGCCCGCTCTGCGGGATGTCGTCCATGTCGAACTCGGGCGTCTTGGCGATGAACTCGTCCACCGGATGCAGCACCTGGTTGGCGATGAGGTTCTGCGTCCAGGAGTAGTGGTTGTAGAGCACGTCGGGCAGCGTGCCGCCGGCGGCCTGCGTCATGTACTTCGTCAGGAACTGGTCGAAGGGCGCCGACTCCCGCTTGATCTCGATGTTCGGGTGGCGCTTCTTGAAGAAGAAGTCGAACTGGGCGTTGCGTACCTCGGTGACCGCGTCCGTGGTCATCGCCAGCGTGATCGTCACCTTGGACGCCGGGTCGGGCACGTTCGTCTTCGGCCACGTCAGCGAGTTGTTGAGCTGCTCGGCCGCCTCGAACGGCCAGGCGTCGCTGCCCGGCCGGTTGGGGTCGATCAGTTGCGCACCGGACTTGACCGGAGCCGCGGCCTGCTTCTGCTGCCTGGTGTCCGCGCAGGCGGACAGCACGGGCGCGGTCGCGGCCGCCACCGCCAAGGCCAGCATCTGGCGACGGTTCATCTCCATGGGGGCCTCTCAAAGGAAGAGCTCGATCACCGGCACCGGCACGTCCGGGCGCCGCATTCCCGCGCCGGCCGCCGCCTCCGCCCATGCGTCCGGGTCGAACAGGTCGGGGTCGAAGTGGGGCTGGTACCGCTCGTCCGTAAGGCGCTCGCGCTGCTGGACCCACGCGTGGCGGGCGGCGAGCGTGTAGAGCCCCCGGTGAACGGGCAATCCGCGGCGTTGTTCACGGAACTCGGCCAGCCGAGCGGCAGAGGTCGGATGTATCGACGAGCTGATGTGCTGGCCTTCTGACAGTCCGTGAGGCATGGCCGTACCGTAGACCCGGTAATTAACTTCGTCAAGAATTGAATTGAAAGCGCTTGCAACCTAGGCTCTAGCGCACTGTGAGGAGATCCGGATGCCTTGACCGGCGGCCGCACCGCACATCTGGACGGCCGGTGAGCCGCGATCGACTCCTCCTATCTCTTCATCCTTCTGGAGGGCACGTGCCAAGCTGGACGTTCAGTGACGAGGACCTGGAAGCGGGGCTGACCCTCTCCGCCGAGGGCGTGCTCACGTTGGAGGTGCGCCACCGAGAGCGGACGGTGCTGCAGCCGTCCAGGCTGGGCATCAGGACCGCCCACGCCGACCTGAGCAAGGGGCTCACGCTGTCCGGGATGTCCGAGCGGCGGGTCGAGGAGACCTATCGCACGGCCACCGGCAAGCGGCGCGAGCACAGCTACGAGGCCGGGGAGTGGACGCTGTCCTTCACCAAGGACGGGCACCGGCTCGACGTGCAGGTCCGCGTCGGCGGGCACGGCGTCGCCTACCGGTACGTGGTGCCGTGGACCGGGCCGGTCACCGTCGTGGAGGAGACCTCCGAGTACGTCCTGCCGGCCGAGGCCCGCGCCGTGCTGCTCCCGTACGAGAACGGCCGCTGCGACTACGAGGAGATCCACCGGCACAGCAGCGTCGCCGACGCCGAGCCCATCCTGTACGGCTACCCCTCGCTCTTCGAGACCGGCGGCTCCTGGATGTTCGTCACCGAGTCGAACCTGGACAGCGGCTACGCCGGCTCCCGCCTGCGCTTCGACGGCCACGCGTTCCGGCTCGACCTGCCCGACCCGTACGTGACCGCCGCCAGCCCGCTCACCACCCCCTGGCGCACGATGGTCGTCGGCGACCTGGCCACGATCGTGGAGAACGACCTGGTCACCAGCCTCGCGGAGCCGTCGAGGGTCGAGGACGCCTCCTGGATCAGGCCGGGGGCCGCCGCCTGGTCGTGGTGGTCCGACGGGCCCTCGACCCGCGACCTCGACGCCCAGAAGCGCTGGGTCGACTTCGCCGCCGCGAACGGCTGGCCGTACGTGCTGGCCGACGCGGGCTGGAACAAGGAGTGGATGCCCGAGCTGATCGCCTACGCCAAGGAGAAGGGCGTCGGCATCTGGCTCTGGTCGCACTGGCAACACGTGGACACCGAGCTGGAGCACCGCGAGAAGCTCGGGCTCTGGAAGGAGTGGGGCGCGGTCGGCGTGAAGATCGACTTCACCGAGTCCGACGGCCAGGACCGGATGCGCTGGTTCGACGCCATCCTGGCCGCCACCGCCCGCCTCGAACTCATGGTGGTCTTCCACGGCGGCACGATCCCGCGCGGCACCGAGCGGACCTGGCCGCAGTTCATGACCGCCGAAGCCGTCAAGGGCGCCGAGTGGATCAAGCCGAAGCCCGGCAAGCAGCCGCTCTACCAGCCCACCCACTACCTGTCGCTGGCCTTCACCCGCAACGTGCAGGGCCCGATGGACTTCACGCCGTGCACGTTCACCGGCGTGCGCACGATCTCGGCCGGGTTCGAGCTCGCGCTGTCGGTGATCTTCGAGTCCGGCGTCCAGCACTTCGCCGACGGCATCGAGGCCTACGAGGCCCGGCCGGAGGCGCTGCGGCTGCTGTCGGCCGTCCCCACCGCCTGGGACGAGACGCGGCTGCTGTCCGGCGACCCCGCCGACCACATCCTGCTGGCCAGGAGGAGCGGCGGCGAATGGTACGTCGGCGCGGGCGTGTCGGGCGAGGCCCGCACGCTCACCGTGCCGCTCGACTTCCTCGACCAGGGGGAGTGGGCGGCCGAGATCTACCGGGACGCCCCAGGCGACCGGCTCCTCGCCGAGACGGTCACCGTCTCCGCCGGGGGCAAGCTCGACCTCGCCGTGCCCCCCAACGGCGGGTTCACGCTTCACCTCAGGAAAGAGGCCTGATGAACAAGCGCATCGGCGGCGTCTTAGCCGCCCTGGCGGTCACCGCCGCCACCGCACTGCCCACCGCCGCCCCCGCCGCGGCGGCCGCCTGGACGCTGCGCTGGAGCCCGGACCCGGCGAACGACACCGTCGCCGAGGCGTTCGAGGGCATCGAGGACGACCGCGCCGGCTCGCACCCCGGCGTCACGCACATCTACGTCTCCGGCGGCGCGTACCGCTTCGACATGCATACCCAGGACCGCGACGGCGACGACCGCCAGCGCAACGAGGTCAAGGGCATGCGGACCGGCGGCAGCTCGTACCTCAAGATCCTCGAGAACGAGACCTGGCGCATCGGCTACCAGATGTACATCCCGGCCTCGCTGGACGCCACCAGCAGCTTCACCCACATCGCGCAGATGAAGGTGCCCGGCTCCGGCGCGCCCCTCTACACGATGTCGCTGCCGATCTCGGGCGGCACTCCCAAGATCAACGTCCGTTACTGGGACGAGGCCGAGCAGACCCACGAGGTCGGCAACACGAACCTGGAGCCGATCCAGGGCAAGTGGGTGGACACGACGTTCGAGTTCAAGGCGTCCGACAGCGGCTACCTGCGCTGGACGCTCAAGGACGGCTCCACCACGCTCGTCGACAAGCGCCTGGACAACACCGACCTGTGGCGGGGCGACGACGAGTACCTGCGGCCCAAGTGGGGCATCTACCGCAGCATCAACAGCTCCGGCCTGCAGAACACCTACCTCCTGGTCCGCAACCTCCAGGCTCACCAGCTCACCGGCGGCGCCAGCGCGCCCGATCTCGACAGGGTGACGATTCAGTGAGAAGGCACCTGGTGGGAGCCCTGGCGGCGATGGCGCTGCTCCTGCAGACGGCCCCGGCCCACGCCGTTGCCGCCGGGTCTCCCCGATGGGAGACGCGGTGGAACCCCAGCCCGTGGCGCGACGGCGTCAACGCGTTCGAGGCCCTGGAGGACGACCGGCGCGGCTCGCATCCCGAGGGACTGCCGCACGTGCGCGCCGAGAAGGGCGGGTGGCGGTTCGACGCCCATCTGGAAGACCGCGACGGCTCCGATCGCATGCGCAACGAGGTACGCGGCATGCGGGCCGCGGACGGCACCCCGCTGGAGATCCGCAAGGACGAGACCTGGCGGATCACGTACCAGATGTACATCCCGGACACGCTCGACGCGACCACGAACTTCACCCACATCTGGCAGCTGAAGAACTCCGACGTCGGCACGCCGATCGCGCAGATCTCGCTGCCGGTCGTGAACGGCGTGCAGAAGATCGCGGCCCGGTACTGGACGCTCGAGGACAACAAGTCGCACGACTTCGCCACGGCCGACCTCGAGCCGATCCAGAACAAGTGGGTCACGACCACCATCGAGTTCAAGTCCGGCGACGCCGGATACATGCGATGGGTGCTGCGTGACGGCCAGAAGAACGGCTCGCGGACGATCGTGGACCAGAAGGTCGAGAACATCGACCTGTGGTGGACGCAGGAGCAGTACAACCGGCCCAAGTGGGGCATCTACCGCAGCATCAAGAGCGCCGGGCTGCAGGAGACATACCTGCTGGTCAAGGACCTGAAGGCGGAGCAGCTCGGAGCCGCGACGCCGCCGGTGCGGCTGCCGCCGCCGGACCGGAGCCCGGGGACGTACGAGGCCGAGCGGGTCGGCAACGTCTTCGAGGGCGCCGCCGAACCGGCCTACTGCGCCGTCTGCTCGGGCGGGCGGAAGGTCATCCTCATCGGCGGCAACATCTACGACTACGCCGTGCTGAGAGGCGTGCTGTCGGAGACCACCGGGACGCGGCAGCTGACCGTGCACGCGCTGGTGGACGGCTCCCAGTCGTTCTCGATCAGCGTCAACGGCGGCGACGCGATCCAGGTGCCGATGACCGGCACCAAGGACACGGTGACCACCGCGACGGTGCCGGTGGACCTGGTGGCCGGGGTCAACACGATCCGGTTCTTCGGCCTCACCGCTCGGGGTCCCGAGCTCGACAAGATCGTCATCGGGTAGGTGGAACATGGCACATGACCTCAGCAGGCGGGCCGTGCTCGCGGCGGGCGGAGCGCTGGCGCTGTCCGCCGCCGCCGGCGCGCTGCCCGCGAGCGCCTCGACGGCCTGGCAGTCCCGCCTGGTGCGCTACGACCGGTGGGGGCGGCTGGCCTACGAGCAGGACGCGGAGGCCAACCGCGTCCCCGACTTCAGCCACGCCGGCTACCGCAACGGCGAGCGGCCGATCCCGCACGTGCCGGTCGTCAAGGCGATCCGCCCGATCGAGGGCGACAACACCGCCCACGTCCAGGCGGCGCTCGACGAGGTGGCCGCGCTGCCCCGCGCGCGGCGCGGCGCCCTGCTCCTGCTGCCCGGCGTCTACCCGGTGGCGGGCACCCTGTACGTACGGGCGAGCGGCATGGTCCTGCGCGGCACCGGCGACGGCGAGGACCCGGCGAGCAACACGATCATCAAGGCCACCGGCAACAACCCGAAGGACCGCGACGTGATCGTGGCCGGCGGCGCGGCGGGCGGCGGCTGGACGGGCGAGGTCGCGGGCACCCGCACCGACATCACCACCGACTTCGTGCAGGTGGGCGCGCGCGAGTTCGCGGTCGCCGACCCGGGCGCGCTGCGGCCCGGCGACAACATCGTCATCACCCATCCCTGCACCGAGGAGTGGCTGAAGGCCATCGACTACGGCGGCCACGACGTGGGGCCCGCGTGGAAGGTGGGCGAGCATCCGATCATCTACAACCGGTACGTACGCGAAGTTTCCGGAAATGTCGTGAAAATCGATGTTCCGGTCTTCAACCACCTCAACCGCGCCCTGTCCCCGTCCTTCCTGTACAAGTGGGACCGGGCCGGGCTGGTCACCCAGGTGGGCGTGGAGCGGCTGCGCGTCGACATCGAGTACCACGGGGACCCGGAGCAGGACGAGGACCACGCCTACAACGCGATCGTCCTGCTGCGCACCGAGGACTCGTGGGTGCGCGACTGCACGATGCTCCACTTCACCCAGGCCGGGGTCGCCACCCAGGAGACCACCCGCGCCACGGTCGAGAACTGCCGGGCCATCGACCCGGTCAGCATCGTGACGGGCAGCAGGCGCTACAACTTCAACACCTACGTCTACTCGCAGCAGGTGCTCTTCCGCGACTGCTACGCGTACAAGGCCAGGCACGCGTTCGTCTCCAACGGCCACAGCACGGTGTCGGGCGTGGTGTTCCTGCGCGGCACCTCGGAGTACGCGCTCAACTCCAGCGAGGGCCACCGCCGGTGGTCACAGGCGCTGCTGTTCGACGGCCACAAGGACATCGACCCGCACTACGACTACACGCTCGGGCTCTACAACCGCGGCCGGTACGGCACCTCGCACGGATGGTCGGCGGCCCACTCGGTGGCCTGGAACTGCGACGTGTCGACCAGCAGGCTCATCGTGCAGAAACCGCCGACCGCCCAGAACTACGCGATCGGCTGCCACGGCACGATCACCGGCGACGGGCCGTTCGAGCAGCCGGCCGGGTACATCGAGGGCGCCAACCAGCCCGGCCTGCTGCCGCCCTCGCTCTACCAGGCGCAGCTGCTGGACCGCCTGCGCCGGTAACGCGGACCGGGCGCAGCCGCCGACTCTCCGGGCGCTTGAGCGGCTGCGCCTGTTCGCGCGCCCTGAGAATCGCCGCGCCGATGGGCCCCGAGCCCCCGGAAGCGGGCGGCGGGCGCCGACGCTAGCGTTCCAGGCGCAGCAGGCCGCCCTCCGGGACGGTGACCTGGGCGATGCCGGGTCGCAGGGGCAGGTCGCCCTCGGTGACGGTGCGGCCGCGGCAGTCGAGGATCGTGGCGTGGGCCGTGCCCGCGTCGGGCACCCGCAGCAGCACGTCCGTCGAGGCGTCGCCGTTGGCCAGCCAGAGCGTGCCGGAGGCGGGCGCGGTGACCGGCATCGGCGCGTACCGGGCCGTGATGACCGTGTCGCCCGAGCGGGCCGTGACCTGCGGGTAGGCCAGGTCGGGCCGGGCGGGCTCGAAGGCGCCGCGCTGCAGCACCTCCGCCTGCTCCCGGAAGAAGCCCAGCCAGAACCGCAGCACCTCGCTCTGCTCGGGCGTCTGCGCGGTCAGGTCCACCGAGATCTGCGGCACCGAGAAGAGCACGTTCACGAGCTGCGTGGCGACGTGCTCGGGCCGCTCGTCCGGGTGCCACATCAGCATGTCCGCGTGCACCGCCAGCGGTCCCGCGATCAGCCGCAGGTCCACCGTGCGCTGACGGTTGTGCGCCGGGCTGAGCGGGCAGTCGGAGGCGCGCACCATCGTGGCGTACGGCCACAGGCCCGGGCTGACGTACGGCTGCCGCAGCTCGACCAGGCAGTCGCGCGGCAGTTGCGCCAGGAGCCGGCGCACGCCCTCGTTCACGGTCCGGCAGTCGGCCTCGGGGCCGGGCTCGGGCGGGTCCTCCACGGCGAACTGGTCGATGAAGTCGATCTTGAGCCCGTCCATGCCCCACTCCGTGACCGCCCGGGTGAGGTGGCCGGCGATCAGGTCGCGGACGTGCGGGTAGCGGGGGTCGACGATGCCGGCGTTCATGTGCTCCTTGTAGGCCAGCGTGTACCCCCGCACGCGCTCCCACAGCGCCGTGTGGCGGCCGACGAACGGCAGGGCGTACCAGAGCAGGTACGCCAGCCCCTCGCCCCGCACCTTGGCCACGTGTCCCGAAATATCGGGGAATGTGGTGGGGGACGGCTCCCACTCGCCGACATAGCCGTACCCGCGCCCCCGGTCGTCGCTGTGCCAGCCGTCGTCCACGATGATCGCCTCGCAGCCCAGCCCGGCCGCCGGCCCCGCCTGCCGCTCCACGCTCTCGGCGCTGACGTGCTGCTGCATGGCGTACCAGGTCGAGTACGCGGGCATCCGCGCCACCCGCGGCACGTCGGCGATCGGGCCGTGCAGCGCGCGCCACCAGTCCGCCACCTCGGCCAGCGTCCTGGCGAAGTGCCGCCGGGTGAGGTCGAGTCGCAGCACGAGCCCCTCGTCCGGCCCGGCCTCCTGCTCCACCCAGAACCCGAACTCGCCGGTCTCCTCCACCACCCCGGTGCGCGTCCGCACGGGCCGGACCACCTCGCCCGCGGCGTAGGTGCACAGCGCCACGTCACCGGTGCCCACCAGGCAGCCGACGGGCGCGTTCTTCTCCAGCGCCGCCGTGCGGGGACGACGCCAGAACGGCGGCAGCCCCCGGTGCTCGCCGCCGTCGGCGGCCCAGAACGCGGTCGCGTCCGCGCACGGAATCCGCCAGGCCACCCGCACGTCGGCGACCCTGTCGGGGGCGACCCGCAACTCAAGGACGCCCGGGGACGGCTCGGACGCGGTCCAGGTGAGCACGGCCGCCGCCGAGCACGCGAACTCCAGCCCCGCCGCCTCGACCCGCACCTCCTGCGGCCCCTCGAACTCCCGATCGTGCGGCTGCCAGATGCCGGGGGCTGCGGTCACTCAATCTCCCTGGAGGGTGAAGTGGTGCTGGATGGCGACCGCGGCGGCGCCGCGGGCCCACTGCTCGAACGAGCGCGGGCGCAGCAGCAGGCGGCAGTCGGCGGCCGCGCCGAACGCCTGGGCCGCGAACGCCCGGTTGAGCTGCTCCTCCAACAGGTCGTACGAGGCCAGCCCGGGCACGTCGCCGGTCACGATGATGCGCTCCGGCCCGAAGAGGTTGGCCATCGCGGCCATGGCCAGCCCGATGGCGTGGCCCGCGCGGGCGAACACCTCGCGCACCCCCGGATCGCCCGCGTGGGCAGCGTCGACGGCTGCGCCCACGGTCAGCGACTCGTCGCCGGCCGCCGCGCGCGCCGCCGCCAGCAGCGGCGCCGTGCCGGCGATGGCCTCGACGCAGCCGCGCCCGCCGCAGTGGCACTCGGGCTCGTCACCCCCGACGGGGATGTGGCCGATCTCCCCGGCCACCCCGTGTGCGCCGGCCACCACCCGATCGTTCACCACCAGCCCGCACCCGATCCCCACCCCCACGGTGACCAGGGCGAACGACGACGCGCCCACCCCGTCGCCGAACCACTGCTCGGCCACGGTGAGCGACTTGACGTCGTTCTCGATCGTGACGGCCAGGCCCGTCGCCTCGGCGGCCAGCCGCGCCAGCGGCACCTGGTGCCATTGCAGGAAAGGGGAGTAACGCACCACCCCGTGGGCCTTGTCGACGTCGCCCGACACGGCCAGGCCCAGCGCGTGGCAGCGCTCGCCGTAGGCGGGGTCGGCGGCCAGCAACTCGGCGACCAGCTCGGCCAGCGCCGAGACCACGCCCTCGACCGACGTCGTGGCCAGCGGGCGGTGCGCCGAGACCAGCGGCTGCGCGCGCAGGTCGGTGACGACGCCGATGAGCTCCTCGTGGGTGATCTTCACACCGCAGAAGAACTCCCGCTCGGGCCGGATGGACAGAGGGCTTGCCGGGCGGCCCGCGCCCGGTGCCGTACGCTCGGTGGCCTCCAGCTCCTCCAAGTAGCCTGCCTCGATGAACGGCCGGGCGGCCTTGGTGACGGCGGCGGACGACAGCCCGCTCCGCTTGGCGATCTCCACCCGGGAGACCGGCCCCTGGGTCAGCACCATGGTGAACACGGTGGCCGCCGCGGGAGTCGAGGTGAGCCGAGGGTGCATGGATGCAATAGTAGCAGTAATTAACTTCGTCAAGAATTGAATTCGAGCGGGGTCGTGCCTAGGCTCCGGGTCATGCGATCGGTGACCTTCGACGCCTCCAGCCGCAGGTGGCTGCTGCGTACCCCGGGCACGAGCTACGTCGTGGCCCTCGCGGACGACGACGCTCCCCGCTGCCTGCACTGGGGCCCCGCGCTGACCGCCGAGCAGGCCGCCAGCCTCCCCGGCCCCGCCGCGTCCGGGGCCAGCAGCTTCGACAGCACGGCGGGCGAGGAGGAGCTGGTCTCCGAGGTGGGGGCCCGGTTCGAGACGCCGTCGCTGCAGGTCGTCCTCCCCGGCGGCGACCGGGGGATCGAGTGGCGGCACGACGGCCACGACATCGGCGACGGCGTCGACGGGGGCCACCTGACGTTGCGGTTCTCCGACCGCCGCCGGCCGCTCCTGGTCGAGTTGCACTACCGGGTGCGCGAGGACAGCGACGTGATCGAGCGCTGGACCGTGCTACGCCCGCAGGTGCCGGTGACGGTGCTGCGGTGCGACTCGGCGGCCTGGAGCGTTCCGGCACTGGACGGCTACCGGCTCAGCCACGTCACGGGCGGCTGGAGCTCGGAGCACGCGCTGAGCCGTACCGAGCCGGTCGTGGGGGAGACGACGCTGACCAGCAGGCGCGGGCTGAGCAGCCACCACGCGAACCCCTGGCTCATGATCGACGGCGGCGACGCGGGCGAGCGGCACGGCGAGGTGTGGAGCTGCGCCCTGGCCTGGAGCGGGAGCTGGCGCGTCACGCTCACCCGCACGCCCGCCGGGCGGGTGAGCTGGACCGGCGGGTTCGGCCACGAGGGCCTCACCTGGCGGCTGGAGCCGGGCGAGGAGTGGGTGACGCCGGTGTTCGCCGGCGTGTACGCGCCCGACGGGTACGGCCAGGCCAGCCGGCGCTGGCACGACCACGTCGCCAGGCACGTGCTGCCCAGGCCGGACGAGCCGCGCCCGGTCGTCTACAACGCCTGGGAGGCCGTCGGCTTCGACGTGAACGAGACCAACCAGCGCCACCTCGCGCGGCTGGCGGCCCGGACGGGCGCGGAGCTGTTCGTGATGGACGACGCCTGGTTCGGCGGGCGCACCGGCGACAGCGCGGGGCTCGGCGACTGGTGGGTGAACGAGGAGCGCTTCCCCGACGGGCTGAGCCCGCTCATCGACGAGGTGCACCGGCTGGGCATGCGGTTCGGCCTGTGGGTCGAGCCTGAAATGGTCAACCCCGACAGCGACCTCTACCGCGCCGATCCCGACTGGGTCCTGCACATGCCGGGCCGCTCCCGCACGCTGCTGCGCAACCAGCTCGTGCTGAACTTCGCCCGCCCCGACGTCGCCGACTGGGCGCACAAATGGCTGCACAAGCTGGTCTCCGAGCACGCCGTCGACTTCCTGAAGTGGGACTTCAACCGCGCCTTCACCGAGGCGGGCCGGCCCGGCGACCCTGACCAGGACCGGCTCTGGATCGATCACGTCAGAGCCGTCTACTCGATCATGGACCGGCTCCGAGCCGACCACCCGCACCTGCGCATCGAGGCGTGCGCGGGCGGCGGCGGCCGTACCGACCTGGGCATCCTGGCCCGCACCGACCAGGTGTGGACCTCCGACAACACCGACGCCCACGACCGCATCGCGATCCAGCGCGGCTTCAGCCAGGTGTACCCGGCCCGGGCCATGGCCGCCTGGGTCACCGACAGCCCGAACCCGCTGACCGGGCGCTCCGTCCCGCTCCGCTTCCGCTTCCACGTGGCCATGGCGGGGGCGCTCGGGCTCGGCGGCGACCTCTCCCGCTGGAGCGAGGCCGAGCTGTCGGAGGCGGCCGAGCTGGTGGCCGTCTACAAGGACATCCGGCCCGTGGTGCAGTTCGGGCGGTTGTGGCGGCTTCCGTACGGGGTGCAGTACGTGCACGAGGACCGGGTGGTCGTGCTCGCCTGGCACGGGCCCGTCGCGTTCGGCACGCCGATCGCCCCGCTCCGCCTGGCCGGGCTCGACCCGGACGGCCGCTACCGGGACGAGGACACCGGCGCGGTGCACCACGGCGCGGTGCTGATGTCCCGCGGCCTGCCGCCGCTGCAGCCGAAAGGCGGCTACGCCAGCAGCCTCCTCCGCCTGCGCGCCTGCTGATGCCGGCTCATCGGGCGACCTCGCGCCGCAGCTCGTCGAGGGCCTGCTCCATGAGGCTCGGGAGCCGGTCGGCGTGCGCGATCGCGGCCGAGAAGACGCAGGAGGCGACGACGGTGGTGCCGCTGTGCACCATCGACACGACCCCTCCGCCGGTGTCGTACGTGGGCGGGACGGCGAAGCAGCCGTCCAGCGGCAGGCTCACCCCGATGACGCTCACCGTCAGCCGGCCCGGGAACGCCCTGGTCGCAAGCCACCTGAACAGCCGGAACACCGCCGCCGGGGCCCTGACCGGGTAGCGGTCGCGCCGGTAGGCGGCCATCCGCTCGACGCTCGTCTGCTCCATGACCCGGCGCAGCCGCTCGCGCGGCGCGGGCTCGGCGCAGGGCAGGACGACCGGCATGGTGGTCGCTCCGTTGCCCAGGCCGCCGTCGCGCAGGCGGCCGTTCAGGTTGAGCGGGAAGGAGACCGTCGTGCCCCGGCGGCCCGCCTTCCGCCAGTGGGACGGGTTCCAGGCCCGCAGCGCGCCGGCCAGCACGGCCAGGCCCACCTGCGGGACGCTCGCGCCGGTCGCGGCGGCGATCCGGCGGACGGCGGCGACGTCGAGACGCAGGAAGAACGTCCGCGCGCCCGTCCCCGCCGCGCCTGCCGTGCTCGGGGGCGGCCTGAGCCGCGCCGACGGGGCCGCCAGCCGGGCCCCCGTGGCGAGCAGCCGCATCCGTGCCCGGACCGGCGCGCGCACCGCCACCTCACGCTCGGGCGCGGGGACGCTTCTGCCCAGCAGCACGGCCCGCACCGCGATCCGGGCCGCCCCCACACCGTCCTGGAAGGCGTGGTGCACGCGGTAGCACAGCACGTGCTCGTCCTCGGCGTACCCGTGCACGGCCATCAGGCTCCACAGCGGGTGCTCGGGCCGCAGCCGGTTGTCCCTGACGGCGTCCACCACGGCCGCGCACACGTCCCGGCCCGGCGCCACCCGGTACTCCACGACGTGGTGCGCCGGGTCGAACGCGGGATCCGGCGCCCACCGCCCGCGGGCCAGCCGGTAGGTCAGCACCGGGGCCCGCGCGGCCGAGTCGGCGGCCAGCCGCCGCAGCTCATCGATGGCAGGCGCGGGGCCGGGCAGCCGCGCCGCGAGGGCTATGTGCAGCCGGTAGTCGCCGGCCGTGCCGAGCTCGCCGAGGAAGAGCCGGTCCGACCCGGTCAGCGGTACGGCCATGGCCCCGCTAACCGGCCGTCTGCCGCGCGAGGTACGAACGGTGCGCCAACCGGGCGATGTCGCCGACCGTCATCTCCATCGTGCAGTCGGACGGGTCGATGTCCAGCCCGTGGCCGCCCAGCGCCGCCCGCAGTTCGAGCACGCTCATGCTGTCGGACTCGAGGTCGTCCACGAACGTGGTCCGCGGGGTGACGGCCGCCAGGTCGACGACGTAGATCTCGGCGCAGTACTCGCGCACGAGCCGCAGGATGTCTTCCTCGGACAAGAGTTCTCGCCTTTCCGTCGCGAGGTCCCAGCATGTCGCCGCGCGGGCGGCCGGGGCGGCGCCGGAGTCCTCGTGTCGGGTCAAGAACGGCCCCTGACTAGCCGATCAGCGGGCTGAGCCGGGTCGCGACGTCGGCGTCGGCCTTCAGGACGGCCCGGCATCGGGCCCAGTCGTAGCGGGACACCGCGGCGGCTTCGACGTCTGCCGCGATGAGGCACTCGGCCGCCGTCAGCGCCTCACCGGACGTCATGGGCAGGAAGCCGTTCCCGGCGAACACCGCCGCGATGCCGTGGCGGGCGACGAACCCGGCGTCGCCGATCGTGCCCCACGCGGTGGCGTGTCCGGGCAGGCCGCGGGAGCGCCGCCGCCGGGCCAGGGCGCCGGCTGCGCCCGGCCGTCACGGACGCGGCTGTGTTGTGATCGGGAGGGCTGGTCCTCCCGATCACATCGGCTGGGGCCTGGCACGCGCGAATATCGAGGTCAGCGGTCGTCTTCGTCGTCAATGGTCTCGTCATCACGGGCATCCTTGTCGCGGGCCTCGTTCTTATCCCCGGCCGACTGGGCCCGGCGGTCGAAGTGGTCTTCAGCGGTGTCGCTGCCCGGGTTTCTCGCCGGCGCGAGGTGCCGTGGTCTAGCGGTCGGCAGCTGGCCTGCTCAACAGCGTTTTGACCAGCGGGAGGGCTCCCGCGATGCGGATGGCGGCGATGATCAGCGCGGTTGCTCCGATCCCTGTGATGATGGCGATGGGGAACAGGCCTCCGGTGCCGATGCAGACGGCCGACCACCGGGGTACCGTCTTGGTCCGCCAGAGCGCGGCGGCGAGCATGATCGTGCCGAGGAGATAGAGCGGGAACAGATAGGACACGATCGGCAGTTGTGTGTCGAGCTTGGTGGCCACCTCGGCGAAGCCTGTCCTGTCGTCGATGCCGGCCATCATGATCAGCGGCAGGTCGACCATGCCGTTGACGAGCATCGCGGTCAGGCCGAGGAAGGAGCAGGCCAGTCCGGTGGCGGCCAGCCATGGTGCGCGGCGGGCCACCACGGCGATGGCGATGGCGGAGCCGTACAGGAACGGGAAGGCGGCCAGGGAGAGGTTGGTCGACAGCAGCATCTGCGCGTGGTCGGTATCGATCGCCGCGTAGTCCGGGATGCTGTCGTGCCACGGGCTGGTGTACAGGGCGAGGCCGAGGGCGAGCAGCGCCGGGGCGGCGATGAGGCTGATGGCGGCCAGCACGGAGCCCATGGCTCGGCGGCCGGTCGCGGCTGCGACGTCGGTGACGGGAATCGGGTGTTGTGTGCTCATGGCCACCACGATGGCCTGGCCGGGGGTGGTCGTTCACGGGTGGTGGCCCGCTGATCGCCTCCGGGTTTTCCCGGAGTACGGGCCCCTGGACGACCTGGTTGCCGCACCCGGCGGGCAGGGGCGATCATTCGGCATGACCACGGACGCCCCACCGAGATGGCGAGACCTCGAGAGTTCCCGTCGTGGGTGTTCACTGCTGGGCGCGCAGCCAGGTCAGGACGGCCAGGACACGGCGGTTGTCGTCGCTGGCCGGGTCGAGGTCGAGTTTGGTGAAGATGGCGTTGACGTGTGTTTCGACGGTTTTGCGGCCGAGGTAGAGGCGTTCGGCGATGGCGCTGTTGGAGCGGCCCTCGGCCATGAGTGCGAGGACCTGCCTCTCCCGGTCGGTGAGGCGGCTCAGCGCGTTCTGTCCGGGATTGGCACCGACGAGAGCTGCGACTACGTCAGGGTCGAGTACGGTGCCGCCCTTGGCGATGCGGCGCAGCGCTTCCAGGAAGTCGTCGACGTCGATGACACGGTCTTTCAGCAGATACCCGAGCCTCGCGCCGTTGCGGAACAGGTCGAGCGCGCGTCCGGCGTGGACCCATTGTGACAGCAGCAGGATCGCCAGGCCCGGCTGCGTGTCACGCAGCTGCGTGGCCGCGCGCAGCCCTTCGTCGGTGTGAGTGGGCGGCATTCTGATGTCGATGACGGCGATGTCGGGTTCGTGGACGCTGACTGCTTCCACGAGCGCGTCGGCGGTGCCCACGCTGGCCACGACCTCGAAGCCGGCGTTGGCGAGCAGGCCGGCGATGCCTTCGCGCAGCAGGACGCTGTCGTCGGCGATCACGACGCGCATGGCAGCTCCACCGTCAGCCGGGTGCCTGCCCCTGGTGGGCTGGTCAGGTGGAACCGGCCGCCGACGGCCGCCACGCGGTCGCTGAGTCCCTGCAACCCGCCGCCGGAGACCACGCAGGCGCCGCCCGCGCCGTCATCGCCGACCTGCAGGACGACGGTGTCGCCGGTGCGTTGCACACTGAGGTGTACGGTCGCGGCACCGGCGTGTTTGACGGCGTTGGCCATGGCCTCACACGCCACGTACCAGCAGGTGGCCTCGATCGTGGGTGGGAAGCGCTCGGTCGTGACATCGAAGGTCACGGGCAGCGGTAGCCGTGCCGCGGCCGTGCGCAGCGCGACGGCGAGTCCTTCGTCGGTGAGGACGGGGGGCAGGATGCCGCGGGTGAGTTCCCGCAGCTCATCGACGGTGGCGCGCAGTTCCTCCACCGCCTCGCCCAGTACGGTGGCGGCGCGGTGGCTGGTGGTGGTCACCTCGCGCTGGGCGATGCGCAGCCGCAGGGCCAGCGCGACCAGGCGCTGCTGGGCGCCGTCGTGCAGGTCGCGTTCGATGCGCCGCCGCTGGGAGTCCTCGGCGGCCACGATGCGGCTGCGCGAGGCCCGTACGTCGGCCAGCCGAACGGCGGCACGGGCGTGCAGGGCGGCGTTCTCCAGCGGGAGCGCGGCTGCGGCCAGCGCGGCCTCGACCAGGCGCGGCTCCTCGGCCAGTCGCGCATCCAGATCGACCATGGCCACGGGCGAACCGCCGGCCGTCACCTGCCGGCGCAGCCGCCCGGGCCGTGGGTCGCCGAGATCCGTGGGGCTGCCGTCCAGCTCGATCAGCTGCCCGTCCTCGACGTAGGCCACGCGTGCGGTGGGGTCGTCGACCGCCTGGCGTAACGCCACGAGGAGATCGGCCGGCGCGGCGGTGCCCGCGCGCAGTCGTCCCGTGAAGGCGTCCAGGGTCTGCACGGCCAGCCAGGTACGGTGATCGAAGCGCCGGTCGACGATTGCCCGCACCAGCCGCAGGGCGGGACGGAAAGCCGCCGCGACCGCGAGGGTCGCCGCCGCCACGGCAACCGAGGAACCGGCCCCGAACTGGCCGGTGATCGCGCCCACTGCGACTGCCACGATCGCGTACAGGCCCAGCAGGATCGCGGAGATGGCGGTGTAGGTGACCGTGCGCCGGATCAGTCGCTGCACGTCGAACAACTGATGGCGGCGCATGGCCACGGTGATGGCCGCGTAGAACGGCAGCGGCGCGAGCACCGCCAGGACCGTCTTGAGGGTTCCCGACGCGGCCGCGGTCGAGATCATGATCGCCACGGTGACGCCGAGCCCCCAGGCCGCCCACAGCAGCTGCGTGCGTTCGATCCCACGGGCTCGGCGCAGGCGCACCGCCACCGCGGCGATGCCCACCAGCAAGAACAGCATGCCGAACAGGTCGGTGGCGGCCGTGACGGTCTCGGCGGCACTCAGCCGCGCAGGCAATGCCTCGACATGCCCTCCGACGTACAGCGCGATGATCCGCTCGCCCGAGGGCCAGACGGCCATCGCGGCGGCTGTACCCGCCGCCGCCCAGCCCGCCAGGTACAGCGCCAGAACCGGCCGCCAGCGCTTCGACGGCAGGCGCCCATCGGGGAACAACAGCAAGAACAGCGGCAGCGACTCGCCCGCCAAGGTGTCAACGGCGAAGGCCGTGGCCAAGACCATCGGTGAGGAGGAGCCCTCCTGCGTGTGCAGGGCGGCCCAGCTGTAGCCGAGGCTGTCAGCGGCCAGCAGCCATCCGCCTGCCAGCAACGCCCAGGCGGCCCGATTGCCGGGTTTGTGATCAATGATGATCGCGCACAAGACGCTGACGCAGGAGCCGCCCGCCACGCCCACCGCCGACACCACGCCGGCGAGGCCGTTGGGCAGGGCCAGCAACAGGGCGACAATTCCGAGCAACGCGCCCAGAACGCCGAGGATCCAGCCGGCCACGCGCAGTACGTCGGCCCGCCGGGCCTCGGTGGTCATGACCGAATGATCGCCCCTGCCCACCGGGTGCGGCAACCAGGTCGTCCAGGGGCCCGTACTCCGGGAAAACCCGGAGGCGATCAGCGGGCCACCACCCGTGAACGACCACCCCCGGCCAGGCCATCGTGGTGGCCATGACACACCACCCGATCCCCGCTCCCTACACCTCGTCCCTCAGCGAGACCCGGGCTTTCAACCGGATAGGCGTGACCTCGCGGCGGTCGAGATCACGGTGCTGCTAGGTCACGGTGCTGCTAGTTCCACCAGCCCACTGCGCTCATCACTCATGAGGAATCCGCTCGTCACGCCGACTCGTGATCACATGAAAGGTAGAGTCACCATGTCCTTCGCAACAGCCCGCCGCGCCCTCGTCGTCGCCTTGACCGCGGCCGCCGGCCTCGCCCTCACCGGAACCGGGATCGCCCACGCCGAACCCGCCTACTACAAGTTCGTCGTCGAGCACAGCGGCAAGTGCCTGGACATATTGCACGGGAGCACCCTGCACGCCACCCCGACGCACCAGTGGCAGTGCCTGGACCGAGTGCTCAGCCAGCAGTGGGAGGCCCGCAAGTTCGACGACGGGTCGTACGTGTTCGTCGCCAGGCACAGCGGCAAGTGCCTGGACGTCGCCTTCGCGAGCACCGCGAACGCGGCGGCCGTGATCCAGGCGACCTGCAGCTTCAAAGCCAACCAGCGGTGGCGGCTCAAGAAGAACGCCGACGGCACCAGGCGCGTCATCGCCAAGCACAGTGGCCTGTGCCTGGACGTTGCCAATGTGGACCCCGCCAACGGCGCCAGGGTAGTCCAGGCCCGCTGCTGGGGCGGCGAGAACCAAAGCTGGCACATCAACAGGGTCGTCTAGACGTATCCGACCCCGGCCCTCGCATCGCCAATGCGGCGCGGGGCCGGGTTCTGAGGTTTGCCGGGTTGGTTTGGGGTGGTTGTCGAGATCCTTTGACAGGAGGAGCCATGCGCAGACCTCGGTCCTCGGCTGATAACGCGGCCATCCGGCCGACCGGTGGCGGAGGCGTCCGGCCGGCGTGCCGCAGCGTGCAGCGCCAGAACCGGCCGCCACCGACCTGTTCGCGTCGAGTGCGACGGGCGGCATCCACAGGTTGCCGGTGAAGGCGCGGTGGATCGCCTCGAAGGCGCTCAGCCCGTTCTTGCGGGCGCTGTCGAGGTAGGAGCGGATGGTCAGCCAGTGCGCGGCGCCGGTTTCGGATTGATGGCAGCCGGAGATCTTCACCTGGGTCCTAGGTCCCTGTCGCTTGGCGCGGGGGCGCAGCGCGACGACTTCGGCGCTCACCGGCTGCTTGCTTCCGGGCGAGGTCCTTCGTCGTCGGGGGCGGCGTCGTCACGGTCGACGTCGGCGTGCCCGTCGGCGAGGTAAGCGTCGCGGGCGGCCCAGTCGTCGACCCCATCCAGGAGCGGCGGCAGTCCCTCGTGATCCACTCCGCCGGGTAAGGCCGTGCGGGCTCGTTCGCGCTCGTCGCTGGGTCTCGCCCGGGCGCCGGCGAGGGCGTCGCGGCCGGCGAGGGCGTCGCAGGCGGCGACTTCGGCGCTTCAGGCGTCGCCCATGTGGTGCAGGAGCTGGCCGCTGCGCTCCAGGCTGGCGTCCAGCAGGCGGCCGGACTCGGCTCTCAAGGTGCGTCCCCGCCGGCGATCTGCTGGAGAGCCGGCTGAGGGAGGAGTTCACCTGGGCGGGCAGGCCGCTCGCCGCGTTCCTCGCCGAGGTGGGCATCGCGGTGGCCGGCTTCGCCGTGCACGAGCTGCTGGAGTACAGGCGTCCTGGTGCTGCTGCTGCAAACCGATTACGGCGACGGCATGCTGCACCCGCCGCATGTCGATGTGTTCAACCGGACGCGTCAGGCACCAGATGGGCCTTCCTCTCCACGCAGTTCTCCCTTGCGGAGGCAGTCGTCATGGCCGATGTGCTGGACAAGTTGGATGGTGTTCGCCCCGCCCTTCACGGGGAGTTGGCTGCCGCGCTCCGAGCCGCGGCCGCTCTGGCAGCTGAGTGGAACGGCGACCGATGAACGCTGAGGTGGTCAACGAACTGCTCCGGCAACGTGAGGAGATCAGCCAGCGTGTCCGCGCGTTGCTTGAGCAGTGGGACGCGCGCATGGTGCCGTCCAGGATGAGCTGTTCGAATACGCCAGCAGCAACGCGTGCGAGATCAAGGCTGGCCCTATGCCCGGCTCGCCGTTGACGATGTGGGTTTCGTAGTCGGTGATGACGTTGCTTGGGTCGCCGTAGGTGCCGTGCGGGTCAACAGCGGCGCGGCCGAGGGCATGCATCCAGGAGGGGGCGGTAGCGGATGGACGGGGTCGTCTCGGCTTCGTCTTCGCCCCACGCCTCGGCGAGGGCGTCAGCGAGGAACGCGGGCACGGTCACACCGTCGTCGGCGAGCGCGGTCAGCATGTCGTGCAGGAGCTGTTCGGCGGCCAGGAGTCGGCCTTTCGGAGTGAGGAGGCTGGGCCAGGTGCGGCCGCTCTGCCGGGCTGTTCCGGGGGGCGCGGGCGGGTGCCGCCTGGACGACGCAGGTCGTGGCTGAGCTGGGCGATCTGGGTTGCGGGTGGCCTCCGCAACCGTCTGGTGTGTGAGCGCGCTTTAGCCGAAGAGGGTGAAGCCGCACCAAACGGCCGGATGGTCGAAGCGGGGATCGGAGCGGAGCACAGTGCGGGCCGTGGCGAAGGCGCGTCCGGGTGGGACTGCGCGGTTCAGCTCGGCGAGGTAGCGGGAGGTGAGCAGGGCACCCGCTTCCAGGGTCACCGGCCAGAGGGAGGCGACGACCGCTTCGACGCCGGAGGCCAGCAGCGAGACGGCCAAGCCCTCGACCTCCATGTGGGAGAGGTCCTGGTCGATGTGGGCCGACCAGCAGCCCAGCAGGACGACCGTGCGCGGCTGCGTGGTGAAGTCGTGCAGCGTGTGGGTGAGGCCGCGGCCGCGGCGGCCGTGACCCAGGAGCACGAGGGCGTCGGCCGAGCTCACCCGATGGAGATCCGCCTGGAGGCAGACACCGACGTCGGCTTCGTCCGAGGGCTGCTCCGAGTAGATCAGCTCGGCCAGGTCGCCGCCCGCCTCCAGCAGTTGCGCGTTCGCGCGCTCCGACCGGTCGTCCTGAACGGCGACGACGATCGTCGGAGCCGGCTCGGCCGGCCGCCGAGGCCGTCCGACCAGCGCTGTGGTCGCCACGACCCGCACCACGACCTCCTCCCCCGCCGAGGCCAGGGCGGCCGCTGACCACGGCAGCTGGAGCGCGTAGCTCTCGGTGCTGAGGTGCAGCTCGCGGAAGCGTCCGGCACCTGCCCCCAGTGCCTGCCAGAGCGAGGCGAGGCGCTCGTGGACGTCCGCGGCCGGGACGAACCGTTCGAGGATGCCGGTGTACTCCTCCATGGTGGCGATCCGTGCCTCGCGTACCGCCTGTGCCGCCTGCTGCATCCGGTCGGAGAACCAGAGGTGGATCTCGAAGAGCAGCTCGGGCGGGGTGGTCTCCTCCGCCCACCCGCCGACTCCGTCGGCGGGGAGCGCGAGCGCCATCCACCGGCCCTCGACGCGAACTGTGTGGGGATGTAGGCCGACGCAGATGACGGCGTGTCCGTCCGGCAGCGTGGCGGCGGCCGACGTGAGCGGCGAGCGCAGCCACCGGGGCGGCTCCGTCCCGGTCAGGACGATGCCCCGCTGCCGGAGCTCCCGCGCGCGATGCCGCTCGAGCGCGTCGCCCGCGAGGAGGGCGTCCTGGAAGTGTCCACCGGACAGGTAGCGGGCGAAAAGGCAGCGCGAGAGCCGGGTGTAGGGCGGGGTCATCGTGGCCTGGGCCCAGAGCGTGAGCCTCCGGTTGAGGAAGACCGAACGCCGCTTCTCGGCGCGGGGTATGAGCTCCTGGTAGAGGTCGATGGCCTGGTCGAGCTCTCCTGCGGTCTCCAGAGCCAGCGCGTAGCTGGTGAGGACCGCCTCGGTCAACGATCCGTGTGCGGTCATGGTGTTGCGGCGCCGAACGTCCAGGATGCGGTCGAGCTCGTAGGCCGCCTTGCCGGTGAGCAGCGCCGATCCCCACAACCGGACCGACAGGTCGCCTGTCGCGCCGCCACGGGCGAAGATCTCATCCGCCTGCAGCGCCTCGATGACCGCCACCTGACAGGCCAGCGCGAAGGCGAGGGCGACGTCCGTTGCCAGGCCCTGCGGGGGATCGTCTCCGGCAGCCTGGAGCGCCAATGCCACGAGCTGGTGCACGCTCCGGATCAGGCTGCCGTTGACCGTTTGCCGCGGCCCGCGGCCATCGGTCAGGAAGCGGGCCTCCGCCTGCAGGATCGCCAGGAACAGCCGTAGCCGGTCAGCGGGATCCTCTGCGGCGGCCAGCGCCCGGACCAGCTCGTTCAGGCAGCGATTCCCGACGATCAGCGTGCCGGCCTCGCCGGGAGCGTCGGGGCTGCGGAACTCCAGCACGGCCATCGACCTGGCCCCGCCCAGGTTGATGGCGCCGACCTCCCCGGTGCCCAGATCACAGACGATCTCCAGTCCGGGTTCCACGGCGGAGGCCAGGGCGCCGAACATCTGCGCGAGCAGCGCGCGGGGCATCTTGTGCCAGATCTCCTCCGAGTCCAGCCGGTCGGCGATGTCGAACGCCTCGCCTTTGCGGCCGAACGCCACAAGGGAGACAACGAGGGCAGGGCCGACTTCGGAGAGCCAGCCCCAGTCCTCGAGACTCAGATAGAGGTCGAACGCGCTGAGCTGATGGTTGAGTGCCCACTGGAACTCTCCGATCGACCTCTCCACCTCGCCGAGCACGCGTTGGACATGCGCCAGCGCGGTCAGCTCGTTCAGCTCCACCCGACCGGTGTTTTGGATGCCGGTGATCGTCGCCTCGATTGCGCCCTGGGCCATGCCGCGTCCATAGGGCCGGCCGCACTCCAAGGTCAGCATCGCGGTGTAGAGCGTGCACAGCCGCCTCTGGTCGGGACGGCAGGAACGCTCCACCAGCAGTGTCCGCTCCAATGCCTCCTCGTACCGTCCGGCCTCGTACGCGGCGACGGCCTCTTGCAGCCCGTCGGGCGGCTCGATGACGTGGGTGTCGGTCCAGGCGAAGGGCTGCCACTCTCCTCCGCCGAGGGTGCGCATGACCTGGCGTGGCCCGCCGTTCTCCGGGGTGGCCGGAGATTCTCCGGGCGGCTCCGCGGCGAGCCGTTGGAGCAGGTCCGTCAGCCCGTCGAGGGGCGCGTCCCACCCGATCGCGGCCTCGCCGAAGCGCTCGGTCTCCGCGGGGGTCAAAGAGATCTTCCTGTCCAGGAGGACGCCGGCGGCCCGCTCCGCCCCGATGAGCTCGCCGATATCGTCGATCTCGGCCGTGATGACCTGCCTGGCCTCGGCGAGCGCGGCGTGGAACGACTCACGCGCGGACGGCGGCAGTCTCTTCACCTTCGACCCGGGGGACAACGTCTCGTCGTCCGGGTCGAGCGCGCTGTCGAGCACCTCCCGGATGCTCTGCGCCTCGTCTCCGCGCCAGAGCTCGGCGCGTCCGAGCAGCTCGGCGGAACGTTCGTAGCCGCTGATGAAGAAGATCGGGGAGGTTCGGATGTCCCGGCAGATCGCCTCGACCCTGGCCTGTCCGAAGATGCCCATCCGGGCCTCGCGCAGCCGGATCCCTTCGAGCGCGAGGGCGAACCACTCGTCGTCGAGTTCGCGGAAGTCGTTCAGCTCGCGGAAGTTGCGTACGGTCAGAGAGTTGCTGCGGAGCGCGCCCACGTCGAACCCGCCCCGCTCCTCCAACAGCGCGAAGATCTCTGCCCGGATCGCCGGCTCCTCGCGGGAGGCGGTGAAGGTGTCGTAAAGGAGAATGCTCCGGTCATCGTCGGCCCACAGCACAGGGGCGCTGAGGTCGCCGAGGTTGCCGCAGACAGCGCACTCCACAAGGTTCAGGCGGCCCTCGTCGACCAGTTCGAGCAGTTCGGGGGCGCTGTCCTGGGTCAGCACCATCCAGTAGACGGCCTCGGGCAGGAGCTCTCCACAGCGCGGGCAGAGCAGATCCCCGAAGGCTCCCGGCGCGTAGGGGATGGCCATCGTCGTCAGACCTGGGTGCCCGAGGCGAGGTAGACGGCCAGGGTCGTCTTCTTCTGTTCCTCGTCGAAGCCGGGATCCTGGAGGACCGTGAGGAGCCAGGCGAGCCGTGTCTTCCTCTCCTCCGGCGTGAGCAACGCGTCCAGATTGATGTCCAGCCGGACCTGGTTGCCCAGCGCCTTCAGGTCGTTGTCGTCGATCAGCCGCTGCGCCCGCTGCGCCCGGTCGGCCTTGATCTCCCCGTTGATCCTCTTGAAGACGAACTGCCGTCCCGACTCATAGAAGGTGTCCAGCCCGATGGGGATCTCGGAGTTCTGGTAGGACACGGTGGCGAACTTCAGCCGGACGAAGGCCAGGTAGGACACGCCGACGCCGGAGGCGAACAGCCAGGAGTTCCAGCCCTGGAAGGTCGTCAGTGTGCGCAGCCCGAAGAAGACCGCCACGGCCGTCACACAGTTGACGACGATGAACCCCCACCACCATACGGACCGGTAGACCCGGTAGCCCGACACGTCGCCGACGATGAAAGTCCGGTCCATGTCGAAGAGCGTCACCCCGCCGGCGATGGCCGCCGACAGCACGGAGAACCACGCGGAATGCTGCATCGTCTGCTGCCCTACTGGTCGGGTGCGTCGTCGCGGGCGCCCAGCGCGTCGTCCAGCGCGCTGTTGAGCTCGTCCTCCGAGGTGTCGCTCGCCGCTTCCTCGACCTCGTCGTCAAGGAGGAAGACGCCGGTCACCCGGTCGCGGGGGCTGCCTGGGGTGGCGTTCAGGCTGGTCTTGACCCCGTAATCGGTCAGCGCGTACCGGCCCGGGCTGCTCTCGACAACCAGGCCGCGGCGCTGCAATGCTGGGAGCGCATTGCGCACGTCCTCGGGCGACAGCCCTGAGTAGGCCACCAGCGCTTCGATCGAGCTGTCGCCATGGTCTCGCAGGGCCGGCAACAACAACGACTCCACCGTCCGGACAAAGAATGGCATGGACACCTCCTGGCGTCGATTATGCCGACGTATCCGGGGAAATTCGCTGCCGGTGACGTCCTGATGTACTCACGCGTGCTGTGCACAACGGCTTCGCGCGAGTTGCCGAAGTAGCCGGTGATCCCGCGCACGCGTATCAGGAGAGCGCGGCCTGGGCCGCGACCAGCTGGGCGTACCTGCCACGCAGGCCCATCAGCTCCTCGTGGGTGCCGCGTTCCACGACACGGCCGGCGTCGAGTACGAGGATCAGGTCGGCGTCCCTGACCGTGCTCAGCCGGTGGGCGATGACGATGCGGGTCTGCGGCAGCCAGCACAGGTTGGCCTCGATGGCCGCCTCTGTGGAGCTGTCGAGGTTGCTGGTGGCCTCGTCGAGCAGCAGCACCTTCGGCCGTGACAGCACGGCGCGGGCCAGGGCCAGGCGCTGCCGCTGCCCGCCGGACAGGCCGCCGCCGTCGGTGAGCATCGTCTCGTACCCCATGGGCATGGCGGCGATCTCGTCGTGCAGCGCGGCCAGCTCGGCCGCCTGGAGGATGCGCTCCAGCGGCGCGCCGGGGTCGTTGAGCGCGATGTTCTCCCTGATCGAGCCGTTGAACAGGGACGGGTCCTGGGTGACCACGCCGAACTGGCGGCGCAGGGAGTGCAGGTTCAGCTCGGTGGCCGGGACGCCGTCGTAGCGGATCTGCCCCTTGGTCGGGGTGTGCAGTGCCAGCAGCAGCCGGGCCAGCGTGCTCTTGCCCGAGCCCGACGAGCCCACCAGGGCCACCTTCTGCCCGGGTCGGATGCTGACCGAGACGTCCCGCACCGTCCACGGGCCGCGCGGGTCGTGGCGGAAGCCCACCTCGCGCAGCTCGATCGCGCCGCGCAGCCGCAGCACCTCGATGCCGTTGCTCGGCTCGGGCGTGGAGGCGAGGATGTCGGAGAGCCGGTCGAAGTGCGCGCCTGCCTGCTGCAGGCTCTGCAGGCTGCTCATCAGCGAGCCGAGCGGGGTCAGCGCGCTCAGCGCGATGGCGTTGAGCGCGACGAGCGCGCCCACGCTCAGCTTGCCGTCCAGGACCTGCCAAGCGCCCAGCCAGAGCAGCCCGAGCGGGGTGATGACGCGCAGCGCCGACAGCGCGGCGTCGAGCATGCCGTGGGTGAGCCCGCTGCGGACGTCCGCCTGGAGCTGCTGGGCGAAATGCGCGGACCATTGCTCCACCGCCCGCCTCTCCGCCCCGGACGCCTTGAGCGTCTCGATGCCGCTGATGGTCTGGATGAGACTGCTCTGCGAGGCGGAGAACGCGGCCAGCTCCTGCTGGGCCAGCAGGTTGACGCGGCGGGCGGTGCCCAGCAGCAGGATCGACTGCAGGACGATCACGCCGGTCAGCGCCGCGCCGAAGACGGGGTTCCACACGTAGACCATTGCCAGGTAGCCCAGGGCCAGCGGCCCGTCCAGCACCGCGGTGACGATCTGGCCGGTGAGCAGGTCACGCAGGGTCGAGACGCTGGCGGCCCGGGTCAGCAGGTCGCCGGTGCCGCGCTGGGTGAAGTACCGGTACGGCAGCGCCACCAGGTGGCCGACCACGCCTTCGGTGAGCTGCTGGTCGGCGCGAGCGCGTACCGCCACCAGGAGCACGGCCCGCAGGTAGGCGAGGACGAACTGGGCCGCCCCGGCCAGCAGCACGGCCACGCCCAGCCACGGCAGCAGGCCGGCGGCGCGGGCCGGAATGACGGTGTCGATCAGCAGCTCCGACAGCAACGGCAGGGCCAGCCCGAGCGCCTGGAGCAGCAGCGAAGCGGCGATCACCTGGGCCAGCAGGCCCCGGCGGCGCTGCAGCAGGGTCCGGACGAACTCCCGCCGCCAGGCCCCGGCCAGCGAGGACAAGCCGCGCCTGAACCCCTCGCCGGGCTCGAAGACCAGCAGCACGCCGGTGAATCCGGCGCTGAATTCCTCGGAGGTGAGGCGGCGCCGGCCCTGACCGGGGTCGACCAGGTCGGCCTGGTCGGGCGACCAGCGTTCGACCACGACGAAGTGGTTGAACTCCCAGTGCGCGATGGCGGGCAGGGGTACGCGTGCCAGGTCCTCGGGGGCGAGGGAGAAGGCCCGCGCCGTGAGCCCGTGCTCCCGCGCGCCCTCCACCAGGGCGCGCGCGTTCAGCCCGTCCCTGCCGACGACGAGCCGTTCGGACAGTTCGTGCACGGTGGTGCGGTGGCCGTGGTGGCGCAGCACCATGGCCAGGCACGCCACGCCGCACTCGGTCGGAGTGTTCTGCAGGACGACAGGGACGCGGTTCCTCATCGGACGACCACCAGGACGACTACCGCAACGCCGGCCGCCAGCACGACGGCGGCCGCCGTCCACAGCAGCAGGAAGGACGGGCCGCTGATCGTGACCGGGACCTGGCCGCCCGCGCGCCGCTCGGCCCTCTCGCGCAGTGCCTCCTCGCGGTACATACTCCGCCCCTGACGGCGCTCGGCGGGGGCGGGGGCGGCCGCCTCGGAAGCGGCCGGAGCACGGTAGGCGCTGCTGTCTTCCCAGTGCCGCGTCGGCTGCCAGGAGGGCGCGGGGACGGGACGTGTGCGGTCGAGATCGGTCACGAGTGGCAAACCTAAGGACGATCACTTGGAGGTGAGTTGTGCCTCGGTTGCGGTCCAAGTGATCCACATGCCCGCTGCAAGACGCCGCCGCCAGGATCGACCGGGCAGGCACAGAAAGGAGTACGAGCATGGACGGCAAGTACGGCACGGCTCTGCGCGAGCTGTCGGCCATCGGCGCCGAGCTGGACGAGAGCGAGCTGGCCGGCGTCAGCGGCGGGCAAGCCCCGGTGAAGGCGATCACCACCTGCGAGGCCAGCCACACGGTCGACGACCTTTACACGTAGTCCATCCCCAGCCGGCCCCCGCGCCATGCGGCCCTTCCTCCCGGGCCGGCGCGGGGGTGGGGACGCCCCGGAGATCGACCGGCTCCGGGGCGTCCCCACCGGCCACGCGACAACGGAGAGCCCGATGTCCGACCCTCACGTCCTCATCCTCACCGGCGCGGGCGACGCGCACGCCGAACGCGTGGCGGACCTGCTCACTGGCCGGGGCGCGCGCGTCACCGTCTTCGACCCGGCGGACTTCCCCGTCTCGGCCACGGTCGAGCTGCGGCACGGGCCCGGTGCGGACGGCAGGCGGCTGCGGCTCTGGCCGGAGAGCATGCTCGACCTCGACGCGCTCACGGCGCTGTGGTGGCGCCGGCCCTCTCCCCCGTCCCCGCATCCCGAGCTGAGGGACCCGGCGGTGGCCGCGTACGCGGCCCAGGAGTGCCAGACGCTGCTGGCCGGCCTGTGGGAGGGGATGACGTGCCGGCAACTGCCCGCGCGCGAGTCGGTCTTCCGTCGGGCCGGGCACAAGTCACTCCAGCTCGCGCAGGCCGCGGCGCTCGGCTTCGCGGTGCCCGACACCGTGATCACCACCGATCCGCAGGCGTTCCTGGACTTCCACGACCGCCACGACGGGCGGATCATCACCAAGCCGCTGCACGTGCCGTTCGTCGACGGCGTGGGCGGCGACCTGTACGTGCACCGGCTGTGCGACCCGGTCTCGCCCCGTGACGTGGCTTATGCGGGCGGGCTGCGGTTCTGCCCGGTCATCGTCCAGGAGTACGTGCCCAAACGGGTCGAGCTGCGGGTCACCGTCGTCGGCCGGCGCGTCTTCGCCGCTGAGATCCATTCGCAGCGGACCAACAGGACCGGACTCGACTGGCGGCGCTACGACACCGCGCGCACCCCGCACCGCCCGCACGAGCTGCCCGGCGAGGTCGCCGCCCGCTGCCTGGCGCTGATGGACCGCCTGGACCTGGCCTACGGGGCGATCGACCTGATCCTCACTCCCGAGGGCCGTCACGTCTTCCTGGAGATCAACCCCAACGGCCAATGGCTGTGGATCGAGGACCTGACGGGCCTGCCGATCAGCCGGGCCGTCTGCGACTACCTGCTGAATGGAGGCTGACCCGTGTCCCTTCCCTCCGGCCGCCTGCTGGCCGACGTACTGGCCCACCTGCGCGGGCTGGGCGAGGCGGCGCCCGCCGACGCGCGGCGGCTGACCGCCGGGCTGCGGGCGGCGTACCCGGACGTGCCGATGCGCTTGGTGTGGCAGCAGGACTTCCCCGGCGGCCCCTACCACTACGACATGCTGATCACGGTGGCGGGCGGGACCGTGTCCCTCGCCTTCGCACCCGAGCGCGCGCTGCCGTGGCCGCTGCGCGGCGCCCATCACGCCGGCGAGCAGGTGCTGGTGCGCGTCGACGGGGTTGACGTCACGGTGGAGCAGGCCATGAACGTGCTGGACGGGTTGTGGACCGGCACCGCGCCGGCCACCCGCCTGGTCAACGCCAGCCTGGTGGAGCAAGAGCTGGCCCGTCACCCGGTCGAGCTGTCCGCCGCCGAGATGCAGGACGCCATGGACGCCTTCCGCCGGGCGCGGGGCCTGCTCACGGTCAAGGCCACCCGGGCGTGGATGGCCGAGCGAGGGATGAGCCACGAGCGGCTGGAGGAGGTGGTGGCGGCCGAGGCGTCGGTCGCGCGCCTGCGCACGCGCCTGGTCGGCGGGGCGGTCGAGGACGCGTTCACCGCCGACCCCTCCGCCTGGGACGAGGTCTGCGTGCTGAGCACGCGCTACCCGGATCAGGACGCGGCCCGCGCGGCGGCCGAACGCCAGGCGCGCCGGCCGGACGCGAGCGCGCACGCGCTCGCCCTGATCGCCGCGGAATGCCTGGATCACCGCGCCGACGTGCGGGTGCGGCGGCTGCGCCGGCGCGACCTCGGCCCCGGCGCGACCGGCATGCGCGTGGGCGACCTGCTCGGCCCGCCGGAGCACGAGCCGGTGATATCCACGGTGCTGGAGATCCGGCCCGGCACGCTCGACTTTGGTATGCGCCGCGAGATCGAGGCGGTGCTGTTCGACCACTGGCTGGCCGAGCGGCGCGCACGGGCGGAGCTGAGGTGGCTGTGGGGCGACGCGGTACGGACCACGATGGTCAGCCGGGCGTTGCAGTCCCCGGCCGCCGCGCCCTGACGGCGGCCGGGGACGGACCGTTCACAGCCAGAACCACTCGATGTCCGCTTCGGCCCGCCGCCCGGCCAGGAAGGCAGCGAACGCGGCCCGTCCGGCGGCGGCCAGCGTGGCGGCGTCGGGCTCGACGGGGCGGCGGTCGCGTACGGCGCCAAAGAGGTACGCCTCGCCGTGGGCCACGGGCCCGACCGGGACGCCTCGCGCGGCCTCCCGCAGCGGCGCCGGCAGCTCGCGCGCCGCCCGTTCCGCCACGTGCACGGTCAGCTCGCCCGAGGGACGCGCCACCGCTCCGGCGAGCACGGCGAACGGCTCGCCGTCGCCTGCCAGCTCGGCCAGTTCGGCCAGCCGGGCGTGTGGGCCCGCCGCCCACACGGCCGAGACCCGGTCGAACTCGGCGGCGTGGTCCGCGAAGTAGGTCCTGGCCGACTCGCTCTCCACGCGAGTCCTGAACCTGCGCATCTTGGCCAGCGAGTGCAGGTGGTTCTGGTAGGCGTCCGGCGTCAGGTTCACCTCCTCCAGCCAGCGCCGCATCGCGGCGGCGCTGTGCAGGCCTCGCCTGCTGCGGAAGTCGTCGGACGCCTGCTGCAGCTCCTCCTGCGACGGGTCGGGCTCCTGCGCGGCGGCCAGGACGAGCAGGCAGTGGTCGATCAGGTCGTCGTGCAGGGTCCGGTCCCGGTCGGCGAGGGCGCGCAGGGTGAGCAGCGCGGTCTGCACCGACAGTTGCAGGCCGTCGACGGCCACGACCTTGCTCGCGGCCCAGTGCGTGGAGTGGTCGACCGTCCACGGGACGCCGTCCTCGGCGGAGGCGGTGACGGCGACGGTCCCGCCGTCGGGATGCTCCAGGAGCAGGTCGTAGTCGACGACCGGCGAGCCGGGCCGCGCGTCCACGACGAGCTGGGCGCGGGAGTCCGGATGGGCGGCGCGCCACTCGGCGACGCTCCTGCGCGCCCGGTCCACCCCCGCGCGCCGGCGCGGCAACCCGCGCAGCAGTTCGACGGCCTCGGCCAGGGTCTCGGGGAATCCGTTCACACCCGCACCTCCTCCGCGGCGGCCAGCCAGTCGGCGACAGCGGCGGAGATGGGCAGATCGGTGAACTCCTCCAGCCACCCCCATTGCCCGTTGGGATTGAGCTCCAGATACACGTATTCGCCTTCTGGGGTGAGAATCACATCGATCGCGCCGAACGCCAGGCCCAGCGACCTGACCAGCTCGACGCAGCGCCGCCCCAGGTCCTCGGGCAGCTCGTGGACGGAGTAGCGGGTGAAGTTGCCCTCGTAGTGCCGGAAGTCGTCCCGGGTCGTCCGCGACCCCTGCGAGTCGATCGCGGCGGTGAAGACCCGGTCGCCCACCACGGTGATGCGCAGTTCCAGGGCCTTGTCCACGTACGGCTGGAGGATCACCGGCGCGTGGCTCAGCCGGTGCCGGGCGGCGAGGTGCCGCCGGGTGACCGGGGTGGTGTAGAGGCTGTGGCCGGCGCCGTCGAGCTGGAACGGCACGAACTCGACCTCCTTGGCGATCAGCCGCCCCTCGGCCTCCATCCAGGCCGCGGCCAGTTGTTCCGGGTCGTTGGTGACGGTCGTCGCCGGGACGGTGAAGCCGAGCCGGGCCGCGGCGGCGAGGTTGACCAGCTTGTTCTGGGTGCGGAGCAGGTCGGGCAGGCGCGCGGGGAACCAGCGGGTGTCGAAGGTGTCCTCCCAGCCGTTGAGGAAGATGCGCGCCAGTCTCTCCACGTACGTGCGGTGGAACTGGGCCTCCCCGACGGTGCCGGCCGCCCTCGGGCTCGACGGCCGACGCACCCAGACGGCGCTGACGTCCGAGGAGTCGTAGTCCACACCGCCGGTCGTCAGCGTATGCCGCCACGCCCCGTCGACCAGGCGGGAGGTGATCCGGCTCGCTGCGGGGTAGTCGCCAGGGTCCCACCAGACCACCTCGATGCCCCGCTCGACGAGCCGGGGCCGGACCAGTTCGACCCCATGGTCGTCTTTTCCGCTGAGTATCAGAATCACGAGAACGCTCCATCGGACACGGGACGGCACCCGCGCCGCGCGTCGCGGTCACGGGTGCCGTCCGTGGTTTCTCAGGTTCCGGACATGTCGAAGCAGGCGTCGCTGATCGTGCCGTTGCCCATGGCGGTGCACACCTTGGGGGTGGCCGGGGTCATCGGCTCCCGCCCGCCGATGACGGTCTCGAGCGCGTCGTCGGAAAGCTCCGCGGCGAACTCCAGCTCGCCGAGAAGAACCTTCATATTGTCCTCCTTTCGCTGTTCGGTTCAGCACGACCATGGTGTATTCGTGATCTTGGAACCAGCTTGGAGGTCAGTTGGATCTTCAGCGGCGCGGCGGTCCTCGGGAGCGGCCAGGATCTGCTTCACGAGGGCGGCGGTTCTCGCCTCCGTCGCCGAAAGCCGGCCGCCGTCTCCGGCACGCCGCCACCCAGTTTGCCGATGCGGCAGGCGGGTGGGAGGCGTTCCAGCTGGCCGCATGAGCCAGATCCCGAGCGGCGTGCCACATCCGGATGTCATCTGCGCTGATCGGAACCCGATCCTGTCGCGTTCGCGACCGTTGTTGTCTGCGAAACGATCAACCCACCGCTCAGCACAACAATCCGGAGGATAAAGAACAAGTTGAGAGGGTGTCTCTTAACCTCCTGTCTGTCACTTTGATCCTTCGTGTATGGGCGGGAGCTGGGACACCAAGATCAAGGACTGGATCTTGCCGGGATACCCTGGCTTCCAGAGTCGGCCCGGCCCCGGGGCGGTGTGGCAGCTGCCGCGCGTCACCTCGGGCGAGGTGAGCGGGCTTGGGCCACCGACCTGGACCAAGGAACGCGATGCGCCACCGGGACCGATGACATCGGTGGGTTCAGATTCGATCCGTCTTCTCACGGGCGAAGTGCGGTTCCGCCGCTTCCAGTCGCGGTACTGCGACGCCCAATCGTCGTGCTTTCGCCAGCGTGTCCCGGCAGATCTCCCGAGGCTCCTGAGCCTCGGGGTCGGAGTGCGCCGCAAAATTCACGCGCACCGGCGCGACATGAGCGGTCAGCCAGGCTGGCGCGGGGGCCGTCAGCCAGGTGGGCGCACGGAGTAGCAGCCCGCCGCCCCGGTTACGTCGCAGGTCAAGGCCTCGCGCTTCAAGAAGCGGCAGAAGTTCACGGCCGGCCGTGATCGGGGCCGGTCCGGCCGCGAGAGCCTCGCCGACCGGACCACCGCCACCGGCCTGAGCACCGTCCTTGTGGAGAACGAACTCGTCGGCGGCGACACAATGAAGGTCGACGCCTCCAGCCGTGGTAACTGCCGCCCCGTCCAACCTGCGCTCTGCACAGCACGCTGGTGCGCGGCCGGTCATGCACTCGGGCGGATCAGCCGCAGTGAACGCCGTATGCAGCGTCGCGAGTGTTGTAGGTTTCGCCGTCGTACTTCAGTGACCCGTCGGCGTAGACGCACTGGTCCTTCAGGTACAGCTTGACCGGGCCCGCGTAGTAGTGGTAATTGGCGCTGCTGTCGAGTTTCGGGTCCCTGACGCTGCGCGAGTCGCCGTCGCCCAGGAAGACATAGACATAGCTGGCCTTACCGTCCCAGGCCGCCTTGACGCGCGTGATGGCGCAGTTGTAGCCGTTCGACGGGTTGTAGTAGATGCTCAGGTATCCGCCGATGGTGTCGTAGTGGCTCCCGTAGCCGCGCAGCGGATAGGACGACAGGAAGTTGTACCCGGATCCGCAGGTACCGCCGGTGGCGTAGGCGGGCTGCGCCACTACGGCCGACAGCGGGATCGTCACGGTGCACGCTGCCAGCACGGCGGAGAGCTTCTTGCGAAGAGACAAGGCAGGGCCCTTTCACGGAAAAGATCGCAAACGGGCGTGATTTTACTCTCACCATCGCTTCGCACGGGTATCGGCCCGCTTCGACGGTCAGAGAATGCGCAGCGGGAGGGTACGGGGGCCGCGTACCTGGCTGGCGGCCCAGGTCACCGACGCGACGGTCCGCCAGCGTGCAGACCCAGATGCGTTCCAGCCAGACCTCCAGGGCGACCCGGAGTTCCCTGCGGGCCAGGTGGGAGCCCACGCAACGGTGGATGCCGAGGCCGAAGGCGGCGTGGCGGTTGACCTCACGGTCGATGAGCACCTCGTCCGCACGGTTGAACGGGGCCGGGTCGCGGTTGGCGGCGGGGAAGGACAGCAGGATCCAGTCGTCGGCTTTCATGTCCACGCCGTTCCAATCGTTATCTAGGGTTGTAGGGCCCTTCCAGCAGGTCAGAGGAAGATGATCTCTTCTTTCGCGTAGGCCAAGTTGGAGTCCTGGTCGGTCAGGCTTCTGCAAGGAGTCTCGGGAGTTCGCGCATGTCGTCGAAGACCGTGGTGTTCGGTCCTTCGAGCCATTGCGTCGGTGTGAGTCCGCCGGCGTAGCCAAGGGCGCGCATGCCGGCTGCGCGGGCTGCTTGGATCCCGTATTGGCTGTCCTCGACGACGATGCAGGCCGAGGGGTGGACGCCCATCTGCTTGGCAGCGTGCAGGAACAGGTCGGGGGCCGGTTTGCCGCGGGCGACCTCGCTCGCGCTGAAGATGCGGCCTTCGAAGTATGGGTAGATCCCGGTGTGACCCAGCGTGTGGCGCATCGTTTCGTGACTGCCGCCAGAGGCGACGCAGCTGGGAAGCCTGAGGGTGTCGAGGACTTCGAGGATGCCGTCGACCGGGGTGAGTTCGGCATCGACGGCCGCGCGGTGGAGTCGCTCGAATCTCTCCCACCAGAGCGCGGCCCGGCTCGGCCCTACTCGGGAAGTGATTTGTTCACCGTTGGACACGGGTGACCGGCCGATGAACTTTTCGATCACCTCGGCTTCGGTCAGCGGCCAGCCCAGCTCGGCACCCACGGCGACATGGGCGCGGACGGCTATGTGCTCGCTGTCGACGAGCACGCCGTCGCAGTCGAAGATCACGAGCTCAATCGGAGTGATCATCTGGACAGGCTAGGGAGAAGTGGTCGTCCGTGTCAGCTGCATGATCCGATGGCCGGTGCGCGGGGAGTGGGGAGACGGACGCCGCGGGTCGAAGTATCGGCGACCCCGCGGAGCCTGCGGAAGCCGGCGAGTTCTTCAACGCTCTGCTCTGCTTGGGTCAGTCGCCGCCAGGCCCTTGCCCGGCTGGCCGCGCAACATGAAGAGATCGTCGGAGGCTGCGCCAACCTGACGCCAACTCGGTGAGCCGGGCTTCCAGCTCGGTGATCATCTGGGTCAACAGGCTGGTGTTCTGGTGCCGGACCACCTGCGGGCCGACCGTGTCGATGCCGGACACCTTCGTGATGCACTCGTCGGCGGCTTGGGCCATCGTGGCGAACTCCTTGCGGGCGATGGAGTGGGGAAGGGGGCGGCCTTCTGCGGCGAGAGGTTGCGCACACGGACACCGGAACCTAGCGGGCGGGACTCCCGTTGACCAGGCCCTCCATCGTATGGTCGTGATCATTTTAGTTCAGAGAAGTCAACCAGAACGCCGAGGCCCGCTATAGCATCGCGGCTGGCCGACCGCTCACCCAGACGTTGCGGGTGAGGCTGGGGTCGGCCTTGTGGGAGTCCACGCACGTGTCGTTCATGAACGAACTGTTTTCCGCACGCTGGCTCTGCAGAACCTCCGCCTCCGCGTACAGGATGCTGGACAGGCTCACCAGCGAATTGCTTGAGCAGCGCGCCCGTGTCGCCTCTGTTCTTGACTGGTGCTGATTGCTATGGATTAGGTCAACGTGGTGATAGTGGAACCGGTCAGGGGCAACGTCGTCGATCATCGGATAACAATTCGGCTAAGCAGATGGCGAGAACTTCGCATATCGCTGGTTATGGACACGTTTCGCCGCTCAGTGTGTCGTCGCGGAAGGACGTAAGCCGATCGGCTCGGCACTCTTTCTCCCCTCATGCGAGGGAAGGAAGATCATGGAACACAGCACGGGCGGCGCCATCTGGGTGGCGATGCGGTTCGGCCACGACTTCGACACCGAGTCCGTCTGGTACATCGGCCTGGAGGCGGCGCAACAGGAAGGCGATGCATTCGCCAGGTTCAACGGCGCGCCGCACTGGCAACGGTCGGCCGCCTCCGACGGAACTGTTGGTGAGCGCGGGGTTGACCTGCCTCGGAGCCGCATGGCGTGCGCCATCGGAGTGACTTACTGGCACGGGGACGGCACAGAAGAACGGCTCGGCTGGCACCGGCCACTGCGTCAGGCCAGTGACACGCTGGTGGCCATTCGCCAGATGTACGGCCCAGTCCCACACACCGCCGTGGTGCTGATCCCGGGAGCCGAACCCCTGCTCCTCGACCTGGAGGACGCGGAGGATTCCGGCGAGGGAGTGTCCAGTCGCGAATGATGATCAGCTGCGGGTGCTGTCCCGGGCTGGGGAAGCCGGCGAGGCGTCTCCCACGCAGCGAGGGTGAGCGCGAGCGCCTGGCGGTCGACCGGGGTCAGGTATCGGATCGGGATGTTGTACTTCTTCACCCAGGCCGCGGTGACCTTGGCGGTGTTCTTCAGGATGGCCAGGGAGGCGGTGTCGAGCCAGTCGGCGCAACCACCGGAGCTCCCCCTCCGTGACGAACCCTACTCGGGGTCCGCAGTCCGGAAGGTTGGGGCAGGGCAACCCGCCGAGGTGATGCCACAGGCGGTGGTGGGCCAGGTCGGCGAGAAATGGGGTACGGCAGAGCCCGGCGCACAGGCGGTCAGCGGGCACGGGGCCAGCGAAGTCAGCGAGCGAAGATGGTCTGGGTAGGGCCGCAGGTCATGGACTCCCATGCCGTCCACCGGCAGACGGCGGCGCGGATGTGGGTGATCTCCTCGACCGGCCCGTCAAGGTACATCTGGAACGGTGTCGTGGTCTCCAACGCCGTCGGCGAGCAGGCAGGCTCCGAGTATGACCACCGCTTGATGTAATACCCGGTGCCCGCAGGCTGGTAGCTGGTCTCGATGAAGGCCCTGGCGCACTGGCCGGCGTATGCCCAGATCTCCCCGTCGACCACGCCGTTCTCGTACGTCCCGGACATCGAGGCGAGGTACGTCGGGTGGTACAGAGGACCCCAGAACACTAGGAACAGTGCCACGAGTTTTGTCATGGTCAGCAGCGTCAGGGATCACCGGCGGCGCCGCATGAGTAGGGCATACTCAACTTCCGCCGGGCGATCAGCACGACAGGCAGAGGGTGCCGATACACGAAGTCATTCGACCCGGATGTCCTCGTTCACCGCGGCGGACGCCTGGATCTCGGTGAGCTGGATGTTGGTCACCCGTGCCGTCCAGCCGGGGATTGCATGGCATGACAGGACGATGGAGCCGGGCTCCGTCAAGGTGAAGGCATGCTGCATGCTATATGGCGCCTGGCGCGGCACCGGCAGGTTGAACAGCGCGAATTGATCCATCGGGGCCTCGCCGGGTGGATAGTTGGCCGCGAGCCTGCAGGCTGTGCGTCCGGCAGTACTTCATCATCAGCATGATGTCCGACACGGCGCCGGGCTCCAGCACGGCCCCGGGGGTCCGATGGACCAGATGCCCGAAGTCGTCGGCCGCCTGGCCGCGTGAGGCGGGATCGGTCACCACCTTGCCCTTCAGCGGCGGTAGGTCGACCATCCCCTGAGACTGGGCGGCGTCGGTGACCCACGTGCGCGTAGACGGGTCGAAGCCGACCACGGTCGCCCCCGCCGTGAGTAACGCCCGTCTCCACGGATGCCACGTCATACCGATCCTTTCGCAGCGCGGTCACGTCGCGTCGATAATCGCCGACGGCACCCGGCGACGCTTCCCGAACGAAACCGGATGACAGCCACAAAAGGGTTACTACGGCGCTTCGGGCCTCGACGGCGAGCCGTGGGGCAGGCGAGCATCATCCGGGCAGGATGGACCGATGAGTTTCGCGTGCCTGGCCGGCCTCAATCGTTATCTTGGGCTCTTGGCCCATTCTCGCAGGTCAGAGCGCTATGATCTTGTTAGGCATGCAAGGCACGGTGCCGAGCCGGGCAGCCATAAGCGATCGCCGCCGCCCGCGACCAGCTTTCCGCGCTACTTACCTTGAGCAAACGGGTACGGGGCGCCGGGAACCCCCAGGCCCTCGTCGTACGGCATAACTTCGCCGTGTGGACGGGGAAGGCGGGCGACGCGGCGGCCGCCCGCGACCAGCTCGCCCTAATGCTGCCGACCATTGAGCGCCGACTGGGCGCCAAGAACCCCGATACCCTCCATACTCTGGTTAGCCTCGCCCGCTGGACGGGGGAGGCGGGGGACGCGGCCTCCGCCGGTGACCAACTCGCCGCACTACTCGCTGTACGCCAACGGGTCCTGGGCGCCGGGAACCCCGACATCCTGACCACCCTGCAGGAACTCGCCCGCTGGACAGAGCAAGCGGAAGAAGCGAAAGGCTAGGGCGGCCTTAATCGACGGTCTGGTGTCGTTCAAATCGCTGTATCCCCCCAATGGCGACCATTTGTCGGGCCGAGGCGTTAAAGTGCTGCGGGAGTCAGGACGCGCACGCTCCTTGCCGCTGCCACCGCCTACAGCTGACGACTTCGTGGTTTATCTGCATATCGACTTCGATGTGCTCGACCCGCGGTTCTTCGAGAGCGTGGGATATCCGACGCCTGGCGGGCTGGCGCCTGACGAGCTCATCTCGCTGATCACGGCGGTGGGTGAGCGGTTCGAGGTCGTGGGGATCGGGCTCAGGGAGTACGAACCGGGGAGGGCGGAAGATCAGGAGCTGATGGGGACGATGGTGGCCGGAATCATGGAGGGATGCGGCCGGGGGTGAGGCCACGGCCGACGCCCATCCCCCGGCGACAGGGAATGGGTGTGAGGGTGCCTGGGCCGCCCGGATATCGGATCAGCTAATCATCCGAATTGTCTTTAGCCCAGATATAGTTCCCGTCAGAGTCGGTCTTGTCAGGATAAACCCACTCATATCCCGACACCTTCTGGAAAGGAATTGGAGGTTCGGGCTTGTCCCAGTAAGGGTTGTAAATCCACGGGAAATCATCATCATGGGTGACCACTGTCACGGCATGCTCCTGCCGCCACCATGACGGGATGCCGCCTCTCAGTGCCTGCAGCGCGACCTGCAAGACTCCACCGGCGGTCTCCGGCGACGGCGACCCAATGATCACTCCCGCCTTTCTGTTGCGATCGCCCTCGAGCTGGTCCTGATCTAAGCCTCGATCCACCGATTGGAATCTGGCGTGGAGTTGGTGAAATGAGGCGAGGTGCCCTCTGAACTGGGAAGATTGGAGTTCTTCACGCTTCAATCAACCAGCTCAGGAAGGCACCTCGTAAGTGCGATTCTCCCATGCCGCCAGCCGTACACAGGCGATCTTCGACGACGAGCACGTAATCTCCTACGGTGGCCTGGCCCCGGCGCTGCGGCTGGCTGAGCGAGCCGGGCTGCAGCGACTGGTCGGCGAGCACGTGGCCCTGACGGCTGCCCACGGAGCCAATCCGGCAGCGAAGGTCGTCTCGATCGTGGCCGGAATGGCCTGCGGCGCCGACAGCATCGACGACTTGGACGCGTTGCGGCACGGCGGGATGGACAAGCTGTTCGACGGTATCCGCGCGCCCTCCACGCTCGGGTCGTTCCTGCGCGCCTTCACCTGGGGAAACGTGCGCCAGTTGGACAAGGTCGCCCGGCAGGTGCTGGCCTCGCTGGCCGCTCACACGCCGCTGCTGCCCGGCAAACAGGTGCTGGCCTTCCTCGACATCGACTCGATGCAGCGGCGCACCTACGGCTATGCCAAACAGGGCTCCGGGTTCGGCCACACCAAGATCGGCGGCAAGAGTGTGCTGGTGCGTGGGCTGAACGTGCTGGCCGTGACGTTGTCCACGCCGTTGGCCGCGCCGGTGGTGGCTGCCACCCGGTTGCGCGGCGGCAGCGCAGGCTCCGCCCGCGGCGCGGCATCCCTGGTGCGCGAGTCGATCCCGACCGCCCGCGCCGCGGGCTGCTCAGGCACGCTGATACTGCGCGGCGACTCGGCCTTCTACAGCGCCGAGGTCATCGGCGCCTGCCACGGTCAGGACGCGCGCTTCTCCGTCACCGCCAAGCTGGATCCCAAGGTCAAAGCGGCGATCGCCGCCATCGATGAGGACACCTGGACCCCGATCAAATATCCTCAAGCGATCTTCGATGAGCAGGCCGGCGGCTGGGTGTCGGACGCCGAGGTCGCCGAGGTCGGCTACACCGCCTTCACCAGCAAGAAGAGCCAGGCCGTCACCGCCCGGCTGATCGTGCGGCGGGTCAAGAAGCTCAACGAGCAGGCCGAACGCGGCCAAGACGAACTGTTTCCCGCCTGGCGCTACTACCCAATCTTCACCGACAGCCCGTACACGCTGATCCAAGCTGAGGAGCAGCATCGTGATCACGCGGTGCAGGAACAGGTCAACGCTGATTTGATCGACGGGCCGCTCGCGCACATGCCCTCAGGCACGTTCGCGGCCAATGCCGCCTGGCTCACCTTGGCGGCGATCACCCACAATCTGCTGCGTGCTCTGGGCTGCCTGGCCTCGACCTTCCACGCCCGCGCCCGCGGTGCGACCCTGCGCCGTCATCTCATCATCGTGTCCGCCCGGCTGGCCCGGCACGGACCTGCCGATGGGCATGGCCATCTGGTCGTGCACCTGCCCGCCGGATGGCGCTGGCAGCCCGCCTGGATGAACGCCTTCGCCGCCACCCACGATCCACCCGCCACCCGGACGGCCTGACCAGCCGAAACCCCCACTTCACGCACCGCCCACGACCCTCACGGTCACCCGCGCCACCGCGCACACCCCGATCCTCCACAAGCACCGGACAAAGCCGCGACCCGAGCACGGCGGCCCTCCCACGCCCAAAAGTAGCCGCTCGCCTGCGGAATCGGTCCTCGTGGAGGAATGGGACCAGAAAACGATCACCATGAATCACACGGTGGATCCAGGCTAAGAATCGCCCGACACCTCGCAGGTTCCACTGCCATTGGTGCTTCGTGCCCGCACTGCGCTCCAGCAACAGCGCGGAATCTTCGTAATCCTCGAAGACGATAGCCGATGGCCCGGGGAATCGAACGCACAGAGCATAAAAATCGCCCGTTCGCTCGCCGATGTCCTCTACCCCATCTCTCCAATCCACCTGGGACTGAAGCCTGCGTTCCGCATAATTCCTCTGTTCTGACGCGTTGGTGGGGATAGACATCCAGGTCAAGCAGGGATGAGCTAGAGGAACGAGCGAAAAGCGCCTAGAGACGACGATCAAGATATACAGGTGCCTTGATCAGCCGGTTCACGTGTATTGTCTGGAGACGATGTACGTGAAGACGACGAGCAAAAAGAACAAGGACGGCACCGCGGTCCGCTACCTGCACCTGGCTCACAACGCGTGGGACCCGGTCGCCGGCCGTTCGGTGCCCAAGGTGCTGCACAGCTTCGGCCGTGAGGACCAACTGGACCGCGAAGCGATCAAGCGCCTGGTCGCGTCTCTAGCCAAACTGCTCGA
>NZ_JBITJQ010000026.1:0-183986 GCF_044460125.1 Nonomuraea sp. NPDC050153
GGACTTCCACCGGCAAGCGACGACGAGCTTCCGCAACCGATCGTCAATCACTCATTTCGATCAACCACCAATCACTACTGGACACACAGGAGGACCCCCATGCCTTTGGCCGTCTACATCCTGGGGCTTTCGATCTTCGCTCAGGGCACTTCGGAGCTCATGCTGGCCGGGCTGATCCCGGAGATGGCCGCCGACCTGCGCGTGTCCGTGCCCGAGGCGGGGCTGCTGATCTCGGCGTTCGCCATGGGGATGCTGGTGGGCGCGCCGGTGCTGGCCGTCGCCACCCTGCGCTGGCCCCGGCGTACGGCGCTGCTGACGTTCATCGCGGTCTTCGCCCTGTCACACGTCGCGGGCGCGCTGACGTCGAGCTACGCCGTGGTGTTCGCCACCCGCGTCGTGGGGGCGTTCGTGTACGCGGGCTTCTGGGCCGTGGCGGCGAGCACGGCGGTCGGCCTGGTGCCCGCGAACGCCCGCGGCAAGGCCATGAGCGTGCTCGCCGGCGGCCTGACGGTCGCCACCGTCATCGGGCTGTCCCTGGGCACGGTCATCGGCCAGCACCTCGGCTGGCGGGCGGCGTTCTGGGCGGTGGCGGGGCTGTCGGCGCTGGCCGCGGCGGGGGTGCTCGCCACCATCCCGGGCGGCCGCCCGGAGTCCGGCGCGCCCTCGCGCGTGTCCGTCGAGCTGCGCTCCATGATCAGCCCCAGGCTCTGGCTCGCGTACGGCACGACCGCGCTGACCACGGGAGCGCTGCTGGCCTCCTTCAGCTACCTGAGCGTGCTGCTGGTCGACACCACGGGGCTGGAGCCCGCCTGGGTGCCCGCGGTCCTGGCGCTCTACGGCGTCGGCTCGCTGATCGGGATCACCCTCGGCGGCCGGACCGCCGACGCGCGGCCGTTCACCTCCCTCCGCATCGGCGTCGCGGGCCTGATCGTCTGCTCGGTCGCGCTGGCCCTGACCGCGTCCGTCCCCGTGGCGGCCATCGCGCTGATCTTCCTGCTCGGCGCCTTCGGCTTCGGCATGAACCCCGCCCTGAACACCCGCGTCTTCTCCCTGGCCAAGGACGCCCCCACGCTGGCGGCCGCGGTGAACGTCTCCTCCTTCAACGTCGGCATCACCGTCGGCCCCTGGCTCGGCGGGCTGGCCATCGGCGCGGGCCTCGGCTACCCGTCCGTCGCCTGGATCGGAGCCGCGATCGGCGTGCTCGCCCTGGCCACCGTGGTCCTGTCGGGCGCGCTGCACCGCTCGCCGGCTCCGGAGCGCAGTGGGATGCCTTCGGCCGTATGAGGCCGGCGAGCGAACGTGGTGATCGACGGCGTCGCCCAGGGGGATTCAGTCACCATTCTCTGAAATATCGCCCTTTGGGGTGATGTCAGGGGCTATGCGAGACTTCACAAGTGACCAGTGCCCCCACAACGCCCACTGTCTCGTCCTCTGACCGAATTCGCACCGTCCAGCGCCGCACCTTGGCGGTCCTGTCCGCGACGCAGATCGTGAGCGGGGTGGGGGTCGCCGTCGGGCTCGCGCTGAGCTCGGTGGTCGTGGACGAGCTGTCGGGGTCCACGGTGATCAGCGGCTTCGCGGGCACGGCCACCGTGCTCGGCGCGGCGCTGCTGGCCCTGCCGACGGCCAAGGCGTCGGGCAGCGGCGGCCGCCGGGCGGGCCTGTCGCTGGCGTACGCGGCGGCGCTGGCCGGCTGCCTGATCTCGGCGCTCGCGATCAGCCTGCACACATGGCCGTTGCTGCTGGCGGGCCTGGTGCTCGTGGGCGGCGGGAGCGCGGGCAGCCTGGCCGCGCGTTACTCGGCCACGGACCTGTCGCCCAAGGGCCGTTCGGCCAGGCACCTGTCGCTGGTCGTCTGGGCCTCCACGATCGGCTCCGTGGCCGGCCCGAACCTGGCAAAGCCCGCCGACCAGATCGGCATGCGGCTGGGGCTGGTGGAGAAGGCGGGGCCGTTCGTGTTCGCGGCGCTGGCGTTCGCGGTGGCGCTGGCGCTCATCTTCTGCCTGCTGCGCCCCGACCCGCTCACGCTGGCCCGCTCCCTGAACGCCGGCCCGGACACCGGCCGCAGCCCCAAGGGGACGATCCGCACCGCCTGGCAGACCCTCCGCACCACCCCGATGGCCCGCCGCGCCCTCGTCATGATCGCGGTGAGCCACACGGCGATGGTGTCCGTCATGTCGATGACCCCGGTCAAACTGCACCACGACGGCTCGAACCTGGACGTCATCGGCCTCGTGATCAGCCTGCACATCGCGGGCATGTACGTGCTGTCGCCGGTGGTGGGCTGGCTGGCCGACAAGGCGGGCAAGGTGCCGGTGCTGGTGCTCGGCATGGCCCTGCTGCTGAGCGCCGCCACGCTCGCCGGCACGGCGGGCGACCACGGGATCTGGCAGGTGACGACCGCGCTGGTGCTGCTCGGCCTCGGCTGGTCGTGCGGCCTGGTCGCGGGCTCCGCCCTGGTCACGGAGTCCGTCCCGCTCGACGGCCGCCCCGCCGTCCAGGGGCTCTCGGACCTGCTGATGAACGTCTGCGGCGCCACCGGCACGATCGTCGCGGGCGCCATCGTGGGGACGCTGGGCTACGGCGTGCTGGGCCTGGTGGTGGGGGTCATGGCCGCGCTCGCGGGCGTCTGGCTGACCTTCACCTGGCGCACCGACCGGCCCTGACCCACAGCGGGACCGCCACTTCGGCACCGGCGTACGGCGGGACCGTCGGCCGGCATCACTTGGCGTCGGCGTTCGGCGGGACCGTCACTTGGCGTCGGCGTAGGCCGCGACCGCCACCGCCTCCATGGGGAAGCGCACCGGCGTCGCCCCGAACAGCAGCCGGGTGGCCTCGGCCGCGGCCGACGAGACGGCGGCGATCACCTCCTCCGCCTGCCCGGCCGGGCAGTGCACCATCACCTCGTCATGCTGGAAGAACACCAGCCGCGCCGGCTCCGGCAGCAGCCCGCGCAGCACCGCCATCAGCGCCAGCGCCCACTCGGCCGCCGTGCCCTGCACCACGAAGTTGCGCGTGAACCGCCCGCGGTCCCGGGCCGCCCGCGCGCCCTCGGGCCCCGACACCAGCTCCTTCCACCGCGGCGAGGGCGGCGGGCTGGTGCGCCCGAGCCAGGAGCGCACGAGCCTCCCCTCCTCCCCCGCCTTGGCCGCGTCCTCCACGAACTGGTACGCCTTGGGGAAGCGCTGCCGCATCACCGCCAGCAGCTTGGGCGCGTCACCGCTGGTGCCGCCGTACATGGCGGACAGCATCGCGATCTTGGCGTTCTCGCGCTCGCCCCCGAACGACTGCGCCAGCGCCGAGTACAGGTCGATCTCCCCGGCGGCCCTGGCCAGCCCCACGTCGCCGGCCATCGCGGCCAGCACCCGCGGCTCCAGCTGCGCGGCGTCGGCGACGACCAGCACCCACCCCTCGTCGGCCACCACCACCCGCCGCATCACCTTGGGGATCTGCAGCGCCCCGCCGCCGCTGGTGGCCCAGCGTCCGGAGACCACGCCGCCCACCACGTACTCGGGCCGGAAGCGCCCGCCCCGCACCCACTGGTCGGCCCACACCCACCCGTGGAAGCTGTACAGCCGGACGAGCTCCTTGTAGGCCAGCAGCGGCGCCACGGCGGGATGGTCGATCTTCTTGAGCTCCTCCGACCGGGTGGTCTTCAACGTCACCCCGGCCGCCTTGAACGCCTTGACGAGCTGCTGCACCGAGTCGGGGTTGACCGGCCGGCCGAGGGCCGCGGCCACCTCGTCGGCCAGCGCCTGCAGCTTGGCCGGACGCATGCCGTGGACGGGCCGCGGCCCCAGCGTCTCCGTCAGCAGCGCGTCGTGCACGTCGCGCCGCCACGGCATGCCGTCGTGGGACATCTCGGCCGCGATGAGCGCCCCCGCCGACTCTGCCGCCACCAGCAGCCGGAACCGCCCCGGCTCGGGCAGCGCCTCGATCCGGCGCAGCTGGTCGGCCAGCACCTCCGCCACGGCCTCGGCCGCGAGCGGCTCGGGCGCGAACAGCGTGCCGGGCGCGCTCGGCTGCTCCTCCGGCACCGACAGCCCGTGCAGCCGGGCGTGCGCCGCCCTGGCCGAGCGGCTCTCGCCGTAGCGGCCCTCGTACGCCAGCAGCAGCCCCTCGGTGAGCGCGATGTCGTGGCAGCGCGAGACCCGCACGCCCGCGCTCAGCAGGTCGGGATAGACCTCCCGAGTGTCGGCCCACACCCAGCGCGGGTGCTCGGCCTCCTCCAGCTCGCGCACGGCGCCCGCCAGATCGGCGGGACGCCGCGCCGAGCCGCCCACGGGCAGCAGCGTCTCTCCGGCGACCACGACATGCACGTGGTCAAGGGTGCCAAACGGCCCAGACAAAAAAGCTACGACAGAGCGATGCGCACCTCGTCCTCCAGCGGCGGATCGGCCTCCTGGGCCCGGCACCCGGTGGCGGCGAAGCACCGTACGGTCAGCTCCTCGGGCGTCACCGACAGGTGCAGGAACTGCTTGAAGAACGGCGGCGTGTCCCAGTCGGACAGCTCCGACAGGTAGCGGTGGAACACCTTGTCGACCGGCAGCCTGAGCGGCCACGGCCACGCCCCGAGCAGCCGCGCCGCCCACCGCATCCTACGGGTGATCGTGACCGGGCCTTCCGGGGTCCTGACCGGCTCGTTCTTGATCAGGTCCGACATGACGCACAGGGCCTCGGAGGGCGTCAGGTAGATCCAGTTCATCCGCAGGCGGCGCGCGTACAACTGGCTGTAGAAGGACAGGGAGTCGCCGCGCAGCGGGTAGCACCTGAAGTCGTCCTCGTGCACGCCCTTGACGTCGACCCGCTGGATGGTGTGCGTGGCGTGCATGAACGCGCCGCCGCCGCCGGACACGATGTACTGGATCACCCGGTCGCCCACTTTGACCGGATAGCGCTGGTAGTTGTGCACGTCTCCGCCGATGGCCGCGACGTACCGGTGCGCCGGGTCGCGCACGATGTCGTCAATCGTGCCGCCCTCCTCCAGCGGTGAGGGCTTGTAGACGTTCCCGGTGTAGATGGGCTTGCCCGTCACGAGGATCTTCGGCCGCGGATCCCGCGAGACGCGCCGCAGCCACGCGGTCTGGTCCTTGTCGATGACGTTCCTGATGCCGGTGTCGACGCCGACGATCAGCAGGCTGTCGCTCTCGATCACCCAGTACGGCCCCGGCTGCGCCGCCTGCTGGGTCGCCTGCTGGGACGGCTTGCCCCTCAGCTCGCGCGCCTCGGCCAGCCGCGCCTCGTCGATGGGCTCCGGCTTGCGCCACAGGAGCCCGCGCAACCAGCGGTCCGGCCGCGGCTTGAGCGGGAGCGCGTCGCAGAAGACCCGCATGAACCCGCCGAGCCCGTCGTACCAGTCGTGGTTGCCGGGGATGGCGTAGATCGGGGCGTCGTAGTCCTTGTACGGACGGAAGAACTTGTCCCCGTACTCGTTGCCCGATCCCGTCGGATAGATCACATCACTCGCTATGACGGCGAACGACGTCTCTTCCCCCACTTTCAACATCCCTGGAACAACGGCGTACTGGGACGCGTCTCCCTCTCCCGTATCACCGAGCAACAGGAAACTGAAATTCCCCCCGACAGGGGGTTTGATGCGAAATTCCGGATCAATCCCGCGCGCTTCCTGGGCCGCCACCCATCGCGCCCGAACCTCCCCTGACGGGTCCCCCAACAACCCCGCGAGGATGTCGTTACGCGATCGCCACAACGTCACCAGATTCAGCCACGTAAACCCGTGATTGTTGGGTCTGAGCTGCGCGAACGTCCCTGTGTGCGTGCAGGCCCATCCTGCCCCCTCCTCTGACACCCTCGAAGAAAGCTGCTTTCCCCGCTCGGCCGCGACTTCCACCATGACCACATACTTACCGCGATCTCCCATTCGCGCACCCGGAACGCTCCGTACCGCGAAGAACACAGAAGGTTCGCAATGGTGTACCCTCAACCCCCCGAGCAAGCGGTAGGGACCGTCGAGGGGAGTGCTCAATGACCCGTAACGGCCCGGACGACGCGACCCGCAGCGGCACTTCCGACGCGGAGGTCATCGAAGGTCTGCTGGCATATGCGCAGACCCGCTCGTCCCGCTGGAGCGGGGCGGCGCTCAAAAGAGTCAGCGAGGCGGTCGCGCGCAGCCGCGCCCTCGACGCACGCGCTCCCGGCACGCACACGACCCTGCTGGCCCGCAGCCTGCTCGCCAAGGCGAAACTCCTGCTCAGGCGGGACCGGGCGGCGGAGGCGTTACCTCTGGCGCAGGAGGCGGTGGCCCTCACCCGCCCGGCGGGTGGCGCCCCGCTGGTGGTGGCGCTGAGCTGCCTGGCCACCGCGTTCGAGTCCCTCCACCGCTACAGCGAAGCCGCCGCCGCACTCGCCGAGGCCGACCGGATCCTCCCTCCGGACGAACCCTGACCCACCCGGCGCCCCACGAGACGGGCTAGGTGGTCGGGGGTGGGATCAGGGCGCCGGGGTTGAGGATTCCGGCCGGGTCGAGCCGGGCCTTGATCGCCTGCAGGATGCTCACGCCCACCGGTCCCAGCTCGGCCGCGTAGGCGTCCCGGTGGTCGCGGCCGACCCCGTGGTGGTGGGTGATCGTGCCGCCGGCCTCGACGATGGCCGCGTTCACCGCCTCCTTGGCGCGCTCCCACTGCCCCACCGGGTCGCCCTCCTGCGCGGTGACGACCGTGAAGTACAGCGAGGCGCCGCTCTCGTACACGTGGGAGATGTGGCACATGACGAGCGGCGAGCCGAGCGCGCCGGCGAGGGCAAGCCGGACCGCGTCGTAGAGCCGCGGCAGGTTCGCCCAGAACCCGGCCGTCTCCAGGGTCTCGACGGTGGCCCCGGCCGCGAGCAGCGAGTCGCGGAGGTAGGGGGCGGAGTAGCGGCCGCGCTCCCACGCCTCCCCCGGCTCCGTCCCCAGCGGCTCGCCCCCCATCCGGGCCAGGACGGCCGCGGCGCCGGACCGCCGGGCCGTCACCGACCCCCATCCGGGAGCGGCCTGCCCGTCCACCGGCGGCACCCCGCCCGAGGCGGAGGCCGGGAGCCCCGGCGACGGGGACTTCGCCGTCGAGGCCGGAGGGCTCTCGTAGCCGGCGATCAGGAGGCAGCCGGCGCCGCCCGATCCGATGGTGTCCGGCTTGGCCAGGCCGATCATGGTCTCGGTCTCGTCCGAGAGCCGGAGCACCGCCGGGAGCGGCCCCTCCTGGGCGAGGGCGCGCACCGCCGCCGTCCCCTCCGCGAACGTCCCGAACCGCCACCCCTCGTACCGCCGCTCCCCAGGCGCCCGCCGCACCCTCAGCCGCAGCGACGTGATGACCCCGAAGGCGCCCTCGGAGCCCAGCATGAGCTGCCGCAGATCGGGCCCGGCCGCCGACTTGGGAGCGCGGCCGAGGTCCAGGGTGCCGGTGGGCGTGGCCACGGTGAGGCCCACGACCATGTCGTCGAAGCGCCCGTACCCGGCGGAGGCCTGGCCGCTGGAACGGGCCGCCGCGAAGCCGCCGAGCGTGGCGTACTCGAAGGACTGGGGGAAGTGCCCCAGCGTCAGGCCGTACGGGGCGAGCAGGCGCTCGGCCTCGGGCGCGCGCACCCCGGGCTCGAAGGCGGCCACGAGGGACTCCAGGTCCACGGAGCGCAGCCGGTCGAGCCGTCCCAGGTCGAGCGCGATCACACCGGCGAAGCCGGAGCCGGAGGCGGTGAGACCGCCCACCACCGAGGTGCCGCCGCCGAAGGGCACCACGGCGACGCGTTCGGCGGAGCACAGTCGCAGCAGCTCGGCGACCTCCTCGTGCGAGCCGGGCAGCACCACGGCGTCGGGCGCGGCGGAGCCGTCCCCGGCGCGCATCCGCAGCAGGTCAGGCGTGGACTTGCCGCGCGTGTGGCGGACGCGGGCCTCGTGCGAGGTCAGCACGTACGCGGGGCCGACCACCTCGGCCAGCGCGCCGAGCAGCGGCCCGGGCAGGGCGACCGGCGGCAGCCGCACCGATTCGAGGCCGACGGCGGGGACGTCCGGGGCGCGCACGCCGAGGAAGTCGCGCAGGAGCGCGCGGACCTGCTCGGGCAGCTCGCGGGCGAGAGCCGGGTCGCCCCAGCCGGACCACAGCATCGGTTCTCCAGGCATGCTTACACTGTGACACATGACGTCGATTCGTCACAACGATGGAGTGCTGGACGCGGCCCACGACTGCGTGCTGGCGTACGGGGTGCGCAGGACGACGCTCACGGACGTGGCACGCAGGGCGGGGGTGTCGCGGATGACGATCTACCGCCGCTGGCCCGACGTGCGCACGCTGGTCGCCGACCTGATGACCAGGGAATGGGTGCGGGTGGTCCAGGCGCTCGACCTGTCGGACCCCGTGCGCGCGGTGGTCGAGGGGGTCAGGGGGCTGCGCGCCCACCCGCTGTGGCGGAAGATCGTGGAGGCGGATCCGGAGCTGCTGCTGCCGTACCTGCTCGACCGGCGCGGCGCCAGCCACGAGGCCGTCCTCGAGGTCCTGGAGCGCGCCGTCGGAAACCCGGGCAAGGCGCGGGCGGTGCTGCTGGTGGCGCAGTCGTTCCTGCTGTCGGCGCCCACGATGCTCGACCCCGTGACCATGGACGAGCTCGACGCCGAGCTCACCGCCCTGCTGGAGGCCTATCTTGGATAGCTCGCATGGAGGCACCTTGGACGACAGCTCGCTGAACGCCCGCAGAAGATCCCGTGAGCTGCGCCGGGTCGCGGAGGAACGGCTCGACGTGCTGGTGGTCGGGCTCGGCGCGACCGGCGCCGGCGCCGCGCTGGACGCCGCGTCCCGTGGGCTCAGCGTAGCGGCGATCGACGCGCACGACCTGGCTTTCGGGACGTCCAGGTGGAGCTCCAAGATGATCCACGGCGGCCTGCGCTATCTGGCGAAGGGGCAGGTGGACGTCGCCTACGAGAGCGCGGTCGAGCGCGGCGTCCTGCTCCGCACGACGGCCCCGCATCTGGTCTCGGCCCACCCGTACCTGCTGCCGCTGACGAAGGCGGTCTCGCGGCGGCAGGCCGCGCTCGTGATGAGCGGCTACCGGCTCGGCGACGGCCTGCGGGCCGCCGCGCGCACGCCGCGCCGGCTGCTGCCCGGCCCGACGCGGCTGAGCGCGGCCCGCACGCGCACGCTGGCGCCCGTCCTCGACGGCGACGGCCTGCGCGGCGCGCTCCTGTCGTGGGACGGCCGGCTGCTGGACGACGCCCGCCTGGTCGTGGCCATCGCCAGGACCGCCGCCGCGCACGGCGCCCGCGTGCTGACCCGCTGCCGCGCGCTGCGGCTCACGGACCGGGGCGCGCTGGTACGCGACGAGCTGACGGGCGAGGAGTTCGACGTCCGCGCCAGAGTGGTGATCAACGCGGCCGGGGTGTGGGCGGGCGGGCTGGATCCCGAGGTGAAGCTGCGCCCCTCGCGCGGCACCCACCTCGTGCTGGCCCGGGGCACGCTCCCCGGGCTGATCGCCGGCATGCACGTGCCCATTCCCGGAGAGACCAACCGATTCGCGCTCGTTCTGCCGCAGCGCGACGGCCGCGTCCACGTCGGCCTCACCGACGAACCGGTGGACGGTCCGGTCCCCGACGTTCCGGAAGTGCCCGAGGAAGACGTCAGAACGCTCCTGGAGGTGCTGAACGGGGTTCTTGAGACTCAGGTGACCCGGGAGGCGGTCGCGGGCGCCTACGCGGGCCTCAGGCCCCTTCTGGCGGCCGACGGCCATACGGCGGACATCTCACGCAAGCACGCCGTCCTCTCGCATGACGGGATCGTCACGGTCGTCGGTGGAAAGCTCACGACATATCGGCGGATGGCCGAGGACGCGGTGGATGAGGCGGTCTCGTCCGCGAAACTCCGGGCGCGCCGGAGTCGTACCCGGAAGATCCCGCTGGTCGGGGCGGGCCCGCGGCCGTCCGGGGTGCCGTCCAGGCTGGCCGAGCGGTACGGCAGCGAGGCCGGGGCCGTGCACGAGCTCGTCAAGGCGTACCCGGAGGAGGTCGGGCTCGGCATCACCGAGGGCGAGCTGGTCTGGTCGGTCAGGCACGAGGGCGCGCTCGACGAGGCCGACCTGCTGGACAGGAGGACCAGGATCGGCCTGGTCAAGCAGGACAGGGACCGCGCGCTGCCCGCGACACGGGACGCATTGGGCAGAACGACCCGCGATTAGCCGAACCGATCCGTTAGGTTAGTCTTACCTAATTCGGATCGGGGAGGGAGAACGGGCGTTGGCGAGGGGCTGCGAGCATCCGATCGGGTGCCACACCGGAGAGGTTCCGACGTTGGCCAGCGCCACTGTGGGAGCCAGGCTGTGGCTGCTCATCGAATACACCGGAGCCTGGCCCTCGCGCCTGGAAAACTTCGAACTTCCTGAAAAAATCTCCGAACTCGTCCGCCGGGCGCTCGATCGCGGTATCAGGCCCCAGCTGATCCGCCGCCCGGGGAAGCGGACCCGCCCACAGGAGCAGGGGATCCGTGTGCTACTCGCGCACGCGGTAGGAGACCGGCCCTGGCTCGCGAGCGGTGTCGTCGCAGGTCCCGACGATCTTGACCTCGACGCGCTCGTGGCGGGAGTGGTCCCGGAGTCCTGCATACTTGAAGTCGAGCCGGTATTTCTGGTCTGCACGCACGCCAAGCGCAATGCGTGCTGCGCCCGCATTGGACTACCCCTCGCTCGTACGCTGGCGGATTCTTTGCCGGACAGAGTATGGGAAACGTCACACGTTGGCGGCGATCGCTACGCCGCCAACCTGGTGTGCTTGCCACACGGAATTTTCTACGGCAGCATGTCTCAGGCTGCTGCACTGGCAGCGGCTAACGCGTACCGGTCGGGCGAGATCATTCTCGACCGCTACCGGGGACGCGCAGGCATCCCTGAGCCATTGCAAGCCGTGGAGCACTTCGCCCGAGCCCATACGGGAGAGTGCTCCGTCGGCGCGGTGGCCGTGGAATCCTCCAGGTCGGACGGCGACGTCACCGAAGCCATCGTGCGCTGCGGTGACGTCCGGCTCCAGGTTGTGGTTGAGCCATCGGCGTTCACAGCGCCGTGTGGTACGGCTTGCGCCGAGACGATCACCACCTACCGGCTGGTTTCGCTGGACAGGCTCACGCCTGTGCGGTACGCCACGCCCGCTCTCGCCTGAACAGGGAACATCGCGGCCCAACGTTGCGTTGGAACAGTGACGCCATAAGCGTCCAATGCGGCTCAATTACCGAAATACCTCTCACGAAGGTGGTTTTCTCATGTCTCAGGTACGTCGGCAGCTCGCCCGCCCGCGCCCCAGCTGGGGTTGGCAGGATGATGCCGCGTGCCGGGGTGAGGACCTCGTGCTCTTCTTCGGCCCCGACGGGGAGCGGCAGCCCGAGCGTGACGTACGTGAGCGGAAGGCCAAGGCGATCTGCGCCCAGTGCCCCGTCCGCACCGAGTGCCTTGACTACGCGCTGTCCCGTCCGGAGAAGTACGGCACGTGGGGCGGTCTCAACGAAGACGAGCGCGCCTCCGAGCGTCGTCGTCGCATGCGCCGCGCGGCCAGCGCCGGCATCTCCGCCGCCTGACACACCCGGCAGCGTCACCAGCACCGCGTGATCAAGCAGTTGTCCCGATGAACCGGAGCCTGGCCCTCCACGCACAGGCTCCGGCGAACCCGGTCGGGACAACTGCCTGATCAGGCAGAACCTCCGAGGGAACCGGCCCGCACGAGCAGCGGCAGCACGTGGTTGCGCACGGCAGGCGCCAGACGCGGCACGTACGCGTCCCGCCCGTCCGTCCAGCCCAGCGCGGCCAGCTCCGCGGCCGGCCTCGGATCCCCCGAAACCCTGGCGGTGAAAACCGTCATGCGCATGGGCACGCCCTCCAGCGCCGCCACGTCCTCCACGTGGTCGAGCAGGGCCAGGTCGAGCGGGGTCACCCCGAGCTCCTCGGCCAGCTCGCGCGCGAGCGTCTCCTCCGGCTCCTCGCCCGGCTCGGGCTTGCCTCCCGGCAGGTAGAAGACGTCGGGAGCGGCGTTCTTGCTCACGACGAGCAGCCGCCCCCGGTCCACGACCGCCGCGGCGACCACGCGCAACACATCCATGGCCGACAGCATGCCACCCGGCACCGACAATCCGGACCGCCGGAAACTGTCACCCCGGAGCGGGCGATCCGGCCCTCCGAAAACTGTCACTCCCGGGCGATAAGGTGCCCGGCATGGCAGAACCCGAGTCCCCCGTGACCGCCGACGACCTCGACGAGGCCGTCCGGCTGGCCGTCGCCACCCTCCGCCAGGCGCCCGACGGCGTGTGGGACGGCAGGGCCGGCTCGCTGGAGTGGTCGTGCTGGGAGACGGTCGAGCACCTGGCCGACGACCTGTTCGCCTATGCCGCACAGCTCGGGCTCAGGATGCCGCCGCTGGACACCTACGTCCCGTTCGTCCTGGAGCGCCGCAGGCCGGAAGGCCCTGCCAACACCATCCGCGCCGACCGCGAGGCGGGCCCCGCCGGGCTGCTGCAGGTGCTGGAGTCGTGCGGCGCGCTGCTGTCCTCCATGGTGCGGACCACGCCGCCGGAGGTGCACGCCCACCACGGCTTCGGCGCGGCCGACCCGGAGGGCTCCGCCGCGATGGGCATCGTGGAGACCCTCGTCCACACCCATGACCTGGCCGAAGGGCTCGGGCTGGCGTGGGCGCCGCCGTCCGGGATGTGCGCCCGGGTGCTGGCGCGGCTGTTCCCCGACGCCCCGCGCGACACGGATCCGTGGGCCACCCTGCTGTGGTCCACCGGGCGCGCCGACCTCCCCGGCCACGAGCGCCCGGTGAAGTGGCGCTGGTACAGCGCGCCGCGGCCCTGACCGGCGCGCTCCGCTAAACGTCAGACCTCAGACGATCAGATCGTCGAACTCGCCGTCCTTGGCCCCGAGGACGAACGCCGTGATCTCCGCCTGGGTGTAGACCAGCGCGGGGCCTTCGGGAAAACGAGAGTTACGCATGGCTATCTCCCCCGTGGGCAGGTTCGCGACTTCGACGCAGTTGCCGTTGGGGTTGCTCCGCTTGCTCTTGCGCCAGACGACGGGAAGGCGGCCGGCGGGCGTTCCGTTCCGGAACTCATGCATGGGGGCAGCTCCTCGCGATCTTACGGATGCACGTGCATCCGCGTTTGCGAGGAGACAATACGGTAACGCGTCGGTCTCCATATAGCGGACGACCAAAAAACCCAATATGGGGTGAGTCACAGGAATATCAGCAGCTCATCGGGAAAGCAGGCGTTCCAGGAAGCGCCTGGTCTCCTTGGGCTCCTCGGCCTGGATGCTGAGCCGGTCCATGACCTCCATGTAGTTATCGGAGTCGGCCGATTTGTCCAGATAGAGGGCGCTGGTGAGCTGCTCCATGTAGACGACGTCGGGCAGCTCGGGCTCGGGGAAGCGCAGGATGCTGAACGGGCCCCCGGCCGCCGCGTGGCCGCCGCGGTCGAACGGCATGAGCTGCACGGTGACGTTGCGTTCGGCCGTGAGGTCGAGCAGGTGGGCGAGCTGGGCGCGCATGATCTCGGGGCTGCCGAGCGTGCGGCGCACCACGGCCTCGTCGATCACCGCCCAGACCGTCAGCCCGCTGCCCAGCCGGTTCTGCCGCGTGGTGCGCACCGCCACGCGCCGGTCGAGCTCCGCCCTCGGGGCGGTCTCGTGGGCCAGCTCGATCACGGCCCTGGCGTAGTCGGGGGTCTGGAGGAGGCCGGGCATGAACTGGTTCTCGTACGTACGGATGCTGGAGGCCGCGCCTTCGAGCCCGATGTAGACCTCGAACCAGTTCGGGAGCACATCGCCGTATTTATGCCACCAACCAGGGGCGTTGGCCTGCTTGGCCAGGACGAGGAGCGGTTCACGTTCGGCGGGGTCGGTGACGCCGTAGAGGGTGAGCAGATCGGCCACGTCCCGCTGCTTGAAGCTGACCTGGCCGAGCTCCAGCCGACTGATCTTGGCGTGAGATGCGCGAATCGAGTACCCGGCGTCCTCGCGCGAGATACCCTTCTCCGTGCGGAGCCTGCGCAGTTGAGTGCCGAGCAGGATCCGCAGCACCGTCGGGCTCCCCGGCGAATGGTTGAGAAGCTTCCCTTCCGCGCCCTCTGCGCTCACCCTGCCACTCCTAGATCATCTGCACGTGCAGATGCGATTCGCATCCGTAAACGACGAAAAGTCTTGCATCGGTAAGCACTCCCCGTAAAGATGGGCATTGGATCACCAGACCGCGCTTCGGGGGCCAGAATGACGACTTTCGACGCTCGGCCGCAAGCCGCCATCGGTTCCCGGCCACCAGGATGGCTTTCTTCCATTCTCGTGGAGGGGCAAACCTGGGAGTGCGACGCGGTGTTCCCCTTTCATCAACGGGTCGCCCTGGAGCCCGCCTGCGTGGCGACGGCCCGGCGGTTCGTCGATCAGACGCTCACCACGTGGGGGACCTTGGGGCTGGCCTTCGACGCCCAGCTGGTGGTGTCGGAGCTGGTGACCAACGCGATGCGGCACGGCGGCGGAGCGGCGCAGCTGCGGCTGCTGTCGCACGGGGCGGAGCTGGCGTGCGTGGTGACCGACCACAGCCGGACCGTTCCCGTGGCGACGGCGCCCGACGTGTTCTCCGAGTTCGGGCGGGGGCTGCGGCTGATCGACGCCCTCTGCACCGCCTGGGGCTGGCTGTCTCCCGGCGACGCCCGCAAGCTCGTCTGGGCCGTACTCGCCGCCTGACAACATCCCTCCGGCCGCAGTGCGGCGGTGTCCTCATCGCCGCGCCCGGTCGAGCAGTTCGAGCACGTCGGCGTCGGTGAGCTGGTCGAAGTGCTCGTACCACTGGCCGACCGCCCTGAAGTCGATCGGCGTGCGCAGGACGATCACCTCGTCGGCCTCCTGGCGCAGCGAGGCGACGGTCTCGCGGGCCCCGACCGGCACGGCCAGGGTCACCTCGGCGGGCTTGGCCGTGCGGACGGCCCTGAGCGCGGCACGCGCGGTGCCGCCGGTGGCCAGGCCGTCGTCCACCACGATCACCTCGCGCCCCTCCAGCGCGGGCAGCGGGCGGTCGCCCCGGTAGGCGTGCACCCTGCGGGCCAGCTCGCGCCGCTCCCTCTCGACCACGTCCGCCACCGACTCGGGCGTCATGCCCAGGCGGCGCAGCAGCGTGTGGTCGAACACGGGCTCGCCGCCCTCGGCTATCGCGCCCACCCCCAGCTCGGGGGCGGGCGGATAGCCGATCTTCCGCGTCACGAGGACGTCGAGGGGGGCGCCGAGCCGGCGTGCGATCGGCAGGGCCACCGCCACGCCGCCGCGGGGCAGGGCGAGCACGACGGGGTCGCGCACGTCCTCCAACCGCTCCGCGAGCAGCTCTCCGGCCTGGGCCCGGTCTGCGAAGAGCTCCATGACCAGTGCCCTACCCGTTCGAACGCGCTCCTCGCCTCCCCTCCGGCGGCGGGGCCTTCAGGGCCGGTTCAGGCCCGAGCGGCGCATCTCCTTGGTGATGAGCTTCCACTTGTTCTGCTGCTCCTTGCGCAGGCGGGCGTCGGTCCTGGTGGCCATCCAGGCCGCCTCCCGCTGCAGCTTGCGCCAGCTCTCCAGCCGCCGCTCCGGCAGCTCGCCGCTCTCCAGCGCGACCAGCACCGCGCAGCCCGGCTCGCCGGAGTGCCCGCAGTCGCCGAACCTGCACCGCTCGGCCAGCGCCTCGATGTCGGAGAAGACCAGGTCGACGCCGTCGGCGATGTCGTAGAGGCCGATCCGCCGAATCCCGGGCGTGTCGATGACCAGCCCGCCCCCGGACAGCGGGATGAGCTCCCGGTGCACGGTGGTGTGCCGGCCCCGCCCGTCGGCGGCGCGCACCTGCTGGGTCTCCATGACGCTCTCCCCGGCCAGCGCGTTGACCAGGGTGGACTTGCCGGCTCCCGACGGGCCGAGGATCACGGCCGTACGGGACCCCTCCAGGTAGCTCGCGACCAGCGAGACCCCGTCCCCGAGCAGGGACGAGACCGCGTGCACGTCCACGCCGGGCGCGGCCACCCGGACGTCGGCGAGCAGCTGGTCGAGGCCGTCCTCGAACAGGTCGGACTTGGTGATGAGCACCACGGGCGTGCCGCCGGACTCCCAGGCCAGCGCGACGAGGCGCTCGATGCGGCCGAGGTCGGCGAAGTCCGTGGAGTGCATGGACGGCTCGGCCACGAAGACGACGTCGACGTTCGCGGCGAGCACCTGGCCCTGGCCGTCGCCGGACAGGCCGCCGATCGAGTCGCGGCTCACGCCGCCCCTGATGAACGCGGTCGTCCGCGGCAGGACCTCGTCGAGCTCGTGGCGGCCCTCCGGGAGCAGCCTGAGCGCGACCCAGTCGCCCACGCACGGCAGCGCGACCGGGTCGGCCGCCGACGCCCTGCGGACGCGGGCGCCGTACTTGACGTGAAGATGGCCCTCCGCCGTGATCACCTCGGCGGCGCCGCGGTCGACGCGGGCCACGCGGGCGGGGACGGTGTCAGCGGGCAGCTCGGCGGCGCGGAAGTCGGTCCAGCCGAGCAGGGAAAGATCGTGAGACAACGCAGTGAACCTTTGATCGAGAAGGAACCGGGCAGCTCAGCGGAGCCCGGAGAGGTGGACGAAGGGCATACGGAACAGGACGACCCGCATAGTCCTCACCTCCTCGATCAGCTGCCGCCGACTCTACGCACCCCTCCCGCAGGGACGCAATCGGATTAAGTATCGCGATCTGTTGAACCCTGTCAGGGCGGCTGGCCGTACCACCTGCCGACGGACCCGAGAAAGGGGAATGATGCACACCAGCACTTATCCCCCGCCCTCGGCCGACGGAGCCGCCCCCATGGGGAAGCCGCGTTTTCGACACTGGATCCGCCGCGTGCGGCCGGATGACGGGGTGCCAAATGACGAGGCGGCAGTGTCCGCGCTCTACCGGGAATATCACAGGCCGTTGCTGGCTTTTGTGATCAGGTTGACGGCGGGCGATCGGCAGTGGGCGGAAGACGTGGTGCAGGAGACCATGATCCGAGCCTGGCGCAGTGCGGAGCAACTCGATCCCGAGTCGGCCTCACTGATGCCCTGGCTCGCGACGGTCGCCAGACGTATCGTGATCGATGACCGGCGGCGCCGGGACGCCCGCCCTCGGGAGTCGGGTGACGGGCCGCTGGAGACGATGCCCGTACCCGACGAGATGGAGGGCCTGCTGCGCCAGGTGGTCGTGTCAGAGGCGCTGAAGGCGTTGTCGCCGGCACATCGCGAGATCCTCAACGAGACGATCTTGCGAGACCGGTCGGTCAACGACGCCGCCGAGGCGCTCGGCATCCCGGTCGGAACCGTGAAGTCCCGGGTCTACTACGCCGTCCGCGCGCTGCGGATCGCACTTGAGGAGAGGGGGGTGACGGCGTGACTTCGAGAGTCGAGCACACAGACGTGGGCGCGTACGCGCTCGGTCTGCTGGAGGAGGACGACAGGATGGCCTTCGAGGCGCATCTCCTGGGCTGCGCCCCCTGCCGCTCCGAACTGTCAGATCTTTCCGGCATGGCCAGCGTGCTGAGCGAGATCGGCCCGATGGAGGACTACGGGGAGCCCTCTCCCGAGCCGGTGATCGACATGCTCCAGCGCAAGAGGTCTGCCGACAGGAAGACCCGCAGGGGGACGTTCGTGATCGGGATCGCCGCGGCGGTCACGCTCGTGGCCGGCGGGCTGACGGTGGGCACGCAGCTCTCCGTCGGCGACGTCCCCCCGATCGCCCAGGAGCACTCCCACCTGGGCCCGGCCGAGCAGTTCTACGCCGACGGAAAGCCCGTCGAGGGGACGGGCGTCGACGGGGTCACCGGCGGGCTGGTGATCGAGTCGAAGGCCTGGGGCACGCACGCCGCGCTCAAGCTGGCCGGGGTGAAGGGGCCGCTCGAATGCGAGCTGGTCTCGGTCGGCAAGTCGGGCGAGCGCCGGGTGATGACCGGGTGGTCCGTACCTCCAGCCGGGTACGGAGTGCCGGGTTCGCCCGACCCGCTCTACATGCACGGCGGCAGCGCGACCCCGCTGAAGGACATCGACCATTTCGAGGTGGTGACCTCGGCAGGCAAGAAGCTGCTCACCATCAACGCCTGACCCATCAGGACCTCAAAGCCCTCCCACCGCTGGTGGGAGGGCTTTTTCATGCCTCCGGGCCAATGTGCAAAATTACGGATTCACGGGTTGAACCTCCCCCGGCGCCGGGCGCGTACTGCCTGCCGTACCAACCGGAATATCAAACCGTTTAAGAGGTTTAGCGATGTTCATCCGAAAGATCACGATTCCTGGCACACTGCTCGCCGCGGCCCTGCTCGCCTCCCCCGCCGCGCCGGCGAACGCCTCCGGTGACGACGTCTATCTCGCCGCCGGCCTGCGGGGCGCCAACGAGGTGGGCGTCAAGGGTGACGCCGACGGCCGTTCGACGGTCGTGATCAGGATCAGTGGGAACGAGGTCACGTTCGCGGCCCGCTGGAACAAGATCGACACGCCCACCGCCGGCCATGTCCACCTGGGCGCGAAGGGCGCCAACGGGGACGTCAAGCTTGAGTTCTTCACCAAGCCGCTCCCCGGCGGCGTGCTCGGCGTCACCGGCACCATCAAGGCCGACAACGAGCTGGTCAAGGCGCTCGTCGACAACCCCGGCGGCTTCTACGCCAACCTGCACGACGCCAAGCACCCCAAGGGCGCGGTCCGCGGCCAGTTCCACCGGCTGAACAAGCCGATCGACCTCAACGGCGTGCTGCAGGGCAGCAGCCGGGCCACGCTCTCCGCGCGCGCCGACGGGGCGCAGGAGGTGCGGGAGAACGACGGCAAGAAGCGCGGCGACCAGGACGGCCAGGCCGTGTGGTGGCTGCGTCCCGGCGGCTCGTCCATCGCGTACACGGCCTTCTGGTCGGGGCTCGGCGCGGTCACCAACGGCCACCTGCACAAGGGTTCCGCAGGTGGGAACGGTCCAGTGATCGCTGACCTGTTCGCGGGCGCCCTGCCGGAGAACCTGACCGGCGTCGCGGGCGAGGCCCCGGTCGCCGCCGGCGTCGTCAAGCGCGTCGCGGCCAACCCCGGCCGGTACTACGCGAACCTGCACACGTCCGACTTCGACGGCGGCGCCGTGCGCGGCCAGCTCTCCGACCGGCCGTTCACCCACCCGCGCGCCCTCACCGCCGAGGTGCTGCGCGGCGCGCAGATCTACTCCTGCACGGCGCAGCCGACCGGCGGGTACGCCTTCACCCAGCTCGGCGTCTCGGCCAAGCTGCGGCGCGGGATCGACCACTCGTTCGTCACGCCCGCCGCCGGCCCGCCGCAGTGGATCGCTCCAGACGGCAGCGCGGTGCGCGGCTCGGTCGTCACCAAGACGCCCAACGGCGACGGCAACATCCCCGAGCTGGTGCTGGACGCCACCCAGGCGGGCAAGGACAGCGGGCTGCTCGCGCACACCACGCAGATCCTGCGCCTGAACACCACGGGCGGCGTCGCCCCGTCCGGCGCCTGCACGCCGGGCTCCGAGGCCCGCGTCCCGTACGGGGCCGACTACCTGTTCCTCGGCTGAGGCCTTCCGGGGGGACGATTCGGTCCCGTCCCCCCGGAACGCCTTCCCCGGTCGATCCGGCCCACGTCCCCCGGGCCGCCGGTCGGCCACCGCGACGGGGCACTCCGGCCCGCCCCGCTCGCACCGAACGCCCCGCCGCACTCCGGGAGCCTGTGCGGCGGGGCGTTCGCCGTCCCTGCGGCGTCGGCGACATGGCGCGGGCCAGGGCAGGGGCCAGGGCAGGGGCCCGTGAGTCTTCAGGCCGGAAGCGAGAAAAGGGACAGCCGGCTGCCGGCTGTCCCTTTTGGTGCGCCCCGCCGTGGCGGGAATCGGCTACAGGCCCGGGGCGGGGAACTGCGCCGTGAGCTCGCTGACCTCGTGGTGCACGCGCGCGATGACGTCCTCGGCGTCCCCCTTGGCCAAGGCCGTGACGACCTCGTCCATCCAGGCGCCGATCTGGCGCATCTCGGCCTCGCCCATGCCACGGGAGGTGACGGACGGCGTGCCGATGCGGATGCCGGACGGGTCGAACGGCTTGCGGGGGTCGAACGGGACCGTGTTGTAGTTGGTCTCCAGCCCTGCCCGGTCGAGCGCCTGGGCGGCGGGCTTGCCGCCGATGCCCTTGGGCGTGAGGTCGAGCAGGATCAGGTGGTTGTCGGTGCCGCCGGAGACCAGGTCGAACCCGCGGGAGGCGAGCTCGTCGGCCAGGGTCTTGGCGTTGGCGACGACCTGGTGGGCGTAGTCGCGGAACGACGGCTGGGCGGCCTCGTGGAGCGCGACGGCGATGGCGGCGGTGGTGTGGTTGTGGGGGCCGCCCTGCAGGCCGGGGAAGACGGCCTTGTTGAGCGCCGTGGCGTGCTCGTCGCTCGTGGCCATCAGCATGGCGCCGCGCGGGCCGCGCAGCGTCTTGTGCGTGGTCGTGGAGATCACGTCGGCGTGACCCACCGGGGACGGGTGCGCGCCGCCCGCCACCAGGCCGGCGATGTGGGCGATGTCGGCGGCCAGCACGGCCCCGACCTCGCGGGCGATCGAGGCGAAGCCCTCGAAGTCGATCGTGCGCGGGATCGCGGTGCCGCCGCAGAAGATCAGCTTCGGCCGGTGCTCCAGGGCGAGCTGACGCACCTCGTCGAGGTCGATGCGGCCGGTGTCCTTGCGTACGCCGTAGCGCACCGGGTTGAACCACTTGCCGGTGGCGGAGACGGACCAGCCGTGCGTGAGGTGGCCGCCGAACGGCAGGCCCATGCCCATGACGGTGTCGCCCGGCTGCAGGAACGCCATGTAGATCGCGAGGTTGGCCGGCGAGCCGGAGTAGGGCTGGACGTTGGCGTGGTTGACGCCGAACAGCGACTTGGCCCGCTCGATGGCCACGGTCTCGATCTGGTCGATGACCTGCTGGCCCTCGTAGTAGCGCTTGCCCGCGTAGCCCTCGGAGTATTTGTTGGTGAGGACGGTGCCGGTGGCCTCGAGCACGGCCTTGGACACGTAGTTTTCGGACGCGATGAGCTTGACGGTGTCGGCCTGGCGCCGCTCTTCCGCCTTGATGAGCTCGGCGATCTGCGGGTCGACGCTCGCGAGAGAACTCATGATTCTCCTGTCATCGTTGACAATTGCGAAGACCCAGGCGCACGGCCTCCGCTCCTTTCGCTCCCCGGTGGTCGATCCCACCAAATGCGCCAGTCGCGTCTCTTCGTAGACGATAGCGGATGTCACCGAACCCCATCCCGCGCGTCACGACGGGGTGACGGAGCACCGGCGGGCGGCCCGGACGGCGGCACGCTCTCGCGCGGCTCGCGCGCGAGGGTGCAGGGCATGCGCCTCCGTGTCGGGAGGACCTATTTCGTCCGGCTGACGCCCGGCCAGAGCCGGTCCACCTCGGCGTTCAGGATGGCCCCGATGAGCACGGCCAGGGCGGTGATGTAGAGCCAGAGGAGCACGGCGATGGGAGCGGCCAGAGACCCGTAGACGGACACGGGCGAGAACCAGGCGGCCAGCACGGCCCGCAGCACCGCCGCGCACACGATCCACAGGAACAGCGCCAGGATCGCGCCGGGCAGCTCCCGATACCACTTGGTCCGCACCGGCACGCTGACGTGGTAGAGCACGGTCAGGAACAGGACCGAGCCGATGATCACGACCGGCCAGTAAAGGATGTCGATGAGGACGGCGTACTGGCCGGGCAGGGCGTCCCTGAGCAGGGTCGGCCCGATGACCAGGATCGGCATGACGATGATGCCGATGATCAGGCCGATGACATAGAGGCCGAACGACATCAGCCTGGTGCGGATGATGCCGCGCTCCTCGCCGAGCCCGTAGGCGACGGAGATGAGGTCGACGTACACGTACAGGGCCCTGGAACCGGACCAGAGCGACAGCAGGAAGCCGACCGAGATGATCGACACCTTGCTCGCGTCGTCGCTGAGCACGTCGGTGAGCAGCGGGTTGATCACCTTGTTGACGGCCTCTTCGGTGAACAGCACGCCGGCCTGCTCGATCACCCACGCCTTGACCTGGGCGACCACGCTGGAGCCCAGCCACGTGCCGAGTTTGGCCAGCACGCCGATCAGGCCCAGCACGAAAGGCGGCAGCGACAGCAGCGCGAAGAACGCCGCCTCGCCCGCCAGGCCGGTGACCCGGTAGGTGACGCCGGCGTTGGTGGCCGCGCGGACGATCGCCCACGACTTCGTGTCGAGCACCCAGCTCAGCCTGGCCCTGGCGTGGGAGACGAGCCCTCTCTTCGGCCGGGGAGGAGCATCGGTGGACGTCATGGCACCCAACGGTATTCGCAGTGACTCTTCGGGACAGCTTACGTCCCAGGCACTGCCCTAGTCGTTGTCAACGATGCGCGCGCCCAGAGGAAGCAAAGAAACGGGGATGAGTTTGAGGTTCGCGATGCCCATCGGGATGCCGATGATCGACAGGAACAGCGGGATCGAGGTCACGACGTGGCCGATGGCGAGCCAGATGCCGGCGACCACGCACCAGATGACGTTGCCGATCAAGGAGAACGCGCCCGCGTCGGGGTCGCGTACGACGGTCCTGCCGAACGGCCACAGCGCGTACGCCGCGATCCGGAAGGACGCGATGCCGAACGGGATCGTGATGATCAGGATGCAGCAGATGATCCCGGCCAGCGCGTAGCCGGCGGCCAGCCAGAGTCCCGCGAAGATCAGCCAGATGACGTTCAGAATCGTGCGCATAATCACAGGATGTCACCGGCCGCGCCGCCCGCGTCATCCGGCAAGACCCTGACTTCACCCTGACCTGGGGGCCCGCCCCTTGCCAGGGGGCCCGGCGAATGCCTGCGCGATCTCCATCCAGGCCCGCGCGGGCTCGCCGGTCAGCTCCAGCGCGGTGTCGGACAGGTGGACGCGCTGGGTGGCGACCAGGCAGAAGTCGAGGACGGTGCCGCGGACCAGGCCGTCCGCGCCCTCGGGCCCCGCCGTCCACGTGGTCCCGTCCGGCATGGCCAGCTCGGCACGCACGCTCTCCTCGGGCACCGGCAGGCCGCGTACGGCGAAGCTGTAGGGCCGGGCGCGGAAGCCCATCGTGGCCACGTGGCGCAGCCGGGCCGTCGGCTCCCTGGCGACGCCGAGCGCGTCGGCCACGTCCTGGCCGTGCGCCCACGTCTCCATCAGCCGCGCGGTCACGAAGGAGGCGGCCGACATGGCGGGGCCGAACCACGGCACCCGCTCGCGCGGGTCCAGCGTCGCGAACGCCTCCAGGCTGCGGGCGCGGGCCGCGCGGAACCACGCGCGCAGCTCGGCCGGCGGCATCCCGCGCGCCTCCACGGCGAGGTCGTCCACGGACGTGAAGCCCGCCAGCGAGGCCCGATAGCCCTCGGGGTCGGTGGCGGCCCGCACGGCGGCGTCGTCGAACCAGGCCAGATGGCTCACCTGGTCGCGGACCGCCCAGCCCTCGGCGGGCGTGGGCCGCTCCCAGTCGTCGTCCCTCAGCGGCTGGAGCAGGGCTTCGAGGGACGCGGTCTCGGCACGCAGGTCATCGAGCAACTCGCCCATGAGATCCACGCCCGCCAGCCTAACCCGAACAACGTTCTAGGAGAATAATCGCCAGTGTGATCTGCGACAGCTGCAAGGACAAACGCCACGAGGACTGCCGCGGCGGCTCCTGGTGCGACTGCCAGCACCAGGTCCAGGAGAAGCCGCACGAGCCCGAGCTGAGCTGGAAACGGCAGGGCTGACCGAGCTGGACAGTCCCACACTCTGGACCCTGTCTTGGACATACGGGACGGCCAGAGTATCTTCTAGGTATGCCAGCGGACCCCATGCTCGTCGGTCGACGCCACGTCGACCTTCTGCGTGTCCGCAGTGCCATCTGTTGCGACGCCCGCCTGTAACCCCATCCTTTTCTGCCGCTGAGCGCGTCGCACTCCTCCTCTCCACCCCTGCCCTCGATGACGAGGCAGGAGGAACCCTGCGCGCGCCCATGATCCGAAGGACGCGCAATGAGCACCCCTGCCAGCCGCACACCTGCCAGCCGGCATCACAAACGCCCGCGCGGCGAAGGCCAGTGGGCTCTCGGTTACCGTGAGCCGCTCAACAAGAACGAAGAGAACAAGAAGAACGACGACGGCCTCAACGTCCGCCAGCGCATCATCGACATCTACTCCAAGCGGGGCTTCGACTCGATCGACCCGGCCGACCTGCGTGGCCGCATGCGCTGGTACGGCCTCTACACCCAGCGCAAGCCCGGCATCGACGGCGGCAAGACCGCCATCCTGGAGCCGGAGGAGCTCGACGACCGCTACTTCATGCTGCGGGTGCGCATCGACGGCGGCCAGCTCGACCTGACCCAGCTGCGCACGATCGCGGACATCTCCAACGAGTACGGCCGCGGCACCGCCGACCTGACCGACCGCCAGAACATCCAGCTCCACTGGATCGAGATCGAGTCGGTGCCGGACATCTGGGAGCGCCTGGAGGCCGTGGGCCTGTCCACCACCGAGGCGTGCGGCGACACCCCGCGCGTGATCCTGGGCTGCCCGCTGGCCGGGATCGACGCCGACGAGGTGCTCGACGCGACCGAGCAGATCAGCGAAGTGCAGGAGCGGGTCGTGGGCAACCCGGCGTACTCCAACCTGCCCCGCAAGTTCAAGTCGGCGGTGAGCGGCTGCCCGGCGCACTGCACGGTGCACGAGATCAACGACGTGGCGTTCGTCGGCGTGGTCGACGAGCAGGGTGAGACCGGCTACGACCTGTGGGTCGGCGGCGGCCTGTCGACCAACCCGATGCTGGGCAAGCGGCTCGGCGTGTTCGTCCGGCCGGACCAGGTGGCCGACGTCTACGAGGGCGTGATCGGGATCTTCCGCGACTACGGCTACCGGCGGCTGCGGCACCGCGCCCGCATCAAGTTCCTCGTCAACGACTGGGGGACGGAGAAGTTCCGGGAGATCCTGGAGACCGAATACCTCAAGGAGGCACTGCCCGACGGCCCCGCCCCCGGGCAGCCGCGCGGCAGCCGCCGCGACCACGTTGGCGTCTTCCCGCAGAAGGACGGCAACTTCTACGTCGGCTTCGCGCCCAAGGTGGGCCGGCTCGACGGCGACAGGCTGCACCTGATCGCCGACATCGCCGAGCGGCACGGCTCCGGCCGGGTCCGCACCACCGTCGAGCAGAAGATGGTCATCCTCGACGTCACCCCCGACCAGGTCGACTCGATCGTGGCCGAGCTGGAGGCGAACGACCTGCGCGTCCGGCCGTCCACCTTCCGCCGCCAGACGATGGCCTGCACCGGCATCGAGTACTGCAAGCTGGCCATCGTCGAGACCAAGGCCACGGCCGCCGACCTGATCGACGAGCTGGAGCGGCGGCTGCCGACGTTCGACGAGCCGCTGACGATCAACGTCAACGGCTGCCCCAACTCCTGCGCCCGCATCCAGGTCGCCGACATCGGCCTCAAGGGCCAGCTCGTGGTGGACGAGAACGGCGACCAGGTCGAGGGCTTCCAGATCCACCTGGGCGGCTCCCTCGGCGTCAACGCCGGTTTCGGGCGCAAGGTGCGCGGCCTCAAGACCACCGCCAAGGCGCTGCCCGACTACGTGGAGCGCGTCGTCAAGCACTACGACGCCCAGAAGAAGGACGGCGAGTCGTTCGCCGACTGGGTGCAGCGGGCCGACGAGGCGGATCTCAAATGAGCGAGCGAGCGGTCCCGTTCCACTGCCCCTACTGCGGCGACGAGGACCTCGAACCATACGAGGGGGACGGCGGCTGGTACTGCCGCGCCTGCGCTCGCGCCTTCAAGCTGAAGTTTCTCGGGATCGGAGTGAAGATATGACGCTGGTGGACATCGAGGTCGGCCTGAAACAGCAGCGCGGGACCCTTGACCTGCAGGACATCGTCGAGTCCGCCGCGACGTTCCTCGAGGGCGCCCCCGCCCGCGAGATCATCCGCTGGGCGGCGGCGACGTTCGGCGACCGGCTGTGCCTGACCTCCTCGATGAGCGACGCCCTCCTGATCGACCTGGTGAGCAGGGTCAAGCCCGGCGTCGACGTGCTGTTCATCGACACCGGCTACCACTTCGCCGAGACGATCGGCACGCGGGACGCGGTGCGGCAGGTCTATGACGTCAACGTGATCGACGTGAAGCCGTCGCGGACGGTCGAGGAGCAGGACCGCGACCTCGGCCCGCGCCTGTTCGGCCGCAACCCCGACCTGTGCTGCTACCTGCGCAAGGTCGAGCCGCTCAACCGGGCGCTGGAGCCGTACCTCGCGTGGGTCTCCGGCATCCGCCGCGACGAGTCCCCCAGCCGCACCGGCACCAAGGTCGTCGAGTGGGACGCCAAGCGGCAGATGGTCAAGGTCAACCCGATCGCGGCCTGGACCCAGGACGACGTCGACAACTACATCGCCGACAACGGAGTGCTGATCAACCCGTTGCACTACGACAACTACCCCTCGATCGGCTGCGCGCCGTGCACGCGGCAGGTCGCGGAGGGAGAGGATCCGCGCAGCGGACGCTGGGCGGGCCTGGGGAAGGTCGAATGCGGCATTCACCTGTGATCCCCAGCAGGGGACCCGTCCCGTTGGCAGACGGGACAGCCCCCGGCCGCGTGCCACTGGTGGCGGTGGCCCACGGGTCGCGAGATCCGCGTGCCGCCGCCACCGTGGCCGCGCTGCTCGACCAGGTGCGTCTGGCGCGCCCTGAGGTGCCCGTAAGGGTGGCGTACCTCGACCACTGCACCCCGAGCCTGGGGCAGGCGCTGAGCGGGCTCCAGGAGGCCGTTGTGCTGCCGCTGCTGCTCACCGAGGCCTACCACAGCCGGGTGGACCTGCCGGCGGCGCTCAACGAGGTCCGGGCGCGCGATCCGCGGCTGCGCGTCCACTACGGCACCACGCTGGGGCCGCACCCGCTGCTGCTGACGGCGCTGGAGCGGCGCCTGGCCGAGGCGGGCGTGCGCGCCGGCGACCCGGAGACCGCGGTGGTGCTGGTGTCGGCGGGTTCCAGCGACGCCAGGGCCAACGCGGTGATCGCGAGCCAGGCGCGGGAGTGGCGGCGTTCCGGCTGGTGGACGGTGTCCCCCGCGTACGCCTCGGCCGCCGACCCGTCGCCCGCCGAGGCGGTGGCCGCGCTCAGGCGCGCGGGCGCGCCGCGGGTGGCCGTCGCGCCGTACCTGCTGGCGCCCGGTCACTTCGCGGACAAGGTACGGCTGACGAGCCTGGATGCCGGGGCCGCGGTCGTGCCGGACGTGCTCGGCCCGGCGCCGGAGCTGGTGGAGGTGCTCCTGGAACGTTACGAGGCGGCCCAGCGGCAGCCGGTGTCCTCCCTGGTCGGCTGAGCCGGGGTCAGTAGCCCCACCGGTCGCCGCGGCCGTCGCCGCGCACCTGCCTGCCCAGCTCACGGGCCTGCCGGTTCAGCTCGCGGGTCTCGTGGCGCATCTGCCTGCCCAGCGCCCGCCAGTCCTCGCCGTGCAGCCGCCGCCAGTGCTCCCGCCAGGCCGCGAACCCGCGCTGCACCGGCTGCGCCTGCGAGTCGCCGATCACCTTGACGTCGCCCATCACCGCGTACGCGCGCACGCGCACCACCGGGACGTTCATGCCGGGGGCCGCCTGGAGGACGTTCACCTTCTTGTCGCCCATGACGGCCATGCCGTCGAGGTCCACGTTCACGCCGTCGGGCACGATGATCTTCACGTCGCCCATCACGGAGACGGCCACGATGTCCACCACGTCCGTGCGCACCTCGGCCTCGCGCAGGTCGAGCAGCACGTCGCCCATCACGGCCACCGCGCCGAGCTCCTGGTCGATCTGCCAGGTCCCGCGCCGTTTGGAGTCGCCCATGACGCCCACGAACCACCGCCGCTTGCGGCCCGCGGGCACGGGGGCGGGCGCCGGTGCGGGCCTGGCTCCCGCCGGCAGGTCCTGGGTGAGCAGGGCCAGCTCGGCGTGCGTGGTCGCGGTGTAGGCGGCCTCCGTACGGTCGGTCAGCTCGGCGAGCGTCAGCCTGCCCTCGACGGACGCGACACGGAGCTGCTCGACGACGGCCTCGCGCTCGGCGTCCGACGCGCGGAGCTCACCGGGATCAGTCATACTCGCAACATATCGCGTCTTGCCGGGATTGCGACTCCTACCCCAGAAGGAAAACTTGTCATCCCTTGTGGGTGTTTGAACCTAGAAGCCGCTTTGGCGCGTACCAAGCGATGACACGGGGCTCTGGCTTGGCCCGGGGCGCGGCCGGACCAGGCTAGGGTCCCTGTCATGCATGAGGAACAGCTCTACCGCGCGGCGTTGAACGGCGAGCCTGACACGGTGGGCAAGCTGCTCGCCGGCGGTGCCGATCCCAACAGCCCAGGTGAGGAGGGGCTGCCGCTGTGCGCGGCCGCCTCCTGGGACCGGGTGGAGGTGATCGGCGCGCTCCTGACGGCCGGCGCCGACGTGAACGGCCGGGAGGAGGGCGGCTGGACGGCGCTGCTCTGGGCCGCCTCCAACGGCCACGCCGCCGCCGCCAGGGCGCTGATCGAGGCGGGCGCGGAGGTCGACGCGGCCAACGAGTCCGGCGACACCCCGCTCACGCTGGCCGCCAGGCGCGGCGCGCTGGGCGTGGTGCAGGTGCTGCTCGAGGCGGGCGCCGATCCCGAGAAGTACGACGGTGACGGCGACATGCCGGTCGACATCGCCGCCTCCTGGGTGGGCGTGCATCTGGAGAGCGCGCTGCTCGACCAGATCGAGAAGGAGGGCTGGGAGTACGTCGTGGCCCGCCAGTACGCCAAGGACGGCACCGAGCTGGTCACGGTGGCCGGGCGCTCGGCCGACGGCTCGGAGAGCGAGCAGGTGCAGGCGCAGCGCGGCCACGCCGCCGTCGCGACCCTGCTGGAGGACGCGGCGGGCACGTACACGCCGGTGGAGCAGCTCGTGGCGCGGGCCGTCGCGCACCGCGACATCGACGAGGACGCCGAGACCTGGTGGATCGTGGCCGACTCGCTGGGCAGGCGGGCGGACGACGAGACGTACGAGGCGCTGGTCCGGCTGTGCGGGAGCGAGGACTCCAGGGAGCGGGAGTTCGGGGTCGACGCGATCGCCCAGTTCGGGTTCGCGGAGGGGGCGAAGCCGTACCTGGAGACGACGCTGCCGCTGCTGCAGAAGATGGTCACCACGGAGGGCAACCCGCAGGTGCTGCGCTCCGTCCTGGCCGCGCTCGGGCACCAGGGGGATCCCCGTGCGCTGCCGTACGTGCTGGACGTCATCGGGCGGCCCGGGCACAAGCGCACGATGACGGACGCCATCGCGCTGGCCGACGTGCTGCCGCCGGACCACGAGGAGGGGCTGGCGCTGCTGATCGAGATGACGCTGGACGATGACACGGAGGTCTGCGACTGGGCCACCGCCGGGCTCGCCGGGCTGTCCGAGGACACGCCCCGCATCCGTGAGGCCCTGGCCGCCCGCCTCGCCGACGCCGACCTCCGCACGGTGGCCGAGGCCACGCGCGGGCTGCTGACGCGGGGTGACGAGCGGGCCGCGCAGGGCGTTGAGCGGGTGCTGGCCGAAAGCGAGGACGAGTACGAACGCGACCTCGTCACCCAGCCCGTCACCGGCTGACCCGCGCCCGTCCGCCGGGCCGGGGAGCCCTCAGTCGCCGTTGAGCACGCGCGTCACCCATTCCAGGGTGCCGGTGCACAGGGCCTCCTCGGCCAGCCGTTTCCCCGTCGGGGTCGTCAGGGCGTCCAGGGAGCTGTCGATCCAGCCCTGGACGTTCTGGTGTCCCTGCTCCCGGTATTCGATCGCCTGGATGAGGCATTCCAGCTTGTCCGCGTCCCGGGCGCAGACCGCTTCGAGGCTGGCCTTCTCCTCGTACTCCCCCACCGCGTCGGCGACCATGTCCGCCACCTCCGCGGGCAGGCCGCGCATCTGGTCGGCGGTGACTTCCTCGTTGGAGGCGGCTCTGAGGTAGCGCTTGCCGATGTACGGGATGTCGGTGATGCGGGTTTCCTGGGTGTCGTGGAAGAGGCTCATGAACGCGGCCCGCTCCGGATTCGCGCCTTCGAGCCTCGCGATCACACCGGCGATGACGGCCGCGCGGAACGAGTGCTCGGCGATGCTCTCCGGGTCCCGTACGCCCGCCACCAGCCACCCGGTCCGCTTGTAGCGCTTGAGCAGACCGAACTCGTACAGAAGTCCCGCCAATCCCGTCACGTCGTCCATCATGAGGACCCCTCTCTCGTCATACGGCAAATGCCGTGGCCGTTTCCTGGCCACGGCATTTGTCATCGACCGTTTCTCCGAAAACGGGAGCTGTTTTCGCTCACCGTCTAATCGCGGAAGAAATCCCGCCAGTCGTTGCCGTTGGGCCACCAGCTGTCGTCGCGGCCCTGGTCGCCCTGGTCGCTCTTGTCGCCCTTGTCGTCCTTGTCACCCCGGTCCCAGTCCTGGTCGGCCCAGTCCCAGTCGTCGTCCTTGACCGGCTCCTCCTTGACCGGATCCTCCTTGACGGGCTCCTCCTTGACGGGAGGCGCCTGCACCGTCGGCGGTGGCGTGTGGTGCACCGGACGGTGGTGGTGACGCGGACGACGGATGCGGATGATCTCGTCGTCATCGTCGCGGTGGTGGTGACGGCCGCCCCAGCCCCACGGGCCACACCAGGGACGCCAGCATCCTCCCCATCCACGGCCGCGGCCGCAGTGCTTGCCACAGAGCGGCGGCTTCTCCCCCGAGAAGACCTCGACGCCCGTCTGGACGGCGACGCTGCTGGGCACTGCGCTCGCCGCGGCCGCCAGACCCGTGGGAAGGAGCAGGGAGCCGACGATGGCGCCGGCCAGAGTTAGTGTCGCGGCCCGCCCATGGCGTGGCGTCCGCGATTGCCGACTTTCAGTGTTCACGTGCATTCGTTTCCGTTCATGGGTAGATCGGCCCGAAATCCAACGCCCACTGTCTAACCGCAGGCGCTCAGACAGGGGCAGACGTACCCATGGGAAGATTCTCGGCTAACTCCGTAAACCCAAATAACCTGTCAAAGCCAGGAGGGGCAATTAAACAATGATTTTGCGGTCACATAGTGCCCTCAAGTCGTATTACACCGCATTTCCCGCCGAATTCCCCCACAATGGACAGCAAGGTCGGCGGTCACGGGCCGGAGAGCGCCGGGGCCGCGGCCAGGACGTCCCTGGCCAGCGCCAGGTCGCCGGCCAGTTCGGCCGGGAACGCGGCGGGCTCTCCCCTGCCGCCCAGCAGGAAGCAGAACGTGACCACGTCCGCCGTGATGTGGGCGTCCGGCTCGCCGGGCCGACCGTCCTCCACGCCCAGCGGCACCTGCCATTCGCCCCCGCCCGCGCCCGTCAGCGTGAGGTGGAGGGTGCGGCCGGAGCCGTCCATGCCCGACAGGAGCATCGTCCAGGGCAGCAGGCGGGCGCACAGGTCCGCGGTCGGGCGGATGTGGTCGGCGACGGGGTCGGGCAGGCGCACCTGGGCCGTCTGGGCGGCGTCGGCGGTGTGGATCCAGGTCTCCAGGCTCCGCGCCAGGAGGTGGTCGAGCACCGGGACCTCCATGCCGTCCAGGGTGGCCGGGGTCGTGGGCGGCAAATCGGCCAGGTGGCGGCAGAGGGCGTCGGCCTGGGCCCGCCAGTCCCTTCTCGTCTGCTCGGGGCTGCGGGCGCGCTCGTACGCCTGTACGTCGTTCGTACGTCCCAGCGAGTCGGTCGCGCCCATGGGCGGCCCCAGCACGGGGGCGCCGACGGAGGCGGCCAGGAGGCCGTCCTTGGCGGCCAGGTGGGCCACGAGTTCCTGGAGGGTCCAGCCCTCGACGATCACGCGCGACCAGTCGTCGTCCACGGCCGAGGCCAGCAGCGCGTCCATCGCCGCCACCCGGCCCGCGTACGGCTCCGCCCAGGCCGCGGTGGGGGCCGCGGGCCTGCGCCGTGCCCTGGCCCCGGCCAGGAACTGGGGCCGCAGCGAGCGGGCCGGCACCTCCGGGTCCTCCATCATCGCGTCCAGGTAGAGGCGCTCGACGGGGTCCATTACACCTCTTCCTCCGCAAGCGCGTCCGCCAGGCGTCTCAGCGCCAGCCGGATGCGCGATTTGGCCGTGCCCTCGGGCACGCCCAGCTCCTCGCTCACCTGCCGGTAGGTCCGGCCGCCGAAGTAGGCGAGCTCGACCGCCTCCCGGAGGCCCTCGGGAAGGGCGGTCACCGCCTGCCGTACCCGTTTGGCCTCGTCCGAGGCCAGGACCGTGTCCTCCAGTCTGTCAGGTTCGCGCTCGAACAGTCTGGGCCCGAGCGCCGACACCCGGCGCCGCTCCTCGGCGCGCACGTGGTCGACCGCGCGGCGGTGCGCGATCGTCGCGAGCCAGGCGCGTAAGGTGCCGCGGTCCGGGTCGTAGGACAGAGGACGCTCCCAGAAGACCAGGAACACCTCTTGAGTGATGTCCTCGGCGATCACCCGGTCCCTGGTGACCCGCAGCGCGAGCCCGAAGATCAGCGGGGAGAGCCGATCATAGACCTCGCCCAGCGCGGACTCATCGCCGCCGACCACCCGCTGGTGCAGCAGGCGGTCGTCGTACGGTGCCTCCACTGGCACCACGCTCCCGTGTAATCCGGACCAAGGCGGCGGGTGCGCCGCGACCCGAGCATGTCACTATTCGCCGGAAAAGTAGAGCCGGATGACCGACCGGGCCGCTCTTTGTGGGCTCGCGATAAGGTCGGAGGACCAGTACGGAGGGAGCACACGCCAATGGCCACCACTCGCACCGCCACCACCCAGTGGAAGGGCGCCCTGCTCGACGGTTCGGGCACCGTATCGCTCGACACCTCGGGCGTCGGCACGTTCGAGGTCTCCTGGCCGTCCAGGGCCGAGGCGGCCAACGGCAAGACGTCCCCGGAGGAGCTCATCGCGGCCGCCCACTCCTCCTGCTTCTCGATGGCGCTCTCGCACGGGCTGGCCGGCGCCGGCACGCCGCCGGAGTCCCTGCAGACCAGCGCCGACGTGACGTTCCAGCCGGGTGAGGGCATCACGGGCATCGTGCTCACGGTGAAGGGCCACGTTCCCGGCATCTCGGCCGAGCAGTTCCAGGAGGCCGCCGAGACGGCGAAGGCCAACTGCCCGGTCAGCAAGGCCCTGACGGGCACCACGATCACGCTCCACGCCGAGCTGCTCTGACGGTCTCCGCGACCTGCCCGGCACGTGGCCGGGCAGGCGGAGGCCCCGGTACGGAGGGCGATCGGCGCATTGAGAGACCAAGAGCGTGTTCGCGTGCGACAATTGGGCCACATGCGCGAGGTCTGGCCGGGCGAGCCCTATCCACTCGGCGGCACCTGGGATGGCGTTGGCACCAGCTTTGCGGTGTTCTCCGAGGTCGCCGAGCGAGTCGAGCTGTGCCTTTTTCATGACGACGGCACCGAGGAGCGCGTCGACCTGCCCGAGGTCGACGGGTTCGTCTGGCACGGCTACCTGCCGGGCATCCAGCCGGGCCAGCGCTACGGGTTCCGCGTGCACGGGCCGCACGACCCGGCCCAGGGCCACCGGTGCAACCCCGCCAAGCTGCTGCTCGACCCCTATGCCAAGGCCATCGACGGCGAGCTGACCTGGAACCAGGCGCTGTTCCCCTACTACTTCACCGATCCCTCCCGGCGCAACACCGAGGACAGCGCCCCCTACATGCCGAAGAACGTGGTCATCAACCCGTTCTTCGAGTGGGGCAACGACCGGCCGCCGCGCATCCCGTACCACCAGACCGTGATCTACGAGGCCCACGTGCGCGGGCTCACCATGCGCCACCCCGACGTGCCGCCCGACCTGCGCGGCACGTACGCGGGCGTGGGGCATCCGGCGATCATCGACCACCTGCTGTCGCTCGGGGTGACGGCGGTCGAGCTGATGCCGGTCCACCACTACATCCCCGAGCACTTCCTGGTCGCCCGCGGGCTGACCAACTACTGGGGCTACAACACCATGGCCTACCTGGCGCCCCACGGCGGCTACTCCAGCGCGGGGACGCGGGGGCAGCAGGTGCTGGAGTTCAAGGCGATGGTGCGGGCGCTGCACGAGGCCGGCATCGAGGTCATCCTCGACGTCGTCTACAACCACACGGCCGAGGGCGACCACATGGGGCCCACGCTGGGGTTCCGGGGGATCGACAACGCCGCCTACTACCGGCTGCACGACGGCGACCGGCGCTACTACCTCGACTACACGGGGTGCGGAAACTCCCTCAACGTACGCTCGCCGCACGCCCTGCAGCTGATCATGGACTCGCTGCGTTACTGGGTGCTCGACATGCACGTCGACGGGTTCCGCTTCGATCTGGCGTCGGCGCTGGCCAGGGAGCTGCACGACGTCGACCGGCTGAGCGCGTTCTTCGACCTGATCCAGCAGGACCCGGTGATCTCGCAGGTCAAGCTGATCGCCGAGCCGTGGGACGTGGGGCCCGGCGGCTACCAGGTCGGGAATTTCCCGCCTTTGTGGACGGAGTGGAACGGCAAATACCGGGATATCGTGCGAGATTTCTGGAGGGGCACGCATTCCGCGCTCCCCGAGTTCGCCTCCCGCCTGACCGGCTCCGCCGACCTCTACGAGTCCTCCGGCCGCCGCCCCGTCGCCTCGATCAACTTCGTGACCTGCCACGACGGTTTCACCCTCGCCGACCTGGTCTCGTACGACCACAAGCACAACGAGGCCAACGGCGAGGACAACCGCGACGGCACCAATGACAACCGCTCCTGGAACTGCGGCGCCGAGGGCCCCGTCGAGGACCCCGCCGTCGTCCAGCTCCGCCGCCGCCAGCGCCGCAACTTCCTGGCCACCCTGTTCCTGTCGCAGGGCGTGCCCATGCTCTCCCACGGCGACGAGCTCGGCCGCACCCAGCGCGGCAACAACAACGCCTACTGCCAGGACAACGAGCTGGCCTGGGTCGACTGGTCGATGGTCCACACGGAGCCGGAGCTGCTGCAGTTCGTCAGGGCGCTGTCGAAGCTGCGCCGCGAGCACCCGGTCTTCCAGCGCCGCCGCTTCTTCCACGGCCGCCACCCCGACGACGGCAAGCGCGACCTGGTCTGGCTCACCCCGGGCGGCACGGAGATGACGTCGGGCGACTGGCACATCGGCTACGCCAAGTCGCTCATGGTCTACCTCAACGGCGAGGCCATCACCGAGCCGGGGCCGCGGGGCGAGCGGATCGTGGACGACTCGTTCCTGCTGCTCATCAACGCCCACCACGAGAACATGCCGTTCACCCTGCCGGGCGAGGAGTGCGGCACCGGGTGGGTGCCCGTGCTCGACACCAGCCACGACACGATGGAGGAGCCGTTCATCGACGAGGGCTGGCAGGCCGGCGACCTCGTCGCCGTCACGGCCCGCTCCCTCCAGGTCCTCCGGCAGCCGCGCTCGCGGTGAGCAGCACCAGCGCGAACGTCGCCACCCCCGCCAGGCCGTGCAGCGTCACCGCCAGCACCGGGAAGCGGCGCCCGCCCATCTTGTGCCGCCCGGCCCCGAGCCAGCGCGTGAACATCACGAACCCCAGCAGCGCCGCCACCGCCAGCCCCCCGAACGCGGCCCACGCCAGCGTCCTGCTCCCGGTGACCAGCCCGCCCACCCAGCACACCAGCGCCGACACGGCCACCGCGGGGTGGGCGCACACCAGCGCGACGGGGAAACGGGTGACCTTGGCCCGGCGCAGCCCGTCTCCGGAGAGCCAGTGGCAGAGCAGGTACACCCCGGCGAGCGCGGCGATCGTCCACGCGACAGCGGTGACCAGACCCACAGGGCCTCCCCTCCCCGATCCCCTGCCGTCACGGTAAGCACGCGAACGCCTGCGCGTCCTTGGATACACAAAAGCGCTATACGCCCCATTTCCCGAAATACCCACCCGGACGGCCACCCGGGCCGCAGGACAGGCGTCAGGCGGACCGCCGGACGGCGCTGCGGGCTCTCCCGTTCGGTGGGTTGTCGGTGGGGTGTGCCAAGGTAGAGGGGTGCGGCGCATCCATCCCGACATACAGGACAACCCGGATATCGTGCAGGCATACGCCTACCCCGAGGGCCGGCCGTGGCTGCGGCTCAACATGGTGGCCAGCGCCGACGGGGCGGCGTGGCTGAAGGGCCGTTCGGGCGGGCTGTCGAGCGCCGGTGACAGGCGGATCTTCCAGGTCCTGCGCGGCCTGGCCGACGTCGTCCTCGCGGGCGCCGCGACCGTGCGCAAGGAGGGGTACGGCCCCGTCCCTCCGCGTGACTCGTGGGCCGAGATCCGGGTGGGCAGGCCGGAGGTGCCGCCCATCGCGGTCATCACCCGCGGCATGGACTTCGACCTCGACGACGAGCTGTTCACCGAGGCCCCCAGCCGGACGATCGTGATCACCTGCGAGGCCGCCCCGCACGAGCGGCGCAAGGCGGCGGCCAGGCACTGCGACGTCATCGTGGCCGGGGGCGAGAGCGTCGACCTGCCACTGGCCGTCACGGAGCTGCACGGGCGCGGGTTGACCAGGATCCTGTGCGAGGGCGGCCCCAGGGTCAACGCCCAGCTCGCGGCGCACGACCTGGTCGACGAGATGTGCCTGTCGATCAGCCCGCTGCTGGTCGGCGGCGGCGCGGCCCGCGTGCTCAACGGCGAGCCCGCGCAGGTGACACTGGGCCTCAGCCAGGTGCTGGAGGAGGAGGGGGTCCTCTTCTGCAAATACACGAGGGAGCAGAGCCATGACCGAGCCGTCTCAGCCCGCTGAGCCCGCCGAGCCCGCCGAAGAGCAGCCGGTGCCCGATCTGCCGGTGCGCCCGCCGGTGCCGCCGATGCTGGCCAAGCCGGTCAAGGCCATGCCCAAGCAGAACGGCTCGCTGTTCTACGAGCCGAAGTGGGACGGTTTCCGGTGCATCGTGTTCCGCGACGGCGACGAGGTCTATCTGGGCAGCCGCAACGAGCGGCCGTTCACGCGCTACTTCCCTGAGCTGGTCGAGGCGGTCCGGGCCGAGCTGCCGGACAGGTGCGTGGTGGACGGCGAGATCGTGCTGCCGATGGGGTCGCAGCTCGACTTCGACGCGCTGCAGCAGCGCATCCATCCGGCCGCCTCGCGGGTGAAGCTGCTGTCGGAGCGGACGCCGGCCCAGTTCGTCGCGTTCGACCTGCTGGCGCTGGGCGACGAGTCGCTGATGGAGGCGCCGTTCTCGGAGCGCCGCGCGCGGCTTGAGGGGATATTTCCGGAAAAAGGCGGGTCCATTCGGCTGACCCCCGTCACGACCAGCGACGAGCGGGCGGCCGAGTGGTTCGAGACGTTCGAGGGCGCGGGGCTCGACGGCATCATCGTCAAGCCGGGCGACCAGCCGTACGTGCCCGACAAGCGCACGATGTTCAAGGTCAAGCACGAGCGCACCGCCGACGTGGTGATCTGCGGCTACCGCGAGCACAAGTCGGGCCCGATCGTCGGGTCGCTGCTGCTCGGCCTCTACGGCGACGACGGCCGGCTGCACCACGTGGGCGTGGCGGCCTCGTTCCCGATGGCCCGCCGGGCCGAGCTGGTCGAGGAGATCAAGCCGTACATCGCGGAGCTGAGCGAGCACCCCTGGGGCCACTGGGCCGAGCAGGCGACGGCCAACATCGGCCAGCCCGCCGCCGGGCCCGCGACCGGCGGGCAGCGGGTGCCCGGCGCGGTGTCGCGGTGGAACGCCAAGAAGGACCTGTCGTTCATCCCGCTCAGGCCGGAGCTGGTGATCGAGGTGGCCTACGACCAGATGGAGGGCGACAGGTTCCGGCACACGGCGCAGTGGCGGCGGTGGCGGCCCGACCGCACGCCGGAGTCGTGCACGTACGAGCAACTCGAACGTCCGGTGAGTTACAACCTGGACGACATCCTTGCCCGGTAGCCGAGTGCCCCGTTATATCTCGACATATGAGTACAGGGGATGAGTTGAAGGCGGCGGTGTCCGCCCGTCGCGACCTCGGGCCGGAGTTCGAGGACGCCGTGGTCGAGTCCTTCCTCGACAAGATGGGGCAGGAGGTCGACCGGCGGGTGGACGAGCGCATCGCCCAGCGGGCGTCCAAGGCGCCCGCTCGCGACCAGGCGCCCGACGGGCAGCGGCTCGCGCTGGCGATCGTCTCGCTCTGCCTCGGCACCCTCTCCACCCTCGCGCTGGTCCTGTTCGGGGACGGCAAGGGGGGCTACCTGGTGCCGATCTGGCTCGGGATCGTCATCATCAACGTGATCTTCAACGCGGGACGGCAGGGCGGCAAGGAGAGCTAGCCCCCGGGTCGGGCTCGCCGGTCACGGTGGGAGGGCGATCGGAACAGGTCCTATGCGAGCCAGATGAGCCCGGCGAAGCGACCGCCCGGCTGCTCCCTGCGGTGCGAGTACAGCTCTTCCGACTCGATCGTGCAGCGCGCGTCATGGCGTACGTCCTGGACCCCGGCCGCGCGGAGCTGGGCCTCGATCCCGGCCCGCAGGTCGAGCGCGGGCGTCTGCCACGACGTCGTGGACCACGTCTCGGGGACGCGGGCGGCCACCCGCTCGCGCAGCTCGGCGGGCACCTCGTAGCAGCGGCCGCACGCGCCGGGCCCGACCAGCGCGGCCATCCGGCCCGGCGCCGCGCCCTTGGCCACCATGGCCGCGACCAGGGCGCTCGCGATGCCCGCCTCGGTGCCGGGGCGGCCGGAGTGGGCGGCGCCCACCATGCGCGCCACCGGGTCGGCCACCAGCACCGCCGGGCAGTCGGCCCCGAGCGAGGCCAGCGCCAGCCCCGGCTCGGTGGTGAACACCCCGTCGAGCGCCGGCGGATCGTCCCCGAAGGGCTCGCTCACATAGGCGACGTCGGCGCTGTGGACCTGGCGCATGAACACGATGCCCCGCACGCCCAGCTCGGCCGCGACGCCCGCCCGGTTGGCCCGCACGGCCTCCGGGTCGTCGCCGACCAGCCCGCCGAGGTTGCGCGACCCGTACGGCGGGGCGCTGATCCCTCCGTGGCGATCGGTGACGGCGACACGCACTCCAGGGGCCAGCTCCATGGCTCGATCTTAGGACGCGACGCGGTCGGCGAGCCAACGGCCCTTCCAGGCGACCTTCTCCTTGGCGAGGAAGGCGGGGACGGCCCGGAGGTCCAGCGGCTTGGTGCAGGGAGTCAAGCAAGCATATGCTTGGTCAGTGCCTGACTATCGCAATCTCATCGGCGGCGAGCTGGTCCCCGCAAGCGACGGCAGAACCCTCGACTCGGTCAACCCGGCCACCGGGGAGGTGTGGGCGCGGATCCCGGCCGGCGGGGCGCCCGACGCCGAGGCGGCCGTCGCGGCGGCCCGCCGCGCCTTCCCCGCCTGGTCGGCGCTGCCCGCCCTGGCCCGGGCGGGCTGTCTGCGCAAGGTGTCGGAGGTGTTCGCCCGCAACGCCGAGGAGCTGGCCAGGCTGGAGACGCGCGACAACGGCAGGATCCTGCGCGACACGCTGAAGAAGGACCTGCCCGGGATGGCGTACCTGTGGCAGCTGGCCGCCGGGCAGTGCCTCGACGCGGCCAAGGGCGACACCGTCATCCTCGGCCCGGACACGCTCGGGCTGACCCGGCGCGAGCCGTACGGGGTGGCGGTCTGCATCATCCCGTGGAACTCGCCCATCTCCACGTTCTCGGCCAAGGCGGCGTACGCGCTGGCGGCCGGCAACACGGTGATCGTCAAACCGGCCGAGCAGGCGAGCGCGTCGGTGCTGCGGCTGGGCGAACTGCTGGCCGAGGTGTTCCCGCCCGGGGTGCTGAACATCGTCAGCGGCCTGGGCGAGGAGGTGGGGGACGCGCTGGTGCGGCACCGCGACGTCGCCAAGATCAGCCTCACCGGCTCGACGGCCACCGGGCAGGCCATCACCCGGGCGTCGGCGGACGCGTTGAAGCCGCTGACGTTCGAGCTCGGGGGCAAGTCCCCGAACATCGTCTTCCCCGACGCCGACCTGGACGCGGCCGCCCAGGGCGTCACCGTGAACTCCGTCTACACCGGCAACGCCGGGCAGGTCTGCGTGGCCGGCTCCCGCATCCTCATCCACCGCTCGATCTGGGAGGAGATGCTGGGCCGCATCGAGCGCGTCTGCGCCGGCCTGGTCCTGGACGACCCGCTCGACCTGCGGACCACCATGGGCCCGATCGTCTCCTCGGCCCAGTACGAGCACGTGCGGTCGTACCTGGAGCTGGCCGAGAAGGAGGGCGCGAGCCTGGTCTTCGGCGGGCGGACGGGGGCGGAGGTGGTCCCCGGCCTCCCTGGCGGCTACTGGGTCTCCCCCACCCTCTACACGACCGCGGACAACTCGCTCCGGCTCTGCCAGGAGGAGATCTTCGGCCCGGTGGCGGTGGCCATGCCGTTCTCCTCTGACGAGGAGGCCCTGACGATCGCGAACGACTCCCGCTACGGCCTGGCGGCCGGCGTCTGGACGCGTGACCTGGGGCGGGCCCACCGTTTCGTGCGCGATCTGCAGAGCGGGACGGTGTGGGTGAACACGTTCCGGCAGATGCCGCCCGGACTGCCGTTCGGGGGCGTCAAGGACAGCGGGTACGGGCACGATTCGGTCCTCGAGTACACCCGCGAAAAGGCGGCCATAATCCAGATTTAGTCGGATAGATTTACGCCTCATGAGCGAGGGGATCAAGGACGAATCCGGGCTGCCGGACGCTGCCGCGCAGTCACGTGCGTCCGTGTTGCGTAGCCGCGCCGAATCGTACATCGCCCTGTCGAGGTATGACGCGGCGATCGCGGATCTGACGGAGTCGATCGCGTTAGTTCCGGACAACGCCCGCGCCTGGCGGCTGCGCGGCGAGAGCCACCGCGTCATCGAACGCTACGGGGCCGCGCTGGAGGACTTCGACGAGGCGCTCAAGCTGGAGCCGGACAGCGCGTACGCGCTGGGCTCCCGGGGCCAGACATACGCCGCGATGGGCCGGCTGGAAGACGCCATGACCGACTTCGACCACGCCCTCACCCTCTCCCCCGACTCCCTGTGGATCCTGGAGGCGAAGGCCGACGTACTGGTGGACCTGGACCGCCTGGACGAGGCCCTGGAGGAGCACGCCAAGATCATCGCCCTGAACGAGGAACTCCCCTACTCCTGGGCGGCCCGCGGAGACCTGTACCAGCGCATGCACCTCTACGCCGAGGCCATCGAGGACTACACGAAGGCGCTGGCGGCGAACCCGGAGTACGTGCGCGCGCTGAGCCGGCGGGGCGAGGCGTACCGCATGATCGACCGGTACGAGGAGGCGCTGGCGGACCTGACCCGCGCGCTGGAGCTGGACCCGGAGAACGACCGGGCCTACGGCAGCCGGGGCGCGGTGCTGAGCGAGCTGGGCGACAACGAGGCCGCCCTGAGCGATCTGAACAAGGCGATCGAACTGGACCCCGAGTACATCTGGGCGTTCCGGGTACGCGGGGAGATCCTGCAGGAGATGGACCGCCACGAGGAGGCGGTCTCCGACTTCACCCGGGCCCTCCACCTGGAGTTCGGGGACTGACCCCGCAGGCGGGAGTGGCGGCCAGGTGCCGGACCTGGCCGCGCCCCCGTGGGATGGTGCCCCCTATGCGTTGCGTGTCTCCAGCAACTGATCGAGCCTGCGGCCGAGGTCGACCATGTCGCTCCGCAGGGAGTCGAATACTCCGAGGATCTCCGCGCGGGCGGAGATGAATTGATCGTTGGTCTGCCGTCGAAGGCCCGTCAGTTCGTCGCCCAGGGCCGCGAAGTCCTGGGAGATCTCCAGCTGAGCATCCGCGATCTCGGCCCGCATCTCGGCGACGGCGATCTCCGCCGAGGTGATCTTCGAGACCTTCACGCGGACGCGTCTCCCCGTTCGGACGCGGGCGTGTCTGTAGTCGTCGGAATCTGCGTCACCAGTACGCATGATCGCTTCGAACGCGTCGATGCGGAGCTTCAATGCGCGGATCTCCGCCTCTATGTCCACGTACTCCTGCCTTTGCGTGTACTCGGAAGGGATTCCGTGCCCCGATGACGCGGATCTCCACTTCCTCCAGGACATCGTCGCAGGTAGCGCAAGAACGCGAAGATCGGCGAGAACGCTCTGGGTATGGTTTTCTCTGTCTCGGGTGGGCCAGAGATCTCTGCGGGGATGACGTCTGTCAGCCGCGCGGTCGCAGGAAATGACCAACCATCCGATCTCTCTCCAAGGGGAGGAAATGCGGATGGATGCGTGCATGATGGGCGACATGATTGACAAGATCGCATGGATCCACCTGGCGGACGGCAAGATCCTCAGCACCCGATCGCAGGGCAAGAGCGTCTACTACCTCCCCGGCGGCAAGCGCGAACCCGGCGAGAGCGACGTCGACACCCTCGTCCGCGAGATCGACGAGGAGCTGTCCGTCGCCATCGTCCCCGCCACCGCCGCCCACCTCGGCACGTACCAGGCGCAGGCCGACAGCCACCCCGACGGCGTCATCGTGCGGATGACCTGCTACACCGCCGACCACCGGGGGACCCCGACGCCCAGCAGCGAGATCGAGGAGGTCGTCTGGCTGACCTACGCCGACCGCGACCGCGTGGCGCCGGTGGATCAGATCATCTTCGACGACCTCCACCGGGACGGCCGGCTCCACTGACCTCCGATGCCCGTCCGAGGGTCACCCGGACGGGCATCGGGGTCGCCTACCCCGCCCAGGCGGGCAGGGGCAGGCGGGGCGCGGACAGGGGGCGCATGGCGATGCGGAGCAGGGCCAGCGCGTTGTCGTCGCCCGCGATGCGGTTGGCGCTGAGCTCGCCGCAGGACCGGCAGAGATGGATGATCAGCCACTCGCCGTCCGGCCGGACGGTGATGCTCAGCGCCGCCATCCGGCCCCGGCAGGCCGCGCGGCGGTCTCCCGGGACGCGGCGGTCGACGTGGAGGCTCGTCAGGCAGTGCGGGCAGTGGTTGCGGTGGGCGGTGCCCGGCGCGATCATCGGGACGTCCAGCCTGCAGGAGACGCAGCGGAACGCCTCCCCGTGCTCCCGGTGCGGCGCCTTCTTGCGTTGTTGCGGCCGCTCCCGGGCCGGGTTCCTCCTCGGCATGTCACAGACCGCCGAACGCCTCAAGCGGGAACGGCGGCTGCGCCAGCGGCCGTACGGCCATGCGCATGAGGATGAGCTGGTTGTCGTCCCCGCAGATGGGGTTGGACGTCAGCTCACCGCACCGGGTGCAGCGATGGATGATCATCCAGTCGCCGGTACGCAGGACCGCGATCGAGATCGGGATCATCCGCGATCCGCAGTCCGAAGGGCCGCCCTCCCCGCGATCGAGCACGTGCTGCGAGTGCAGACAGCTCGGGCAGTGGTTGCGGCGGGTGCCGTCCGGTGCGGTCACGGTCACGGTCAGGCCGCAGCGTACGCACTGGAAGGTTTCGGTGTTCACGATGGAACGTGGCTTGCCATTGGTGGACAACCTGGGTACTCCTTGCCGGAATGACTTCGATGAAGGGCAGCAAGGGAGCGCCGAGCGAGCCTCGCGACGTATGCGGGCATGCTGGCACGGCAGGCGGTCCGGCCTGTCAGACGTGAGGTTTCAGAGGCAGGATCCGCCCACGGCACGGCGAGGCGCGCAAGGCGCGGTGCCAGGCATGAATCCACCCCTTCCCAGAACATCGGCTCCATCGTCAGGACATCAGGGAGGGTAGCCGGGCGGGTCCGGAGGCCGCCAATGGTTTTCCTGGCCATCGACCGAATGACCTTCTAGGTTCGGACGTATGGGCATTGGGACCACCGAGGAACACCAGGAGCTGGCCGCCTCCGTGCGAGGGCTCGCCACGCGCACGACCGACCACGCGGCGCTGGCGGGGCAGGGGATTCTGGGGCTGCATCTGCCCGAGGAGCGCGGTGGGCAGGGGTACGGGCTGCTGGAGCTGTGCGTCGCGCTGGAGGCGCTGGGCGAGCGGCGGGTCTCGGGACCGTACCTCCCGGCCGTCCTGACCTCAGCCGCGCTCACCTGGCCGGGAACGAGCGGCCCGGCCACGCACACCCGGCCCGTGACGGACCACCCGGACGCGGTCTCCCGGACGGGGCCGGGCCGCCGTCCGTCCCCGGCCGTCGCGCCGCTGATCGCCGGGCTCGCCGACGGCTCCATGACCGCCGCCGTCGCACTGCCCACCGACCCGGGTGGCGGCGCGGGTGGCAGCCCGGGTGACGGTGCGACTGGCGATGCGGCGCCGCTGCTCGCGCTGGGCTCGCCGGAGGCCGATCTCTTTCTCCTGCCCGTGGACGGCCACGGGTGGGCGGTGCTCGACCGTGCGGACGTCACCGCCGAACCCGCCGACAGCGTCGATCTCGACCGGGTGCTCTGCTCCGTCACCGCCCGTACCGTGCCCGCCGACCGAGTGCTCGGCGAGGTGCCGGTACGGGAGATCGCCGCCGTGCTGCTCGGGGCGGACGCGTGCGGCGTGGCGGCGTGGGCCGTGACGACGGCGGCCGAGTACGCCAAGGTACGCGAGCAGTTCGGGCGGCCGATCGGGCAGTTCCAAGGGGTCAAGCACCGGGTGGCCGCCGCGCTGGTGACGCTCGAACAGGCACGCGCCGCCGTATGGGACGCCGCCAGAGCCCTCGACACCGCACCCGGCGCGCACCGGGCCGGCAGCGCCGGCCACGGCGAGGTCGCGGGCAGGGCCGCTGGGAGGGCCGCGACGGTGGGCGGCATCGTCGGAGGCGGACTCGGGGACGAGGTCAGGCTGGCGGTGGCGGTGGCCGGGGTGCTGGGGACCGAGGCGGCCGTGCGGTGCGCGGCCGATGCGATCCAGGTGCTCGGCGGCATCGGCTACACCTTCGAGCACGACGCGCACCGCTACTACCGCAGGGCATTGTCCGACCGCCTGCTGGCCGGAGATCCGGGACCGTGGGCCGAGGAGGTGTCCGGGCTGGCGGTGGCGGGGGTACGGCGGGCGATGGAGCCGGACCTGCCTGAGGAGGCGACCGCCGTCCGGGACGCCATCAGGGTGGAGGCCGAGTCGCTGCGGGCCGAGGAGCCGCTGGCCAGGCTGGGCAGGTTCGCGCGAGAAGGGTGGATCATGCCCCACCTGCCCAGGCCCTGGGGCAGGGACGCCTCGCCGCTGGAGCAGGTGATCATCCATCAGGAGTTCCGCGGCCTCAAACGGCCGAACCTGGGCATCGCGGCCTGGGCGGTCCCCTCCATCGTCCGGTACGGCACGCGGGAGCAGCAGGAGCGTTTCCTGCCGAAGACGTTCGCCGGGGAGATCGTGTGGTGCCAGCTGTTCAGCGAGCCCGGCGCCGGGTCCGACCTGGCCGGGCTGGCGACGAAGGCCACGAGGGTGGAGGGCGGCTGGTCGCTGACGGGTCAGAAGATCTGGACGTCTCTCGCGCAGTACGCCCACTGGGGCATCTGTCTCGCCCGCACTTCTCCCGAAAAGGCGAAACACAACGGGATCACGTACTTCCTGGTGGACATGTCCTCCACCGGAGTCACCGTCAGGCCGCTCAAGGAGATCAACGGGGACGAGGTGTTCAACGAGGTCTTCCTCGACGACGTCTTCGTACCGGACGACCTGGTCGTCGGCGCGGTGGACGAGGGCTGGCGGGTGGCCCGCGACACGCTCTCCCACGAACGCGTCGCGCTCGGCGACTCCTGGGGTCCGGGCTCGCAGCACACCGACATGGCCGAGCTGATCGCGACGCTGCCCCCGCTCCGGCAGTCGCAACGCGAGCAGGCCGGTCGTCTGTGGGCCGAGGGCCAGGCCATCTCGGCGCTCGGCCTCCGCGCGACACTCTCCCAGCTGTCCGGCTCCCAGCCGCCCGGCTCCCAGCTGTCCGGCTCCCAGCCGTCCGGCCCTGGCACCCTGCGAAGGCCCGGCGCCGACTCCGCGACCGCCTCCAGCGTCCGCAAGCTGCTCGGCATGCGGCACGCCCAGGCGGTCGCGGAGTTCTGCTGGTCGCTGGCTCCCACGAGTCGGCGCTGGAACCGGATGATCCTCGCGACGCGGGCGTTCACGATCGGCGGCGGCACCACGGAGGTGCAGCTCAACATCATCGCCGAGCGCGCCCTCGGCCTGCCGCGCGACCCGTGATCAGCTCTTCGGATAGTACGGCGCCGCCAGGTGCGCGTACACGATCGTGTTGTCCCGGTAGCTGTGCGCCTGCCGGTCGAACGTCCCGCCGCAGGTCACCAGCCGCAGCCCCGGATAGGTGAGCTTGGCGTAGACCTTCTTGACCGGGAAGCTGCGCTTCGGCGTGTGCTCGACCTTGTCCACGACGAACACGGCCACCGAACGGTCGGCACGCAGCACCTGCACCTGGTCGCCGCGCTTGACGTTCTTGAGGTTGGCGAAGACGGCGGGGCCGGATCTCGTGTCCAGGTGGCCGGTGATCACGGCGGCGCCGCGCTGGCCGGGCACGGGGCCGTAGCGGTACCAGCCGGCCAGGTCCGGGGGGTCGAACGGCGGGTTCTCGATGGCGCCCTCCGCGTCGAGGCCCAGTTCCATGAGCGGGGCGGCCACGCCGATGGACGGGATGTAGACGGCGGTCGGCTTGGCGGCCTTCATGGGCGCGGCCACCTTGCCGAGCGCGAGTCCGGTGACCGGGGCCGCGCCGTCGACGGGGCCGCTCCTGGTGGCGGCGACGGGTGCCGGCGCGGGCTCGCCACCGACGATGCCGCTCAACCCGAGCCCGATCAGCAGCGCCCCGCCCAACGACACGGTGCCCGCCACGAGCAGCATCACCCGCTGCCCGGGCCTCCGGCCACCGCCCGGCTCCCGACCCTCAGCAGACACCCGACCCCCAAGTGACTCCCGCCCCTCGACCCACGCCCGCCGCCTCGTCCACGAGCGTCACCCGGTCCACGACCGGTGCCCAGCCCCGAAGCGTCACCCGGCTTGCAACCGGCACCCCGCCCGCGACCGAGACCGAGACCGAGACCCGGCCCACGGCCGAGTCCGTAGCCGGGGTTGTCGGGCCGGCCAAGCTAGGCGACACCCCTGCGGCGCCGTACTGCGGCCCCGGCCAGTCCCGCGCCCGTCAGGAGCGCCACCCCGCCCACGGCGAACGGCCACGTCGGGTTGTCCGGGGCGAGCCCGCCGCCGCCGGTCTCAGGGTGCCCCCTCGGCACCCGGTGTTCCTCCTCGCCCGCGGGCCGCCAAGGCCGCGCGGACTCCTCCGGCCCCGGCCAGGAGTCGCCGGGTCCGGGCTCAGCGGAGGGCGGCGGGCTCGACCAGGACTCCTCGGGCTCGGGTTCGGGCTGCTCGTCGCAGAGCAACGGCAGCGGGAGGAGGCAGGTGGGCAGATCGACCGGCAGGTCGACCGGTAGATCGGGGCCGGTCCGGGCGGAGGCGTAGGACGGGCCCGCCGCCAGGGTCACTCCTCCGACCACGAAGGCAGCCACCAGCGCCGCGAGATGTCGCGCTTTTGCCATGAGAGAAGGCTCCAGAATCGGTTGTCGCCCCCCGATACACAAGAAAGCCTTGCGAACTATTAGATAGCGAGTCAAGTAATGTGACCGAAGTGAAATCAGCCAGACACGGAGGGTTTAAGCGCATCCCAATGTGGCAGGAAATATCCCCATAAAGGGGGACAAATGCCATGAGCAATCCACAGCAGCCCGAGATTCGCAGATCAGGTAAATCGCCCACCGAGTTCAAGTCCGCCCACCTCGTTCCCGAGAAGCAGCGCGGCGCCAGGCGCGCCGACCACCCGCACGCGACGGACAAGGGCAACAAAGGGGGCGGCAAGGGCGGCGGCGTGCCTCCCGACCAGCGCTCACCGTACCCGAGGTGAGCCGAGGTGAAGGGCAGCCTGCAGTTCATCGGCAACGCGACCACGCTGATCCGCTACAACGGCCTCACGCTGCTGACCGATCCCAACTTCCTGCACCGGGGCCAGCGGGCGTACCTGGGTTACGGCCTGTCCACGCGGCGCCTCACCGACCCGGCCATGGAGATCGAGGACCTGCCGCCACTCGACGGGGTGGTGCTGTCGCACCTGTACGGCGACCACTGGGACCGGGTCGCCCGCAGGCACCTGGACAAGGACACGGTGGTCGTCACGACGACCACGGCGGCCCGCAGACTGCGCCTTCAGGGCTTCCGCCGCAGCGTGGGGCTGGAGGAATGGCACACTCACGAGCTACGCGGCCCGCGCGGAACGGTCAGGATCACCGCGCTGCCCGCCAAACACGCGCCCGGCCCCGCCGAGGCGCTGCTGCCGCCCGTGATCGGGACGATGCTGGAGTTCTGCAACCAGGCCGAACGGGTGGAGCTGACCGTGCACATCAGCGGTGACACGCTGCTCGACCGCCGCCTGGACGCGATCCCGCGCCGCTTCCCCGACATCGACCTGGCCATCGTGCACCTGGGCGGCGCCCGGCTGCTCGGCCTCATGCACGTCACCATGGACGGCGAGCAGGGTGCGTCGTGGTGCGACCTGATCAACCCGCACGCAGTCATACCGGTGCATTACGACGACTACGCCGCCTTCAGCTCACCGCTGGAGGACTTCCGCCACCACATCGAGCAGAACGGCCTGGCCGACCGGGTGGTCTATCTGCGGCGGGGCGAGACCCGCGAGCTCGCCCCGCACCACCTCGTCCGCTGACCCGCCGCCCGCCGGTCAGCATCCGCCAGCCAGCGTCCGCTCATTGGCGTCCGTCAGTCGGCGTCCGTCAGTCGGTGTTGCGCGCCCGGCTGGGCTGGACGCGCATGGGCTCGCCCGGCATCTTCGGGTAGTTGGGCGGGTACGGCATGTCGCCCCGGTCGTCCTTGGCGTAGAGCTCCAGCAGCGGCTCGATCGAGTACGCCACGTCGTCGATCGCCGCGTGCACGTCGCCCACCTCCGCGAACCGGGCCGGCACCGTACGGATGTCGAAGTCGCGCGGGTCGGCGTCCACCAGTTCGTCCCAGGTCAGCGGGGTCGAGACGGGGGCGTGCGGCTGGGCCCTGACGGAGTAGGCGCTGGCGACCGTACGGTCCCGGGCGTTCTGGTTGAAGTCGATGAACACCCGCTCCCCGCGCTCCTCCTTCCACCACGCCGTGGTCACCAGCGCCGGGTCCCGCGCCTCGACGGCCCTGGCCAGGGCGATGCCGGCGTAGCGTACCTGGATGAAGTCCCAGCGCGGCTCGATGCGCACGGCGATGTGCACGCCACGGTTGCCCGACGTCTTCACGAACCCGGCCATCCCCAGCTCCTCCAGCACCTCCCTGGTGAGCAGGGCGGCTCTGCGGGCCGCGTCGAACTCCAGGCCCGGCTGCGGGTCCAGGTCGACGCGCAGCTCGTCGGGGTGCTCGACGTCGGTGGCCCGCACCTGCCAGGGGTGGAAGTCGATGGTGCCGAGGTTCGCACCGTAGGCGATGGCCGCCACCTCGGTCACCCGCAGCGACTGCGCCGTGCGGCCGCTCGGGAACCGCACCGTCACCGGCTGGAGCCAGTCGGGGTGCTTGGGCGGCATCCGCTTCTGGTAGATCGCCTCGGTCTGCACGCCGTCGGGGTGGCGCTTGAGGTTGGTGGGCCGGTCCTTGAGCGCGCGCAGCGCGCCCTCGCCGACGCTCACGTAGTACTCGACCAGCTCCCGCTTGGTGGCGCCGATCTCAGGGAAGTAGATCTTGTCGGGGTTGGTGACCTTGACGGTCCGCTCCCCCACCTGCAGCTCGATGTACGGCGATGCCATGCACCGAACCTACTCCGTCCTTGCTGAAGTCGGCCCGGTCGGCCTGGAGCCGGTCGCGAGGTGGGCCCGTCCCGGAGCCTCCTCGGTGGCGGGACCGAGGGCTCGACGGGACGGGCCACTAGATCACCCGCCGCCGTTCCGGGCGCTGGCGCGCCACCCGGCCGGCCGTGACGATCCCGAACGGCTCCAGCACGGGCGTGGGCTGTGCCGCTTGGCGGGATCTGCGGATGATCTCACCCCTGGCAGGAGGCGATGACACCCCCTTGCCTACAAAGACGCGAATTCACCCCAGAACGGATGCTTCAGCCTGCGAAGATCTCTTTTTGCCTGATCTCTCATCCCTTCCGATCTCGTACGCTGGACGCATGGAGAAGGTGGTCAAAAGCGAGGCCGAGTGGCGGGTCCAGCTCTCGCCTGAGGAGTTCCACGTCCTCAGGGAGGCCGGGACCGAGCGCCCGTTCACGGGCGAGTACGTCGACACCAAGGCCGAGGGCGTCTACTCGTGCCGCGCCTGCGGGGCGGAGCTGTTCCGGTCGGACACGAAGTTCGAGTCGCACTGCGGGTGGCCGAGCTTCTTCGCGCCGAGCGACTCCGACGCGGTCCGGCTGATCGAGGACCGCAGCCTCGGCATGGTACGTACGGAGGTGCGGTGCGCGCGGTGCGACTCGCATCTGGGGCACGTGTTCCACGGCGAGGGATATCCGACTCCGACCGACGATCGTTACTGCATCAACTCCGTCTCCCTTAGGCTTGAACCCAAGGGGTGATCGTATAGCGACAGCGCGTACCGATCGCCTGCCTCGGGTAGGAGTTTTGTGTGCGCTTTGTCCATCTTCGCCATCGCTGGGTGACGATTGAGACCATCGGGCGGGTCGTGACGCAACAGTGTCAAGTGTGCGCCAAGACGCGGGTTCGGGTGCGTTAGCCGGGTTCAGGGTGGGTGACGCGGCAGCTGGTGTCTGAAGGGCCGAGGATGTTGGCGAGGACGGGATTCCCGTTCTCGCCGAACTCGGCCTGTACGAACACGACCGGATTGACCACCCCCCGAGCGCGCAGATAAGCGAGGCCGCGCTCGCACAACGTGATCGCTTGGGACGAGTTCCCCGCAGATTCCGGTAAATCCGTATAGATACGCAGATATCCGCCGACCGTGCGGATGTCCTTGAGGCGCTTCAGCGCCTTGTCGTCCGGGCCCCAGCGCACACGGAAAAACTCGGCCGCCTGCTGATCGGTGTGCCGGGACGGGCCGTTCGCCTTGTACCCCTCCGCCTCGCCGGGGTCGGGACCGCCCGCCGGCAGGTCCTCCGCGTCGGTGGTGCCCGCCACCAGCCCCTGCTCGACCGCGCCAGGAGAGACCGAGCCGGGAGAGGCCGCGCCCGCCGTGGCCGGGCTCGGAGCGACCTGAGGCGGCGGCTCGGACTTCGGCCGTTCCCGCACCCTGACCTCCGCGCCGGCCTCAGCGCTCGCCTTCGCGCCAGTGGCGCCGCCGGCCTTGCCGGGCAGTGCCACGGAGCCGTTCTCCGGGCCGTTCTCCGGCTCGGCCCGCGCCTGCGGCCCGGACGCCACGCGCGCCTGCTGGGACGAGACGGCGGTCAGCGCCCCGCCGAAGGTCCCGTTCGCGCCGAGCACCGCGACCACGCCGCCGGCCAGCGCCACGGCCCCGACCGCCCCGGCCGTCCACCGCCGGCCCAGGCCACGCCGCCGCCCGTGCCGCGAGCGTGTCGCCGCATGCCGGCCCGCCCCGCGCCGCCGGCTCCCCCGTCTTCCCGATCCGCCCATCACCCCGCCCTCCTGCCGTCTTGGAACGTGCCACCGCAAGCCGCCCGTACGAACAGAGGATTTCCCTGATTGTGACAAACCGGATAGATCAATGCGCCCAGATCGCCAACTTCGGCATGCGAGCGCAGGCGACCCGCCCGAGGGCGAGCCGCCTGCGCTCACGTTCTCCTGGCCGTCGTGGGCGGCTAGGGCAGGGACGCCACCAGGTCCCGCACCGGCTTGCGGGCGCCCGTGTAGAACGGGATCTCCACCCGGGTGTGGCGGCGGGCCTGGGCGCCCCGCAGCGTACGCATCAGGTCGACGATCCGGTGCAGCTCGTCGGCCTCGAACGCCAGCATCCACTCGTAGTCGTTGAGCGAGAAGCACGCCACCGTGTTGGCCCGCACGTCGGGATAGTCGCGCGCCATCCTGCCGTGCTCGGCCAGCATGGCCCGGCGCTCGGAGTCGTCGAGCAGATACCACTCGTACGACCGCACGAACGGGTAGACGCTCACGTAGGCCCGCGGCTCCTCCTCCGCGAGGAAGGCCGGGATGTGCGACTTGTTGAACTCGGCCGGCCGGTGCAGCGCCATGGCCGACCAGACGGGCCTGCTGTGGCGGCCCAGCTCGGTGCGCCGGAACCTGGCGTAGACGTCCTGCAGGTCCTCGGGGGTGGGCGCGTGCCACCAGAACATGAAGTCGGCGTCGGCCCGCAGCCCGGCCACGTCGTAGACCCCCCTGGTCACGACGCCCTTGCCGGCGGCCTGGTCCAGCAGCTCCTCGACCTCGCTCGCCAGGCCGTCGCGGTCGACGGGACACGGCTCGGTCACCTGGAAGACCGACCACATCGTGTAACGGATCACCTGGTTGAGATCGCGGGCCTTGGGCCGCGGGGCTGCCTCTGTCATGGGGTCTATTGTCCTCTCCGGGACAGGTGGTCCAGAATCCGGGCGGCGGCCGTACGCGCCGTGCCGACGCAGGCCGGGATGCCGATGCCGTCGTAGGCGGCGCCGCAGACGGCCAGCCCGGGCTGCACGGCCACCGCCGCGCGCACCCTGGCCACCCGGTCGAGGTGACCCACGTTGTACTGCGGCAGCGCGCCGCCCCAGCGCGTGACCCTGGTGTCGAGCGGCAGCCCGCTCGTGCCCATCACGTCGGCCATCTCGGCGCCGGCCAGCGAGACCAGCTCGCGGTCGTCCCGCTGGAGCAGGTGCTCCTCGCCGATCCTGCCGATCGAGCAGCGCAGGATCACCATGTCCTTCGTCAGGTGCGGCCACTTGACCGAGCTGAACGTCACCGCCTTGACCGGCCGCCCCTCCACGGGCGGCACCAGGTAGCCACTGGAGGCGGGCGGCTCGGGGAAGGCGTCGATCGGGTACGCGAGCGTGACGATGGCCATGCTGGCGTACTCGATCCTGGACAGCTCGCTCGCCGCCTTGGGCACCTCGGCCTTGAGCAGCCTGGCGGCCGCGGGCCCCGGCGTGGCCACGATCACCGCGTCCGCCTCGATGACCTCGGGCCTCGGCACCGGGCCGGTGACGAGCTGCCAGCCGTCGCCGGTCCTGCGCAGCTCGCGTACGGTGACGCCGGTCCTGATGTCCGCGCCCGACGCCTTGGCGATCGCCTCCGGCAGGCTGCCGACGCCGTTCCTGAGCGTCGTGAACACCGGGCCCGCGTCCTTCGGCGCCTCCTCGACGAGCTGCCTGGCGCCGGTCAGCAGCGAACGCTCGGAACGCGCCACCGCCGCCACCCGCGGCATCGTGGCCTCCAGCGACAACATGTCGGAACGGCCCGCGTAGACGCCGCCGAGCAGCGGCTCGACCAGCCGTTCCACGACCTCGGCGCCCATCCTGGCCCGGATGTACGCGGCCACGGACACGTCGGTGCGCACGAGCGTCGCCGGCAGGATCTGGTCGAGCGGCACGCGCAGCAGGCCGCCGGGCGAGACGATGCCGGACTTGGCCAGCTCGGTCAGGTCGGCGGGCACGCCCATGACCTGGCCCTTCGGCATCGGCCGCAGCACGCCCCGGCTGTAGACGGCCGAGCCGGCGCCGCCGGGGAAGACCAGGTCGTCGCCGAGCCCCACGGCCCTGGCCAGCTCCTTGCCCTCGGGCCGTCTGGCCAGCATGGCCTCCGCGCCCGCGTCCACGCTCACCCCGGCGACCTCCGAGGCGTACAGCTTGCCGCCGATGCGCGAGGCGCCGTCCAGCACGGTCACCTTGACCCGCTTGCCCCCGCTCTGGCGGAGATACCACGCGGCGGCGAGACCGGAGATCCCCCCGCCGATGACGACCACGTGGGCCCGATTCCCTTCCACGCCTCCTGACGCTACCGCCTCGACGCCCTGCCCACCCCCTCGGGGCCGCGAGGCGAGGGAGCGCCGTCGCACAGTGACCTTAACGTGATTCCCCTTCCTCAAACCGGGGTTATCCGGCGCCCGTCTTATGGGCATGAGGAGAATCCGGTACGGAATCGCACTCGCAACCGCCTGCTCGGCCCTGCTCCTGGCCGGGTGCGGCGGCGGCACGAATACCCTCACCAGCGAAGCGGGCAGCGGGGCGGCCGCACCGGCCGTGGCCTCCGCGCCAGAGGCCCAGGATCAGGCCGAGGCCATGGACCAGAACGTCGCCAAAAGACCTCAGCCGCAGGCGCGGGCCAAGGACGGGCTGGTCTCGAACGTCAAGGTCACGCAGCAGGACCGCCAGGTCATCTACACCGGCAGCATGACCGTACGGGCCAAGCAGGTCACCGCCGCCGTGCAGCAGGCCAAGCAGATCGTGACGTCGGCGGGCGGCTACCTCGCCAAGGAGGAGACCAGCTCGGCCAGCGACACCGAGGACACGGCCATGCTGGAGTTCAAGGTCCCGCCTGACAAGTACGCCGACGTGCTCGCCCGGCTCGGCCAGGACCTGGGCCAGCAGCTGTCCATGAACCAGGGCACCCAGGACGTCACCATGCAGGTGGCCGACGTCAACAGCCGGCTCAAGTCGGCGCAGCAGTCGCTCGACTCGCTGCGCACGCTGATGAAGAAGGCCGACACGATCGGGCAGGTGCTGCAGGTGGAGCGGGAGATCTCCTCCCGCGAGGCGGACCTGGAGTCGCTGCAGGCGCAGCAGAAGGAGCTGGCCACGCAGGTCGCCATGGCCACGCTGACGCTCCGCCTGGTCGGGCCGGTCACCGAGGTCAAGGATCCCGAGGAGGAGCCCGCGGGCTTCCTGGGCGGGCTCAAGGCGGGCTGGAACGCGCTGGTGTCGTTCACGAAGGTGGCGCTCACGGTGCTCGGCGCGCTGCTGCCGTGGCTGGTCGCGTCGCTGCCGCTGATCGCGCTGGTGATCTACCTGGCGCGGCGCAATCGCGTCAGGCGCCCCGAGACGGCCACGCGCCCGTCGGGCCCCCGGCCCGACGGCCCCGGCCCCGAGACGGCCTGACCCCGCGCCAGGCGTGGACGTCCGGGCCGGCCCGCACCGGCCCGGACGTCAGCCATCAGACCAGGTCGAACCGGTCGAGGTTCATCACCTTGTCCCACGCCGCGACGAAGTCCGTGACGAACTTCTCCTTCGCGTCGTCGCTCGCGTAGACCTCCGCGAGCGCGCGCAGCTCGGAGTTGGACCCGAAGACGAGGTCGGCCCGGGTGCCGGTCCACTTGACCTCGCCCGTGGCGTCGTCGCGGCCCTCGAACGTGTTCGCGTCCTCGGACGTCGCCTTCCACGTCGTGCCCAGGTCGAGCAGGTTGACGAAGAAGTCGTTGGTCAGCGACCCGGGGGTCGCGGTGAGGACGCCGAGCGTCGACTGCTGGTAGTTCGCGCCCAGGACGCGCAGGCCGCCGACGAGCACGGTCAGCTCGGGAGCGCTCAGGGTCAGCAGGTTGGCCCGGTCGATGAGCAGGTACTCGGCCGGCAGCCGGTTGCCCTTCCCGAGGTAGTTGCGGAACCCGTCGGCGGTCGGCTCCAGCGCGGAGAACGACTCGACGTCGGTCTGGTCCTGCGCGGCGTCCGCGCGACCCGGCGTGAAGGGCACCTGGACGTCGAAGCCGGCGTCCTTGGCGGCCTTCTCGACGGCCGCGGCGCCGGCGAGCACGATCACGTCGGCCAGCGAGACCTGCTTGCCGCCGGTCTGAGCGCCGTTGAAGGCCTTCTGGATCCCCTCAAGGGTGCCGAGCACCGTCGCGAGCTGGTCGGGGTCGTTGACCTCCCACCCGCTCTGCGGCTGGAGGCGGACGCGCGCGCCGTTGGCGCCGCCGCGCTTGTCGCTGCCGCGGAAGGACGAGGCCGACGCCCACGCGGTGGAGACGAGCTGCGGCACCGACAGGCCCGAGGCCAGAACCTGGCCCTTGAGGGCGGCTACGTCCGCGGCGTCGACGAGCTCGTGCGTCACCGCGGGCAGCGGGTCCTGCCACAGCAGCGTCTCGGCCGGGACCTCCGGGCCGAGGTAGCGCACGATCGGGCCCATGTCGCGGTGGGTCAGCTTGAACCACGCGCGGGCGAAGGCGTCGGCGAACTCGGCGGGGTTCTCCAGGAAGCGCCGCGAGATCGGCTCGTAGACCGGGTCGAACCGGAGCGAGAGGTCCGTGGTCAGCATCGTCGGAGCGTGGCTCTTCGACGAGTCGTGGGCGTCGGGGACGGTGTCCGAGCCCGCGCCGTCCTTCGGCCGCCACTGGTTGGCGCCGGCGGGGCTCTGGAACAGCTCCCACTCGTAGCCGAACAGGATCTCGAAGAAGCTGTTGTCCCAGGTGATCGGGGTGTTCGTCCAGATGCCCTCGAGACCGCTGGTGATCGTGTCGCCGCCCTTGCCGGTGCCGAAGCTGTTCTTCCAGCCCAGGCCCTGCTCCTCGATCGAGGCGGCCTCGGGGTCGGCGCCGACGTTGTCGGCCGGGCCGGCGCCGTGGGTCTTGCCGAAGGTGTGACCGCCCGCGATCAGGGCGACCGTCTCCTCGTCGTTCATCGCCATCCGGCGGAACGTCTCACGGATGTCGCGGGCCGCGGCCAGCGGGTCCGGGTTGCCGTTCGGGCCCTCCGGGTTGACGTAGATGAGGCCCATCTGGACGGCGCCCAGCGGGTTCTCCAGCTCGCGGTCACCGCTGTAGCGCTCGTCGCCCAGCCAGGTGGTCTCCGGGCCCCAGTAGACGTCCTCGTCGGGCTCCCACACGTCCGCGCGGCCACCGGCGAAGCCGAAGGTCTCGAAGCCCATCGACTCCAGGGCGACGTTGCCGGCGAGGATCATGAGGTCGGCCCACGAGAGCTTCTGGCCGTACTTCTTCTTGACCGGCCAGAGCAGGCGGCGGGCCTTGTCGAGGTTTCCGTTGTCGGGCCAGCTGTTGAGCGGCGCGAAGCGCTGCTGACCGGCCCCGGCGCCGCCGCGGCCGTCGCTGATCCGGTACGTGCCCGCGCTGTGCCAGGCCATCCGGATGATGAACGGGCCGTAGTGGCCGAAGTCGGCCGGCCACCAGTCCTGCGAGGTCGTCAGCACCTCCGCGATGTCCTGCTTGACTGCCGGGAGGTCGAGGCTCTTGAACGCCTCGGCGTAGTCGAACGCCTCGCCGAGAGGGTTGGTCTCGGCGGGGTTCTTGGCGAGGATCTTCAGGTTGAGCCGGTCCGGCCACCACTGGCGGTTGCCGCCGCCCTGAGTCGGGTGCGGGGCGCGCTGGTGCGCGACCGGGCAGCCGCCTTCCGCCTTCGCGTCTGCGACGGTTGCATCATGGTTCTCAGACATGGGAATCCTTCCGGACTTGATCACGGTGCTCAGGAACCGCGGGCGGTGGAACAGTCGGGGCACAGGCCCCAGTAGATGACCTCGGCCTCGTCGATCATGAAGCCGTGGGCGTCGGATGCGGTCAGGCAAGGCACCTCGCCCACCGCGCAGTCGACGTCGGCGACGACACCGCACGATCGGCACACGACGTGGTGGTGGTTGTCGCCGATGCGCCCCTCGAACCGGGCCGGGCTGCCGGCCGGCTCGATGCGGCGTACGAGCCCCGCCGCGGTGAGCGCGTGAAGGGCCTCGTACACGGCTTGAAGGGAGACATGGCCGACACGGTCGCGCACCCCGGAGGCGATCGCCTCGACATCGAGGTGGTCGCCCTCACGGACGGTCTCGAGCAGCGCGACACGGGCGGCCGTCACTCTCAGGCCAACACCGCGCAGCTCCTCGGCGGTGGTCTTCATAAACACGAATCATACAAGATAACGAATGATCCAAGTCTAGTGCCGCGCCGGAAAACATTGCGTGGACATGCGAAGACGCGAAAAACCTGCCCCGCGCGCGGCGGGACAGGCCTCGAATCTGAAGGCAATCAGGGGTCAGCCGGGAATGCCCGCCTCGTGGACCAGGTCGGTGAGGCGCTTGAGCTGGTCGGGGTCGGTCGAGGGCAGCACGCCGTGCCCCAGGTTGAACACGTGCCCCTCGGCCGCCCGGCCCTGGCGCAGCACCTCGCGCGCCTTGCGCTCGACGACCTCCCACGGCGCCATGAGCACGGCCGGGTCGAGGTTGCCCTGCAACGCCTTGCCCGGGCCGACCCGGCGGGCCGCCTCGTCGAGCGGCACCCGCCAGTCCACGCCCACCACGTCGGCCCCGGCCTCGCCGAGCACGCCGAGCAGCTCACCCGTGCCGACGCCGAAGTGGATGCGCGGCACGCCCGCCACGCCCTCGAAGATCCGCCGGGTGTGCGGCAGGATGAACTCCCGGTAGTCGGCCGGCGCCACCGCCCCCACCCAGGAGTCGAAGAGCTGCACGGCCGAGGCCCCGGCCGCGATCTGGATGCGCAGGTGCTCCAGGACGATCGTGGACAGCCGCTCCATGAGTGTGTGCCACAGCCGCGGCTCGCCGTACATCATGGCCTTGGTGTGGTCGTGGTTCCTGGACGGGCCGCCCTCGATGAGGTAGGAGCCGAGCGTGAACGGCGCCCCGGCGAAGCCGATCAGCGGCGTGCCGCCCAGCTCGCCGGTCAGGGCCCGGATGGCCTCGCTCACGTACCACACGTCGTCCGGCTCCAGCGGGCGCAGCGCGTCGACGCCCTTGGCGTCGCGGATCGGGTCGGCCACGACGGGGCCGACGCCCGGCTTGATGTCGAGGTCGATGCCGATGGCCCGGAGCGGCACCACGATGTCGCTGAAGAAGACGGCCGCGTCGACGCCGTACCGGCGCACGGGCTGCATGGTGATCTCGACGATCATGTCGGGCGTCGCGCACGCGGTGAGCATCGGCACGCCCTCGCGGACCTTCAGGTATTCCGGCAGCGACCGCCCGGCCTGGCGCATGTACCAGACCGGGGTGTGGGGGACGGGCTGGCGGCGGCAGGCACGCAGGAACGCTGAGTCGGCGAGGTTCACCCCACAAGGGTGCCACGTCCGGGCGGCGGTCCCGACACTGGCGCGAGGTGTCGGAAAAACATCGATCGAACACCCCAAGTCATGATCAGATAGCCAGATGAAGTTTTACCGGTCTGCTCGGCATCGGCACCGCACGAGGGTCGAACACACCCCATGCCCGGCCAGAGAGCCGGTCTCGACTGGGCCAAATGTTCGCCAACCCACCGCGCGGCATCGATTCAGAGACCACTTTCGGGACACGCCGAGCGCGTTGCGGGGAATTGTCAGCGGCTCGTGCCAACGTCGGAGCCACGACCCGAAGAAAGGCCACGGTTCGATGACTCGTGCGACCACCGCGTTGTGGACTTCCCCAGAGCGCCGCAGTGAGCGCTGCCTTTCCTGTGCCGATGAGCGGTTGTTCGAGCAGCCGCCGTGCCTCGACGGCCACGAGCCCGGCCACTGCCCGGAGTGGGCCTGTGTCGAGTGCGGTCACGCGATCATCATCGGCACCGCCGAGTCCGTCCGACAGGTTCGCCGGCTGGTTACGGCAGCGGCTTGATCACGAAGGATGAGCACCCCTGTGGTCCCCTTCCGTCCGTCTTCGACCTACGCTTCCGCTATGACACTCAGTGACCAGCCTCCTCCCCCCGCGGCGTTCACCCGCGCGGCGGAGAGCATGCGGCTGGCCGAGGTCAGACCGGAGATCGAGCTGGAGGACCTGCCCGCGCCGCAGCGGCTGGCCCCCTACTCGTCGGCCATCGGCGCGTCGGTCTACCGCGACGACGACGAGCTGGCGGTGGGCAGGCTGATCCTGCTCTACGACCCTGACGGCCAGCGCGGGTGGGAGGGCCCGTTCCGGCTGGTGGCCTACGTCAGGGCCGACATGGAGCCGGAGATCACCTCCGACCCGCTGCTCGGGCCGGTCGCCTGGAGCTGGCTGACCGAGGCCTTGGACGCCCATCAAGCCGACTACTCCGCCGCTGGCGGTACCGTGACAAGAGCCGTGTCAGAGGGGTTCGGCAACAAAGCCGAAGACCCGGTCACGACCGAGCTCGAGCTGCGGGCGTCCTGGTCTCCCGCACAGGAGGATCTCTCCGGCCACGTCGCCGCCTGGTGCGACCTGATGTGCCTGGCAGCGGGGATCCCGCCGCTCCCGCCCGACGTGGCCGCCCTTCCCCGCCGCCGTGATGATCCGGAGAGTGACCGTACGAAGTGAGGGCACCAGTCAAGACAGCATCAGCGTCATGAGGTCGGTGAACTCGTGACAGAAGAACGCACCGTCGTGCCGCTCCTTGAGCCGCGCGAGGGCATTCCATCGGTCATCGCGGACGCCGACGCGCTGACTGAAATCGTTTCGCGTTTCGCGGCGGGCAAGGGCCCGGTCGCGGTCGACGCCGAACGCGCCTCCGGCTACCGCTACGGCAACCGCGCCTACCTCGTACAACTGCGCCGGGCCGGAGCGGGGACCGCGTTGATCGACCCGATCGGCTGTCCCGACCTGTCCGGGCTCGACGCGGCCGTGGCCGACGCGGAGATCGTGCTGCACGCCGCCTCCCAGGACCTGCCGTGCCTTCTCGAGGTGGGGTTCAGGCCGCGGGAGATGTTCGACACCGAGCTGGCGGGGCGGCTGCTCGGCTACGAGCGGGTGGGGCTCGGCACCATGGTCGAGACCGTGCTCGGGCTGCGGCTGGAGAAGGGTCACTCGGCCGCCGACTGGTCCACCAGGCCGCTGCCGGAAGACTGGCTGCGCTACGCGGCGCTCGACGTGGAGGTGCTGGTCGAGCTCCGTGACGTGCTCCACCAGGAGCTGGCCGACAGCGGGAAGCTGGAGTGGGCGCGCGAGGAGTTCGCCGCCGTGCTCAACACGCCGCCGCCGGTGCCGCGGTCCGATCCCTGGCGGCGTACGTCGGGCATCCACAAGGTCCGGAACGTACGCGCCCTGGCGATCGTGCGGGAGTTGTGGACCATGCGCGACAGGATCGCCCGGGAGTCCGACCTGGCGCCCGGGCGGGTGCTGCCCGACGCGGCCATCGTCACCGCGGCGCTGGAGGGACCCCGCACCAAGAAGGCCTTGACCGAAATATCAGCATTCACCGGACGTAGTGCGCGCCGCCACATGAGCGACTGGCTCGCCGCCGTCACCCGGGCCCGCGGCCTGCCGGACAACCAGCTCCCGCAGCCGAGCACCCCGGGCGACGGGCCGCCGCCGCCCAACCGCTGGGCCGACCGCGACCCGGCCGCCGCCAAACGCCTCGCCGCCGCGCGGGCGGTGGTGGCGGGGCTGGCCGAGCAGCATCACATGCCGACCGAGAACCTGCTGCAGCCGGACGCGGTGCGGCGGCTCACCTGGGAGCCGCCGGAGGAGATCACCGAGGAGACGGTGACCGCCCGGCTGCGCGAGCTCGGGGCCCGCGAGTGGCAGCTCTCCCTGACCGCCCACCCCATCACCAAGGCTCTGGCCCGCCTGGAAACCCGCGGCGACCTCTAACCGCCCCAGGCGCCCGACCATCCGGCGCCCCGCCCTCCCGGCCCCCGGGACGAGCGGGGCGCCGTTCGCATCTCACCCGACCGACGCGGCGCCATGAGGCGATCCGATGCACGCCCGCAGGCGCGCCAACGCGCCGCACGGCGTCCTCTCGGCGCCGCGGCGTTACGTGGCGCCGACGGGGCACGACGCTGCGTTACGCGAGGGGGCGTCCGGCCGGGCCCGAGATGGGGTGGGTGGGCGGGTTTCCGGGCGTGTGGGGGTTGGGGCTACTTGACGGGGTTGGTGGGGCGGCCGTACGGTTCGGGAAAGCGCTTTCCCCATGTTTGTCCTGAAGGGATCCTCAATGAGCGTGCGCACCATCGGCGTCGTGATGAACGGCGTCACCGGGCGGATGGGCTACCGTCAGCACCTGGTCCGTTCCGTCCTGGCCATCAACGAGCAGGGCGGGGTCACGCTCTCGGACGGCGACAGGGTGAAGATCAAGCCAGTACTTGTCGGCAGAAATGCCGATAAATTGGCAGATATAGCGGAGAAGCATGGGATTTCGGATTTCACTACGGAGCTCGACTCCGCCCTCGCCGACGACGACAACCTGATCTACTTCGACGCCCAGGTCACCAGCGCCCGCGTCAAGGCCGTCTTGAAGGCCATCGAAGCAGGCAAGCACATCTACGCCGAGAAGCCCACCGCCGAGTCGACGCAGGAGGCGATGGCGCTGGCCGAGGCCGCCACGGCCAAGGGCGTCAAGAACGGCGTCGTACAGGACAAGCTCTTCCTGCCCGGCCTGCTCAAGCTGAAGCGGCTGATCGACGGCGGCTTCTTCGGCCGGATCCTGTCGGTGCGCGGGGAGTTCGGCTATTGGGTGTTCGAGGGCGACTGGCAGGAGGCGCAGCGCCCGTCCTGGAACTACCGGGCCGAGGACGGCGGCGGCATCGTGCTCGACATGTTCCCGCACTGGCACTACGTGATGGAGAACCTGTTCGGCCGCGTCCAATCGGTCTACGCCCGCGCCGTGACGCACGTCCCCGCGCGGGTGGACGAGCAGGGCAACACCTACCAGGCCACCGCGGACGACGCCGCGTACGGGATCTTCGAGCTCGAAGGCGGCATCGTCGCCCAGATCAACTCGTCCTGGACCGTTCGCGTGAACCGCGACGAGCTGGTCGAGTTCCAGGTGGACGGCACCCACGGCAGCGCGGTCGCGGGCCTGCGCAACTGCCGCGTGCAGCACCGCTCCGCCACCCCCAAGCCCGTCTGGAACCCCGACCTGCCCGCCACCGCCCGCTTCCGCGACGGCTGGCAGGAGGTGCCGGACAACGCCGAGTTCGACAACGGGTTCAAGGTGCAGTGGGAGGCGTTCATCAGGCACGTGCTGGAGGACGCGCCCTTCCCGAACGACTTCGCCTCCGGCGCCCGCGGCGTGCAGCTCGCCGAGCTGGGGCTGCGTTCGTCCACCGAGGGCCGCAGGATCGAGGTGCCGCAGCTGTGACGACGATCGACCTGCCCGGGATCGGCGCCTACACCCTGCGCGAGCCCGTCACGTGGGAGGCGCCCGGCAAGCCGCCCGCCGGCCGCGTCGTGTACGCGGCCGCGCACGTGGTGGCCGACCCGCTCGGCGACAACACGCCCGGCTCCCCCGCCGCCGTGGACTGGGACGCGACCCTGCGCTTCCGCCGCCACCTGTGGTCGCACGGCCTGCGCGTGGCGGACGCCATGGACACCGCCCAGCGCAACATGGGCCTGGACTGGGCGGCGACCAAGGAGCTCATCCGGCGCAGCGCCGCCGAGGCCCGCTCGTACGGGGACCCGGCGGCGCTGGTCGCCTGCGGCGCGGGCACCGACCACGCGCCCCAGGCCGCCGGCCTCGACACGATCACGGCCGCGTACGCCGAGCAGATCGAGACCGTCCAGTCGGCCGGCGCCGGCGTGATCGTCATGGCCTCCCGCCAGCTCGCCAGGGTGGCGGCGGGCCCGCAGGACTACCACCAGGTGTACGGCAAGCTGTTCGGCCTGGCGGAGCGGCCGGTGATCCTGCACTGGCTGGGCGAGATGTTCGACCCGCAGCTGGCCGGCTACTGGGGTTCGGGCGACGTGGCGGCGGCCACCGAGTCGTTCCTGGAGCTGATCCACGCGCACGCCGCGATGGTGGACGGCGTCAAGGTGTCGCTGCTGGACGAGGAGCACGAGGTACGGCTGCGCGCCGCGCTCCCCGAGGGCGTCCGGCTGTACACCGGGGACGACTTCAACTACCCGTCGCTGATCAAGTCGGGCTCGCACGCGCTGCTGGGCATCTTCGACGCCATCGCCCCGGCGGCGACGGCGGCGCTGCAGGCCCTGGACGCGGCCGAGTCGGCGGAGGACGACGACGAGGCCGCCAGGAGCCTCGCCCGCTACGACGAGATCTTCGCGCCGACCGTCCCCCTGTCCAGGAAGATCTTCGAGACGCCGACGTACAACTACAAGACCGGCATCGTCTTCCTGGCCTGGCTGAATGGCCACCAGGACGCGTTCGCCATGGTGAACGGCGCCCAGTCGGCCCGGTCGCTGCGGCATCTGGCGGAGGTGTTCCGCCTGGCCGACCAGGCCGGGCTCCTGTCCGACCAGGAGCTGGCCGTGGGCCGGATGAAGGCGCTGCTGGCGGTGAACGGGCTGTGACCCTTTCATTGAACCAGTGGACGACCAGGCGCTGGTCCGTGGCCGAGGCTGTGGACGGGTGCGTGCGGCACGGCCTGGAGGCGGTCGGGCTGTGGCGCGAGAAGGTCGCCGAGCAGGGCCTCGCGCAGAGCGTGAAGCTGGTGCGCGAGGCCGGCCTGCGGGTGTCGTCACTCTGCCGGGGCGGCTTCCTCACCGCGGGCGGGCTGCCCGGCGAGGAGGGGCGGCGGGCCTTCGCGCAGGCGCTGGACGACAACCGGAGGGCCATCGACGAGGCGGCCGAGCTGTCGGCGGCCTGCCTGGTGATGGTGGTCGGCGGCCTGCCCGGGGTGAAGCCGGGCGAGGCCCTGCCCCCGAGCGGGTTCTCGCGGGACGTGGCCGGGGCGCGCGAGCGGGTGGCGGAGGCGCTGGCCGAGCTGGCGCCGTACGCCGGGGAGCGCGGGGTCAAGCTGGCCCTGGAGCCGCTGCACCCGATCTACTGCCCCGACCGCGCCGTGCTGTCCACGCTGGGCCAGGCGCTCGACCTGAGCCTGACCCACCCGGAGGAGCAGGTCGGCGTGGTGGTCGACACGTTCCACGTGTGGTGGGACCCGAGGGTGTTCGAGGACATCGCGCGCGCCGGCCGCAGGATCGCCTCCTACCAGGTGTGCGACTACCTGCACCCGCTGCCGCAGGACATCCTGCTCGGCCGGGGCATGATGGGCGACGGCGTGATCGACTTCCGGCCGATCACGCGGGCCGTCCTGGAGGCCGGCTACGCGGGCGACGTCGAGGTCGAGATCTTCAACGCCGACATCTGGGCGGCCGATCCCGACGAGGTGGTGGCCACGATGAAAGCCCGTTATGAGGACGTGGTGCTCCCCGCGACGTAACGCCCAGGGAGCGGCGGCGTACAGCTGTGTGCCGCCGCTTTCCGCGGGTTCAAAGCCACCTCCTCAGGCGGCCGGTCGGTGCCGTCACGGCGGCTACTCATGCGGCCAGATCGCGCGCCGGCAGTCCGTCATAGCGTCACGGTCCCGGCAGCGCCGTTCACTTCGATCTCCTGCCCGGTCTCGATGCGGTGGGTGGCGTCGGGGACGCCGACGACGGCCGGGATGCCGTACTCCCTGGCCACCACGGCGCCGTGCGACATCGCGCCGCCCATCTCCATCACCAGCCCGCCCGCCGTCAGGAACAGCGGCGTCCAGCCGGGATCGGTCGAGGGGCAGACCAGGATCTCGCCCGGCTCCAGGTGCGCGCCGATGGGGTCGAGGACCACTCGGGCCACGCCCGTGACGGTGCCGGCAGAAGCGGCGGTGCCTGTCAGCGCGCCGTCCGCCGCAACGGTGGCGAGCGCCTCGGGCTCGGTGCCGTCGGACAGCAGGATCCGTGGCACGTGCCTGCGGCGCGACTCCCGTTCGTGCGTCTCCCGCCGTTCGGCCACGAGCGCGCGCAGGTCGCCCCCGTCCAGGGCGGCCCTGGCCTCGTCGAGGCCGAGGAAGAACACGTCCTGCGCCGAGTCCAGGACGCCGCGGTCCACCAGGTGCTCCCCCACCACGAACATGCTCCGCCGCACCCCGGCGAGGGTCTTGACCAGGTAGAACTTGGGCAGCTCGCGCAGCCCCGCGAACTCCCGGGTCCGCCGGAGCCCGAAGCGGACGACCGCGCCCCGCCAGCGGCCCTTGCGGCGGGCCTCGGACACCGCGTGGGCGATGGCCGAGCGCGCCGCCTCGGCCCCCTTGGCGAACAGCGCGGCGGGCGCGAGGTCGGTGCCGCCGTTCATGCGCAGGTAGTTGGCCAGGACGCCGAGGATGTGCGCGGGATGCTCCGACCAGCGGGGCACGCCCAGGTCGATCTCCGCGACGCCGCGGTGGCCGTACTCGGCCAGGAACGCGGTGATCTCGCGCTGCGCGACCGGCGGGAGCTTCCCAGCCTCGAAGAGGCGGACCAGCTCGGCCACCGGCTCCTTCCTGAACGGCTCCGGCTCGATGCGCGTGGCCAGGTGCCACAGCTCCAGGTCCATCTCCGTGGTCGGGTTGTGCGGGACGCTGCGCAGGACGTCCTGCATGTCGGCGATCGGGACGCCGGAGAGCTTGGAGGCCAGCGCGAACAGGCCGTAGCCGGTGATCACCATGGGCATGATCGAGAGGATGGCCGGGAAGGTGGCGGTGAGGATGCGTTCGGCGTGGTCCAGGCGCTGGGCGGGCGTGGCCGGCTCGGGCAGCCGCAGGCGCCGGTCCAGCTGCTCGCCGAGGCGGGCGGCGTACGCGAGGCCCTTCTTCGGCCTCGTCAGGGCGAGCAGGACCCGGGAGGGGGCGTGGATGCGCCGGGCGAACCTGCTCAGGCCGCGCAGGACCGGGAGCGGGGACGTGTGCACCACCGAGAGCCGCGGATCCTCCGCCAGCCGCTCGAAGACGGGCACGGTGCGCGCCTCGCCCAGCGCGAGCATGCGCGGCAGCACCGCGCGGCCGAAGCGGCTGCGCACGGCCGTGGTCAGGTCCAGCCACATGCGCTGGCCCGACACGGCCATGAACGGGGCGCCGTCGGCCGGGTCGGCCGGCCCGTAGCCGGGCACGCCCGCCGCGCCGGAGCTGACGAAGCGGAACGCCGACAACCCCATCGGGGTGAGCGGCCCCATGACGCCCTGGACGACGTTGACCGAGAAGTACACGCGCAGGCCCGGCCTGGTCGGCTCGGGCAGCGGGTAGAGGGTGGTGATCGGTCTCGCCTGGGTGAGCCAGAGCCGGCCGTCCTCGTCGATGGCCCACTCGGTGTCCTGGGGCGCGCCGTAGTGGTCCTCCACGCGACCGCCCAGCTCGGCCAGCGCGCGCACCTGGCCGTCGGTCAGGCAGAGACCGTCGTGCGCGGTCTCGACGCGCTCCGTGCCGCCGCCGGGCACCGAGCGGATGGTCAGGCGCTTGTCGCCGGCGTGGCGTTCGAGGATCTCGCCGCCGTACACGATGAACCGGTCGGGGTTCACGGCGCCGGAGACGACGGCCTCGCCGAGCCCGGGGTTGGCGTCGATGACGGTCTCGCGCCGCCGCCCGGTCACCGGGTTGGCGGTGAACATCACGCCGGCCACCCGCGCGTCCACCATCACCTGCACGACCACCGCCAGGCGGACGGCGGCGTGGTCGATGCCGTTGGACTCGCGGTAGGCGACCGCGCGGTCGGTCCAGAGCGAGGCCCAGCAGCGGCGCACGGCGTCCACGACCGCCTCGGCGCCGACGACGTTGAGGTACGTGTCCTGCTGCCCGGCGAAGCTGGCGAACGGCAGGTCCTCGGCGGTGGCGGACGAGCGCACCGCCACGGCCACGTCGTCGCCGAGTGCGGCGTAGGACGTCACGATCGCCTCGCGCACGTCGTCCGGCACCGGGGCCTCCAGCAGGTGGCGCCTGGCCTTTTCTGCGAGCCCGGCGCCACTCGTGATCTCCAGGCCCTCGGCGACCTGCCGGTACGCCTCCGTCGTCAGTGCCCATCCCGGCGGGACGGGAAGACCGGCCCTGGTCAGCTCGCCGAGGTTCGCGGCCTTGCCGCCCACCTCGGCGAGCATCCCGGCGTCGATGTCCGAGAAGTCCAGTGCCGTCTTCATCGTCTGCTCCTCTGCCGTTCAGCGTCCTGACACTCAGTCTGGCTCGTCCCCGGCAGGAATTCAACAGTTGATGAAAAGATCCGCGCCGTCCAGATCCCAGGCGGGGTCGAGCCCCACGCCCAGGACGGCCAGCGCCGTCGGCCCCACGTCGACCAGCCGCGGCTCGCCGAGCGAGCGGCCGCCCAGGTCCTCCTCCAGCCGGTTCGCGATCACGAACACCGTGCGCTCCTCGTCCGACGTCCCGCCGTGCCCGCCCGCGTCCACGTGCCCGTGGTCGGTCGTGACCAGCACCGTCCATCGCTCGCCGGGGTACGAGGACCGCCCCCGGACCGCGTCGAGCAACCGGCCCAGGTAGGCGTCCTGGGTCTGGAGCGCCTCGAAGTACTCGGGGCAATGGGGGCCGAGGTCGTGGGCCACCTCGTCGGTGTCGCCCAGGTACACGAAGACGGCGTCGGGGTCGGCCGCCGCCAGGTGGCGCTCTGCGGCCTCGGCGATCTGCTCGTCGGCCTGGGCCCAGGAGCCGAACCCGTAACCGTCCAGGACGAAGCGGTGGTCGATGGCCGGGCTGAACGCGCCGTGCTCGTCCAGCGCCGCCCAGGAGAAGAACGCGGCGGTGCTCAGCTCCGGCCGGGCATGCTTCGCCCGAGTCAAGAAGTCCGGATATTTCGTGAAACGGGGGGTGGCGAAGCCGTTGTCCACCACGCCGTGCTTGTCCGGCCAGACGCCGGTGGCGATCGACGACCAGCCGGGGCCCGAGTCCGTACGCGACGCGATGACGCGCCCGCCCGGCTCGGGGGCCTTGGGGACGACCTGGCCGGGCGACTCCGTACGCGGCGTTCCCGCCTCGCCGTAGGGGAGCTTGCTGGTGCCGTACGCGCCGGAGGACATGAGCGTGCCCAGCACGGGCGCGCCCAGCGCCTGGAGCCGGTCGAACCGCAGGCCGTCCATCCCGACGACGAGCACCTTGTTCCGCTTAGTTAGGGACATCCCCCTATCTAAGCGGCGGAAGGCATCTAGAGGGCGAAACGCCGCACCCAGTCAGCCGCCCCCGGGAGGATCTCCTCCACCGGGGCGACCTGCGGATACCAGGTGCGCTCCCACTCCAGCGACACCCATCCGTCGTAACCGGCCGCACGCAGCAGCTCGCCCGACTCCTCCAGCGGCACCGAGCCCGTCCACATGGGCACGGGCGTGGTGTCCGTGGCCGAGACCGCGTCCTTGACCTGGACGTAGGAGAGGTACGGGCCCAGCGCGGCCAGCGTGTCGGCCGGAGGCTCGCCGTGGCGCCACGGGTGCAGCAGGTCCCAGATCGCGCCGGTGGTCTCGGGGCAGCCCGCCTCGGCCAGCAGCCCGGCCACGGCGGCGCCGGTGGCCATGTGGTCGTGCGTCTCGACGAGGACGAGGACGCCGAGCTCGGAGGCCGTACCGGAGGCCGCCTTGAGCCGGCGGGCGCCGACGGCGGGATCGTCGCCGCCGGGGAACACCCGCACCGCGGGGGCGCCCAGGTCGGCGGCGAGCCGGAGGTCGGTGAGGAGCGCTTCGACGACCGGCTCGTCCGGTCCAGGCCCACAGACCTTGACATATCCGGCGAGTGCCGCGATCTCCAGGCCCGCCCGCCCGACCCGTTCGCGCACCGAGCGCCGCTCCGCGGCGTCAAGGCCGCCGTGGACCCCGGTGTCGGGGTGCAGGCGCAGCTCAAGGCCCTGGCAGCCGCCCTCGGCCGCGATCCCGATCGCCCTGTCCAGCCCCTCGCCGGGCATGCCCAGCGTGCTGACGGCCAGCTTCACGCCATCCTCCGTACGCTCTCTCGCAGCACGACCTCGCCCGCGACCTGCTCGACCACGACCGTGTCCGCCTCGCCCAGCGCGAGCTCCAGCGCCCGCGCCCCCATGTTCGTCAAGGGCAACCGCACGGTCGTCAGCGCGGGCACGTGGTCCCGCAAGGTGACGATGTCGTCGAACCCGGCCACCGAGACGTCCTCCGGCACCCGGACCCCGCGCTCTCTGTAGGCCGCGAGCGCCCCGACCGCCATCACGTCGTTGACCGCGAACACGCAGGTCGCGTCCTTGACCTGCTGGGCCGCCGCGTAGCCGCCGTCGCGGTCGAACGGCCCGTGGATCACGTGCGGCGCGGGCAGCCCCAGCTCCTCCAGCGCCCCGGCGAACCCGGCGCACCGGTCGGCCGCCGTCACCAGGTGCGGCGGCCCGGCCAGCACCGCGAACCGGGTGTGCCCGAGCCCTGCCAGCGCGCGGGCCAGCTCGGCGGCGCCCTGCCTGTTGGCGGGCGCGACGGTGTCGACGCCGAGGAGGTCCTGGCCCACGCAGGCGGCGCGCCCGCCGCCCGACTGGTAGCGGGCCAGCTCGTCACGCAGGCGGCCGGTGACGGCGGGGTCGGCGACGCGCGAGCCGACCAGCAGCACCGCCCGCACGCGCTGGGCGTGCAGCGTGGCCACGTAGGCGATCTCCTGCTCGGGATCGCGATGCGTGGTGCCCACCATGACCAGCAGGCCCTCGGTGGCGGCCGCCCGCATCGCCCCGTCGGCCAGGGCCGCGAAGTAGGGGTCGGTCAGGTCGTGGACCACGATGCCGATGACGTTGCCGGCCCCGCGGGCCAGCGTCTGGGCGGCGATGTTGGCACGGTAGCCCAGCTCGTCCGCGGCCTGCTCGACGCGCGCCCGCAGGGTGGCGCCCACCTGGCGGGTGCTGCCGTTGAGCACCCGCGAGGCGGTCGCGAGCGAGACGCCCGCCTGCTTGGCGACGTCCTCAAGCGTGACCACGAGACCTCCCGGAAAGCGGTTTCCAGTCTGCCAGATCAGCACCTGGATCCGCATCCTCGCACGTCTCAGGCCCAGGGGAACAGGATGTCCAGAATTCCCTTGTTCTCCTTGGTGGGCGTGGGCACGGGCGCCTGGGTCTGCGGCGCCTGGGTGGAGGGAGCCTGCGTGGACTTCGACTCCGGCGCCTTGGTCGACACCGTGCTGTCCGTCGTGTCCGTGTCGTTGTCGCCGGTGGCGGGCGACTCGTTCTGCGGCCTGCGGGTGGGCCTGGTGCTGGCCTTCGCCGTCGGCTGGCCGATGCGCGTGTTCGTCGGGCGGGCCGAGGGCTCGCGCGTGCGCTGGGCCGCCCGCGTGGGCGGGGTCGTGGCGGGGGTATCGGACTCAGTATCGGTCGGCTCCGGGGTGTCCGTATCCTCGGTCTCGGGAGCCTCCTCCTCCGAGGTCGTGTCCTCGGGGGCCGCCGACTCGGACGGGCGCGTCACCTCTCCCGCGCTGGCGCACTGACCGCCCTTGCAGGGGTCGTCGGAGGAGTTGCCCGTGAGCATGAAGCCGGCGCCCACGCCGACCAGCACCACCGCGGCCGCGACCACCAGCAGCTTCCTGGTCCGCCGGCGCACCTCGCCGTCCTCGCCGCCACCGCCGCCGCCGGAACGGCTGCCCGAGCGCCTCTCCTGCGGGCGCTTCTCGTCCGAGTCCTCCGTCCAGCCCGCGCCGAGGAAGCCGCGCTTGGGGCGGTCGTCGTCGCGGTCGTCGTCGAACCCGGAGTCGTAGCTCCGGTCGAGCGGCAGGTACGGGTTGTCGTCGTCGACGCGGTGGGGCCCGCTGGCCCCGCCGAACGTGTCATGCGGGCCGCTGGGGCCGCCCAGGTCGTTGGCGCCCAGGACGTCGTGGGGGCCGCTGGCGCCGCCGTACACGTCGCGGTGGCTCCCGTCGAGCGGGTCGCCGGCCACGTAGACGTCGCGGTGGCTCCCGTCGAGCGGGTCACCGGCCACGTAGACGTCACGCGAGGGCCCCACGTCGAGCGGGTCGCCGTACAGGTCGCGCTGACCGGAGTCGAGCGGGTCGCCGTACACGTCGCGCTGACCGGAGTCGAGCGGGTCGCCGTACACGTCGCGCTGACCCGGGCGGTCGAGGGGGTCGCTCTGTCCGCCGAGGACGTCGTGCGGGCCGTCGTCGAGCAGGTCACGACCACCGATGAGCTGCGGCTCGCTCTTGTCGAGCGGGAGGATGTAGGTCTCGTTGCCGACGACCTGGATGGCGGGCTGCTCGTCGGTGTCATCGGTGCTCCACCGCGGGGACAGCACGTCGCCCGTCAGATCGGGGTTTAACGATCTCCCCTGCCCTTCCTCATAAGGCCTGTCGTTCTCGTCGCGCGCCACGGTGGAACCTCTCTAGTACGAATTCGGACCGCGCCCTTTCCTAGCAGACCCAACCACCACTTGTCCGGAAATTTCACATGTTTCCCTAAAACCACTCTCCGTAACATTCGTCACTCCAGGCAATCAGAGGCACGCTGTTGGTAAGCCGATCGGCCCTCGAAAGGCCCTTTGACCACGGAATTCACCCGCACGGGCACGCTCCGGGGTCGTGGCACACGGCGGGTCGCCGGCCGCCCGGCACGCGTCCGGGCGGCCTGTCAGGGGTCACAGACAGGGGTTGGTGCTGGAGTCGACGACCTTGTCCTTGAGCGAGTCGGGGATCGCCGACACGACGCGCACGCCGGGCCAGTCCGCCCCGATGACGAGCTGGACGATCGGCCCGCGGGGGGCCGCGGCGGCGACGGCCCTGGCCTTGTACGGCTGCGTGGTGATCGGCCGGACCTTGCCGGCCACGGGCGTCCTCTTCTCCTTCGACAGCCGCGCCGCCACGGCGTCCCCGTAGGCGGGCCCGTCGGCGGTGTCCTTCTTCGCGTACCGGAGGGCGGTCTTCGAGGTCGCGGCGACGTTGCCGACCTCCGTGACCACGAACCCCTGCGCGGCCAGTTCGTCGGCCACCTTGAGCGCCTTGCCCTGCTCCCCCGTGCCGTTGAGCACCTGGACGCGCACCTGGCCGTTGTCGACCTTGGGCGTGGCGGACTTGCCGGGCGTGGGAGCGGCGGTGACCTCGACGTCGTTGCGCACGCTCTCGAAGAAGTCGCCCGCGGCCGGCTGGCTGAACTGGACCCGGTTCTGGTCGGCCGGATAGGGCTCGGTGGGCACGGTGATGCCCTTGAGCTCCTTGGTCGTCAGGCCCTTGACGCTGTAGGCGATGTCCAGCATGCGGTCGAGCGTGAGCTGGTCGTCCAGGGTGACGGCCTTGGCGGCGGCCAGCAGGAACGAGTTCAGCTTGGCCGGGTTGGTGAGCAGGCCGCCGTCGGTGACCGCCTCCAGCACCTTGGTGAGGAAGACCTGCTGCCGCTGGATCCGGCTCAGGTCGCTGCCGTCGCCCAGCGCGTACCGGGTGCGTACGTAGCCCAGCGCCTGCTCGCCGTTGACCACGTGCCGGCCGGCGCCGAGCACCAGCTTCGCCTTGGGGTCGTTGACGGCCTTGGGCAGGCAGATCTCGATGCCGCCGATGGCGTCGATGATGCCCTTGAAGCCGGTGAAGTCGACCTTCACGAAGTGGTCGATCCTGATGTTGGTGAGCGACTCCAGGGTCTTGATCGTGCAGTTGATGCCACCCTCGTTGAAGGCGGCGTTGATCTGGCGCAGGCCGCCGGGGATCACGGCGCCGGCACGGCTCCTGCACTCCGGGATCATGACCATGGAGTCGCGCGGGAAGCTGATCATGGTGGCCTTGTCCCGGTTCGGGGAGATGTGCAGCAACATGATCGTGTCGGTGCGCTCGCCGATCTCCTTGAGGTTGGGGCCGTACTTCTTGTTCTCGCCCGCGCGGGAGTCGGAGCCGACGAGCAGGACGTTGAGCGCGCCGGTGTCCGGCGGACGGCTGCCGACGATGATGGGCTCGCGGGGGATCTCGCCCTCGATGCGCCGGTAGTACGCGTACGCCCCGATCGAGCCGGCCACCAGCACCAGCGTCAGCCCGATGCCGACCCACCCCAGCGTGGAGATCCGCCGTCGCGGGCCTCGCTCGCGCCTCCTGCGCCGCGGCGGAGCACCCACCACGTGTTCCGGACTCTGCCTCACGCGCCCCCCTTCACCCACCCCACAAGAGACCCCACAAGAGAAACGCGTTGCGCCAGGTGGCGACGCGTAGCTCACCGAGTTACCGATGATTCCAGGACTGTCGCGCCTTGCAGATAAAAGTGGCAATGCTCGGGGCTGCCACTGTTGCGTGCCGGCGAGGGCTCCATCCAAAGCACGGAAACCCAGGGCGTCGCCACGCAGAGTGACGCCATGATGACGTTCATGCTGTTGACCGAGATGGCGCCCCCTCCAGGCGCCCAGGAGCTGGCCGGGCTGAGGGCCAGGGCCAGGACCGCCCGCCGCCGGGCCTTCGTCGCACTCTCCGCCTCGATCGCGCTGCTGGCCACCGCCCAGCTGCTCGCCGACCGGGCGCAGACGAGAGAGCAGACGCTGCCGCTGGCCGTGCTGTCGCTGGCGGTCTTCGCGGCCGCGGTGCCCGCGCAGGCGATCACCCAGTACGTCTGGGGCACCCATGCCCGGCACGTCCGCCACAAGGAGCGCGAGCTGTACGCCGCCCCCCGAACGGGCCGCGTGCGCCCCCTCAGCAGGCTGGTCGTGGCCTGCGGCTGGGCGGTGACGCTGCTGCTCGGCTGGACGGCGCCGCGCTTCTTCCGCGAGGCCGCCCTGTACGGCTTCGCCGACTCCCTGGGCTGGGCCACCGAGGCGCTGGCGCTGATGAGTCTGGCGACCGGGGTGTTGTTCGTCCTCTGGTGGGCACGTGACGCACTGGGGACACTGGCGCGCGCCCTACGGTCGGGCGGGTCACCTGGCGATCCGTGGGACCCCGGCCACGGCGCGCGCCAGAGAGAGGGCGCGGCGCTCTGGACGGTCGCGGCCGTGGCGGTCGCGGCCCTGGTCGGGGCCCGCGCCCATCTCTGGGAGCCGGCCACCACGGTCGTCTACACCCTGTTGACCGCCGCCCTCGTCTGCGGAGTAGTTACTGACGAGTAGCATAGGCACGGAACCCTATCAACGAGGAGCGAATCCGTGCCTTCCTCTCGTGACGTCGTGTTCGTCGACGGCGTGCGCACGCCTTTCGGCAAGTCAGGGCCGAAAGGGCTGTACGCGGAGACCCGCGCGGACGACCTGGTCGTCCGCGTCATCCGCGAGCTCGTCCGGCGCAATCCCAACCTGCCCCCCGAGCGAGTGGACGAGGTCGCCATCGCCGCGACCACGCAGATCGGCGACCAGGGCCTGACCATCGGCCGGGCGGCGGCGGTGCTGGCCGGGCTGCCCAAGAGCGTGCCCGGCTACGCGATCGACCGCATGTGCGCGGGCGCGATGACCGCGGTCACCACGGTCGCGGGCGGCATCGCGTTCGGCGCGTACGACGTGGCCATCGCCGGCGGCGTCGAGCACATGGGCCGCCACCCGATGGGCGAGGGCGTCGACCCCAACCCGCGCTTCCTGTCGGAGAAGCTCGTCGACCCGAGCGCGCTGGTCATGGGCATGACGGCGGAGAACCTGCACGACCGCTACCCGGGCATCGGCAAGCGGCGCGCGGACTCGTACGCGGTGCTGTCGCAGGAGCGGGCGGCCAAGGCGTACGCCGACGGCAAGATCCAGCCCGACCTGGTGCCGACCGCGATCAGGACGGCCGAGAAGGGCTGGGGCCTGGCCGTCGAGGACGAGGCGCCGCGACCCGGCACCACGATGGAGGGGCTGAGCGCGCTCAAGACGCCGTTCCGGCCGCACGGCAACGTCACTGCGGGCAACTCCTCCGGCATCAACGACGGCGCCACCGGGTGCGTCGTGGCCGCCAAGGAGGTCGCGGACGAGCTGGGGCTGGGCGCGAAGATGCGGCTCGCCTCCTACGCGTTCGCGGGCGTGGACCCCGAGGTGATGGGCGTGGGGCCGATCCCGTCCACGGAGCGGGCGCTCCGGCTGGCGGGTCTGGATATTTCGGATATCGGGCTGTTCGAGATCAACGAGGCGTTCGCCGTCCAGGTGCTGGCGTTCCTCGACCACTTCGGGATCGCCGACGACGATCCCCGCGTGAACCAGTACGGCGGCGCGATCGCCTACGGACACCCGCTCGCCTCCTCGGGCGTGCGGCTGATGACGCAGCTCGCGCGGCAGTTCGGCGAGCGTCCCGACGTGCGGTACGGCATCACCACCATGTGCGTCGGCATGGGCATGGGCGGCACTGTGATCTGGGAGAACCTGGCATGAGTGGCATCGAGACCTGGCGTGGGCTGCTGAGCGAGCGCAACCCCGACGAAGTCGTCACCAAGGCGCTCGTGCGCGACGTCCAGCTCCCCGACGGCGCGGGCACGATGGCGCTGATCACGCTGGACAACGGCTTCGACCACACCAAGCCCAACACGTTCGGCCCGCTCGGCCTGTTCGCGCTCAACGGCGCGCTGTCGGAGATCGCCGAGCGCACCGACCTGGCCGCGGTGGGCGTGACGGGCAAGCCGTTCATCTTCGCCGTCGGCGCCGACCTCAACGGCGCGGCCGCCCTGTCCACGCGCGAGGAGGCGCTGGCCATCGGCGCGCTGGGCCACCACGTCTTCCGCAGGCTGGGCGAGCTGCCGATCCCGTCGTTCGCGTTCGTGAACGGCGCCGCGATGGGCGGCGGGCTGGAGGTGGCGCTGCACTGCACGTACCGGACCATTTCCTCGGGCGTGCCCGCGGTGGCGCTGCCGGAGTGCTTCCTCGGCCTGGTGCCGGGCTGGGGCGGCACGCAGCTCCTGCCCCGCCTGATCGGCCCGGCGAAGGCGATCAAGCTCATCATCGAGAACCCGCTCTCGCAGAACCGCATGGTCAAGGGCAAGGAGGCGTACGAACTGGGTGTCGCGGACGCGATGTTCGAGCCCGCCGACTTCCTGGAGGAGTCGCTGCGCTGGGCCGCCCGCGTGGTCAAGGGCGAGCTGGCCGTGGAGCGGCCGGCCCCCGAGGCGAACAGGGACGAGGACTGGGACAAGGCGGTCGCCGACGCGCGCTTCCTGGTGGACATGAAGCTGCGCGGCGCCTCGCCCGCCCCCTATCGCGCGCTCGACCTGATCGCCCGGGCCCGCACGGCCTCCCGCGACGAGGGCTTCGCCGCCGAGGACGAGGCGCTGGCCGACCTGCTGACGGGCGACGAGCTGCGGGCGGGGCTCTACTCGTTCGACCTGGTGCAGCGCCGCGCCAAGCGGCCCGCGGGCGCGCCCGACCGGTCGCTGGCCCGCAAGGTCACCAAGGTCGGCGTGGTGGGCGCGGGGCTGATGGCCTCGCAGATGGCCCTGCTGTTCGCGCGCCGCCTGGAGGTGCCGGTCGTGCTGACCGACCTCGACCAGGCCCGGCTCGACAAGGGCGTCGGCTACGTGCACGCCGAGGTCGACAAGCTCCTCGGCAAGGGCCGCGTCTCGGCCGACCAGGCCAACCGGCTCAAGGGCCTGGTGACCGGGTCGCTGACGAAGGACGCCTTCGCCGACGCCGACTTCGTGATCGAGGCCGTGTTCGAGGACATGGCGGTCAAGAAGCAGGTGTTCGCCGAGGTGGAGGCCGTGGTCTCGGCCGGGTGCGTGCTGGCCACGAACACCTCCTCGCTCTCCCTGACCGAGATGGGCGCCGGGCTGGCGCACCCCGAGCGGCTGGTCGGGTTCCACTTCTTCAACCCGGTCGCCGTGATGCCGCTGCTGGAGATCATCCGTGGCGCCGCGACGGACGACGCCACACTGGCCACGGCGTTCGCGGTGGGCAAGTCGCTGAAGAAGTCGTCGGTGCTGGTCAAGGACGCCCCCGCGTTCGTGGTCAACCGGCTGCTGACCTGCTTCATGGGCGAGGTCGTGGCGGCCGTGGACGAGGGCACGCCCCTGGAGGTGGCCGAGCACGCGCTGGACGGGCTCGGGCTGCCGATGTCGCCGTTCGCGCTGCTGCAGCTCGTCGGCCCGGCCGTCGGTCTGCACGTCGCCGAGACGCTGCACGAGGCCTTCCCCGACCGCTTCGGCGTCTCGGAGAACATGGCCAAGCTGGTCGCCGCCGGCAAGCCGGGCGTCTACGCGCCCGACTTCACGCTCGACCCGGAGGCGGTGGCCCTCTTCTCCGGCGGCACCGCACCGTCCACCGCCGAGCAGGTGCGCGAGCGCGTCCTGAAGGCGCTGGCCGGGGAGATCCGCATCATGCTGGACGAGGGCGTGGTCGCCGCCCCGCAGGACATCGACCTGTGCATGATCCTCGGAGCCGGCTGGCCGTTCCACTTGGGCGGGATCACCCCGTACCTGGACAGGACCGGCATCGCCCAGCCGCGCTTCCTGCCGCCCGGCGTGGCCTCGGTGCCCGCCTGAATCCTTTTGGGAGGCCCGCCCGGCGGGCCTCCCCAACCCTCATCAGGCTCCGCCGTAGCGTTGAGTACCGTTCAACGGACGGAGAGTAATCATGATGAGAGCACTCGGCGGCATCGCCCTCTGCGGAGCCTTCCTGCTGGGCGCGTCGTCGCCCGCCCGCGCCGACCCGCCGCACCCGAGGGTGCAGCTCAAGATCGTCGACGCGATCAAGGACGGGGAGACGAAGACGGCCTGGCTCCACTGCGGGCCCGTGGGAGGCAGCCACCCGCACGCGCGCGCGGCCTGCCACCTGCTGCACAAGGTCAAGGGACACCCCGAGCGGCTCAACGTCACGCCGGACGCCGTCTGCACGAAGGAGCTGCAGCCGCACGCCGTCGTGGTGGCCGGGCGCTGGCACGGCAGGACGGTGAACTGGGCCAAGGTGTTCGGCAACGGCTGCATGATGAAGGCCGCGGTGGGATCGCTCCTCTCGCTCTGATCCGCCCGGGGGTGGGGCGCGCACCGCCCGGGGCGCGCCGCCCCTCAGCCGTCGATCTTGACCCTGAGTCTCGCCGTCCTGCTGTGGCGGTAGCCGTAGACGAAGTAGATGACGACGCCGACGACCATCCAGACCAGGAACCTCAGCCACGTCTGCACCGGCAGGTTGAGCATGAGGTAGAGGCAGGCCAGCACCGACAGGATGGGCAGCACCGGCACGAACGGCGCGCGGAACGCCCTCGGCAGGTCGGGCCGGGTGCGCCGGAGGATGACCACGCCGATCGAGACCACCACGAACGCGAAGAGCGTGCCGATGTTCACCAGCTCGGCCAGCTCGCCGAACGACACGAACCCGGCCAGCGCCATCGTCACCAGGCCGATGATGATCGTGAGCCGGGCCGGCGTGCCGAAGCTCGGGTGGACCTTGGCCAGCGGGCGCGGCAGCAGCCCGTCGCGGCACATCGCGAACAGCACCCGGGCCTGGCCGAGCAGCAGCACGAGCACCACGGTCGTCAGACCGGCGATGGCGCCGACGCTGATGATCGCGGCCAGCCAGCCGTAGCCGACGGCGGTGAACGCGTCGGACAGCGGCGCGGAGGTGCTGAGCCGGTCGTAACGCTGCATGCCGACCACGACGAGCGAGACGGCCACGTACAGGCCCGTGCAGATGGCCAGCGAGCCGAGGATGCCCCGCGGCACGTCGCGCTGCGGGTGGATGGTCTCCTCGGCGGCGGTGGCCACGATGTCGAAGCCGATGAACGCGAAGAACACGATCGCCGCGGCGGAGAAGATGCCCATCACCCCGAACGCGACCGGGGAGACGCCGAACAGCACCTGGATCAGCGGCGCCTTCAGCCCTTCCACGCGCGCCGAGGACACGGCCTCGGGGATGAACGGCGTGTAGTTGGCGGCCTTGACGAAGAACAGCCCGGCCACGATCACCAGCAGCACGACCGCGACCTTCGTGATCACCAGGATGAGGTTGACCCGCGAGGAGACCTTGATCCCGATCACCAGGATCACGGTGAGGATGAGGACGATCAGGACGGCGGGCACGTTCACCACGGGGCTGTCGCCCGCGATCGAGCTGGGGAGATGGATGCCGGCGGACTCCAGCATCGCGGCGAAGTAGCCCGACCAGCCGACCGCCACCACGGCCGCGGCCAGCGCCAGCTCCAGGGTCAGGTCCCAGCCGATCACCCAGGCGGGGAACTCGCCCAGGGTGGCGAAGGCGAAGGTGTAGGCCGAGCCGGCGACCGGGATCGTGGAGGCGAACTCGGCGTAGCACAGGGCCGCCAGCCCGCAGACGACGCCCGCGACGATGAACGAGACCGCCACCGCCGGGCCCGCCACCTCCCTGGCGACCTGTCCCGTGAGCACGAAGATCCCGGTGCCGACGATCACCCCGATGCCGAAAACCGTCAGGTCGGTGGCCGTCAGGCGTTTGCGCAGCTGGTGCTCCGGATCCTCGGTGTCACGGATCGACTGCTCGACGCTCTTCGTGCGAAAGATGTCCACGCTCGGTGATCCTTCCCACGCCCTGAGTGATCATGCGCGGTCGGGAACCGCCCCGCTGAAGTCTCACCGCGGGGATAGAAGCCCGGGACGCGGCGGTGATCGTCGTACCGGTGATCACCGCCGCGGCGCTCCGGGGGCTCAGTGGCGGGCGGGCACCTGGTGGGAGGTGCGCTTGGCGACCGCCTCGGTGATCTGCCGGGCGAGGTCCTGCCCGGTCAGGCCGATCCTGCCGAGGATCGCGGCCCGCTTGGCGTGGTCGAGGAACTCCTGCGGGATGCCGAACGTGCGCACCGGCACGTCGACGTCGGCGTCGCGCAGCAGGCGGGCCACGGCGTCGCCCACGGCGCCCACCCGGCCGTTGTCCTCGACGACGGCCACCATCTTGTGGGCGCTCGCGGCCAGCACCAGCGCCTCGTCGAGCGGCTTGACCCACCGGGGGTCGACCACAGTGGCCGCGATGCCCTGGGCGTCGAGCAGGACCGCGGCGTCCATGCAGACCTGCGCCATCGGGCCCACGCCGACCAGCAGCACGTCGGGCTCGCCCGTGGGGGCGCGCAGCAGGTCCATCTCGCCCAGCTTGCCCACCGCCTCGACCGCCTCGGCGACCGGGCCCTTGGGGAAGCGCAGCACGGTCGGGCCGTCGGTGACCTCCACGGCCTCGCGCAGCAGCTCGGTCAGCCGGTCGCCGTCGCGCGGCACCGCGACCCTCAGCCCCGGCACGACCTGGAGGATCGACAGGTCCCACATGCCGTTGTGGCTGGGCCCGTCGTCGCCCGTGACACCCGCCCGGTCGAGCACCACCGTGACGGGCAGCCGGTGCAGCGCGACGTCCATGAGGAGCTGGTCGAAGGCCCGGTTGAGGAAGGTGGCGTAGACGGCCACGACCGGGTGCATGCCGCCGAGGGCGAGGCCGGCGGCGCTGGTCAGCGCGTGCTGCTCGGCGATGCCGACGTCGTAGATGCGCTCGGGGTAGGCCTCGGCGAACGCGTTGAGGCCCGTCGGGTGGAGCATGGCCGCGGTGATCGCGACGAGGTCCTCGCGCTCCTTGCCGAGCCGGACGAGCTCCTCGCTGAACGCGTTGGTCCAGATGCGCGGCTTGGGCTTCTCCGCGCCGGTGGCCCGGTCGAAGGCGCCGGGCGAGTGGAACTGGTCCTCGTCGTGGTTTTCCGCCGGTGTGTAGCCGCGGCCCTTCTGGGTGAGGGCGTGGACGATGACGGGGCCGCGGAAGTCGCGCGCCTTGCGCAGCGCCGCCTCCATGGCCTGCTCGTCGTGGCCGTCGATGGGGCCGACGTATTTGAGCCCGAGGTCCTCGAACATGACCTGCGGGGCCAGGACGTCCTTGACGCCCTTCTTGAAGCCGTGCAGGGCGTCGTAGAGCACGGGAACGTTCCCCAACTTGTCCTTGACGTAGTCGAGGAAGTCCTCATACCTGCGGTTGACCCGCAGGGAGGACAGGTGGGAGGCCAGGCCGCCGATCGTGGGCGAGTAGGAGCGGCCGTTGTCGTTGACGACGATCACGAGCCGGAGGTCCTTGCCGGCGGCGATGTTGTTGAGCGCCTCCCAGGCCATGCCGCCGGTCAGCGCGCCGTCGCCGATCACCGCGACGACCGTGCGGTCCTGCTCGCCACGCAGCTTGAACGCCTTGGCCAGGCCGTCGGCGTAGGACAGCGCTGTCGAGGCGTGGGAGTTCTCCACGAAGTCGTGCTCCGACTCGGCCTGGCTCGGATAGCCCGACAGGCCGCCCTCCTGCTTGAGCGCGTCGAAGCCGGAGGCTCGGCCGGTGAGGACTTTATGCACGTACGACTGGTGGCCGGTGTCCCAGACGATGGGGTCGTTCGGGGAGTCGAAGACCCGGTGCAGGGCGATGGTGAGCTCGACCACACCCAGGTTGGGGCCCAGATGGCCGCCGAATCTGGCGCACGAGTCGACCAGCAGGTCGCGGATCTCCCCCGCGAGCCGAGGCAGCTCCTCGACAGTGAGCCGTTTGACGTCGTGCGGTCCCTCTATCGAGCCCAGCAACCCGCTCACGGATCCGACTCCCCTCTGCTCTTGTGCGCCGACGACCACGAGTCTAGTTCGCTCGTGCCTCACTGACTCCATCGAGTCAAATCCACCCACATATGTCTGATCTTGGGATAGTTTTTCGGAACATATGAACTCTGCCCCCAAAAGTAAACTCGTCGCGCTGGCGGCCGCCATGGTGGCGCTTACCCTGGCAGCGGCCGGTTTGGTGCTCGTGCTGGCGGACGTCGCCACCACCTCGACGGAGCCGCAGAACGGGGCCCAGCAGGCCGCCCCGCCCGCCAAGGGCGCCAGCGAGTCGAAGAAGGGGCCCATGATCGGCCGGGCGCTGGCCACGGCCAACCCGCTCTACCGGACCGGACGCCTGGCGGATGTCAACTGCGCGCCCGGCGACCTGCCCGCCGGGAGCATGACCGCGTACCGGCGCTTCCTGACCCGCGTGACCAACTGCCTCAACAAGGCGTGGGGAGCCCAGTTCCGCAAGGCCAGGCTGCCCTTCACCAAGCCGCGGCTGCGCATCATCACCGCCAAGGTCAGGACGCCCTGCGGCATGTGGAACACCGGCGCCGACGGCGTCTACTGCTCCACCGACCGCACGATGTACCTGATGATCAGCAGGGACCAGCTGCGGAACCCGTTTCCGCTGGGCATCACCCGCCTGATCGCCCACGAGTACGGGCACCACGTCCAGCAGGTCTCCGGCATCTGGAACTACTACTGGACCGCCAGGAATGTCGCGGGCAAGGCGAAGCGGCTGCAACTCTCGCGCAATTCGGAACTGCAGGCGGAGTGCTTCTCCTCGGCGTTCATGAGCACGATGAAGGGCACGGAACTCGTCACCGACGCCGACTGGGCGTACACCGTCGACTGGTTCAGGAAGAACGGCGCCAAGGGCTGGCCCCAGAACGACCACGGCAAGGGCCCGACGCAGGCGGCCTGGATGACGCGGGGCTTCAACCGCGGCACTCCGGGCGCGTGCAACACCTGGTCCGCCGCGGCCCGCAACACGCTTTAATCTTCCTTTACCTGGAACTCCCTATTCAATAGGGTGCCTTCTCATGCGAATCACCCGATTGGCGCTCATAGCAGGCGCCGTGGCGAGCCTGCTCTTCGCCGGCACGGCCCACGCGGCCACCGCGGCGCCGGCGTTCAAGCCCGTGTTGGCGAAAAGCCCGATCTACAAGACGGGCAAGCTCGGCTTCGACACGTGCGAGGAGCCGAAGGTGCAGTCCGGCAGCCTGGAGGAGGTCAAGGGCTACCTGGACGTCGTGCTCGACTGCCTCAATGCCGCTTGGGAGCCCAAGGTGAAGAAGGCGGGCTTCAAATTCACCAAGCCCGCCATGCAGGTGATCACCAAGCCCGGCGCACAGACCGGGTGCGGCAAGTTCCCCGAGAGCGACGTGCAGGCCCTGTACTGCACGGCCAACAAGAAGATCACCTTCTTCGCCAGCGCCAACCTCGTCCAGGAGCCGACCGACCTCATGCTGATGCTGGTCCTGGCCCACGAGTACGGCCACCACATCCAGCAGCTCACGGGCATGTTCAACGCCCTGACGCCGTACACCCGCAAGAACGAGGCCCGGGTGCTCGACGAGATCCGGCGGCTCGAACTGCAGGCGGAGTGCCTGTCCGGCGTGTTCACCGGCAGCGTCTGGCACTCGCTCGGTCGCCAGGAATCCGAGTTCACCTACTGGGTCAAGAACGGCGGCACCGGGCTCGACCTGTCCGCCATCGGGGTGAAGGTCGACAACTGGGGCGAGAAGACGCACGGCAACGCCAAGAACACCGGCGCCTGGCTCAAGCGCGGCTTCGACACCGAGTCGGCCGGCGGCTGCAACACCTGGAAGGCTCCGAAGTCCCAAGTGTCCTAGAAGTCCTCTAAGATCCGCGATCGTGCGCATATCCCTCTTAGCGGGCATGGTCGCGGGTCTGCTCTTTTTCTCCGGGCTCCTTTCCGGACCCGCTTGGGCGGCGTCGCGGATCGCGCAGGCCGGCCTGCTGGGGGCGATGGGCGGGGACGTGGTCGCCCAGACCTGCGAGATCCCGGAGATCCGCATGGGGAGCGCCGCCTCTCTCAAGGCGTTCCACCGGGCGATGGCCGGGTGCGCCGACCGCTTCTGGGCCGGGCGGTTCGCGGCGGCCGGGCTGCCGTACACCCCGCCCGAGGTCACGATCACGACGGGCAGCGACTCCGTCTGCGGGGAGATCACCAGCAACGGCGCGCAGTACTGCCCCGAGCAGCGCACGATCGCCATCCGGATCATGAAGCACGACCTGCGCGACCCGTTCAGGATGAACATCGCGCACTCCGTCGCCCACGAGTGGGGGCACCACGTCCAGCAGCTCATCGGGGTGCTGGACGCGCAGAACGCGCTGTACCAGCAGGCGTCGGACGGGGCGCAGACGCTGCTGAGCCACCGGCTGGAGATGCAGGCCGAGTGCTTCGCCGGCGTCTTCTACAGCGCCGCCCTCGAGTCGATCAAGCCGGGGATCGAGTGGGAGGACTGGATCGACGCGGTGCGCAGGGCCGACGAGAGCAAGATCCACGGCAAGCCTCGCAACCTCGCCTTCTGGCAGGAGCGCGGCTACCGCGGCGGGGCCACGGGCTTCTGCAACACCTGGACGGCCACCAGGTCGAAAGTCGGCTGACGGCGTCAGGCGTCAGGCGTCAGCCGTTGGCTCGGGCGAGGACCTCCAGGGGATCGGCCAGGACGTTGGCGAAGGCCAGCTCGGCCGCGCCCACCAGCGGGGCGGCGTCCCCGAGCGACGCCGTGCGCAGCCGCAGCCGCTCCCGCTGCGGCGCCATCGCGTGCAGGGCCAGCTGGGTACGCACCTGCGCGGCCGACCCCAGGTAGATCTCCCGGAGGATGCCCCCGAAGACGACCATTTCGGGGTTGAAGATGTTGACCAGGTTCGCCACTCCGAGGCCGAGCCAGTCGCCGACCTTCTTGAGGGCGTCCTGCGCCTCGATGTCGCCCCGGTCGGCGGCCTCCACCACGGCGCGCACCGCGTCGCGCCCGTGCTGCCCGGGGCCGATGCGGCCCGCGGCCTCCAGCAGGGCCCGCTCCCCCACCTCCGCCTCCAGGCACCCGTTCGACCCGCAGCCGCAGGCGCGCCCGCCGGGGTTGACGACCATGTGGCCGACCTCGCCGCCGTAGCCGTCGTGGCCGCCGAGCAGATGGCCGCCCGCGATGATGCCGCCGCCGATGCCCACGTCGCCGTGCAGGTAGATGAGGTCCCTGACCAGGGCTCCGACACCCCGGCTGTGCTCGGCGAGGGCGGCCAGGTTGGCGTCGTTGCCCACGCTGACCGGCAGCCCGAGGCCGAGCCGTCGGCCCAGCTCCTCGCCGAACGGGATCTCCTCGGCCAGCAGGTTGGGCGAGAACCGCACCACGCCGTCGGCCTTGCGCACGCCGCCGGACACGGCCGCCGCCGCGCCGACGCAGACGGTGTCGTCCCTGGTCTTGCGCCGCATCTGCCGGGCGAAGCCGGACAGCACCCCGGTCAGCTCGTCCAGCTCGAACTTGCCGCGCTCGCGGGTCGTCTCGCGCTGGTCGAGTATCACCCCGCCCAGCCCCACGCGGGCCACCGCGAGCCGGTCGGGACCCACGTCGAACGCGAACACGTAGACCCGGGCCGACTCGGGCCGCACCACGAGCGAGGGCCGCCCCGCGCGGCCCGTCTCGCGCGGCAGCTCCTCGCGTACCAGCCCCGCGGCGGTGAGGTCCGAGGTCAGCGCCATGATCGTGCTGCGGTTGAGCCCCATCCGCGAGGTCAGCTCGGCGCGCGAGATCGGCCCGCCCAGATGGACATGACGGAGCAGCGCGCCGAGATTGTGGCGCCTGATGTCCTCTTGGGAGGGGCCGGCACGCATCGTCTGGGATTCCTTCGGGGGCTGAGAGTCGCTGATCACCTTAGACCAGCGGCCGACGCCCGTTTGCGCGCCAGGGCGTCGACGCCCGCGGCGAGCAGCAGGACGGACCCCGTGACCAGGTACTTCACACTGGCCCCATACCCCATCAGACCCATGCCGTTCTCGATGACGGCCACCACGGCGCCGCCGAGCACGGCGTCCAGCACCCTGCCCTTGCCGCCGAACAGGCTCGTGCCGCCGATGACCGCCGCGCCGACCGCGTACAGCAGGACGGAGCTGCCACCCGTGTTCGGGTCGACCGAGCTGGCCCTGGACGCGGCCACGATCCCGCCGATCGCGGCCATCGAGGAGCAGATCACGAACGCGCTGATCCTGATCCGGTCGACCGGGATGCCGGCCCGGCGGGCGGCCTCGGTGTTGCCGCCGACCGCGTAGATGTGGCGTCCGAACGCGGTACGGCGCAGCACCAGCGTCCACGCGACCAGCAGCACCAGGATGATCGGCACCACGATCGGCACGCCGGTCAGCGAGACCAGCGCCGGGTTGCGGCTGCGCTCCAGGTTGAGCACGTAGACCGCGAGCCCGGCCAGCACCGCCAGCGCGCCCACGCGGGCGGCGATCAGCGACATCGGGTCGGCCACCAGCCCGCGCTTGGTGCGCTTCCTGGCCCGCAGGAGCTGCACGGCGGCGAAGACCGCCACGCAGACCGCGTAGAGCGCCCAGCCCAGCCCGGGCGGCAGGTTCTTGTTGGCGATGGCGACGATCACGCTGTCCCTGATGGAGATGTTCGTGCCCTCCTGCACCAGCACCAGGACCAGGCCCTGGAAGGCGAGGAACGCGGCCAGCGTGACCACGAACGACGGGATCCCGACCTTGGCGACGAGCGTGCCGAGCACCGTGCCGATGATCACGCCGGTGACGACGGCGGCCAGCGCGCACACGTACCAGGGCAGGCCCAGGCTGGTCAGCGTGACGGCGAGCACCGCCGCGCACACGCCGCTGGCGAAGCCGGCGGACAGGTCGATCTCGCCGAGGAGCAGCACGAACACCAGGCCCATCGCGATCAGCGTGATCGCGGCGCCCTGGGTGAACAGGTTGGCGAAGTTGATCGAGGTGACGAAGGCGGGGCGCGCGACGGCGAAGACCGTGCAGAGCACGATCAGCCCCAGCACCGCGGGCAGCGCGCCCATGTCGCCGCCGCGTACCCGCTCGACGTAGGCGAGGAAGCTGTTGCCGATCGACGGCGACTGCGTCGCCGTGGCGATGGCCTCGCCGGGGAGTTCCTTGACCTTGCTCATGGGGTGACCCCGTTCTTGAGGCCGAGTTCCCCGCTGCGGCCTGAGGTGATCAGTTCGACGACCTGGGCGTGCGTCAAGTCGGCGGTCTTGACCTGGGCGGCCATCCTGCCGAGGTAGAGCGCCGCGATCCGGTCGGAGACGGCGAAGACGTCGTTCATGTTGTGCGAGATGAGCACCACGGCCAGGCCGGTGTCGGCCAGCCTGCGCACCAGCTCCAAGACCTGCGCGGTCTGGGCCACGCCCAGCGCCGCGGTCGGCTCGTCGAGGATGACGACCCTGCTGTTCCACAGCACGGCCTTGGCGATGGCCACGGTCTGCCGCTGCCCGCCGGACAGGCTGGAGACCTGCTGCCTGATGGACTTCACCGTGCGCACGGACAGGCTGCTGAGGGTCTTCTCGGCCAGCTCCTCCATGCTGTCCTCGTCGAGCAGGAGCCCGGTCTTGCGCTCCCTGCCGAGGAACATGTTCTGGACGATGTCGAGGTTGTCACACAGGGCCAGGTCCTGGTACACGATCTCGATCCCGAGCTCGCCCGCGTCGCGCGGGCTGTGGACGTGCACCTGCCGGCCGTCGAACAGGATCTCGCCGGCGTCGATGGGGTAGATGCCGCCGATGCACTTGACCAGCGTCGACTTGCCCGCGCCGTTGTCTCCGACCAGGGCCGTCACCTCGCCGGCGTACGCCGCGAACTCGACGTCGTGCAGGACCTTCACCGGCCCGAAGCTCTTGTCGATCCCGCGCACTTCAAGGAGGGGGGTCATGGGGCTCCCTAAGGGGGGCACGACCGGTCGGGCCGCGCCCCCTTTGGTTCTTATTGAATGCCTGCCTCGGTGCACTTCTTGGCGAAGTCACCCGTGCACAGTTCCTCCTTGGTCACGTAACCGTCGGCCACCACGTCCTTGACGTTGTCGAGGTAGATGGCCTGCGGCTCAAGGAGCTCGGAGGGGACGTCCTGACCGCTCTCGGGGTCCTTGACGCTGCCGCTCGCCGTGGGCTTCTCGCCCTTGGCCAGCGCCACCGCGAGCTTGGCCCCGGCGTCGGCCTCCTTCTTGACGGCCTTGTAGACGGTCATGCACTGGTCGCCGGAGAGGATGTTCTGCAGGCCCTGGACGGTGGCGTCCTGGCCGGTGACCGGCACCTTGCCGTTGAGGTTCTGCTTCTTCAGCACGGTGATGGCGGCGTTGCCGAGGCCGTCGTTGGCGGCCAGCACGCCCGCGATCTTCGGCTGCTGGGTGAGCATCTGCTCGAAGATCGTGCCGGCCTGGGTGTTGTCCCAGTCGGGCACGGCCTGGTCGGGGCCCTTGACGTACTCGCCGGAGTCGAACTTGGGCTTGAGCACGCCGTCGTACCCCTGCTTGAACAGGGTGGCGTTGTTGTCGGTCGGCGACCCGTTCAGGTAGGCCACGATCGGCTTGCCGGCCTTCTTGTCGGCCAGGCACTTGCTCAGGCCCTCGCCCTGCAGCGTGCCGACCTTGGTGTTGTCGAAGCTGACGTAGTAGGCCGCGCCGCCGCCGAGCGTCAGGCGGTCGTAGTCGATCGTGGCCACGCCCTGGGACTTGGCCTTGTCGATGACCGCCTTGCCGCTGCCGCTGTCCAGGTTCACGATCATCAGGACGGTGGCGCCGTTGGTGATCATCTGGTCGGCGATGGTCTGGAACGCCGTCTTGTCGTTCTGGGCGTTCTGGATGTCGTACTCGACACCGGCGGCCTTGAACGCCTCTTCGAGGTACTTGCGGTCCGCCGTCTCCCACCGGGCCGAGGACTTGCTGTCCGGCAGGATGACGCCGACCTTCCCGGCCTTCGCCGCCGGGGCTGAGGCTGAGGCCGACGAGGTCGACGCGTTGGTCTGACCGCTGTTGCCCCCGCAGGCGGTGAGACCGAGGGCGAGCGTGGCTGCCGCGGCGGTCAGGCTGAGGATCCCCTTGCGCATGGTGCAGGGTCCTTTCTTCCGGAGGGGCCCGGATGAATGTTGTTTGCGGCAACGTATTCCGGGATGGCCTGCTTTGGAAGACCCTGTCGGTCGGGAGTTTGTTGTTTCGGGTAACAATCCAGAAACGTCAGCTCAATCTTTCGCTCGCCGGCCTCAGGCGAGCTGTGCGATCACGTTCTGCACGAGCAGCGCCACGGCGGACCCGGCGGCGACCACGAGCACGGCCACCCGCACCTTGCCGCCGTCCAGATACCGCCGCAGCGGCCCCGACACCAGGAACCCGAGCACCATCGGCACGATCAGCAGCGCCCCCGTCGTCAGCGCCCCGGCCGGGAGTTCGTCCACCACCGCGAGGATGACCAGCGACTGGGCGGCGCTCAGGAAGAAGAACATCGCCAGCGTCGCCCTGATCTGCGGCCCCTTGGCGTGCTGGTACACCAGCCCCATGGGCGGCCCGCCGATGCCGGTCGCCGTCCCGGTGATCCCGGAGACGAACCCGGCGGAGGCGACGGTCAGCCCGTTGCGCGGCACGCTCAGCGCCCTGGCCGTCAGGGCCACCGCGACGAGCACCATGACGGCGACGAGGACGCCTCGGATGTATGCGGAAACGTAGACGACGATGACTGCGCCGATGACGCTTCCGGGCAGCCTCCCCAGCACCGCGAACCCGAGCCCGCGCCAGTCCACCGTGCGCCATTCGGCGGCCAGCGTGAACAGCGGGAGCGTCACGTTGACGACCTGGATGGCGCCCGGCATGAGGTCGGGGTCGAGCATGGTGAGCACGGGGGCGGCGACCAGCCCGAGCCCGAAACCCACACCACCTTGGACAATCGCCCCGACAAAGACCGCCAGACCACCAACAATCAGCACCAATGCCACATCAGTCATGGTGTGAGTCAATCATCTTTACTCTCTGTTGCCATTCCGGCTGCGAGGGTGACCAAGCAGGTGTAGCGTCCCTCTCACGACGCCGACGTAGTGTCTGGAGCATGGCTATGAAACCTAAAGCTGCTGGGACATCGATACGCGTCAGCTTCAAGACCCGAGATCGACTAGCCGCAATCGCCCGCAAGGAGGGCCGAGCCATGACCGAGGTGCTGAACGACGCCATCGCCGACTACGAACAGAAGCTGTTCTGGAAAACGCTCGACGAGCAGATCGAGCGGACTCAGCACGAAGACCCCGAGGGCTGGGGTGACTACCTCGCCGAGCGCGAGGCCTGGTTGGGGCCACGGCCATCCTCCCGCCGGGTCGCGCCCGAATGGGAGGGACTGATCACATTCCCCGAGGAGAAGAATGAAACTAACCCAAGGTGAGATCTGGTTCACGCAATTCGACCACCATCCGGTCGGCCGCGAGCAAGGCTTTGACCGCCCAGCCATGATCCTCAGCAGCGACCGGTTCAACCGATCGAGGCTGGGGCTCGTCTTCGCGGTGCCGCTGACCAGCCGCGAGCGTGGATATCCCTCGCATATCCGCATCGACTGGAAGGGCACCGGGCTGACCAGGACCAGCTGGGCGATGATCGAGCAGGTGCGCGCGATCTCGCCCGACAGGCTCGACTTCTTCATCGGCAACGTGTCCGACGACGTCGTCGCGGCAGCGATCACCGCGCTCGACCGGATGCTGTGAAGTTCGCCGCCCGGCGAAATTGTGGTTCGCCGGGTGGCGCCTCCATCGTGCCACATCGCCGCTGATCGTTAGGCTGCCCCCTGTGCAGTCCCTCCCCCTCAAGCGCGTCATCGCCCTCGTCGCGATCCTCGCGACCGCCTGCGTGCCCGCTCAGATCGCCCACGCCGCCCCTGTCACCAGCCCGTTCTCCAAGAAGGCCGGGAAGTTGCGCGCCACCGCCTGTCCCGAGACGGCGATCACGTACGGGGGGATCCCGCGGGCGCGGCAGTACCTTGACGCTGTCATGAAATGTCTGGATAAGTCGTGGGGCGCGTACTTCGGGCGGGCCGGATGGGCGTTCAGCAAGCCCGTCGTGCGGTACTACGAGGAGCCCGCGAGCACCGTGTGCGGGGTGGCGTGGCCCGAACAGGCGGCCGCCTTCTACTGCACCGAGCGCGGCACTCTGGTGTTCCCGCTCACCGGCCGGTGGATCGAGGACAGGACCGATCTGTACCCGTTCAAGGTGGCCGCCCACGAGTACGGGCACCACCTGCAGAGCCTGCTCGGCGTCTGGCGGTCGTACAAGGCGAAGATCCGGACCGACCGCCAGGGCGAGCTGAAGCGGCGCTTCGAGCTGCAGGCCGACTGCCTGTCGGGAGTGTTCCTCGGCAGCGTGTGGGGCTCGCTGCGGCGCAGCGGGGACGACTGGGCGGCGCTGCTCGACGCCACCCGGGCCAGTGGCGACGAGGACGGCTACCGCAGCCACGGCAAGGGCGCCACCCGCGTCTACTGGCTGCTGCGCGGCTACCGCGCGGTCTCCCCCTCCGCCTGCGACACCTGGTCCGCGCCCGCCGCCAAGGTGGCCTGAGTCTTCAGGCGGAGCTCCATGCCGTCGAGGATCAGCTGCAGCCCGCCCTCGAACGACAGGCGCCGGCCGTCCACCGCTACCGGACGATGTCCCGATGACGAAGAGCCGCCCGGCGGGGGTTGTCCCGCCGGGCGGCTCTTCTCTGTGTCGGGTGGTTCCCCCGATACGGGCGCGTGAGGATCGCACCCCACCCCCGGCTTCGACGAGCGGCCAAGGGTTCCCGGCCACCACGCGGCTCATGACCGCGTGGGAGCCCGGGAAGTCACTTCGCGAGCAACGAGCGAAGAACGTACTGCATGATGCCGCCGTGCCGGTAGTAGTCGGCCTCGCCCGGCGTGTCGATGCGCACCACCGCGTCGAACTCCACATCGCTGGCCTTGACGTGCACCGTGCTCGGGATGCCACCGGAGTTGAGCTCCTCGACACCGGTGATGTCGAAGGTCTCCTCGCCGGTCAGCCCGAGCGACTCCGCCGTGGCGCCCTCCGGGAACTGCAGCGGGAGCACGCCCATGCCGATCAGGTTGGAGCGGTGGATGCGCTCGTACGACTCGGCGATGACCGCGCGCACGCCCAGCAGCGCCGTGCCCTTGGCCGCCCAGTCGCGCGAGGAGCCGGAGCCGTACTCCTTGCCCGCCAGCACCACCAGCGGCGTCTCGGCCGCCGCGTAGTTGACCGAGGCGTCGTAGATGAACGACACCGGCCCGTCGGGCTGGGTGAAGTCGCGGGTGTAGCCGCCCTCGGTGCCCGGCGCGATCTGGTTGCGCAGGCGGATGTTGGCGAACGTGCCCCGGATCATCACCTCGTGGTTGCCGCGCCGCGAGCCGTAGGAGTTGAAGTCCTTCACCTCGACGCCGTTGGCCTGCAGGTACTGCGCGGCCGGGGTGCCGGTCTTGATGGAGCCGGCCGGCGAGATGTGGTCGGTGGTGACCGAGTCGCCGACCTTGACCAGCACGCGGGCGCCGGCGATGTCGGTGACGGGCTCCGGCTTGGACGGCATGCCGTCGAAGTAAGGGGCCTTGCGCACATACGTCGAGGACGGGTCCCACTCGAACGTGTCGCCGGTCGGGATCGGCAGCGAGCGCCAGTGGTCGTCGCCCTTGAACACGTCGGCGTAGTCGCGCTCGAACATGTCACGGCCGATCGAGGAGTTGACCACCGCGGAGATCTCCTCCGGCGACGGCCAGATGTCCCTCAGGTAGACCGGCTTCCCGTCGGCGCCGAGGCCCAGCGGCTCGGTGTCGAGGTCGACGTCCATGGTCCCGGCCAGCGCGTAGGCCACCACGAGCGGCGGCGAGGCCAGGTAGTTCATCTTGACGTCGGGGTTGATGCGGCCCTCGAAGTTGCGGTTGCCCGACAGCACGGCCGTGACCGCGAGGTCGTTGGCCTGCACCGCCTCGGAGATCTCCGGGGGCAGCGGGCCCGAGTTGCCGATGCAGGTGGTGCAACCGTAGCCGACGAGGTTGAAGCCGATCTTGTCGAGGTACGGCTGGAGCCCCGAGCGCTCGAAGTAGCCGGTGACGACCTGCGAGCCGGGGGCCAGCGAGGTCTTGACCCACGGCTTGCGGGTCAGGCCCTTCTCCACGGCGTTGCGGGCCAGCAGCGCCGCGCCGAGCATGACGTACGGGTTGGAGGTGTTGGTGCACGAGGTGATCGCGGCGATCGAGACGATGCCGTGGTCGATCTCGAACGACGTGCCGTCGGCCAGCGTGACGGGGACCGGCTTGTGCGGCCGGCCGCCGTTGGCGGTGGCGTTGGAGGCGGGCGCGTCGGAGGCCGGGAAGCTCTCCTCGCCCTCCTCGTCGACGTCGTCGCTCACGTAGTTCTGGACGTCGTGGCGCCAGGTGGCCTTGGCGGCCGACAGCGCGATGCGGTCCTGCGGGCGCTTGGGGCCGGCGATCGACGGGACGACGGTGGCCAGGTCGAGCTCGATGTACTCGGAGAAGACGGGCTCGGGCGCGGACGGGTCGAGCCAGAGGCCCTGGGTCTTGGCGTACGCCTCGACGAGCGCGATCTGCTCCTCGGAGCGGCCGGTCAGGCGCAGGTAGTCGACGGTCTGGCCGTCGATCGGGAAGATCGCGCAGGTGGAGCCGAACTCGGGGCTCATGTTGCCGATCGTGGCCCGGTCGGCCAGCGGCACGGACGAGACGCCCTCACCGTAGAACTCCACGAACTTGCCGACGACGCCGTGCTTGCGCAGGATCTCGGTGATCGTGAGCACCAGGTCGGTGGCGGTGGCCCCGGCGGGCAGCTTGCCGTTGAGCTTGAAGCCGACCACGCGCGGGATGAGCATGGAGATCGGCTGGCCGAGCATCGCGGCCTCGGCCTCGATGCCGCCGACGCCCCAGCCGAGGACGCCGATGCCGTTCTCCATGGTGGTGTGGGAGTCGGTGCCGACGCAGGTGTCGGGGTACGCCTTCCCGTCGCGGATCATCACCACGCGCGCCAGGTGCTCGATGTTGACCTGGTGGACGATGCCGGTGCCGGGCGGGACGACCTTGAACTCGTCGAAGGCCGTCTGGCCCCAGCGCAGGAACTGGTAGCGCTCGCGGTTGCGCTCGTACTCGCGCTCGACGTTGCGCTGGAAGGCGTCGGGGTGACCGAAGTAGTCGACGATGACCGAGTGGTCGATGACCATCTCGGCCGGCGCGAGCGGGTTGATGCGGGCGGGGTCGCCGCCGAGGTCACGCACGGCCTCGCGCATGGTGGCCAGGTCGACCACGCAGGGGACGCCGGTGAAGTCCTGCATGATGACGCGCGCGGGCGTGAACTGGATCTCCACGCTCGGCGCCGCCTTCGGGTCCCAGCCACCCAGCGCCCGGATGTGGTCGGCGGTGATGTTCGCGCCGTCCTCGGTGCGGAGGAGGTTTTCCAGCAGGATCTTCAGGCTGTACGGGAGGCGTGCGGCGCCCTCGACAGCATCCAGCCGGAAAATCTCGTATGACGCGTCGCCGACGCGTAGCGTGTCACGGCTGCCGAAGCTGTTCGCGGACACGGTGATTCGCCTCCTCCATCAGACATTTGCTCAGACCAAATCCTGCCGCACTCTTCGCACGACCAGCACGTTAGGTGACCCTAACCAGCGAGCCCGGCGGCGGATGTCTCGACGTCAAGATATCTCCTAGGATATCTCGACATCAAGTTAACCGGGTGCCAACCGCCAGAACAGCAGCCCCACGATGGCCACCGACAGGATCGGCGCGAGGATCTTCTGCTCGAATTTCTGGCCGGTCTTGATGCCGATCTTCCACGGCAGCACGAACTTGGCCCCCAGCGGCCACAGCACCGGACACCCCCGCTCGGTCATGCAGTCGCCGACGACATGGATGAGGCACCCGATCCCCACCGCGAGCCCCAGCCAGGCGTATCCCACGCCGAGCGAGAGGAAGACGGCGTACAGCCCGGCGGTCAGCCCGATGTTGATCATCGCGGAGCCCATCTTGTTACCGGGGATCCCGACGCCGACCGCCCGCAGGGCCAGGCCGATGAGCAGCACGACCATGATGTCGCGCCCGATGGGATAGGTGTTGGCCAGCCAGTGGGCCCCGACCCCGAGCGCCACCGCGAACACCAGCGAGTGGGTCGCCCCGCGGTGGCCACCGCTGGCCCAGGACACGGCCTTGCTGATCGCCCACGTGACCGGCCCGAACGTCTGCGCGATCGTCGCGCTCGGATGGTCGAGGTCGGGCAGCATCGCGGCGCCCGCGCAGACGATGGCGCCGGCGATCAGCTCCGCCGGGCTGAGCGCGGTGGCCATGATTCCGGTCTCGACGAACCGGGACGACTCGGTCAGCAACGGCAGTGCGGCGAGGGGCGGCGCCAGCCCCAGCCAGGCGATGGCCCCGGTCATCGCGTGCGTGTGCCCCATCATGATCCGGACTGTACGGCAAAGAAGCGCTTTACGCGCCGGGACCCGCCTGGCGGGGCCTCCCCGATGGCCTGAGCCCGATCCGCGACGCATGACTTGGCGAAAACATGGGACCGGCCCCGCACCTTCCGGCGCTTCGACCCTCCGGGAAAACGCAGACGAGGCCGTCTCCGCGGCGACAGCACCCCCCAGCCCTGCCGACGCGGAACGACCTCGTCTGCTCTAGATAACGAGCCCTTCCTCAATCCTGTTCCCGGATTCCGCAACTTTTTCGTGATCTGGCTCACTCTCACCCCGGGCTTGCGAACGACATACTATCGATATATCGTTGACGCATCGAGAATAGATCACGATATAGGGGGAAAAATGACTTCCGCACAAGCAGCAGGCGGGCACTGGCCCGGCGCGCACGAGTACAGGCAGGCCGCGCGTGAGGCCAAGCAGGCGGCACGCGAGGCGTTCAGGGCCGTTTCCGAGGCCTTCGACGAGATGGGCGGCCACCGCCACCATCACGAGCACCGCCAGCGCGGCAGAGGGCGTGGCGGTCCCGGACCGTTCCCGTTCGACTGGGGGCGCGGCCCGTGGGGCGGCCCCGGCGGGCCGTGGGGCGGCCCCAGGGGCTGGGGCGGCCGGGGCCGCAAGGCCAAGCGGGGCGACGTGCGCGCCGCGATCCTGGCCCTGCTCCAGGAGGAGCCGCGCAACGGCTACCAGATCATCCAGGAGATCGCCGAGCGCAGCGAGGGCGGCTGGAAGCCCAGCCCGGGCGCCGTCTACCCGGCGCTGCAGCAGCTCACCGACGAGGGCCTGGTCGTCTCGGAGGAGAGCGAGGGCCGCAAGACCTTCCGCCTCACCGAGGAAGGGCGCAACTACATCGAGTCGCACGCGGACGAGGTCCGTGCCCCGTGGGACGAGATGCGCCCCGACATCGACGACAACACCGCCGATCTCTGGCACATCGCCCGGCAGTCGGCCTTCGCCATGATGCAGGTTTTGCAGACCGGGAACGACGCACAAATCCGCGAAGCGCGTAAGACTCTTATAGAGACCCGGCGCAAGCTCTACCAGATCCTGGCGGACGACGAACCGGGCGAGGAGTGAGTGAGCGGCGGATTCCTGGAGGACCTGGGGATGGACTCGCACGACCTTCGCATCGGCGACGCCGAGCGTGAGCAGACCATGGCCGTCCTGCGCGAGCACTTCGCGCAGGGCCGCCTGACCCACGAGGAGCTCGACGAGCGCCTCGACCAGACACTGGCCTCGAAGACGGCCCGTGACCTGGCCAAGGTGACGGCCGACCTGCCGGGGGCGCACCAGCAGGCGCCCGGCTACCGCGACCCCCTCCCCCAGTACGGCATGGGCGACTGGAAGGACGCGATGGCCGCGCACCGGCACCAGGTGCAGTCGATGCACCAGGCCCAGCGGGACATGCGCCACTCCATGCACCAGGCGCACCGCGAGATGCGCCGGCAGTGGCGCGAGCAGCGCGGCAACCACCCGTGGCGGCACCACCACCGGGGGCCGCACCCGTTCCTGGGCGTGCTGTTCGTGTTCATGGTGCTGGGGCTGATCTTCGGTGGGTTCGGGATCTTCAAGGTGCTCTTGGTGGTGTGGCTGGGGGCCATGCTGTTCGGCCTGATCCACCGGCGCTTCCACCACCGGCGCTGACGATCCGCCCAGATCGTTTTGGGCCTTGACCCTGTCAAGGGCTCATTTGATGATCGGGGCGGATCTTCAGAGTCGAAGGGACGTCGCATGACCCAGCAGGGCGCTCCGGCCCGCCGCACGAACCCGTTCGCCGCCGTCGCCCGAGCCGACGCTCTCGTCCTGGACGCGCCGGAGTACCAGGCCGGTTTCGACCGTGACCATGCGATCTGCCCCGAGCCGATGTGGAAGCTCGAACGGGCCCAGAGCTTCTACGAGCCCGACGTGGCGAGCTGGCGGGCCATGATGGACGGCGACTGGGAGCGCTCCCTGGCCCTGACAGAGCCCATGACGTCGACCGTGGCCGACTACTTCCGCCATCGCGTCCCGGTCCGGCGGGTGCGGGTCGTCGAGTTCCCGATCACCGCGTACCTGCAGTGGGAGCTGCACGTGCTGGCGCTGCGCGCCAGGGCCGGCTCCCCGTGCCGGGTGGTGCGGGGCGAGCGGACGGCGCACCTCGACCCGATGCCGGAGCTGGTGATCTTCTCTCCGTCCCTGATGTACGAAGTGCTGTACGACCGGTACGGCGGGGGCAGGGGCGGCCGGCGGATCACCGATCCCGCGGTCGTGGAGCCGTGCCTGCGGACGGTGCGGGAGCTGTTCGCCGAGGGGGAGGACGTGCTCGACTTCCACGAGCGGGAGATCGTGCCGCTGCCGCCGCCGCTGGTCACCGACGAGATGCGGGCCGCGCTGCCCGCCTACGCGCACCGTACCGAGGAGTTCAGGGTCTGACCGCCGTCTTCAGGTCTCCTCAGCAGGTCGCGAGGCGGGCGCACGCCACGAGATGTCCGGGCTCGGCCTCCAGCAGCGTTCCCATGCCCCCGCGCTCGTGGTAGAGGCAGCTCTCCACGGGCGTGGCGTCGTCCCAGGCCTGGTGCAGGCGCGGCACGGCCGACAGCAGCTCGCGCGTGTACGGGTGCAGCGGATCGCCGAAGACCTTGTCCGTCAGGCCCATCTCGACCACGCTCCCCTGGCGCAGCACCACCGTCCGCTCGGCGAGGTAGTTGCCGAGGGACAGGTCGTGCGTGATGTAGAGCACGCCGAGCCCCCTGGTCTTCAGCTCGGCCAGCAGGTTGAGCACGTCGATGCGGGTGGAGGCGTCCAGCATGCTGGTGATCTCGTCCGCCACCAGCAGCTTGATGTCCAGCAGCAGCGCGCGGGCGATGAGCAGGCGCTGGAGCTGGCCGCCGCTGAGCTGGTGCGGGTACTTGCCGAGCACCTGGTCGGGGTTGAGCCGCACGTCACGCAGGCACGCCGCGACCCGTCCGGCCCACTCGGCCGCCGGCACGGAGGGGTGGTACGCCTCCTTGACCAGCTCGAACACCCGGTCGGCCTTGAACACCGGGTTGAACGAGCTGAACGGGTCCTGGAAGATGCCCTGGATGTGGCGGTAGTACTCCTTGCCGCCCCGGGCGGGCCGCCCGTCGAAGGTGATCGTGCCGCTGGTGACCGGGTTCAGGCCCAGGATCATGCGGCCGATCGTGCTCTTGCCGCTGCCGCTCTCCCCGATCAGGGAGACGACCTCGCCGGGCACGACCTCGAAGCTCACGTTCCTGACGGCCGCGACGCTCTTGCCGCCGAACGCGCCGATCCGGAATTCCTTGGTGACGTCGTCGAGTTTCAGCATCAGGCCTTCCAGCAGGCGACGTGGTGGTCGGCGGCGAGCTCGACCACGGGCGGGTCCTCGGCGCACTCGTCTCCCGCGATCGGGCAGCGGTCGCGGAAGCGGCAGCCGGCGGGCGGGTCCAGCAGCGACGGGGGGCTGCCGGCGATGCCCTCCAGCCTGCGGTCGGCGTAGCGGACGCCGACCTCGGGCAGGGAGTCGAGCAGCAGCTTCGTGTACGGGTGGCGGGGCGCCTTGACGATCACGTCGGCGGGCGCCTTCTCGGCGAGCCGGCCCGCGTACATGACCATGATCGTGTCGGCGATGTGGTGGGTGAGCGCGATGTCGTGGGTGACGAAGATCATGCTCTTGACGTAGCCGCTCGCGCGGAAGCCGAGCAGGGCGCGGGCCACGGCCTTCTGGGTGGAGACGTCGAGCGCGGAGGTGACCTCGTCGGCGATCAGCAGGGACGGGTCGAGCAGCGTGGAGATGACCATCACCATGCGCTGCTTCATGCCGCCGGACAGCTCGATCGGGTAGCGGTCGAGCACCTCGCGGGGCAGGCCCACCTGGTCCATGCGGCGTTCCAGCTCGGCGGCGTCCAGCTGCGCGCCCCTGGACCTGAGCAGCTCGCCGACCATCCTGCGGATCTTGCGGGTGGGGTTGAGCGCGCTCATGGCGTACTGCGGGATGAGGGAGACCTCCTTGAAACGGAAGTCGTTCATCCCGCGGTCGTCGGCGATGGGCAACTCCCGGCCGTCGAGCACGACCCGGCCGCCGACGTGGCGCATGCGGCCGTCCATGCGGATGAGGCTCTTGCCGAGCGTGCTCTTGCCGCAGCCGGACTCGCCGACCAGGCCGAGGATCTCGCCGTCCGACAGCTCGAACGACATGCCGTCGAGGGCGCGGACCTCGCCCCTCAGCGTGCGGTAGTACACCCTCAGCTCGCTGACCTGCAGGCTCATGTCTCCCTCAGTTTCGGGTTGAAGACCTCGTCGAGGCCGACGTTGGCCACGTACAGGGCGCCCACGATGGCGGTGATGGCCGCGCCCGGCGGCACGAACCACCACCACATGCCGAGCTGGAGCGCGCTCCACTGGTTGGCGTTCTGCAGCATCAGGCCGAGCGAGACGCCCTCGGTCGGGCCGAGGCCGATGAAGTCGAGCGAGGAGGCGATGAGGATCGAGCCGCCGAACAGCAGGATGAACGTCATGAACAGGTAGGAGCTCATGTTCGGCGCGATCTCCCTGGTGATGATCTTCCAGGTGCCCGAGCCGCTCATCCTGGCCAGGTCCACGAACTCGCGCGTACGCAGCGAGAACGTCTGCGCCCTGATCGCCCGCGCCGCCCACGGCCACTGCGTCAGGCCGATGAACAGGCCCTGCACGGCCACGCTCCTGATCCCCAGATAGGCGTTGACGATCAGCAGGACGGCCAGGGTCGGGATCACGAGGATGACGTTGGTCAGCATGTTGAGCACTTCGTCGACGATGCCGCCGCGGTAGCCGGCCACGAAGCCGACGAGCATGCCGATGGCCGCCGCGATGCCGCCGCCGACCACGCCCACGGCGAAGGTGCTGCGCAGGCCGTGCACGAACTGGAGGAAGATGTCCTGGCCGAAGGTGGTGGTGCCGAACCAGTGCCGCGCCGAGGGCGGGCTCATGGGCTGGGGGCCGTACTCGTTGGGCGTGCCGCCGGTCAGCACCGGCCCGATCAGGCCGAGCAGGAGCAGCACCAGCACGAGGCCGAAGCCGAACATCAGCTTGCCGTTGCGCACCGCGAAGTAGAGCGCCTCGCGCCGGACCCCGGCCCGCTCGCGCGGGGCGACTTCCTGGAGTGCCGTCATGCCTGCGCACCCGCCATTCCCGCCCTGGTACGCGGATCGACCACGACGTAGACGATGTCGATGATGAAGTTGGCGATCAGCACGCCGAGCACGATGAACAGGAACGTGCCCTGGAGCAGGAAGAAGTCCTTGTTCTTGATGGCGTTGAGTATCAGGCTGCCCAGGCCCGGGTAGGCGAAGACGATCTCGGTGACCAGGGCTCCGGCCACGATCACGCCGAGCTGCAGGGCCAGGCCGGTGATCTGGGGCAGGACGGCGTTGCGGAAGGCGTACCTGCGGATGAGCCTGGCCGGCGCGCCGAGCGCGGCCAGGTAGTTGGAGTAGTCGGACTCCAGCTCATAGATGATCATGTTGCGCATGCCGATGGCCCAGCCGCCCAGCGCCACCAGGAACAGCGACAGGAACGGCAGCGTCCAGTGGTGCAGCAGGTCGAGCAGGAACGCCCACGACCAGTTGGGCCGCATCGAGAAGCTGTAGCCGCCGGCCACCGGGAACAGGCCCGCGATCACGCCGAGCGCCCAGGCCAGGAGCACGGCCAGCCACATGTACGGCATCGCGGTCAGGACGTACCCGACCGGGAGCACGGTGTTGTCGAGCAGCTTGCGCCGGGCCGCGTACGCGCCGAACCGGTTGCCCACCACCCAGCTCAGCAGCACCGACGGGATGATCAGCCCCAGCGTGTACGGCACCGCGGCCGTGATCACGGAGCTGACCGGGGTCGGGAACAGCCAGATGCTGATCCCGAAGTCGCCCTTGAACAGCGCGGCCCAGAAGTTGAGGTACTGCGTGACCAGCGGCTGGTCGAAGCCGAAGAGGTTGCTGTAGTAGGCCCGCATCGCCTCGGCGGCGGCCGGCTGGGTGACGTTGGCCCTGGCCACCATGCTCGCCACCGGGTCGCCGGGCATGAAACGCGGGATCATCCAGTTGACGGTGACAGCGACGAAGAAGGTCAGCCCGTATATGAGCAGTTTTCTGCCGAAATATCGACGCACGTGATGCTTTCTCCGTTAGAGCCGTGAAAGTCCCCCGCTCCCACGGGAGCGGGGGACGATGGGTCAGGAGCCGGAGGGCTGGAGCTGCGTGAGGGTCTCGAAACCACCCAGTTCGAGCCAGTTGTGCCACATCACGGCCGGGGTCTTGGGCGTGCTGCCCGCCGCGGCCGGCCAGTTCTTCCAGACCTGGTTGCTCGACTGCGCCCAGAGGCCGTTGTACCAGAGCGGGATCACCGGCAGGTCGTCCAGGTGGATCTGCTGGAGCTGGGAGGTGATCTTCTTCATGCCCTCGATGTCGTCGGTCTTGACCTGGTCGAGCTGCTTGGTCAGGTCCCAGGCCCGCTTGTTCTCGTAGCGGGCGAAGTTGACGGTGTTCTGCTGCTTCTGGATCGGGAGCTGGAAGAGGTACTCGTAGTAGGTGTACGGCGAGTTCGACAGCTGCCGCTCGTTGTTGATCAGCAGGTCGAAGTCGCCCTTGGCGCGCTTCTCCACCAGGGCGTTGAAGTCGGGGAAGTCCGGGGTGATCTGGATCCCGGCGGTCTTGGCGCTGGCGGCGATGGACCTGGCCGACTCCATCCAGTCCGTCCAGCCGGACGGAACGATGATGCTCAGGCTGATCTTGGAGCCGTCCTTGTTCTCGACGTAACCGTCGCCGTCGGTGTCCTTGTAGCCGGCGTCGGCCAGCATCTTCTTCGCCTTGGCCGCGTCGAAGGAGAACCCGGACTTGGCCACCACGTTCTGGTCGACGTACTGCTCCCACTGCGGCAGCAGGCCGGTCGGGCTGGCGGCCTTGACGAGGTTGCCGTACACGCCTTCGACGATCTTCTTGACGTCGACCGAGGAGGCGAGCGCCTTGCGGAAGGCGGGGTCGTCCATCGGCTTCTTGGCGGTGTTGGGCACCAGCCACGCGGTGTTGGCCGACAGCATGTACGGCGGCTCGCTGTAGAAGGTCGTCAGGCCGAAGTTGCCCTTCACGAGGTTGGCCACGCCGGGCAGGAAGTTGTTGCTCAGGTCCATGCCCTTCTGCAGCAGCAGGCCCATCGCGACCTCGTTGCTCGGGGTGGCGATGTCGACGATGTAGCGCGGCTTGGGCTCCATGTTCAGCGCGCTCTTGCCCCACCAGTCGTCGCGCCGCTGCAGGACCACGCGGTCCTGGTCCTTGGCCGTGAACTTGTACGCGCCCGTGCCCACCGGGTTCTCGTTGACCCCGTCGAGCACCTCCTTCTCCGAGCGGCCCTTCCAGATGTGCTCGGGGACGATCGACCGGTTGAACAGGTTGAAGTCCCACTGCTGGTAGTTGGCCGTGGAGAAGCTGAACTTCACCGTCTGGTCGTCGACGGCCTCGACGCTCTTCAGCCAGGTCCACAGGTTGTGGTACGGGATCGTCTCCATCTTGCCGAGCTCGAAGGAGAACACCACGTCCTTGGCCGTCAGAGGCTGCCCGTCCGACCACTTGACGCCCTGGCGGAGCTTGACCTGGTACGTCTTGTCGTCGGCCCACGAGCCGCTCTCGGCCAGCCAGGGGGTCAGCTTGCCGGCGGTCGCGTCGTAGTGGAACAGCGTCTCGTACACCAGGCCCTTGGTGCCCGTGGCGTGGTCCCATTCCCTGATGGGGTTGAAGTTGGCGGGCGGCCCCCACTGGGTGCCGGTCGTGTAGAGCGTCTCGTTGCGCGGCAGCGAGTCGGGATTGGCGTCGGCCACCGCGCCCTGGCTCTGCGACTGGGAGGCCTGTGGGGCCGGCGTGGCTCCGCCGCCGGTGCAGGCCGCGGCGAGCAGGCCCGCCGCCACGAGCGGAATCATGATCCGAGCCCGGTTTCGCATCGCTTCTCTCCTTCCTCCGCGCGGGGCGCGAAGGTTCGCACGTCTTCCATCGACCCCCGATGGGCCGGCTTGCTCTCTGGGAGCGCTCCCAGGAAGGACGCGGAACGCGCTCCCGCCCTGGAGACCGGTGAGCGATCACTTTGGAGTAGTCACAGGCCACGGGACCTGCTGAACCGGATAAGTACCGCGAACGTAAGTTCACGATGTCCGCGCCGTCAATAGCCGTGACGTTTTCGAGACGTGCCCCGCAAACGCTCTCACGGGCCGCGGATGTTCAACTAACCGGTTCAACCCGAAGCCTGAGAACACCTCCGAAGTTGACCTCGATCGCACTTGAGGTTGCATGGTGGAGCGCATGGAGAGCTTCACGATCGGGGTCGTCCTGCCGGGGATCGCCGTGCAGCGACGCGACGGCATCGACCTGCCGGCCGCCGCGCGGCACGCCGAGGACGCCGGGCTGGACGGGGTGTGGCACGGCGACCACCTGGCCATCGGCGGGCCGACGCTGGACGGGCCCGTCGCCCTGGCCGCCGCGGCGGCGGGCACCCGGAGGATCAAGGTCGGCATGAGCGTGTTCGTCCCCGCCATCCGGCCCCTCGCGTGGGCCGCCAAGCAGATCGCGACCCTGCAGCACGTCACCCGCGACCGCCTGGTCCTGGGTGTGGGCTCGGGTGGCGGGCCCGAGCAGTGGGCCGCCGCCGGAGTGCCCTACCGCTCGCGCGGCCGGCGTACCGACACGGCCCTCGAACTGCTGCCCCGGCTGCTGGCGGGCGAGGAGACGCGACTGCGGGACGAACCCGGCGAGCCGCCCGTGCGGCTGGCACCCGCCGCCACGATGCCGCCGGTGTGGGTCGGCAACGCGTCCGACGCGGCGATCCGGCGGGCGGCGCTGCTCGGCGACGGGTGGTTCCCGTCCCTGATCTCGCCGCAGGAGGTGGCCGAAGGCCGGTCCCGGCTCGCGGAGCTGGCCGCGGGCCGGGGACGTCCCGCGCCGGTCGTCGCGATCGGCGGCACGGCGGCCCTGGGGACCGGCGACGGCGTCCCGTCGCGGGAGGAGACCGCGTCGGGGATCGCCGCCGCCTACGGCCGCCCCCTGGAGGAGGTCCTGCCGATCCCGCTCACCGGCCCGCCCGAGCAGGCCGCCGAGCGGCTGGCCGCCTACCGCGACGCCGGGGCCGGCCACGCGGTCGTCGGCGTGGCCGGCGGCGACTGGCGCGCCCAGGTGGACCTGCTGGCGGAGGTACGCGCCCTGCTGCGGTGACGTCCTCGACGGCCGGCCGAGAGGGCGCGACCGTCAGCTCTCGCAGAAGAACTCGGTCTCGGCGTCGCACCTGTCGGTGCCGTCGCCGCCGTCCGTCGTGTCCACGCCCGCGCCCCCCACGAGGACGTCGTTCCCGGCGAGCCCGCCGAGCTTGTCGTCGCCCTCGTCGCCGGAGGCGGAGTCCCGGCCGAGCCCGCCGATGAAGCTGTCGGCCCCGAGCCCCAGGGCCACCTTGCTCGGCAGCGACGTCCGGTTCCTGAACGAGTCGTTCCCGGCGCCGGTGCCGGCCACGACGGCGATGACGCCCGCGGAGGCGCAGTCGACCTCGTTGGCGGTCACGGCCACGCAGGACGCGCCCGGGACGACCGTGTCGCCCGTGTTCCTGACCCGCAGCGAGCCGTCGGCGTCGACGAACACGACGATGCCGTCGGACACGCGATCCCCCGTGATCTCCAGCGCGGAGCCGGTGACGCTCACGCCGGTGGCGGCGTGCGCGGGCCCGGCGACGGCGATCATCGCGGCCGCCAGAGCGGCCCCCGCCGTCAGGGCGCGCACGCCGTGCCTGCGCAGAACGGTGGCCCTGGCGCGCCGGTCGTTCCCCCGTGTACTCATCGAATCCCCCTTCGGAGTCGGCCGCTCCGCCGGTCGGAGGGGCCGAGGACGAGTACAGCGCGAACGCCGGGGGTGGCTCAGTGCCCGAGCCCACAGGCGTTGTGTGCCTTATTACGCGGTGCTCAGAGCCACCCCATGCGCTGGGCCGTGCGGATGGCCTCCAGCCGGTTCTGGGCGTTGAGCTTGGTCATCGCGCTCGACAGGTAGTTGCGCACGGTGCCCTCGGTCAGGTGCAGCTCGGCCGCGATCCGCGAGATCGTGGCCCCGTCGCCGGCCAGCCGCAGCGCGTCGCGCTCGCGCTCGGTCAGCGGGCTGTCGCCGGCGGCCATCGCGGCGGCGGCCAGCTCGGCGTCGAGGTAGCGGCCGCCCGCCTGGACCTTCCGGATCGCCATGGCCAGCTCCTCCGCCGAGGCGTCCTTGCCGAGAAAGCCGCTCACCCCTGCCGCCATGGCCCTGCGCAGGTAGCCGGGGCGGCCCAGGCTCGTCAGGATGACGATCTTGCATTGGGAACTGATCCGCTCGGCCGCGCTGAGGCCGTCCATGCCGGGCATCTCGATGTCGAGCACGGCCACGTCGGGCCGGTGCTCGGCCACGGCGGCCACGACCTCGTCGCCCCTGCCCACCTGGGCGACGACCTCGATGCCCTCCTCGAGGTCCAGCAGGGCCGCGATGGCGCCGCGGATCAGGTGCTCGTCGTCGGCCAGTAACACCCGGGTCGTCATGCCGGCACCGCCGCCCGCAGCAGGTAGCGGCCCTCGTGCGTCGGCGCGGCCTCCAGGGTGCCGCCGGCCGCGCGTACGCGCTGGGCCAGCCCCGCCAGGCCGTTCGGCGCGTGCTCCCCCGCCGGCCCGCTCACCCCGTCGTTGGACATCTCCAGCACCCCATCCTCGATCGTGATCGTGCAGCGTTCGGCCGTGCTGTGCTTGAGCACGTTGGTGGCGCCCTCGCGCACCACCGTGGCCAGCAGCGTGCGGGTCTCCGGCGACAGCGAGCCCGTCTCGGCGCGCACGGTGCATCGTACGTCCGCCGCCTCCAGCACGGCCCGTACGCTGGCGAGCATCTCGTCCAGGTCGACGGTCCGGTAGTTCTGCACGGCGGAGCGCACCTCGCGCAGCGACCGCCTGGCCAGGTCGCGCACCGCGAACATCTCCTCGGCCGCCGCGGCCGGGTCGGCGGGCAGCGTGCGCGACGCGCCCTCGGCGCGGGCGGCGATGTCGGTGAGGCTCTGCCCGAGCAGGGAGTTCAGGTCGCGGGCGAAGCGCAGCCGCTCCTCCGAGACCGCCAGCCTGGCCTGCGCCTCCTGCCCTTCGTACGCCTCCTTGGCCACCCGCCACAGCCACAGGTTCGTCAGCACGCCGCCCACGCCCACGGCGGTGAACACCGACTGCACCAGGAGTGTGGCCCAGATGGGCGCGCCCAGCAGCGCCACGTAGAGGTTGAAGAGCACGATCGACAGGACCGACAGGATCACGATGGTGCGCCTGCGGACGAAGGGCCCCAGCATGCCCAGCCACGCCGCGATGGCCCACATGAACGTGGCGGCGAACATGATCACGATGATCACGCCGGTCACCGCCAGGATCGCGGTGGGCCGCCGGCCGCCCCGCATGGCCACCCGGTGCGGCCGGGTCGACAGCACGTTGAAGACCAGCAGCAGGGCGGCGCCGATGAGGACCACCGGCCACGGCAGTCCGAGCTCCCAGCGGAGGTAGAGGTCGTAGTAGCCGATTAGGGAGAACAGATTGACCAGGTCGGTCGAGTAGACGATCACCCAGCGGATCTTGTCCAGCTTCGTCGCACGGCGTCTCACGCGGGCACCGCCGCTCGCAGCAGGAACTCGCCTGTCGGGGTCGGCTGGGCGGAGAAGGAGCCACCCGCCGTGGCCAGCCGCTCCGACAGGCCGCGCAGGCCGCTGCCGGGGGCGGAGGAACGCCCCTCCACGCCGTCGCCGCCGGGGGCGGAAGGGCGTCCGTCCACGCCGTCGTTGAGCATCTCGAGCACGCCGCCGTCGATCGTGATCGCGCAGCGGGTGGCCGCGCTGTGCTTGAGCACGTTGGTGGTGCCCTCGCGGACCGCCCACGCCAGCAGCGTCCTGGCGGCCGGCGACAGCCCGTCGGCCCTGGCGTCGATCAGGCAGCGCGCGCCGGCCGCCTCCAACGCCACGCGCGCGCCGGCCAGCTCGTCGTCGAGGTCGAGCGTCTGGTAGCCGTGCACCGCCTGCTGCACCTCGGCCAGCGACTCGCCGGCGAGCCGGTGCACCTGGGCCATCTCGGAGGCGGCGCGCCCGGTGTCCTTGGTCGCCAGCTTGGCGGCCAGCTCGCTCTTCAGAGTGATCACCGACAGGCTGTGCCCGAGCAGGTCGTGCAGGTCGCGGGCGAAGCGCAGCCGCTCCTCCGACACCGCCAGCCGGGCCTTGGCCTCCTTGCCGTCATGGGCGTCCCTGATCGTCCACCAGATCCAGCGCCAGAGCAGCATGGCCGCCGTCAGCGCGACGGCGCTGAGCGTCTCGGGCACGAGCACCTCGAACCAGGGCTCTCCGGTCACGGCCATGAAATAGCCGCTGGCCAGGCCGACCACGGCCACGCCGAGGCAGAGGGTCGCGGGCAGCGGGAGGTACAGGGCGGCCATCGACAGCCACAGGACGCCGATCTCCAGCCAGGTGGCCACGCCCTCCAGCGGCTGGCGCGGCACCAGCAGCACCGCGACCGCCGCCAGCAGCCCCGTGGCCACCAGCTTCGGCGTGGGCCGCGGCCTGGTGTCGTAGGCGTCCCTGAGCAGGGAGGGGAAAAGGCTGAAGCACCCCAGCAGGCAGACGAGGACGACCGCGGCGTTGAGCGGGGAGATCCGGCCGCCCCGCACGTACAGGACGGCGAACACGACGAACATGACGCCCATGAGCATGACCGCGGCGTCCATCCAGTAGAGCAGGATCTTCCGCGCCGTCTCCGGACGCGCCGCCATCACGCCCTCCCCCTGCCCCTGGAAACCTCGCCGGTCGCGAAAATCCTATAGTCAGGGAGAGGTCTGCCAAAGAATTCGCGACACGTCCGGCTTCGGGGCGACTCCGCGCAGCGACAGCCACGCCAGGCCGTGGCGGGCGGCGTAGGCGGCCAGCGTCCGGGCGTCGACCTCGTTCAGGTCGCCCTCGCCCGCCAGCACCGGGGTGAGCGCGATGCGCGGCCACGCCTCGTCGGGGTCGGCCAGGCCCTGGGCCCGCGCGATCTGGTCCCTGGCCACCAGCACGGCCTCCGCCACCCGGCGCAGGCGGCCGTCCGGGGCGTCGCGCGGCTCGATCTCGGCCAGCAGGTTGACGGTGCCGATCTCGGCGCCCTCCCGGCGGGTGGCCCGCAGCATCTCCACGTCGCCGGAGCCCAGCCCGTTCGACTTCAGCGGCAGCGTGAAGCTGACCCGGAGCCGCCGCTCGCGCTGCATGGCGTAGATGGCGCGCGCCCGGCGCAGCACGGCGGCCTCGTCCTTGCTGTCGCTGACCTCGAAGTCGATGGCGTCGGCGTCGAACGCGCCGACCACCCTGCGGTAGGCGGCCGCGAGCCCGCCCGGCCTGGTGCAGGTGTCGGCCAGCTCCTCCCCCTCCGGTCCGCCGAACACCGGCGCGGCGTCGCCGCCCAGCGCCCTGAGGCGGCCGATCCGGTTGGCCACGGGGTTCTTGCCGGGATCGAGCGGGTCGGCGGCGGAAGGACCGTTCCATTTGGGCGCGCAGCCGTCGTCGCCCGCGACGAGGTGGCCGAGCGCGTACCGGCGCACTCCGGTGCGCTTGGACTCCTTGGGCAGGTCGAACTCGGGCTCGCGAGCGGTGTCGACGAACTCCACGAACGCCGCCTGCGGCTCCACCACCGCCGGTGGCGAGGCGGCAGGGGTGTGCCCCGCCACCGGTGGCTTCGGCGCGAGCGTGGCGCCCGCGGGCAGCAGGCGCATGATCGCTCCGGTGGCGCCGGTGAGCACGAGGGCCCCGAGGATCGCGAGCGGGCGCGGAAGCGTGCCCGGCTCCCTCTTGTGCCGCGGCATAGGCCACCCCACGTGGTCATTCGGCTACGTACCGGCGCTGAAACGAACGGTAGCAAGCGTGTCAGCCGCTGTGCGGGCCTTTTCCGGCACGCGTCCGTTCTGTGCGGATAATGTCGTCATGAAGCTGCGGATCTTCACCGAGCCCCAGCAGGGCGCGACATATGACGACCTGCTCACCGTCGCCCAGGCCGCCGAACGGCTGGGTTTCGACGCTTTCTTCCGTTCCGATCACTACATGCGCATCGGGCCCGGCGACCCCGGCGTCGGCTCGACCGACGCGTGGATCACGCTGGCCGGCCTGGCCAGGGAGACCTCGCGGATCCGGCTGGGCACGCTGGTGACGCCGGCCACGTTCCGGCTGCCCGGGCCGCTGGCGATCAGCATCGCGCAGGTCGACCAGATGAGCGGCGGCCGGGTCGAGCTGGGCTTCGGCACCGGCTGGTTCGACACGGAGCACGCGGCGTACGGCATCCCGTTCCCGCCGCAGAACGAGCGGTTCGGGCGGTTCGAGGAGCAGCTCGAGATTCTCACGGGCCTGTGGACCGCCGAGAAGAGCTTCTCGTTCGAGGGCAGCTACTACCGGGTGGCCGACTCGCCCGCGCTGCCCAAGCCGGTTCAGCGGCCCAGGCCGCCGATCATCATCGGCGGGTTCGGCGCCAAGCGCACGCCGCGGCTGGCGGCCACGTACGCCGACGAGTACAACCTCCCGTTCCACACCCTGGACGACACGGAGAAGGCGTTCGCGCGGGTGCGCGCGGCCTGCGAGACCACGGGCCGCAGCCTCACCTACTCGGTGGCGCAGACCACGGTCGTGGGGGCGGACCGGGCGGAGGTCGAGCGGCGCGTGGCCGCCATCGGCGAGAACCCCGACACCCTGCCCGTGGGCGGCCTGTGCGGCACCCCGGCCGAGATCGTGGAGAAGATCGGCAAGTTCGCCGAACTGGGCGCCGAGCGGGTCTACCTCCAGATCATGGACCTGAGCGATCTCGAACACCTGGAGCTGATCGCCGCCGAGGTGCTCCCGCACGTATAAGTAATCATTGGCGGCGCTTCGCGACGGTACGGCAGACTTGGGGCGTGCTGCTGACGATCACGACCACCGCGAGGCCCGCCACCGACCTGGGCTTCCTCCTGCACAAGCACCCCGGGCGCGTGCAGGAGTTCGGCCAGTCGTTCGGCACGGCGACGGTGTTCTACCCCGAGGCGGACGAGGAGCGCTGCACGGCGGCGCTCCTGCTCGAGGTGGATCCGATCGCGCTGGTCAGGTCTCGCGGCAAGAACTCGCCCGACTTCAGCCTCTCGCAGTACGTCAACGACCGCCCCTACGCGGCCTCCTCGCTGCTGGCCGTGGCGCTGGCCGACGTGTTCCGCACGGCGCGGGCGGGCCGCTGCACGGCCAGGCCCGAGCTGCCGGGCACGCCGCTGCCGCTGGAGCTGCGGCTGCCCGCGCTGCCCTGCCGGGGCGGCCCCGAGCTGGCCGCCCGGCTGTTCGAGCCGCTCGGGTGGGCGGTGGACGCGCGGGCGGTGCCGCTCGACCAGGGCTTCCCCGAGTGGGGCGATTCGCGCTATGTCCAGGTCACCCTGCGCGGCACGGTGCGCCTGGCCGACGCGCTCAACCACCTCTACGTGCTGCTGCCGGTGCTCGACGACGGCAAGCACTACTGGATCGCGCCCGACGAGGTCGACAAGCTGGTCAGAGCGGGCGAGGGCTGGCTGCACGGGCACCCCGAACGCGGCCTGATCACCCGGCGCTACCTGGGGCGGCGCTGGGCGCTGGCCCGCACGGCGCTCGCGCGCCTGGCCGAGCTGGGCGACGAGACCGAGGAGGAGCTGGAGCCCGCGGTCGAGGAGGACGCGCCCGCCGGGGAGACCGCGGCCGACGAGGCGGCCGCCGCCGAGGCCGCGGCCCAGGGCGACGCCCCCGCGGAGAACGACGCCCCCGCCGAAAAGGCCTCCCCGGAGGAGGCCCCCAAGGCCAAGCCGCTGAACCTCCGGCGGCGCGAGGCGGTGCTGGCCAAGCTGGAGGAGCTCGGCGCGGTCAGCGTGATCGACCTGGGCTGCGGCCAGGGCGAGCTGGTCGGCGCGCTGCTGGCCCGGCCCAGGTTCGCCAGGGTCGGCGGCATGGACGTCTCGTCGATGGCGCTCACCATCGCCGCCCGCAAGCTGCGCCTGGACCGCATGCCCGACAGCAAGCGCGCCAGGCTCACCCTGTTCCAGGGCGCGCTCACCTACACCGACAGGCGGCTGTCCGGCTACGACGCCGCGGTGCTCATGGAGGTGATCGAGCACGTCGACCCGCCGCGCCTGACCGCGCTCGAACGCGTCGTGTTCGGCCGCGCCAGGCCCGGCCACGTGCTCGTCACCACCCCCAACGTCGAGCACAACGTCCGCTACGAGTTCCTGACCGGCCTGCGCCACCCCGACCACCGCTTCGAGTGGACCCGCGCCGAGTTCGCCGCCTGGGCCACCAGGGTCGCCGGCGAGTACGGCTACCAGGTCGCCTTCGAACCTGTCGGCGACGACGACCCCGAGGTGGGCCCGCCGACCCAGATGGGAGTGTTCACCCGTGATCAGCGTTCCTGAGCTCTCGCTGGTGGTGCTCGTCGGCGTCTCGGGCAGCGGCAAGTCGACGTTCGCCGGGAAGCACTTCAAGCCCACGCAGGTCATCTCCTCCGACTTCTGCCGGGGCCTGGTCTCCGACGACGAGAACGACCAGTCGGCCACGCCCGCGGCGTTCGACCTGCTGCACCACATCGTCGGCGTGCGGCTGGCCAGGGGCCTGCTCACCGTGGTCGACGCCACCAACGTCCAGTACGGGGCCCGCAAGAACCTCATCGACCTGGCCAGGAAGTACGACGTGCTGTGCGACGCGATCGTGCTCGACGCGCCCGAGGAGGTGGCCATCGAGCGCAACGCCGCCCGGCCCGACCGCGACTTCGGCCCCGGCGTGGTGATCCGCCAGCGCAAGGAGCTGCGGCGCTCGCTGAGCAGGATCTCCAACGACGGGTTCAGGCGGGTCCACGTGCTGCGCGGCCTCGACGAGATCGACGGCGCGGTGGTCACGTACGAGAAGGCCTGGTCCGACAAGACCGAGCTGACCGGGCCCTTCGACATCATCGGCGACGTCCACGGCTGCCGCTCGGAGCTGGAGGCGCTGCTGCGCCGGCTCGGCTGGGAGGGGCTCACGCACCCGGAGGGGCGCACGGCGGTGTTCGTCGGCGACCTGGTCGACCGCGGGCCCGACACCCCCGGCGTGCTGCGCCTGGTGATGGACATGGTCGAGGCCGGCACCGCCGTCTGCGTGGCCGGCAACCACGAGCAGAAGCTGGTGCGCGCGCTCAACGGCCGCAAGGTCACGGTCGCGCACGGCCTGCGGGAGTCGCTCGACCAGCTCGCGGAGCAGGAGCCGGAGTTCGTGGAGCGGGCCAGGACGTTCATGGACGGCCTGCTCAGCCACTACCGGCTCGACGGCGGCCGGCTCGTGGTCGCGCACGCGGGCCTGAAGGAGGCCTACCACGGCCGCGCCTCGGGCCGGGTGCGCGCGTTCGCCCTGTACGGCGACACGACCGGCGAGACCGACGAGTACGGCCTGCCCGTCCGCTACCCGTGGGCCGACGAATACCGGGGCCGGGCGATGGTCGTCTACGGCCACACCCCCACGGTCCGCCCCGAGTGGGTGAACAACACGATCTGCCTCGACACCGGCTGCGTCTTCGGCGGCCACCTGACCGCGCTGCGCTACCCGGAGCGGCAGATCGTCCAGGTCCCGGCGGAGAAGGTCTGGTACGAGCCGAGCAAGCCCCTCGGCGCGGGCTCGGCCCGCGACCCCGGCATGCTGGACATCAACGACGTGACCGGCACCCGGCACGTCGAGACCAGGTTCGGCACCAGGGTCAAGGTCCTGGAGGAGAACGCGGCCGCGGCCCTGGAGGTCATGAGCCGGTTCGCGGTGGACCCGCGCTGGCTGGTCTACCTGCCGCCCACCATGGCGCCGCCGGAGACGTCCGGTCTCGACGGCTACCTTGAGCACCCGCACGAGGCGTTCGAGGAGTTCGCCGCCGCCGGGGTGCGCGAGGTCGTGTGCGAGGAGAAGCACATGGGCTCGCGGGCCGTGGCCGTGCTGGCCAGGACGCCCGAGGTGGCGGCGGAGAGGTTCGGCGTGACGGACGGCGGCACGGGCGCCGTCTACACGCGCACCGGGCGGCCGTTCTTCGACGACACGGCGCCGCTGGTGACGCGGCTGCGCGAGGCGTGCGAGCCGCTCTGGGCGGAGCTGGGCTCCGACTGGGTGGTGCTCGACTGCGAGCTGCTGCCCTGGTCGGCGAAGGCGGGCGAGCTGATCAGGTCGCAGTACGCCTCCGTCGGCGCGGCCGCCCGCGCCGCGCTGCCAGAGGCGGTCGCGGCCCTGGAGGCGGCGGCCGGGCGGGGACTGGATGTGGGCGGACTGCTGACCCGCACCCGGCGCCGCTCGGACAACGCTGCCCTGTTCCGCGACGCCTATGCCCGTTACTGCTGGCCGGTCGACGGTCTGGAGGGCATCCGGCTGGCGCCGTTCCAGATCCTGGCCTGCGAGGGGCGGGCCACGGCGCTGGAGCCGCACGCCTGGCACCTGTCCACGCTGGCGCTGCTCGACTCGCCGCTGGTCACCCGCACCCGGCACGTCTTCGTCACGCTCGACTCGCCCGGGTCGAGGGCTTCGGCGACCGAGTGGTGGGAGTCCCTGACGGCGGCGGGCGGCGAGGGCATGGTGGTCAAGCCCGCCGCGTACGCGCCCGGGCGGGTGCAGCCGGGGGTGAAGGTGCGCGGGCGCGAATACCTGCGCATCATCTACGGCCCCGACTACACCGAGTCGCTCGACGTGCTGCGCCGGCGCTTCCTGGGCAAGAAGCGCTCGATGGCGCTGCGCGAGTACGCGCTGGGGCTGGAGGCGCTGTCGCGGCTGGCGGAGGGCGAGGCGGCCTGGCGCGTGCACGAGCCGGTCTTCGCGGTGCTCGCCCTGGAGTCGGAGCCCGTGGACCCGCGGCTCTGACTAACGCCATGACCTGCGGGTATGTCCCCCACCACGGGGAAGGACCTGCATGGCAACCAAGCGCGCGCACCATGAGCACCTCGGCCACGTCGTCTTCATCGCGGCGGCCGCCGCCATCGGGGGGTTCCTGTTCGGCTACGACAGCGCCGTCATCAACGGCGCCGTCGTCGGCATCCGGAAGTACTTCCAGGTGGGGCCGGTCGAGATCGGGTTCGTGGTGGCCATCGCGCTGCTCGGGTCGGCCGTGGGGGCGTGGGCGGGCGGCGGGCTGGCCGACCGGCTGGGGCGTACGCGGACGATGCAGGTGGCGGCGCTGCTGTTCGCGGTCAGCTCGGTCGGGCAGATGTTGCCGTTCGCCATCTGGGACCTCGCGTTCTGGCGCGTGATCGCGGGCTTCGCGATCGGCATGGCGTCGGTGATCGGGCCCGCGTACATCGCCGAGGTGGCCCCGCCCGCCTACCGGGGCCGGCTGGGCTCGTTCCAGCAGCTGGCGATCGTGCTCGGCATCGCGGTCTCGCAGCTCGTCAACTACCTGATCGCCGAGGCGGCCGGCGGCAACGTGAACAACCCTCTCTGGGGGCTGCAGGCGTGGCAGTGGATGCTGGGCGCCTGCGTCGTGCCTGCCGTGCTCTACCTGATGTTCGCGCTGATCATCCCCGAGTCGCCGCGCTACCTCATCATGGCGGGGCGCACCAGGAGGGCCCGCGAGGTGCTGTCCGAGATCGAGCCCGAGGACGTGGACATCGAGGCCCACATCGCGGAGATCCAGCACGTGCTGCGCACCCAGCGCGTGCCGGGCCTGAAGGACCTGCGCGGGCCCGCGCTCGGGCTGTTGCCGATCGTCTGGATCGGGATCGGGCTGTCGGTCTTCCAGCAGTTCGTCGGCATCAACGTGATCTTCTACTACTCGTCCGTGCTGTGGCAGTCGGTCGGCATCGACCAGAGCGCCTCACTGCTGATCAGCTTCTCCAGCTCGATCATCAACATCGTGGGCACGTTCATCGCGATCTCGCTGGTGGACAGGATCGGGCGCCGGCCGCTGCTCCTAATCGGCTCCGCGGGCATGGCGGTCTCGCTGGCCACGGCGGCGTGGGCGTTCAGCGCGGCCAGGACGGTGGGACAGACGGTCACGCTGCCTGACCCGCAGGGGCTGATCGCGCTCGTGGCGGCCAACGTGTTCGTGCTGTTCTTCGCCCTGTCCTGGGGTGTGGTGGTCTGGGTGCTGCTGGGGGAGATGTTCCCGAACCGCATCCGCGCGGCCGCCCTGGGTGTCTCCGCCGGGGCCCAGTGGCTGGCGAACTGGGCGATCACGGTGACGTTCCCGGCGATGGCGGCCTGGAACCTGCCGGCCACCTACGCCGTCTACGCGTTCTTCGCGGTGCTGTCGTTCCTGTTCGTCGCCAGGCGGGTGCGGGAGACCAAGGGCCGCAGGCTGGAGGAGATGGGCTAGTCTCCGGCACGTGATCGACGACGTCCTGGCCCCCTCGCTCGACGTGCTGTTCTGCGGCATCAATCCCGGCCTCATGTCCGAGGCCACCGGACACCACTTCGCCCGCCCCGGCAACCGCTTCTGGCCCGCGCTGCACCTGTCCGGCTTCACCCCGCGCCTGCTGGCCCCCGCCGAGCAGCACCTGCTGCCCTCGTACGGCCTGGGCATCACGAACATCGTCGCCCGCCCGAGCGCCAAGGCGTCGGAGCTGACCAAGGAGGAACTGGCCGAGGGCGGCCTGGCCCTGGCCGCGAAGGTGGCGGCCGCGGCGCCGACGGTCCTGGCGGTGCTGGGGATCTCGGCGTACCGCACGGCCTTCGCCCGGCCCAAGGCCCGCATCGGCCCCCAGGAGGAGCTCGTCGGTGGGGCCAGGGTCTGGGTGCTGCCCAACCCGAGCGGGTTGAACGCCCACTGGACCCTGGCCACCATCGCCGACGAGATGGGACGGCTGCGCTCCTACTTGGCCGCGAAGTCCTGGGTCCAGTAGATCCGGCCCTGGGAGTTCTTGGCCACGCCGACGCCGATCAGGTTGTACCGGCAGTTCATGATGTTGGCCCGGTGGCCCGCGCTGTTCATCCAGCCCTCGACCACGGAGGCCGCGGAGGGCTGGCCGAAGGCGATGTTCTCGGCGAAGGCGTTGCCTCCGCTGAAGCCGGCTCCCCGGATGCGGTCCATGAAGCTGCGGCCGTCCTTGGAGGTGTGGTCGAAGTAGCCCTGCTTCGCCATGTCGTCGGAGTGGCCGAACGCGGCGGCGCGGAGCTGCGGGTCGTGCTTGAGCGGCTGGCAGCCGCCCTTGGCCCGCTCGGCGTTGGTCAGCCTGAGGACCTCGTTCTCCTCGGCCGTGCCGACCGACCCGCCGGACGACGGGGGCGGCGCGGTTTGGGTCGGGGTCGGGGTCGGGGTCGACGTGCCGGTGGGGCTGGGAGAGGGCGTCGGCGTACTGGCGGGGTCGCAGGTCAGCCGGACGGCCCGGGACTTGGAGGTGCCGCCGCGGTAGTCGGTGGCGACCGCGTAGTAGGTACCCGGTTTGCAGGTGAGTGTCAGGGTGACGCGGCCGTTCTTGGAGGCCCCGCTCTTGACCACGGGGTCGGGGCCGGGGACGGCGCGCTTGATGCGGATACGCAGTAGTGCGGGGTCGTCGCAGTTGCGACGGGTGGCGAATGACTTGATCTTCAATGCGTTGGTGAGGCTGGGCTTGGCCACCTTCACGCGACACGAGGCCGCCGCCACAGCCGAGCTCTGCGCGGCGGCCTCGGCCGCACTGATCGGCGCGCAAAGCGTCGCCAGGCCAAGAAGCCCGGCAAGTACCCCAATGGGTCTACGCATAGGGGATTCCCTCCAGTTGCCATAGACGCTGGATGGCAAGGCATTCTGTCGGGAACGAGACCGACTTGTCACTAAATTGCGACATAAATCTCGCAACTCGGGTAAACCAGAGTGCCACCTGAGGCGTCAGTGCCCTCTTTGCTGCGGGCCCGAAACCCCGGCTTCGCCGGGCTTTGCGCGCCCATGGCCCCCGTGGAAGCCACCTGGAGATACGCAGGGGATCGCTTGGGGGTTCAGAGGGCAGAAGGGGCCCAGCGGGCAGACGGTGCCAGAGGGCGGACGGGTTCGCCGCGCGGACGAGAAAGCCCGCGGCGCGCATCCGGCGCCGCGGGCGGAGGAGGGGCCCCGGCTCACCCGCGAGGCGGGCCGGGGCGACGGATCACTGCTTGACCAGCAGCGCCACGCACTCCACGTGGTGGGTCATCGGGAGCACATCGAATCCACGTCGCCCCAGGTCAACGCCTCACAATCACTCCCCAGAAGTCGACAACGTCGGCCGCTCCCCCGTCTTCGGCAATCGCCGCCGGGCCACGAACCCCCGCTGCATTTCGACCTTCAAAAAGCGGGGCCAGCAGATCGAGCACATGCCTCGGCACCGGCACCTCACGCCGCGACGAACCGTTCTTCGGATACTCCTTCCACTTCCCGTACTGCGTCAGCGACCCGCGAAGGAGGATCCGCCCACGCAGCCAGTCGGCCGGGTTCCCGTCTCGTCATCGCGATCGGCGCCAGCCACGGCAGCAGCCTCCGACGTCGATGCAGGCTGAATGACAGCTCCGTAGTGAGGGAAGCCCCGCTCTGCCTCTTCGTGAGGCGGGGCGGGGCTTTCGTCGTGTCTACGCCTCCGGAAAGTACCCCGATACAGACACCGCGGAGCGTCAGGCTACGTGCTGTGCCTGCCAGCCGTCGAGGCTGAATGCCTGGTCATGGCGGTACGCGTCGATGCCAGTACGGATGTAGGTGACAACGTCGTCGGGCAGGTCGCCAAGGTCGAACCAGTCGATCTTGTCGCATTTGCCGGGCTCGGCGTTGAACGGCTCCCCAGCCCAACGGCTGGCTGCGAAGAACACGCCGATGCGGGCCTGGCCGTCTGGATCGGCGTGATGGCACATGCCCGCGAATGCGAGATCTGCGGGGTCGATGGCGATGCCGAGCTCTTCGCGGGCCTCACGCGCTGCGCCCTCAGGCAGGGTTTCGCCGGCGTCGAGGCAGCCGCCGGGTATCGACCAGGAGCCATCGGCGAAGCCGGTGTTGGCTCGCAGCAACAGCAGGACCTTGCCTGCCTCGATGAGGATCAGGTGGACGCCGACGTGGGGCCGAAACGGTTCGGATGGTGTGGACATGGCCGTGCTCCCCGCAGTGGGCGATGCGTCGTGGGTGTCACGCTACGCGGCCACACGGGGAGCACGGGACTGTTTGCCAGGACGACTTTCTAGGTGTCGGTGCGAGGCTTCTGGACGCCGGCCATCGCGTGGACCATGTCGGCGAGGTGGACGGCGAGCTGATCCGGGGTGCGACCGTCGTTGTGCAGGTGGTACGCGGTGGGGTCGCTGTCGGCGATCTGGTCGTAGCGCTCCTGCAGCCGTCGCAGCCGGGCGCGGTCGGCGATCAGGTCGCGGTCGGAAGCCGTCTGGTCGGGCTTGGCGGTCATCCGCGCGGTCAGCTCGTCCAGGTCGGTGTGCAGGTAGACCGTCAGGTCCGGCTGGGCCAGGTAGCCCACGAAGGGTGCGATGGTCGCCGCGACGGTGGCGTTGTCCAGGCCGTGCACGGCGGAGTGGTTGGCGATGACGGAGTTGATGTAGCGGTCGGCGACCGCGTGCCCGGTCTCCAGCGCCTGGCGGGCGAGGTCGGCGGCGTGCAGCGCCCCGGACAAGTAGAACGCCAGCTGCGGGAAGGCGCGGGCGTGGGCGTTGATGTACGGCTGCAGGTCCGACACCGGGGCGGGCACCGTGTGGAAGGCGCGGCAGTCCAAGCGCTCGGCGAGGTGCCGGGCCAGGGTGGACTTGCCGGAGCCGCTGATCCCTTCCAGGACCACGAAGACGCCCGATCGTGGCGTCTCGGCCGGCTGGTAGGCGGCGGGCAGCTGGTTGCCGATGCTGGGGCGGGGGGCGGCGATGGTCATTTCAGCGTCCCTTCGGTGAAGGCGTCCAGGTGGGTGGAAACGGCCGCCAGCAGGCCGGCCGGGTCTTGCGCGTACGGGGTGACGTCCAGGCGGAGATCGGGGCGGAGCAGGCACGGGCTGAGCTCGCCGGCCGAGTCCAGGCGCAGCGCCCAGAAGCCCTCAATGCAGCGGTCCTGCTGCGGGCAGGTGGCGCACTGGCCGACGTGGTGCCGACCGAGCGAGGCGTCGATCACCTCGATAGTCATCGAGCCCCGCCGGCCGGCAACGGTGAAGACCCTGCGGCCCTGCCCGGTGCCGGAAGTGACGACTTCCCCGCTGACAGCGATGGTGCGCAGGTACGCGGTGATGTCGCGGGAAGGGACCTTGGCGCTCAGCTGGTTGTGGTCGGTGTCGACGAGCTCGATGATCTGCAGGCCCGTTCCGAGTTCACGGGCGTAGGCGATGATGTCCATCACCTCGTGGGCGTTCTGCTCTTGCAGCAGCAGGTTCAGCTCGACGATCGGGATGGCGTCGATGGCGGCTTCGATCCCGGCCTTGATCTTGGCGATGTCGCCGGGTTTGCCCTCCGCGATCGTGGCGATGGAGGCGTCGGAGAAGTAGTGCAGCGAGACCTTGATCCGGTCCAGTGCGGTGGCCGCCAGCCAGTCGAGGTCCTTGGTGAGGGTGAGCCCGTTGCTGATCAGCGTGGTGGTGTAGTCGCTCATCTGGTGCTGGGGCAGGCCCTGAAGGATCGGACGGGCGAGCGGGGACAGCAGCGGTTCACCGCCTGTGAAGAAGACGCGGCTGATCCCGGCGGCGGTCATCGTGTTGATCGCGGACAGGAAATCGTTGGCGTCCAGTGACCGGCGGCGGGGCTGAATGGTGCGGTCGTGGTGGGTGATTCTGGGTGGGATTTCGCCTTCGTTGTGGCAAAACCAGCAGCCCAACTGGCAGCGCGGGGTGAGCGAGACGCGCAACTGGCCGCCGCGGTGAGCGAAGTCGGCGCTGCCGCCTGCGAATCGAGGCATGGGTAGATCGGTAGGCACGTCGTCCTCCGACAGGGGGTTGGGGTCCGCCCGAGTTGGGGCGGCTGTGTCGGCTCGTACCTCCGAGCCGTCGGCTTCCAGCAGGCCCGACTGTCAGTCGTTCATGCTGGTCAGGGTATTATGTACTACGTACTTCATAGACTCTCAGGCAGGCGCGGTCAATGAGTATGTAGTACATACTTCCGCTATGGTGAGGTTGTGATCACACCAGGAAGCAGCTATCGCGATGTGGCGGACACCATCCGCCAGGCCATCCATGAGGGCGTCTACCCCCGCGGCTCTTTGCTCCCCAACGAAGATCAGCTTGCCGAAGAGCTCCACGTGAACAGGGCCACCGTGAACAAAGCCTTGCGAATCTTGAAAGGCGAAGGACTGGTCTACGTGCACATGGGCGTCGGGACCTACGTGCACAAGCTGCCGCCCCTGCTGCGGGACGCCGCCGTACGGCACAGCCGCGCCCACCGGGAACGCGGGGGCGTTCGAGGCTCCCTGGCCAGCGAACTCGCCCGACTCGGCTACGAGTTGAACTCCGCCAACACGGTCGGCCCCGGCCATCCTCCACCGGATGTGGCCGACGTCCTGGGCGTCGACGACGACACCGACAGCGTCATCATCCGCGCGCGACGCATGAAGGCCGAAGACGTCCCCATCCAGATCGCCATCAGCTACATCCCGCGCTCCATCGCCGATGGAACACCGATAGCCGAACTCGACTCAGGAGTCGGCGGGATCAGCAGCCGCCTGGCCGAACTCGGGTACGCGCAGGTCGAGCTTGAGGAGAACATCAGCATCCGGCCACCCACTCCTGACGAAGCTCGCTTCCTTCGCATGATCCCAGATCAGTGGGTGTACGAGATCTTCCATATCGGGTGGACCGCGAGCGACCAGGCCGTCAAGGTCACCACCTACGTCATGCCGACCTACCAGTGGAATCTGCGCTACCGCTACCCCGCGGACCCTTCGTGACCCGCGGCCCCGCCCTGGACGCAGAACGGCCCCCGTCTCCTCCAAGCGGAGGAGCGGGGACCGTTCTTTGAGGGTGTGGGGCTATTGGCGGGCGATGCTCCATGCCCCGTCCGCCTGGATCGTGGCATAGCGGGTGCCGGCTGGAAGTGCGACCCGTCCCTTGTATGCGCCGATCTTGTTGACGAGCAGATTTCGGGTCCGGCCGCGGTTGTCGAGAGCCCAGACGATGAAGTTCGAGTCGCCGCTGTACCGGAGCGTCAGTCGCCGCAGGCCCTTGCTCGGCGCGGTGAGGCGCAGCACGTCTGGACCTGTTCCCTTGGCGTTGATCGCCCAATAGCGGGCCTTCGTGATTGGCAGGACCTGTAGCGTCCAGGAGCCGTCCGCGGTGACGCTGAAGGAGCGGACCTTGTGGGCTCCGGAGACGTTGAACGCCACCGTCCCCTTGTAGTCGCCCACCTCGTTGGCGACCAGGTCCACCTGCTTGCCGCTCGTGGCGAGCGCCCACACGATGAAGTTGGACTCGCCCTGGTGGGTGGCCTTCACGATGCTCGGTGTCGAGGCGACGGGAATGCTGACCACGTCGTCGCCCTCCCCGCTGTAGGTGGTGGTGGATGCCGTTGTTTGGGCGTTGGCGGTGGCCGGCGCTGAGGTGAGGAACGCTCCAGCGAGCGCGGCGAGGGCGGCAACGGCGCGTAAGGGAAGACGCATGTGTGGCTCCTGAGAGTAGGGATGTGGACGGGGTAAGACGCGTGGGATGAAGTGATGGAGTACGACGCGAGCGGCGCGTACGCCGGGCTCGGCGTCACGCACCGCATGGCGGTGATCGGCGTGCTGGTGGACGCGTGGGATGAAGAGGTCTGGGCGCGGACGGCCAGCCACGTGGAGTCGCTCGGCGTGGGACAGCAGTCGATCGTGCTGGTGGTCGAGCGCGCCTACTTCGCCAGCGAGAGGACGATCGAGATTGCGGACATGATCGTGCCCGCCGAGTCGAATAAGTTGATCTACAACGGGCCTGTCGGCGACAGCGCCGGCGCGGAGCCCGCCCGGGGGTAGCAGGAGGGGTCCGACTGCCGCAGCGAGAGCTAAGGTCGCAGACGACGGTCGAGGTGGGGGCAGGTTGTCCGGTCATCCGGAGGCGCATCGAGTCTGGGGAGTGGCCGCCCGGCCGCAAGATCACCGAGAGCGGAATCAAGGATGAATTCGTGATCGCCAAGGTCACCGTGCGCAAAGTGATCAAGGGCTTGAGGGACGACGGCTTGATCTATACCCGGCCGAATCTCGGGAGCTTCATCGGCCCGGAGCCGCCCGACTGAGCGCCGGACGCACGACGCCCCGCCGCCCCTATTGGGCGGCGAGGCGCTTTCATGATCGTGCGCTACGCATGCGTCATGATCTTGAGAATCCAGGAGACACCCTGAGACTCATTCAGTTGTCCCACTGCTGGTCAGAGCCACAATTCACGCCCTGACCAGCAGCGCCACGCACTCCACGTGGTGGGTCATCGGGAAGGCGTCGAAGGCCCGCAGGTCCGAGAGCGGGTAACCGAGCTCCGCCAGCCAGGCCAGGTCCCGCGCCAGCGTGGCCGGGTCGCAGGAGACGTACACGATCCGCTGAGCCTCCAGGGAGGCGATCCGCTCCACGACCTCGCGCCCCAGCCCGGAACGGGGCGGGTCGACCACCACGAGGTCCGTGCGTTCGATCTGGAAGCGGTCCAGCGCCTCCTCGACCCGCCCGCGCTCCACCCGGGCCTGCGGCAGATCCCGGAGGTTGGCACGGGCGTCACGGACGGCGGCCGCCTCCGACTCCAGCCCGAACACCGCCCCCTCGGGCCCCACGGCCTCCGCCAGCCCGGCCGCGAACAGCCCGACCCCGCAGTAGAGGTCGAGCGCCCACTCCCCCGGCTCCGGCGCCGCGTAGGCCAGCACCGCGTCCAGCAGCGTCTCCGCGGCGCCCGGGTGCACCTGCCAGAAGCCGCTGCCCGCCACCCGGAAGCCCCGGTCGCCGACCTGCTCGTGCAGCACGCCCGAGCCGCGGCGCGGCACCGTGTGGCCCTTGCCCTGGTCGAGGAGGACCGAGGCGGGCGCGTCGAGCTCGGGAACGGTGACGCTGCGGCGCGGCCTCGGCGAGACGACCACGGCCCTGTCTCCGGCCGAGGACGCGATGACCTCGACGCCGGCCGCGCCCGGCCAGGAGCGCTGCTCCGCCCCGACCGCCTCCACCTCCGGATGGGCGATCAGGCAGGCGTCCACGACCTCGATGTCGTGCGAACGGTGCCGGCGGAAGCCCAGCTCACCACTGGGCCGGGCGGCGAACTGGACGCGGGTGCGCCAGCCGAGCCCGTCCTTGGCGCCCGGCACCTCCTCCACCACGACCTCGCGCGACAGGCCCGCGAGCCGCTTCAGCTGCTCGGCCACGACCTGCGCCTTGAGCCGCCGCTGCGCCTCAAGGGTCGCGTGCTGCCAGTCGCACCCGCCGCACCGCCCGGGGCCCGCGTACGGGCATGGCGGGACGACGCGGTCGGGCGAGGGCTCCAGGATCTCCACGGCGTCGGCCCGCAGGAACCGGGCGGTCTCCTCGGTGACGTCGGCGATGACCCGCTCGCCTGGCAAGGCATGCCGTACGAACACCACGCGCCCTTCGTGGCGCGCCACACACCAGCCGCCATGCGCGACCGGACCTACCGTCAGCTCGAGAGATGCCTGTTCCACAGGGACACCCTATGCCCGAGCCTGCTCCTCATCCTTGACGGACTGGTCCCAGGGACGGCGCACCGAGCCCGGCGCGAACGGCTCCGGCCTGCCCTTGAGCCGGTCGGAGGAGTGCAGTTGCCAGGGCACGCTCGTCACCATGACCCCCGGCTTGAACAGCAGCCGCGCCTTCAGCCTGAGCGCGCTCTGGTTGTGCAGCGCGTGCTCCCACCAGTGGCCGACCACGTACTCGGGGATGAACACGGTCACCACGTCACGGGGCGAGCGCCGCCGCAGGGTCTTGACGTAGTCGAGGATGGGCTGCGTGATCTCGCGGTACGGCGAGTCCAGCATCTTGAGCGGCACGGGGATGCCCCGCCGCTCCCACTCCTCCTGCAGCCTGCGCGCGTCCTCGCCCTCGACGCCCACCGTGACCGCCTCCAGCGTGGACGGCCTGGTGGCGCGGGCGTAGGCCAGCGCGCGCATGGTCGGCTTGTGCAGCTTGGAGACGAGCACGATCGCGTGGTTGCGCGCGGGCAGCATGGCCGGCTCGTAGTCCTCGCTGATCTCCAGCTCGGCGGCCACCTTGTCGTAGTGGCGCCTGATGCCCTTCATCATGAGGAACAGGATCGGCATCGCGATGCACACGATCCACGCCCCCACCAGGAACTTCGTCAGCAGCACGACCACCAGCACGAGCCCCGTCATGATCCCGCCGAAGAAGTTGATCACGCGGGAGCGGTGCATCTGGTGGCGCACCTTGGGGTCGGTCTCGGTCTTCAGGTGGCGGGTCCAGTGGATGACCATGCCGGTCTGGCTGAGCGTGAAGGAGACGAAGACGCCGACGATGTAGAGGTTCAGCAGGCGGCTGACGTCGGCCTGGAACCCCCACAGCAGCAGGCACGCGCCGAGCGCGAGGATGATGATGCCGTTGGAGAAGGCCAGCCGGTCGCCGCGGGTGTGCAGTTGGCGGGGCAGGTAGCGGTCCTGCGCCAGGATGGAGCCGAGCACCGGGAAGCCGTTGAAGGCCGTGTTGGCGGCCAGGAAGAGGATCAGGGCGGTCACCGCCGAGATCACCACGAACGGCAGCGACCCGCCGCCGAACACCGCGTCGGCCACCTGGGAGATGATCGGCTGCTGGTAGTAGCCGGGGCCGACGGGCTGCCCGTTGGGCAGGTGCAGGTCGGTGGCGACCACGGACGGCTCGGCGATCTTCACGCCGGACGCGAGGCCGAGCGCGATGATGCCGCCGAACATGGTGATCGCGACCAGGCCCATCATCAGCAGCGTGGTGGCGGCGTTCTTGCTCTTGGGCTTTCTGAACGCGGGCACGCCGTTGCTGATGGCCTCGACGCCCGTCAGGGCGGCGCAGCCGGAGGAGAACGCGCGCAGGATCAGGAACGCGGCGGCGAACGTGGTCAGGTTGGTCTGCTCGGCCTCGATGGTGAACTGGGCGCTCGGCGCCTGGAGCGGCTCACCCAGCACCAGCAGCCGGAACCCGCCCCAGGCGATCAGGGCCAGGACGGCGACCATGAACGCGTACGTGGGGACGGCGAAGGCGGCGCCGGACTCGCGGATGCCGCGCAGGTTGATCACCGTGAGCAGGATGACGATGGCGATGGCGATGGCGGGCTTGTGCTGGCCCACGAACGGGATCGTGGCGCCGACGTAGTCGACGCCGTTGGCGACGGACACCGCCACGGTCAGCACGTAGTCGACCATGAGCGCGCTGGCGACGGTGAGCCCGGCGTTCTTGCCGAGGTTCGTGGTCGCGACCTCGTAGTCGCCCCCGCCGCTCGGATAGGCGTGCACGTTCTGCCGGTACGACGCCACGACGGTGAGCATCACGACCACGACGGCTATCGCGACCCAGGGACTGTAGGCGTAGAAGGAGACGCCGGCCAACGATAGGATGACCAGAATCTCTTGGGGCGCGTACGCCACGGAAGAGAGCGCGTCGCTCGCGAAAACCGGCAGTGCTATCCGTTTTGGGAGGAGTTGCTCGTGAAGCTGCCCGCTACGCAGGGCGCGCCCCACGAGCAAGCGTTTGACAAGATCCGATACCTTCGCCACGTAACGAGATGCTAGCCGCATGCCGAGGGCTTAAACGAGGCGCTCCCCCTTCGGGCCATACTGGTGTCCAGCAATGGGCCGACCGCGAAAGTGCGGGGGGAAATGCATATAGTGATCATGGGGTGTGGCCGGGTCGGTTCGACTCTCGCTCATATCCTCGAGGACAGCGGCCATTCCGTCGCCATCATCGACCGCGATCCGCAGGCGTTCAGGCGGCTTCGCGCCGGGTTCCGAGGGCGGCGGGTGACGGGCGTGGGCTTCGATCGCGACGTGCTCACCGAGGCCGGCATCGAGTCCGCCGCCGCGTACGTCGCGGTCTCCAGCGGCGACAACTCCAACATCATCTCCGCCCGGGTGGCCCGCGAGACGTTCGGCGTGGACAACGTGGTGGCCCGCATCTACGACCCCCGCCGTGCCGAGGTCTACCAGCGGCTCGGCATCCCCACGGTGGCGACCGTACGGTGGACGGCCGACCAGATCCTACGCCGCATCCTCCCCGAGGGCGCCGAGCCGCTCTGGCGCGACCCCACGGGCACGGTCATCCTGGCCGAGGTCACCGCCAACCCCGAGTGGATCGGCATCCGCGTCGTCGGCCTGGAGCACCGCGTCAAGACGCGCGTGGCCTTCATCAACCGCATGGGCGAGGCCCTGACCATCACGGACGACACCGTGGTGCAGGAAGGCGACGTGCTCCACGTCATCGCCGCGGAGAACGACATGGACCGGATCAACAAGGTGCTCGCCGCGGCACCGGAAGAGGACGAGTGATGCGCGTCGCCATCGCCGGAGCGGGCGCCGTGGGCCGCTCCATCGCGGCCGAGCTCCTGGAGAACGGCCACGAGGTCCTGCTCATCGACGTGGACCCCCGAGCCATCAAGATCGACAGCGTGCCGCGCGCCGAATGGCTCCTCGCCGACGCCTGCGAGATCGCCTCCCTCGACGAGGCCGGGCTCAACAACTGCCACGTCGTGGTCGCCTCCTCCGGCGACGACAAGGTCAACCTGGTGGTGTCGCTGCTGGCCAAGACCGAGTACGGCGTGCCGCGCGTGGTGGCCCGCATCAACCACCCCAACAACGAGTGGCTCTTCAACGAGTCCTGGGGCGTCGACGTGGCCGTCTCGACCCCGCGCCTGCTCAGCGCGCTGGTGGAGGAGGCGGTCAGCGTCGGCGACCTCGTCCGCCTGATGACCTTCCGCCAGGGCCAGGCCAACCTCGTGGAGCTCACCCTGGCCGAGGACGCCCCGGTCGTGGGCCAGCGGGCCGGCTCGGTGCCGTGGCCGGTGGACTCCGCGCTGGTGGCGATCCTCAGGGAGGGCCGGGTCCTGGTGCCGACGGCCGACGATCCGCTGGAGGCGGGCGACGAGCTGCTGTTCGTCGCGAACCAGGAGGTGGAGCAGGAGCTCGCCCACCTCCTCTCCCAGCACTAGGTCCTCTCCTGGGAGGTGCTTGGCGCGATGTGAGCACTCGGGCCCGCCTCCCAGGGCCTCCGCCCCCGCAATGCTGTGACGGAACGCCACGTCGGCGACGAATGACGGCGGCCCTGCTCAGGGTCCCGGCGAGCGCCGGTCGCGTTCCTGGGCAGGGCCGGCCGTTCCGCTTCCCGGGCCGGTGACGATCGCCACATCCCGCAACCTGGGGCAACGGCTCCCGTCACCCGGGTTTCGCCTGGTCAGGTCCCTATGTGGCAGCGCCAGGACCACGGGTTCGCGAGCCCGATCCGAGAGATCGTCAGAGCGGCTGGATCAGATCGTCGAACTCCCCGTCCTTGATCCCTCCGAAGAACGCTTCGAGCTCGGGGCGGGTGAAAGCCAGAACAGGCCCCGCCGGGCTCTCGCTGTCGCGAAAGAGCACCAGGCGTCCTCGGTTGGCCTTGTGGGGGCTGTCGGTCGGTGCGGTGTCGGCGACCGCCACCTCCACGCAGCCATTGCCTCCGTCACTGCGCCGGCTCTTGCGCCAGGTGAGGGTGGCGGGGTCGATCAGACTCGTGTGCATCGCTTGCTGGTCCTCTCCCATCTACAGCCGTCCAACCAATACCGAGATCAACGCCGCCGAGTCGTCTGGGCTGTGCGCCATCGCGCGCACTTGGTCAAAGGCGAGGCTATAGGAGTGGACCTCACTGTCGTCCTCGATCCACAGATTACTCGTCATGGTCTCGATGTAGACCACGTCAGGGTCGTACACCTCACGGAACGAAAGGATCGAGAACGGGGTGTTGGCCCCGGGATGGGCTCCGACGGAACAGGCAAGGATCTGGATCGTGACGTTGGGCAGCTCCGACAGCCGAAGCAAGGACTCGCACTGGGCCTTCATCACGTCGGACCCGCCTATCAGGCGATTGAGCGACGCTTCATCCAGGATCATCCAAATATTGAGCGATTTATCGCGATAAAGGATCTTCTGTCGGGTCATGCGGATCTCCACGCGGCGATCGATCTCGGAAGCGGGCGTGAACGGCATGAGCGCCGCCCGGATGACCGCACGCGCGTAGTCCTCTGTTTGCAGCAGGCCGTGGATCAGGGTTTGCGAGAAGCACCTGATGCTGGCGGCCTCGGATTCGAGGCTGATGTAGTTCGCGTAGTCGGTCGAGATCGAGTCGTACGTCTCCCACCAACCGCGCCGCGTGGCGGTGCGCGCGAGCTCGTGCAGCGACTCACGTCTGACGCCCGACACCCCGTAGAGATCACAGAGCGCCGCGAGGTCGCCGGCTCGCACCCCGACCTGCGCCGTCTCGATGCGGCTGACCTTGCTGATGGACCAGCCGAGCCGCTCTCCCGCCTGCTCCCCGGTGAGTCCGGAGCGCTCGCGCAGAATGCGAAGCTCTCCCGCGAGTCTGCGTCGGCGGAGAGTAGGACCGCGCCCGCCAGCCATAGTCGAACCCCCTTCACTGCATGACTTTCCAGTGTTACGCACCTCGTCCACATCTGCACCAGGAGTAACCAGAGAGAGCCCGGATGCAAATTTGCAGTTTCAGTTGCAGCAGCCGCTATCTTGCGTCACTCTTCAGATACGAAGAGTGATGCTTCGAAGTGGCGGCGCCGATCTACACCGCGGGTCTGGCGGGAGGGACGCGATGGACGAAGAGTTCCTGGCCGAGCTGGTGCTCCCCGGAAAGCGACGGTCGGTGTCCATGGCCCGCCACTGCGTCGGGGACGTCCTGCAGGCAGCGGGCCACCGGTGCGTCGACGGTGCGCTGCTCGTCGTCACCGAACTGGTCGGAAATGCCGTCCTGCACACCGTCTCCGGACAGGCAGGCGGGCTGATCACGGTCGCCGTTCGCGAGGTGGGCGACGCCATCGCGCGCATTGACGTGATCGACCAGGGGGCGTCCACCGTTCCCCAGTTGCGCGAGGCCGGCGATACGAGCTGCTCGGGGCGAGGCCTGCAGATAGTCGGCGCGACGGCGATCCGCTGGGGCGTACACGACGACGCCCTGGGCGGCAGGGCGGTGTGGGCGGAGGTGTTCACCGCGGAGGACGGCTCGGTCGCCGTCATGAACGCCGCGCCGTGCGAGGTCGACGCCTGTTGCCACCGCATCACCGGTCCGAGCTGGTGGGGTCCCGGTTTCTGGAGCTCACGGGCGATCACCGAGTGACGGGCTGCCGGCCGATGCCGGTGCCGCGAGCCGGACAACGGCGAAAGACCCCTCGCCACCGGGTGCGAGAGGTCTTCCAGGAGCGGGCCCTCAGTCGATGGTCACCCGGGTGCCGCGCTGATCGTCCGTGTCGATACAGCGCGCCTTGATCCTGAAGGGCAGCACGATGAAGCCGAACTCCAGGCTCTCGATGTGCCGTTGGCACAGCGGGTCCTCCGGACCGCTCCAGTCGTCGTCGGCGACCGCCGGCCCGGACGCCAGGAACAAGGCGGCGGCGGTCGTGGCCAGGGCGGTGATGGCGCGTGTGTACATGATGGCCCCCGATATGGCGCGAAGTGATCGTCCGCCAGCCTTCGTACCCGCGCGCGTGGATCATCTCTTCAAGGAAATGATCCGGAGATCTTTACCGGAGATTCCCGGCGGCTCGGCCGCATGGCGGCCGAGCCGGGCGGGTCAGGCCGGAGCCACCGGAGGCTTGATCGGAGTACGGCCGCGGCCGAGGACCCAGAGCATGGCTCCGAGGGCGGCCACCTGGAGCGGCCAGCCCATGACGATCTTGGCGAAGCCGAGGGCGGCGACCGCCTCGTTGCCGCCCCCGAACCAGTAGACCGGCCCCTGCACGGCCACCCGGACCGCGCACGGCAGCAGGAGCAGCCAGGTCAGCCGCGTGCACAGCTTCACGACGCCCGGGTCCTTGTGCCAGGCGGTCGGGTCGCCCGTGACCGAACCGATCAGGAAGCCCACCACCGGCCACCGGGTGACGATCGACAGCAGCATCGCCACCATGTAGCCGGCGTTCCACAGGATGCCGGGCAGGAAGTAGTCCTTCGCGTCACCGCTGCGACTGGCGAAGAACGCGCCGATCGCGATGCCGATCAAGCTGTTGATCACGAACTGCGGCGTGGACCGCTGCACGATCCTGACCAGCAGGAGCACCACCGCGATCGAGACGCTGACGATGAGCGACAGCTTCAGCTCTTCGGTGGTGACCCAGCACAGCGTGAACGCGACCGTCGGGATCGCCGCCTCGATGATGCCGCGGACCCCGCCGAAGGCCTTGGCGAGCTGGGCTCGCACTGCCGCTTCAACGGTGTCGTGGGCGACCTCGTCCGCCTCAGCACTCACGTGTCAACTCCCTGGGCGCAGCTCGTAACGCGGATTGAACATCACCTTGCGCCCGTCCTGCATGCTGACCAGGCCCTCGGCCTTGACCGTGCGGCCGGGCTCGATGCCGGCGATCTTGCGGCGGCCGAGCCAGACCAGGTCGATCACGTCGGACCCGTCGTAGAGCTCGGCCTCCAGAGCGGGAGCCCCGCCCCTCGGACGCAGTGTCACCGTACGTAGCGTACCCGCCACGCAGAAGCGTCGGCGGCCGCCACACGAGACGATGGGGGTCGCGCCGACCTCGTCGGCGTCTTCTCGCAGTTCCTGGGCCTCGATCTCGGACTGGGGTGAGGCCAGCCGACTGAAGAACCCGCGCAATCCCCCGCGTTTCGGAGGCTCTGCCGTACTCATGATGAATCAGCCTATGTGATGTCGGCCCGATGTCAGCCCTCAGCGAATCTCGCTTATTTCAGGTCCTCGTTTGAACGGGTTGAGCCCGGGCCGCTCCTCGGCCTTCTCGCCCGGCTGTTCGTTGGGGCGGCGCAGCGGGATGGGCTCCTCGCGGGCCATCGGCTCGCTGCCGCGCACCACCACGACGTCCTTGACGAAGTCGATGTACGCCGCCGCGACGCTCTCGTCGAGCGCCGCCTTGCCGGAGATCACCGCGAGCAGGAACCAGCGGGGCCCGTCGATCCCGAGATACCGGGCGGGGCGGGAGGTGTCGTCGACCTTCATCTCGCCCCGAAGCTCGCTGCCGAACGGGCCCTCCCGCTCCTCCAGTTGCTTCGCCTGAGCCAGGATCTTGGTCTTGACCTCGTCCCACAGGCCCGAGCTCCGCGGTGCGGCCAGGGCCTGAAGCTGCAGTGAGCTCTCCTCGTGGAGCACCACGACACCGACGTGCTGGTCTCCGACGGAGGCCAGCCGCACGTCGAAGTCAGGATTGTGCGGCAGCCGCAGGCCGCCCAGGTCGATCCTGTCGGTCTCCGGGTGGGGCTCGTCGGCGTCCCACGGGCCGGAATCTCGCGTGGGGGCGGCAGGCTCCTGCTCGGCCACCTGTTCCGGCTGCTCACGACGACGACGTCGGAACACGTTCCTCACTCTCCTCGCTCGCGGGGCCGTCAGCGCGGCCCATTGATCATCGTCCTGTCGATCCGAATCCGTTGGCGCCGCGCACCGAACCGGGCAGTCGCTCCACCTCGTAGAAGGCCGCGCGTTCGACCTGCTGGACCACGAGCTGGGCGACCCGGTCGCCCCGCTGGAGGCGGAACGGCTCCTTGGCGTCGGTGTTGATCAGCGTCACCCTGATCTCGCCGCGGTAGCCGGCGTCGACCGTGCCCGGCGCGTTGACCAGCGTGACGCCGTGCTTGGCCGCCAGCCCGGACCGCGGGTGGACGAACGCGGCGTAGCCGTCGGGCAGGGCGATCGCGACGCCCGTCCCGACGACGGCCCGCTCGCCGGGCAGCAGCTCGACGTCCTCGGCCGCGTAGAGGTCTGCGCCCGCGTCTCCCGCATGGGCGTAGGACGGCATCGGCAGCCCGGCGTCGAGCCGCTGGATGAGGACCTCTACGTTGCTCAAGGGTTCACCTCGTAGTCCTGGTGTTCTGTACGGTGGCGTGCTTGGCGAAGTGTCCCATGCCCACCTCGGCGAACAGCGCTGCCGCGCGGACGGCGACCGGACCGTCTGGGGCGCCGTTTTCGCCCCTCAGCCTCAAGGTACGCCTTCCCGCCCGCGATGCCGTCGCACCCGGCACGCAAGTGGAGTGTCGTGCCCGTGGGAACGAGGAAGAGACAGGAGTCACGGCTGACGAGGTTACTCGGTGTCGATCCGCCGGCCGTTCTCGCCCTGGACACCGGGGCCCGGCTCTCCGCCGGAGCCCTCGCCATCGGGGCCAGGCTCACCGCCGCCGGAGCCCTCGACGCGCGGGCCTGGCTCGTCCTCGCGGTGACCGGCGCCCTCGCCGCGGGGAACCTCGCCGGGTTCTCCCCCGGAGTCCCCTGCGGGGCCCTCGCCGTCGCCGGAACCGTCGCCGGAACCGTCGCCGGAACCGTGGCCGGGCGGTGGCAGCGCGGGTCTTTGCTGTCGGAGCTCGGGCAGCGCCCGGTAGATCACCGCGGCCACCGGCACGGCGACGGCGGCCCCCGCGATGCCGGCCAGGATGCCGCCGATGGCCAGCACCAGGATGATCGCCAGCGGGTGGAAGTTCAGGGCCCGGCCCACGATCAGCGGCTGGAGCACGTGGTTCTCCAACTGCTGCTCGACGATGAGGATCCCGAGGAAGATCAGCGCGTAGACGAGCTCCTTGGTGCCCAGCGTGACGAGGGTGGCGACCGTGCCGGCGAAGAAGATGCCCACGATCGGGATGAAGCTGGCGAAGAAGATCAGCACGGCCAGCGGCGCCCACAGCGGCACGCCCATTCCCGCCAGCACGATGCCCATGATCAGCCCGTGCACCGCGGCCACGGCCACGGTGCCCTGCACGTAGTGGGAGAGCGTGGCCCAGGCGGCCCGCCCGGCGCGGTCCACCCGCGGCGCGACGTTGCCGAACCCCCGCAGGATCCACGCCCAGATCCGGTCGCCGTCCTTGAGCAGGAAGAACGTCACGAACAGCAGCAGCACGATGGACGCGAGCACCTCGAAGGCGACCGCACCTGCCGACAGCACGGTGCCGGTGATGGCCGCGCGCTGCTGGTTGACCATGGTGGCGATCTCGTCGACGTAGCCCGTGATCTGCGCCTCTTTGAGATGCAGCGGGCCGGTGATCAGCCAGTCCTGCACCGATCTCGCCGTCGCCTGCACCTGCTGGACGAGGTTGGGGAACTCGTCGCTGGCCCGCGCCCCCACCAGCCACCCGGTGCCGGTCAGCACGGCCAGGGCCACCAGCATGGTGATCCAGGTGGCGTAGATGGGCCGCATGCCCGCCTGGCGCAGGCTGTTGGTCAGCGGGAACAGCAGCGCGGTCAGCAGGAGCGCGATCGCCACGGGCAGCGCCACGAACGTGAGCCGGGCGATGACGAGGGCGAAGAAGTAGACGACCACGCCGACGAGGATCAGGCACGCGCACCACGCGGCCATCTTGGCCAGCACGGGCGGCACGAGCTTGGTTGGGCGGTCGGGCAACACGTGTTCAAGACTGGCATGTCCGGGCCGCGAATGCGCGCGGATAACCGCCGGTGCGGCGTACGAGCCGAGGATCGGGCCGGTACGAGGAATGAGAGCGTGCCGCCGTCAGCCCTTGTCCAGCCGTGCCGACGCCCTCACGGACGCGCGTCCGGGTGACCGGCAGCGGACAGTTCCCGCATCGAGCGCAGGGGCGAGGTGACCAGCGGCAGGAACGCCAGGCAGGCCCCGGCCGCGGCCACCAGGAGCGTGTTCCTGACGCCGATCGCCTCGCCCAGCACGCCGCCGATCAGGCCGCCCAGCGGCAGCGTCCCCCAGACGAGGAAGCGCATGGTGGCGTTCATCCGCCCGAGCATCGGCTCGGGCGTGATGGTCTGGCGGAAGCTGAGCTGCGTGACGTTGTAGACCACCACCCCCGCCCCGACGCAGAACTCGTAGGCCACGAACAACCCCAGCCGCCAGTCGGCCTCCATCCACGGCACCACGAACGTCAGCGGCGCGGGCACGGCGATGCCCAGCCACATCGCCGGGCCCTGCCCGAGCCACCTGACGACCCGGGCGTTGACCAGCGCGCCGACGACCCCGCCGAGGCCGCCGGAGGCCATGAGCAGCCCGATGGCGCCCGCGTCCAGGCCGAGCTCCCTGGCCAGGAGCAGCAGGACCATCGGCTGGGCCACGGCGGCGAAGAGGTTCGCGGTGGCGGTGCAGCCCGCGATGCGGCGAAGCAGCCGGTGCCCGAGCACGAAGCGCACGCCTTCGGCGATCTCCTTGCTCAGGTGGGCCCGAGGGGCCTCCTGGCGGGGCTCGCGCCTGCGGATCGCCGCCAGGCACAGCGCCGACCAGGCGAACCCGGCCACCGTGGCGGCCAGCGCGAACGGCGCGGTCAGGAGCTGGATCAGGTAGCCGCCCGCGCTCGGCCCGCCGACCTGCGCCACCGTACGCACGATCTCCAGCGTGGAGTTGCCCTCGACGAGCCGCTCGCGCGGGACCAGATGGGGCAGGTAGCTCTGGTACGCGACGTCGAAGAACACGGTGAACACGCCCAGCACGAGCGCCACCGCGTACAGCTGGTAGATCGTCAGCACGTCCAGCCACCACGCCACCGGCACGGAGGCCAGCGCCAGCGCCCTCGCCCCATCACTGACCACCATGACCGCGCGCTTGCGCAGCCGGTCGACGAGGGCGCCGGCGGGGAGCCCGATCGCCACGAACGCCAGCGTCTGGCACGCGCCCAGCAGGCCCACCTCGAACTCGGAGGCCCGCAGCGCCGACACGGCCACCAGCGGCAGGGCCAGCACCAGGAGCTGGCTGCCCGCCTGGCTGGCGGTGTCGGCGAGGAACAGCCGGCGGAAATCGTGCTCGCGTATCAGGCTCACTTGTCCGAGGATCCCTGACCGATTGAGAAATATCAACCGGTTATAGAGTCATCGTCCATGGGCATCCAACGCCGCCCCGCCACCGAGGCCGAGGCCCGCGCGCTGGCCTCGGCCGTACGGCTGCGCATCCTGCGGCTCTGTCTCGACCAGGCGCTCACCAACAAGGAGATCGCCGGCCGCCTCGACGCGAACCCGGCCACCACGCTCCACCACGTGCGCAAGCTCGTGGAGACCGGCTTCCTGGCCGCCGGGCCCAGCCGTCCGGGGCCGCGCGGCTCCACGGAGATCCCCTACCGGGCCACCGGCAAGTCCTGGGAGATGGACGTCCGCGAGAGCGGCGTGACGGGGGGCAGCGCGGCGATGCTCGACGCGTTCCTGGCGGAGAGCAGGCTCATCGACATCGAGGAGGCCGACCTCGTCAGGCTGGGGCTCAGGCTCACCCCGGAGGGGCACGCGGAGCTGCGCCGGCGGCTGGAGGAGCTGTTCGAGGAGTTTCGCGAGCGGCAGCCGCAGCCGGACGGGGAGGCGTACTCGATCTTCCTGGCCCTGCACCGCGACGTCACCCGAGACCCCTGAACGCGCGGACGCCGGGCACCCCGCGAAGGGGCGCCCGGCGTCCTGCCATCCGGACGTCAGCCCAGGTGGACCTCGACTTTCAGCTCGTCACCATACTCCAAGACGAACTCCTCCACCGTGCCTGCGGCGCAAAGGTCGTCCTGGGCCTGGCGGACAAGCCCGACTTCGGGCGCCCAAACGGTCAACCTGGAGACCTCGGCCCGCATCGACAGCTTGGCCTCGGACTTGGCCTTGCGCACCTGACCGAGCACCTCGGAGGCCACGGCCAGCACGGCCGGGTCGCCGATCCCGTGCGAGAGAACGGGCCACGGGGCCCGGTGCACCGACCCCTCCTGCCACCACGACCACACCTCTTCGGTCACGAAGGGCAGGAACGGCGCGAACAGCCGCAGCAGCACGTCGAGCGCCTGCCGCAGCGCCGCGTGGGCGGAGGCGGCGGCCGGGCCGGACTCGTAGGCCCTGGCCTTGACCAGCTCCAGGTAGTCGTCGCAGAACGCCCAGAAGAAGCGCTCCACGACCTCCAGCGCCCTGGTGTGGTCGTAGGAGTCGAACGCCTGGCCGGCCTCGCGCACGACGTCGGACAGGGCCGCGAGCATCGACAGGTCGAGCGGCTCGGTGATCTCTCCGTCGCTCTCGGCCAGGCCGAGGACGAACTTGGACGCGTTGAGGATCTTGATCGCGAGCCGTCGCCCGATCTTGAGCTGCCCGGCGTCGAACGCGGTGTCCACGCCGTAGCGGCCGTTGGCCGCCCAGTAGCGCACCGCGTCGGAGCCGTGCTGCTTGAGCAGGTCGAGCGGGGTGACCACGTTGCCCTTGGACTTGGACATCTTCTTGCGGTCGGGGTCGAGGATCCAGCCCGAGATCGCGACGTCGCTCCACGGCAGCCGGCCGAACTCGTAGTGCGACCTGACCACGGTCGAGAACAGCCAGGTGCGGATGATCTCGTGGGCCTGCGGCCGCAGGTCGGCCGGGAAGACCCGCTCGAACAGGTCGTCGTCGCTCTGCCAGCGGCCCGCGATCTGCGGCGTCAGCGACGAGGTGGCCCAGGTGTCCATGACGTCGGGGTCGGCCATGAACCCGCCGGGCACGCCACGCTGGTCCTCGGTGTAGCCGGGCGGCACGTCGGAGGACGGGTCGACCGGCAGCATGTCCTCCGGGGGCACGATCGGCGCGTCGTGGACGAACTGCCCCGACTCGTCGACCGGATACCACACCGGGAACGGCACGCCGAAGAAGCGCTGGCGGGAGATCAGCCAGTCGCTGGTGAGCCCCTCGACCCAGTTGTCGTAGCGCACGCGCATGTGCGGCGGGTGCCAGGCCAGCTCGCCCCCGCGCGCCAGGAGCCGCGCGCGCAGCTCCTCGTCACGCCCGCCGTTGCGGATGTACCACTGGCGGGTGGTGACGATCTCCAGCGGCCGGTCGCCCTTCTCGTAGAACTTGACCGTGCGCGAGACGGGCCTGGGCTCGCCCTCCAGGTCGCCGGACTCGCGCAGCAGCTCCACGATCCGCTCGCGGGCGCTGTGGACGGTCTTGCCGGCCAGCTCCTTGTACGGCTCCGCCTCCACGCCCTCCGGCGGCTCGGGCAGCAGCCGCCCGTCCCAGCCGATGACCGGCCGGGTCGGCAGGTGCAGCTCGCGCCACCAGGTGACGTCGGTGATGTCGCCGAACGTGCAGATCATCGCGATGCCGGTGCCCTTGTCGGGCTCGGCCAGCCGGTGGGCCAGCACCGGCACCTCCACCCCGAACAGCGGCGTCAGCACCGACGTGCCGAACAGCGGCTGGTAGCGCTCGTCGTCGGGGTGGGCGACCAGCGCCACGCACGCCGGGATCAGCTCGGGCCTGGTCGTCTCGATGAAGACCGGGCCCTTCTCGCCGTAGAACGAGATCTTGTGGAACGCGCCCGGCCACTCGCGGTCCTCCAGCTCGGCCTGGGCGACGGCGGTGCGGAAGGTGACGTCCCACAGCGTCGGCGCCTCGGCAAGGTAGGCCTCCCCGCGCAGCAGGTTGCGCAGGAACGCCCGCTGCGAGACCGCCCGCGCCTCGTCGCTGATCGTGGTGTAGAGCAGCGACCAGTCGACCGACAGGCCGACCCGCCGCCAGACCTCCTCGAACGCCTGCTCGTCGAGGGCGGTCAGCTGGTGGCACAGCTCCACGAAGTTGCGCCGCGAGATGGAGATCTCACGCTTGCCGGGCTTGTCCGGCGGCACGAAGCCGGGGTCGTAGGGCAGCGACGGGTCGCAGCGCACGCCGTAGACGTTCTGCACCCGGCGCTCGGTGGGCAGGCCGTTGTCGTCCCAGCCGATCGGGTAGAACACCGACTTGCCGATCATCCGCTGGTAGCGGGCCATGATGTCGGTGTGGGTGAAGGAGAAGACATGACCCACGTGCAGCGACCCGGACACGGTCGGCGGTGGCGTGTCGATGGAGTAGACCTGCTCGCGCGACGCGGACCGGTCGAAACGGTAGGTGCCCTCGTCCTCCCAGCGAGCTACCCATACCTGCTCCAAGCCGTCGAGGGTCGGCTTTTCCGGCATGGCGGCATGGCGTAGTCGCTGTTGAGTCATGCCTCCATATGGTACGGCTTCGCAGGCGCGGCAAGCGGTACAGACTAGTGTTCGTTACAGAGGGGAAGGGAGATCGGCATGGCGGAGGACAAGCCCGATATCGCCTGGCGCGTCATCGGAGGCCTGGTGGGTCTGACGACCGCCTGGGCGGCGAGGAAGATCCTCGGGTTCGTCTGGGTGAAGGCGACCGGGAAGGAGCCGCCGGTCGACACGGACTCGCCCGAGGTCAGCCTGGGTGAGGCCATCGGCTACGCCGTGCTCATGGGCGTCGGCATGTCCGTGGCGCAGATCGTGGTCAACCGGACCGCCAAGAAGCGCTACGACGCGTGGAAGTCTGTGAAGCAGGTGACTCCAGAGCAGTGAGAAACTCGTTGGCCCAGCGGTCCACGTCGTAGGTGGCGACCCGGCGGCGCATCGTACGCATTCGCCGGGCCAGCTCGTGCGGCGTGGCCCGCATCGCGGCCAGCATCTGCCGCTTGACGTCCTCCACGTCGTAGGGGTTGACCAGGTAGGCCTGGCGCAGCTCGTCGGCCGCCCCGGCGAACTCGCTGAGCACCAGCGCGCCGTGCAGGTCGTGGTGGCAGGAGACGTACTCCTTGGCGACCAGGTTCATCCCGTCGCGCAGCGGGGTCACGACCATGACGTCGGCGGCGAGGTAGAGGGCGGCCAGCTCCGCGTGGTCGTACGACTGGTGGAAATACTGGACCGGCTGGTAGCCGAGCTGCGCGTGCTCGCCGTTGATCCGCCCGACCTGCAGCTCGATGTCGTCGCGCAGCCGTTTGTACTCCTCCACCCGTTCCCTGCTGGGCGTGGCGATCTGCACGAACACGGCCTCGTTGGCCTTCAGCTTCCCGTCCTTGAGCAGCTCGCCGAACGCCTCCAGCCGCTGCCCGATGCCCTTGGTGTAGTCGAGCCGGTCGACGCCGAGCAGCACGTGCTCGGGATCGCCCAGCTCCGCCCTGACCTCCTTGGCCCGCGCCATGATCTGCGGGTCGCGCACCAGCGTGTCGAGCTGCCCGAAATCCACCGAGATGGGGAACGCCTGCGTGGTCACGACCCGGTCGTCGAGGAAGATCTCGTTCCCCTTGTACGGCAGCCCGAGCAGCCTCCGGCACAGCCGGCGGAAGTTCGAGGCCCCGCCGGGCAACTGGAAGCCCACCAGGTCGGCCCCGAGCAGTCCTTCGACGAGGTCCTTGCGCCACGGCAGCCGCCAGAACAGCTCGGTCGGCGGGAACGGGATGTGCAGGAAGAACCCGATCCGCAGGTCCGGCCTGAGCCTGCGCAGCATGGCCGGGACGAGCTGGAGCTGGTAGTCCTGCACCCACACCACCGCGCCCTTCTCGGCGGCGTCGGCGGCGGCGTTGGCGAAGCGCTCGTTGACCGCGCGGTAGGTGTCCCACATCGCCCGGTCGAACACCGGCGGCGCCACCACGTCGTGGTAGAGCGGCCAGAGCGTGGCGTTGGAGAAGCCCTCGTAGTACAGCTCCACCTCACCGGCCGACAGGGGGATCGGGATGAGGTTCATGCCGTCCTGCTCGAACGGCTCCAGCTTCTCGTCGGAGGCTCCGTGCCAGCCGAGCCATGCTCCGTGCCGGCGCTTCATCACCGGTGCGATCGCGGTCACGAGCCCGCCAGGGCTCCTGCGCCACGAGGCCGTTCCGTCAGGCTCGATCGTCCGATCCACCGGCAACCGGTTCGCGACGATCAGAAACGAGCTACGGCCAGTCACGCAGTTTCCTCCTGTTGTCTGCCGAGCACGCGGCGGACGGCGCCCGCCACCGTGTCCGGGCCCGCATGGGGGATGATCGCTGCGATGTGGGAGTCGGGCCTGATGAGCCATGCCTCATCCGGTCCGGCGCCGAGCCTTTCGGCGAGCGAGCCGGTCCCGTCCATCTCCGCGAACCCGCGCACGGCCAGTGGCGCCGTAATGACCTTGCCCAAGACCTGCGCAAACAAACGCGAATCGCACATATCACCCAACAACACGAGAAAACCGTCACGACAAAACTCCCGCAATCTCCCGCCCGGAAGTCGCGCGTCCGGGAGGATCACGCCGGGCGCCGGAGCGCACAGCGCACCCTTGGGCGGCCTGCCTCCGAACGGCCGCGTCGGCTCGGGGGTGGTCAGCGGCGAGTCCACGTACCAGAACGGCTCCGCGAACCGGCCGGAGTCCACCTCCGCCACCAGCCCGCCCTCCAGCACGGCCCGCCTGCGCACGCGCTCCTCCATGGTCCTGGGGACCAGGAAGCGCATCGTGGCCGCGGTGATCTCGAGGTTCTCCCGCGCAGCCGCGTGCCGCTCGGCGTGGTACGACTCCAGCAGCCCCTCCCCCGCCCAGCCGTTGAGCACGAAGGCCAGCTTCCAGGCCGCGTTCTCGGCGTCGGGCACGCCGGAGTTGAGCCCCCTGGCGCCGAACGGGGCCACCAGGTGGGCGCTGTCGCCGGCCAGCAGGACCCGGCCGACGCGCATGCGGGAGGCGATGCGGGAGTGGAAGCGGTACGTGCTCTGCCAGAGCAGCTCATAGGGCCGGTCACCGATGATTTGCCTGATTTTTCGCGAAATATCGGCCTCTGTTGGGATGAAGTCGGGCGCGATCTGCCAGTCGATCCGGAACGCGCCTCCCGGGCAGGGGTGGATCAGGACCTGGCGGCCGGGGTTCCAGGGCGGGTCGAAGTAGAAGCGGCGCTCGTTCTCCCAGCCGGGCAGCTCCGCCTTGATGTCGCAGATGAGGAACTGGTCGTCGAACGTCTCCCCGTCGAACGAGACGCCGAGCGCCCGCCGTACGTGCTGGGCCCGGGCGCCCGCGCACACCAGCGCGTAAGGCGCGCGCAGCGACCGCTGGCCGCAGCGGACCGTCACGCCCGAGGGGTCCTGGTCGAGGCCGGTGACCTCGTGGTCCCAGCGCACCTCGATCAGCGGCTGCGCCTCGATCGCCTCGTCCAGGAGCTGCTCGGTGCGGGTCTGGGAGATGTTCACGCAGGCCGGCAGCGGGCCCTCGCGCTCGAACGACCAGGAGAACAGCTCGCGGTCGCGGTAGTACGTGCGGGCGGTGGTCCAGGCCAGGCCCTCCTCGGCGATCTTGCCCGCGCCCGCGGCGGTCCAGATGTCGAGCACGTCGCGCTGCTGGCAGATGGACTTCGACCCGGTGGAGTCGCGCCCCTGCCGCCGGTCGAGCACCAGCACCTGGATGCCCCAGCGGGCCAGCAGCAGCGCGGCGCTCTGCCCGACCGGCCCCGCCCCGACCACGATGACCTGCGCGCCGGCCGGGGCGTTCATGATTGGAGCTGGTCCCAGACTTCGCGGTCGCGCTCGGCGGTCCAGATGCGCGGGCGCTCGACGCCGTGCAGTTCGTCCCAGAGCCTGGAGACGTTGAACGGCAGGCAGTGCTCGAAGATCGGCCAGGACCCGTACCGTGGCTCCAGCGCCCGGTGCGTGCGCTCGAACGCCTCCCTGACCGAGCCCGCCGCGCCGGCCTCGCGCAGCATCACGGTGAGGAAGTCGCGCGTCTGCGCGATGGCCGCGTCGACGCCCCGCCTGCCGCGCGCCACCGCCCCCCTGCCGCCGACCAGCGTCTCCGCCCCGAACGACGCGACCTGGTCGAGCGTCGCGGCGGACCAGTCGCGGTGGAAGGCGTCGCCGGTGTAGAGGGCGGCCTGGGACTCGACGAGGTCGCCCGCGAACATGATCCGCCGCTTCGGCAGCCAGGCCACCAGGTCGCCCTCGGTGTGGCCGCGACCGCAGTAGGCCAGCACCAGGTCGCCCCGGTCACCGCCCAGGTCGATGGTGAACGTGTCGCTGAACGTCGCCGTCGGCCACGTCAGCCCCGGGATCGACTCCGGCTCCTTGAACAGGCGGGGCATCCTGGCGTACTCGCTGGCCCAGTCCTGCTCGCCGCGCTCGGCGATCAGCTCGCGGGTCTTGTCGTGCGTCACGATCACGTCCGCGCCGAACGCCGACGCGCCCAGCACCCGGACGGCGTGGTAGTGCGACAGCACCAGGTATCTGATCGGTTTGTCGGTGTGCTCCCGCAGCCTGGCCAGCCATTCGCGGGCGGCCACGGGCGTGGCGAGTGCCTCGAAGCAGACGAGGAAGTCCTCGGCCTCGATGGCGCCCACATTCGGATCGCCTTCTGCCGTGAGCGCGTACACGCCCTCGGCCAGCACCTCCATGGACTGCTTCTTCTCGCCGAGATCGGCCGACGAGGCGAACGGTTTGGCCATCACCACTCCTCCCGCAGCGCGGTCAGCACCGACAGAACCCCTTCCCGCTCACCCGGCCCTGCCCACCGTTCGGGCAGGGCGCGGGCGGCGGGCAGGCGGACGAGGTCAGGCCGGGCGTCTGGTCTGGACGATGTGGAAGCGTCCCGCCACGTAGCCCGGGTCCGTGAGGGAGGCCGTGGCGGCCGGGTTGGCGCCCGTGCCGTGGTAGTCGCTGAAGGCCGCCGACTGGTTGACGAAGACGCCGCCCGTCAGGTTGCACGACAGATTGACCCCCGCGTCGACGGCGGCGCGCTCGGCCTGGTCGAGCACCTCGGCGGAGGTCGAGTAGGCGGCGGCCGTGAGCGCCCCGCGCGCCTTGATCGTACGGCGCAGCACGTCGAGGCTCTCCTGCGTGGACCCCGTCGGGATGACGAACGCGATCGGCCCGAAATGCTCCCGCCCGTAAACGCCGGAGTCGTCCGGCGAGACCTTCACGATCGCCGGCGTCCGCACCACCGCGTCCGGGAAGCCCGGGTGCTTGACGGCGCGCGACTCCAGCACGACCTCGCCCAGCGACGGCGCCGCCTCGACCCGGGCCAGCACGTCGGGGTTGACGATGGCCCCGGTCAGCTCCACCGCGCGGGCGTCGTCGCCGAGCAGCTTGCCGACGGCGCCCGCCAGCCCGGCGCAGACCTCGTCGAAGCTCTTGTGCCCCTCGTCGGTCTCGATCCCGCCTGCGGGCACGAGGATGTTCTGTGGCGCCGTGCACATCTGCCCGCTGTAGAGCGACAGCGAGAAGGCCAGGTTGCCCAGCATGCCGCGCCAGGAGTCGGTCGAGTCGACGACGATCGTGTTGACCCCCGCCTTCTCGGTGTGCACGAGCGCCTGCCGCGCGTTCTGCTCCAGCCAGTCGCCGAACTCCGTGGAGCCGGTGAAGTCGACGATCCGGATGTCGGGGTGGGTGGCGAGCGTCTTGGCCAGCCCCTGCCCCTCCTCCGCCGCGAGCGAGACCAGTCCGGGGTCGAAGCCCGCCTCGGCCAGCACCTCGCGGGCGATCCGCACGGTGATGGCCAGCGGCAGCACCGCCCGCGGATGGGGCTTGACGATCACCGGGTTGCCGGTGACGAGCGAGGCGAACAGCCCCGGGTAGGCGTTCCAGGTCGGGAACGTGTTGCAGCCGATCACCAGCGCGACGCCCCGGGGCACGATCGTGAAGCGCTTGTCCATGACCAGCGGCTCGCCCTTGGCCGGCTTCTCCCAGCGGGCGCTCGCGGCCGAGGAGGTCATGGTGGCGTAGCCGTACGCGATGGCCTCCAGGGCGCGGTCCTGCGCGTGCGGCCCGCCCGCCTGGAAGGCCATCACGAACGCCTGCCCGGTCGTGTGCTGCACCGCGTTGGCCAGCTCGAAGCTGCGCCGGTTGATCCGGTCGACGATCTCGACGCAGGCCAGCGCGCGGGCCTCGGGCCCGGCGTCGCGCCAGGCGGGCAGCGCCGCCTTCGCCGCGGCGATCAGGTCGTCCACGAGCGGCTGCGGGTAGGTGACGCCGAGGTCGATGCCGTACGGGGAGCGCTCGGCGCCGATCCAGGACCCGGTGCCCGGCTGGTCGAGGGGGAACGGCTTGCCGAGGTAGGACTCGAACGCCTCCTTGCCCCGCTCGGCCGCCCCCTCGCCGTAGACGCGCGGGCTCGGCGACTCGGGATAGGCACTCCAGTATCCCCGCTCGGCGATGGCGGAAAGCGCCTTCTCCAGAGTCTCGCGGTGCTGCTCGAACATGATGTTCACCCTCTTGACAGGATGGTCCGGACGGTGAAGTGTTTACCGAACATTCGGTCAGTTGACAAGGGAGACTTGCGTTGGAGAGCGCGCGTCGCATGATGGACGCCGACACCGCCTCCGCCGCCCTGGGCATCGAGCTGACGGAGCTGGGCGAGGGCCGGGCGGTCTGCCGCATGGCCGTGACCGGCCAGATGATCAACGGGCACGACCTGTGCCACGGCGGCTACGTGTTCCTGCTGGCCGACACGGCGTTCGCCTGCGCCTGCAACAGCCACGGCCCGGTGACGGTGGCGGCGGGCGCCGAGATCGCGTTCGTCTCCCCTGCCCGCGCGGGCGACGTGCTGGTGGCCGAGGCCGCCGAGCGCACCCGCTACGGCCGCAGCGGCATCTACGACGTCACGGTGCGCGGGGCCGGCGGCCGGGTGGTCGCGGAGTTCCGTGGCCGCAGCAGAGAGCTGAGACAGGTGGAGGGCTGATGAGACTCGGCGATCCCCCCGCGCCGGAAGACCTCGACCCCATCGAGCGGGTGTCCCGCGACGAGCTCATGGCGATCCAGCTGGAACGCCTCCAGTGGACACTCACCCACGCATACGAAAATGTGCCGATTTATCGGCATAAATTTGACGAAGCGGGCGTGCATCCGAGCGACTGCAAGGAGCTCGGCGACCTGGCGAAATTCCCCTTCACCACCAAGCAGGACCTGCGCGACCACTACCCGTTCGGCATGTTCGCCGTCCCGCGCGAGCAGGTGGCCAGGATCCACGCCTCCAGCGGCACCACGGGCAGGCCCACCGTGGTCGGCTACACCAGGCGCGACCTGGACGTCTGGGCGGAGGTCATGGCCCGCTCCATCCGCGCCTCCGGCGGCCGGCCCGGCGACATCGTGCACGTGGCCTACGGGTACGGCCTGTTCACCGGCGGCCTGGGCGCCCATTACGGGGCCGAGCGGCTGGGCTGCACGGTGGTGCCGGTCTCCGGCGGCATGACGGCCCGGCAGGTCCGCCTGATCACCGACTTCCGGCCCGACATCGTCATGGTCACGCCGTCGTACATGCTGGCCCTGCTGGACGAGTTCGAGCGGCAGGGCCTGGACCCCCGCGCGTCCTCGCCGCGGATCGGGATCTTCGGCGCCGAGCCCTGGACCGAGCGGATGCGCGCGGAGCTCGAGGACCGCTTCGACCTGCACGCCGTGGACATCTACGGCCTGTCGGAGGTGATCGGCCCCGGCGTCGCGAACGAGTGCGTCGAGTCCAAGGACGGCCTGCACGTCTGGGAGGACCACTTCTACCCGGAGATCGTCGACCCCTTCACGGGTGAGCCCGCGCAGGCCGGCGAGCTGGTCTTCACCAGCCTCACCAAGGAGGCCATGCCGGTCGTCCGCTACCGCACCGGCGACCTGACCAGGCTGCTGCCGGGCACCGCCAGGCCCGCGTTCCGGCGCATGGAGAAGGTGACCGGCCGCACCGACGACATGATCGTCCTGCGCGGCGTGAACGTGTTCCCGACCCAGATCGAGGAGCTGGTGCTGCGTACGGAGGGTCTGTCACCGCACTTCCAGCTCCTCCTGACCCGCCCACGGCGGCTCGACGTGATGACGGTCAGGGTCGAGGCCCGTCCCGGCTTCGCCCACCGCGCCGAGGCCGGGGAGATGCTGCGCCAGGCCGTCAAGGACACCGTCGGCGTGAGCGTGGAGGTCGAGGTGGTGGACCCGGAGACGCTGGAGCGTTCGGTCGGCAAGCTCCGACGAGTCATCGACAAGCGGGATAATTAAGACATGGCCCCTCCAACTCCCACCCGCCGGCGCAAGCGCGGACACGACCCGGAGTCCGTGCTGTCCATCGCCGTCGGCGTCTTCAACGAGCGCGGCTACGACGGGACGAGCATGGAGGACCTGGCCAGGGCGCTCGGCGTGACCAAGTCGGCCATCTATTACCACGTGCCGGGCAAGGAGCAGCTGCTGGCGCGGGCGCTGGATCGGGCGCTCGACGGGCTGTTCGGGGTGGTGGCCGACGAGCGGGCCGCCTCGGGTCCCGCGATCGAGCGCCTGGAGTGGGCCGTACGGGAGAGCGTGCGCATCCTCGTGGACCGGCTGCCGTACGTGACGCTGCTGCTGCGGGTGCGCGGCAACAGCCGGACCGAGCAGGCGGCGCTGGAGCGGCGGCGGGAGTTCGACGGGTTCATCAGCCACCTGGTCAAGGAGGCGGCGGCGGAGGGCAGCATCCGGCCGGACGTGGATCCGGCGCTGGTGACGCGGCTGCTGTTCGGGACGGTGAACTCGATCACCGAGTGGTACAAACCGGCGCGCGGGGCCTCGGCGGACGACCTGGCCGACGCGCTGCTCAAGATGACCTTCAGCGGCCTACGGGTCTAACGACTCCCGCCGCTGGGGATCGACCTGGGGCGTCTCGGGCCCGCGGGGCAGCTTGACGCGCAGGTCGTTGCGTACGGCCTCGCCGAGCTTCTTCGTGGCTATGCGGTTGAGCGCGCCGCCCGCGATGGCTCCCGTGAGGAACGGGCCGAGCGTGGTCAGGTGGCGGCCGAGCGTCCGGAGGAGGCGGTTGCGCAGGGCGGTCTTGGTGGCCGCGCCGAGCGCCAGCGAGACGGACGTGGGCGTGAGCGGGTCGATGCCGCGTTGCTTGGCCCATGCGGCCGTGAACGCGACCGCGCGCTGGGTGCCCGAGCCCTCGACGCGTACGCCGTAGACCTCGTGCAGCTCGGCCAGGAGCTTGACCTCGATGGCGGCGACGACGATGGTCTCGGCCACGAGCTGCGCGGGGGCGGAGAGCAGAAGGGGCGGCGCGGCGAACTCCGCCGCGGCGAGCGCTCCGCCGATGGCGCCGACCGTCATCGTGGCCTTCTGGGCGGTGCGCACCAGGTCGTCGGCGAGTTGCTCGCCGGTCAGGCCGTGATGGTGCTCGGAAAGGGTGTGCAGATCTCTGATCGGGATGCGGGGCGCGATGTTGAGAAAGACGTCCGCCAGCCAGCGGCCCCGGCCCGCGCCTTTGACGCGTGGCTTCTTCGCTCCTTCTGACAGGGCGCGGGCTAGTCGGCCGAGCAGCCTGCGCCGCTCGGCCGGCTCCAGCTCGCCCGGCGCTGTGAGCTTGCCTACGAGCTCGCCGACCTCGCGTTCGGGGCCGGCGACCTCGTTGTCCGGTTGCTTGTCCTGCTCAGGTACGGCCACGCGTTGCCTCCGTCCTCATGGTCGCGATCGCCCAAGGTCTGGTCTCCCCTACCCCGAGCCGTTCGCTCCAGTCGATTAGGCGGCGCACTCCCGGCAGACCTGCTGGCCGTTCTTCTCGGAGGCCAGCTGGCTACGGTGGTGCACCAGGAAGCAGCGCGAGCAGGTGAACTCGTCGGCCTGACGGGGGATCACCCGCAGGGAGAGCTCTTCGTTCGACAGGTCCGCACCGGGCAGCTCCAGCGACTCGGCCAGGTCGGTCTCGTCGATGTCGATGCTGCCAGACGACTTGTCGGTACGCCGCGCCTGCAACTCCTGGAGGCTGTCCTCCCCCAGGTCGTCGTCTGTCTTGCGTGGGCTGTCGTAGTCGGTAGCCATTGTGCTTACTCCATCCCCCTCATCTATATGTCCTCGCGCTCATCGCGCGTCTTCTAACGTCCAGGAAGCCCATCTTGTGCCCGTTCCGCCGCGGAGATTTCCCATCGGTACCCCGCGGGAACGGACAACGAACCTCCCAACACGTCAGGGCCTGCTGCCGTCGGCAATGGTTAGCCAAATATGGCGAAACCCACAGCCTTGGCGCCATGCACCACCGTGTTCGACGGCACATCCAACCACATGTGCGGCGTGAATGAGACGCCCCCCACGCCTCAACACGGGCACCAACGCGCGGATGAACGTGCCGGAGCGACACGATCTCAGCGTCCTGGAAGCCGAATGGTCACGACCAGCCCTCCACCGTCTCGTGGCACCGCTGCCACATTTCCACCGTGCGCCTGAACCACCGCACGAACGATGGACAGCCCGAGCCCCGATCCCTTCGCCGAATCCACGCGGTCCGCGTTGAGTCTCCTGAAGGGCTCGAACAGGCTGTTCACCTCGTACGCCGGCACATGCTGCCCTGTGTTGGCCACCTGAACAACCAAGCCACCGCCCGTCATTCCCGTCTGGATCCAGACTTTTCCGTTTTCGGGAATGTTGTACTTGACCGCGTTCTCCAGGAGGTTGCTGATCGACCGCTCCAGGAGCACCGGATCGCCTGTGGTAGGCGCGCTGACCAGTTCGGCCGTCACGGTTACCCCGTGCTCCTCGGCGAAGGCCGTCACCTGTTCCACGGCCGTCCGGGCGACTTCCTGGACATCGAGCGGTTTCCGCACGGCGAGTTCGCGCTCGCTCCTCGCCAGCAACAGCAGCCCCTCGATGAGCTTCTCGTTACGCGCGTTGACTTCGAGGAGGGTACGGCCGAGCGCTTTGAGATCCTCGGACGCCTCGGGATCGGACAGGGCGATCTCCAGGACGGTCCGGTTAATCGTGAGAGGCGTGCGCAATTCGTGGGAGGCGTTGGCCACGAATCTGCGCTGGGTGTCGAAGGCGACGTTGAGCCGGGTGAGCATGGCGTCGAACGTGTCGGCCAGCTCCCTCAGCTCGTCGTTGGGGCCCTTCAGGTCGATGCGCTGGTGGGCCAGGGTGCTCTCGGACAGCTTGCGCGCCGTCGCCGTCATCTGCGCCACCGGCCGCAGCGCCCGGTCGGCCACGAAGTATCCGATCATCAGCGCCAGGATGGCGACGCCCATCAGGGCAAGGAGGGAGTTGCTGAACAGCGCGTCCCGCGCGTCCCTGACCGCCTGCGTCTGCAACTTGTCCCAGACGATCTGGAACTGCTCATCCGCGGCGGGAGGCAGCCCCAGGTCGACGTCGGGCCACGCCGAGCTGAGCGCCGTGCCGACGATCACGTAGACCGACCCCAGCAGCACGGCGCCCGCCGCGAAGACGAACGCGCCGTACGTGAGCGTCAGCCGCCACCGGATGCTGACCTTGGCGGGCAGCTCCCTCATCCGCTCCATCCGCGTGCGCGCGACCTGCGGCTGCGCGGGCGGCGGCGGGCCGTCCCAGGCAGGCGGCCCGCTGGGCGGTGGCGCCTGCTGCACACGCGTCGCCTTCCTCGCCGAATGCGGGCTGATCATCGGATGCGTCGGCCCCGACTGGAGCTCCTCGGACCTCTCCGTCACGGGGCCTCCGCCTTGACGGACGTGCGGCGTTCGATGGCTCGCCGTTCACTCACAGTTTGTACCCAACCCCGGGCACAGTCTCGATCACCTGAGGCTCGCCCAGCTTCTTCCGCAGCGTCATCATGGTCACGCGGACCACGTTCGTGAAGGGATCGATGTTCTCGTCCCACGCCTTGTCCAGCAGGTCCTCCTGGCTGACCACGGCGCCCTCGGCGCGCATCAGCTCCTCCAGGACCGCGAACTCCTTCTTGGTCAGCACGACCTCCTTGCCGTCGCGCTCCACCAGCCGCTTGCCCGGGTCCAGCCGGACGCCGGCGCGCTCCAGGACGGGCGGCAGGGCCGGCGCGGAGCGGCGGCCCAGCGCGCGCACCCTGGCCACCAGCTCGATGAACACGAACGGCTTGGCCAGGTAGTCGTCGGCCCCCAGGCCCAGACCCTCCACCTTGTCGTCCACGTCGCCCGACGCGGTCAGCATCAGGATCCGCGAGGCGCTGCGCTGCTCCACCAGCCGCCGGCACACCTCGTCGCCGTGGACGACCGGCAGGTCGCGGTCCAGCACGATCACGTCGTAGTCGATGTAGGAGGTCCGCTCAAGGGCGCCGCCCCCGTCATAGGCGACGTCGACCGCCATGGCCTCGCGCCGCAGCCCGGTCGCGATCGCGTCGGCGAGCACCCGCTCATCCTCAACCACCAGCACCCGCACGCCTGATGCACCTCTCTCCGATTCTGGTCACTCATTCTGTCCACAGCCTCGATAAGCGCACGGTAAGGCATGTTCAGGGGTGGGTGACCCCCCGGTCAGGGGGAGGAGCACAAAATTCATGTTTCGGGGTGTGAGCAGCCGGGGTATGCCTGCGGGACACCCATTGCCCGGACATCACCCGGCAATGGACGTGCTTCGCCCCAAGAGCATGGATGGACCCCAGAGAGTAGGTGAGATGGGCGAGTTCACGACCACGATCGAACACCGCCTCGACCAGGCTTATAAGGGCCTTCGGGAGGCCCGTAGCGTCGGCGACGAATACCTCGCTGACACGCTCACCGCCGAGATCGAGGACCTGCGCAGGCTGGCCGACGATCACGGCATCCCACTGCCCCGCTGACCACGCGCGAACGGCCGGAGCCCGCGGGAGCTCCGGCCGTTCGCGTCGTGCGTCCTGTTCGCGTCAGGCGTCCCGTCAGCGTCGCGCGTCCCGCTCGCCTCAGGCGTCCCGCTCGGGGTCCAGCGCGGCGAGCAGGTCGTGCAGTTCCTCGAAGAGCCCCGGCGCCGCGCAGAGCGCGAACTCCGGGCTCACCGGCCTGCCGTGCAGCCCTTCGAGCCGGGCTCCCGCCTCGGTCGCGACCAGACCGGCCGCGCCGTAGTCCCACGGGTTGATGCCGCGCTCGTAGTAGGCGTCCACGCGGCCCGCCGCCAGCGAGCACAGGTCGATCGCGCACGAGCCGCCGCGCCTGATGTCCCGCACCCGGGGCAGCACCTCCGCGACCACCCGGCCCTGGACCGCGCGCCTGGCCACCGCGTAGCCGAACCCGGTCGCCACCAGCGCCTGCGCCAGCGGCACGCCCGCGTTGCAGCGCAGCCGCTCCGCGCCGAGCCAGGCGCCCTCGCCGAGCGCGGCGGTGTAGAGCTCGCCGCGGGCCGGCAGGTTGACGACCCCGGCCACGACCTGCCCGTTCACCTCGACGGCGATCGACACCGCCCAGTCCGGCAGGCCGTACAGGAAGTTGACGGTGCCGTCGATCGGGTCGACGACCCAGCGCACGTCCGACTCGCCGGGCTTCTCGCCGCCCTCCTCGCCGAGGATCCTGTCGCCGGGCCTGGCGGCGAGGATGCGCTCGCGGATGAGCTCCTCCGACGCCTTGTCCAGCGCGGTCACCACGTCGGTGGGGCTGGACTTGGTCTCGACCTCCTCCGACATCGTGGGCCGCTTGGCGAGCAGCATGTCGCCCGCCTCGCGCGCGATGTCCTCGGCCAGCCTCAGAAAGTCGCTCATCAGGCCACCGAGTCCGGGCGCTTCCACTCCTCGCCGAGCACGTGCTGGGCGAGGAACGCGAACACGGTCTCGTACCAGGCGACGATGTTGCCCGGCTTGAGGATCCAGTGGTTCTCGTCGGGGAAGTACAGGAACTTCGACTCGACCTCGCTGCGCCGCAGGTCCCACCAGAGCCGCAGGCCCTCGCCGATCGGCACGCGGTAGTCCTTGTCGCCGTGGATGACGAGCAGCGGTGTGGTGATCTTGTCCAGGGAGTTGTGCGGGGACAGGAGCTGGTAGCGCTCGGAGCCGGGCTCGCCGAACTCGCGCTGCCAGTACATGGAGGCGTCGGTGGTGCCGGCGAACTGGTCGAGGTTCCACAGTGACGCGTGGGTGACGATGGCCTTGTAGCGGTCGCTGTGGCCGGCGAGCCAGTTGGCCATGTAGCCGCCGTACGAGCCGCCCATCGCGCCGACGCGCTCGCCGTCGATGTCGTCCCTGGCCAGGGCCACGTCGACGATCGCGTCGAGGTCGGCCTGGGTGCGCGGGCCCCAGTTGCCCCAGCCGCGGTCGATCATCTCCTGCCCGTAGCCGGTGGACAGGCACGGGTCCGGCATGAGCACGGCGTAGCCGCGCTGGGTCATGAGCCACACCTGCCAGCGCCACTGCCAGTCGTTCCACGAGGCGACCGGACCGCCGTGGATCCACAGCACGAACGGCGCCGGCTGGTCGGCGGAGGCGCCCTCGGGCAGCGCGAGCCAGCCGCGGACAGTGGCGCCGTCGTCGGCGGTGGCGGAGATCTCGGTCAGCGTGCCGGGCGTCTCGGGGCGCGGCCCGGGCGAGGGCAGGTCGGTGATCTCGCCGGTGGCCACGTCGATCCTGGCCGGGCCGGGGGCCAGGCCGATGCCGCTGCGCAGCGCGTAGACGAAGCCGCCGTCGGAGGAGGCGTTGAGCCCGACGTACGCGGCGTCGTCCGTGGTGAGGCGCGTGCTCTCCCCGTCCAGGGGGACGCGGAAGACCGGGCGGCGGCCCTGGCGGTCGGCCACGATGTAGACGGCCGAGGAGTCCGGCGCCCACTCGGCGTCCGCGGGGAACAGGTCGGGCGCGTACGCGCGGCCCTCGCCGGTAGCCACGTCGGCGATCCACAGCTCGCTGCGCGCAGAGACCTCCAGCCCGGTGAACCGCTCGCGGGCGCAGGCCACCTTGGAGCCGTCGGGCGAGATCGCGAGGGGGCCCGAGAAGTCGAAACCGTCCTCGGTGAGCACGGTGCGCCGCTCGCCCGAGGCCACGTCGATGGCCACCAGGTCGGTGCGGCTCTCGCCCTTCGGCAGGTACGTGCGCCAGGTCGTGATCACCGTGGCGCCGTCCGGGCTCAGCTCGAACGCGGCGTCCCGCAGCCCCTCGCCCGCGTCGGGGGTCAGGTCGCGCACGTCCTCCAGGCGGTCGTCACCGAGCCTGGCGGCGAACAACCTGGTGCGGCCCGGACCGAGGTCGTGGTCCCAGAAGCGGATCGGGTAGCCCTCGTGCAGGATGGCGCTGATCCCGGCGTCCTTGCGGGCCTTGCGCCTGGCCTCCTCCGCGGCCTCCTCGCCGTCGAGCACGTCGGCGGCGAACACCACGACGTCGGCGGCCGTACGCATCCCGCCGATGCCGCCGGGGCGGGTGGCCACCTGGCGGGCCTCACCTCCCGCGCGGGGCAGCAACCAGAGCGCGGGCACCTCGTCGGAGGAGTCCTTGACGGTGGGGTCGGGGCGGGCGGAGGTGAACAGCACGTCGCCGGCGGCGGTGAAGACCGCGGCCGACTCACCCTTGGCCGAGCGGGTCAGCCGGTAGGGCTCGCCGTCGACCGGGATCGCCCAGAGCGCGGTGCCGTAGGACTTGCCGTCGGGGTTGAGTGACTGGACTGTGGAGATCAACCTGGAGCCGTCTGGCGAGAGCTTCAGCGAGAGAACCCGGGGGATGGCCACGTAGTCGCGTATGTCATTGAATGCGCTCACTCCACCGAACCTACCTCGCAGAAGAGACCGCCCGCATTCCCCAATACTGTGGTCACGTGGGAACTTACGACGCGTTGCTGGTTCTGTCGTTCGGCGGTCCCGAGGGGCCCGACGACGTGCTGCCGTTCCTGGAGAACGTCGTGCGCGGCCGGGGCGTGCCGCGCGAGCGGCTGCTGGAGGTGGCCGAGCACTACCAGGGCTTCGGCGGGGTCAGCCCGATCAACCGGCAGAACCGCGACCTGGTCGAGGCGCTGCGCCCGATCGCCGGCGGGCCCGTCTACTGGGGCAACCGCAACTGGCACCCGTTCGGCGAGGACACCGTCCGCCGGATGAAGGCCGACGGGATCAGGAAGGCGGCCGTGTTCGCGACCTCGGCGTTCGCGGGCTACTCCAGCTGCCGCCAGTACTACGAGGACATCGCCAGGATCTCCGTCGAGGACGGCCCCGAGCTGGTCAAGATGCGCCACTTCGGCGACCACCCGGGATTCGTGGCCGCGATGGCCGACCACACGCGGGCGGCGCTCGAACGGCTCGGCCGCGACGACGCCAGGCTGGTGTTCACCGCCCACAGCATCCCGGTCTCCATGGCCGAGACCGCGGGCCCCTCGGGCGGCCTGTACGAGGCGCAGCTGCGCAGGAGCGCCGAGCTGGTCAACCAGGCGCTCGGCCGCACCGAGCCGTGGGACCTGGTGTGGCAGTCGCGCAGCGGCCCGCCGCAGGTGCCGTGGCTGGAGCCGGACGTCTGCGACTTCCTGCGCAAGACGGACGCCCGTTCGGTCGTGCTGGTGCCGATCGGGTTCGTCTCCGACCACATGGAGGTCGTCTACGACCTCGACACCGAGGCCCGGCAGGTGGCCGCCGAGCTGGGGCTGCCCTTGGAGCGGGCGGCGACCGCCGGCACGCATCCGCGCTTCGTCCAGATGGTGCGCGAGCTCATGGACGAGCCCGAGCCCGTCCCCTGCGCGCTCACCTGCTGCCCCGCTCCCCGCAGGCGTCCTCAGGCGTAAGTGCGGGCGTACGCCGCGGCGATCCCCATGACCTTGTTCACGTAGTCCCACGAGTGGTTGTAGAACCAGATCGACTTGCGCAGCTTCTCGCCGCCCCGGCCCGCGCCGTTGGCACACAGGTAGTTGGCGGCGCCGGGCACCGCGTCGTACGGGCTCCAGATGTCGGACTTGCCGTCGCCGTCGCCGTCCACGCCGTAGTGCTTCCAGGTGGCGGGCATGAACTGCATCGGCCCGAGCGCGCCCGCGCTGGACGGGCCGTTGTTGCGCCCGTGGCTGCTCTCCACCTGCCCGATCGCCGCCAGCACCGTCCACGACAGCCCCGGGCAGCGGGTGGCCGCGGCCTTGTACAGGTCCAGGTAGCTGCCCGGGCGGCCCACGTTCACCGTCGTCTGCGGCTTCTGCGGCTTCTCCTGCTTCGGCGTACGGTGCGCCGCGTCCAGCATGACGACCTGCGAGCCCTTGCCGAGCACCTTGCGCACCCCGGCCTCGCTGATCTTGCCGGCCTTGCCGTGCAGCAGCACCGCGACCCCCGGCGCGAACCCCAGCGACCTGCCCAGGTCGGCGCTGACCAGCCCGTCCACGCCCATGAGCCCGAGCGTGGCCGAGGCCGCCACGCGCAGCCTGGGACCGCCGTCCACCTGGTACATGGCGCCCAGGATCATCCCGAACTTGCGCATCGCGCCCGCGTCGGCCACCAGCTCGCCCCTGGCCAGCGCGCTCCACACGGCGGGCTGGTCGGCGACGGGCTGCGGCGTCCAGGAGCGGAAGCCGGCCGGGTCGACGGCCAGCAGGTTCAGGGCGGTGCCGGCCACCTTGACCGCGCCCGCGTCCACCACGGTCACCTTCTGCACGTGCTTCAGCCCGCTGAGCGCGAACCTCGTCTTCTTCGGCACCGACCCCGCGGCGATGGCCAGCACGCGCGGCGGCGTCGCGGTGACCCCGGGGCCGCCCTGGCCGAAGTCCTTGACCGGCTCGGCCGTGGGCACGAGCCGGTCGAGACGCGGCGAGGGTTGCTGCGGCCGCTGCGTGGGCTTTCTACGCACGGGCTCATTCGCCGTTTTGACCAGGTCATCGCCCAGGATCACGACGACGCCGCCGGCCATGGCCGTGACCACGAGGACGGCGGCGACCATGAGTATGACCGCACGGAACGAGGGAAGACCGGACACTCGGGACACGTTAACCCACTCGCCCGCTAAATCACTTGCCATCCGGACATACGGTGCGTCATGGTTAGCTGGCTCAAGTAAGGGGGAAACGGCGTGGTCGGGCCTTACCGGGGATTGTTCGACGGGCCCGGCGTCAAGTGGTTCGTCCTGGCCGGGTTCGTCGGGCGGATGCCGATGTCCATGCTCGGCATCGGGGTCGTGCTGCTGGTCTCCGCGCTCACCTCCTCGTACGCCACCGCGGGCGGCGTCGCCGCCATGACCAACCTGGCCTTCGCCGTGGCCGCCCCCATGTCGGGCCGCCTCGTGGACAGGTTCGGGCAGAGCCGGGTGATTCCGCCGTTCACCGTCGTCAACGCGCTCGCGCTGGTCTCGCTGATGCTGTGCGCCGGGTTCGGCCTGCCCGACTGGACGTTGTACGCCTCGGGCCTGCTCGTGGGCGGCACCTCGCTGTCACTGGGCTCGATGGTGCGGGCCCGCTGGTCGCTCATCCACGGCGGGTCGGCCAAGCTGCACACCGCGTTCGCCTTCGAGTCGGTGGTGGACGAGGTCATCTTCGTCACCGGGCCCGCGCTGGTCACGGTGCTGGCCACCGCCGTGAACCCGTACGCGGGGCTGGTCGTGGCCCTGGTCTGCATGCTCCTCGGCGGCCTCGCGCTGGCGGCCCAGCGGCGCACCCAGCCGCCCGTGCAGCCGGCCAGGTCGGCGACGGGCACGCCCATCCTGATCCCCGGCATCGCCCTGCTGGCGTGCGTCTACCTGGCGCTGGGCGCCGTGTTCGGCTCCGTCGACCTGATCACGGTGGCCTTCGCCGAGGAGCACGGCGTGAAGGGCGCCGCCGGGTTCCTGCTGGCGGCGTTCGCGGGCGGGTCGATGGTGTCGGGGCTCTGGTTCGGGTCGAAGAACTGGAGGATCACGCTGCGCGGGCGGTTCGTGCGGACGCTGGCGCTGTTCGTGGTGGGGCTCATACCGATCATGTTCATCGGTGACGCCCGGGTCATGGCGGCGGCGCTGTTCCTGGCCGGATTCGCCATCTCGCCGACGCTCATCACGGGCTTCTCGCTCACCGAGCGGCTGGTGCCGCCGTCCCTGCTCACCGAGGGCATGGCGTGGATCTCGACCTCGATCGGGTTCGGCGTGGCGGTCGGCGCGTGGGCCGGCGGGCGGCTCACCGAGATGTTCGGCGCGTCCAACGCGTACGTCTTCTCCTGGGGCTCGGCGATCCTCGCCGCGGTCGTGGGCATCGGAGGTTCGGGTTTGCTGAGACTTCCCGAGGCTCCTTCACCCGCCAAGAGTTGATCCGCTACGGTCGGGACATCCCTCGCAACACCCCTCTCATTGGAAGCATTACCTATGTCCCGACAAATCAATTCACTTCTAGCTATTGCGGCCGTTTGCGTCACTCTGGCACCGGCACCCGCCTTCGCTCAGGCACCCAAGAAGGCGGCGCCCGTCGACTGCGAGCAGGTCAAGTGCATCGCGCTGACGTTCGACGACGGGCCCGGCAAGTACGCGGGAACGCTGCTCGACACGCTGAAGAAGTACGACGCGAAGGCGACGTTCTTCCTCGAGGGCCAGTACGTCAAGAGCCGCCCCGCCTTCGTCAAGCGCATGGTCGCCGAGGGCCACGAGGTCGGCAACCACAGCTACAGCCACCCCGACTTCACCAAGTCCGAGCCCGGCACCATCAGGAACGAGATCCAGAAGACCCAGGACGCGGTCAAGAAGGCGGCGGGCGTCGAGCCCAAGCTGCTGCGCCCGCCGTACGGGCTGGCCGACCTCCAGGTCGCCGACGTCGCCACCGAGTTCGGCATGCCGATGATCCTGTGGACCGCCGGCTCCGAGGACTGGGCCAGCAAGAACGTCGACGCCATCAAGAAGAAGACCATGGAGGTCGCGCAGCCCAACGGCATCATCCTGATGCACGACTGGGTGAAGCAGACCGTGGACGCGATGCCGGCCCTCGTCAAGTCGCTCCAGAAGAAGGGCTACCACCTCGTGACGGTGTCCGACATCGTCAAGGGGCAGAACCTGCAGCCCGGCGACATCTTCCCGGTTCCCGCCGGTTGGGAGAAGTGAGTATCGTTCGCGTCTAACCGAATGACGCTCTGGAGGGGTGCTCATGGCGTTCGCGAACTGGGCGCGTAACCAGTCCGGCACCCCTGCCGAGGTCCGCACGCCGGCCTCGGTCGATGACGTCGTACGCGCCGTGCTGGACGCCGCCGCCTCGGGGCGGCGGGTCCGCATGGTCGGCACGGGCCACTCCTTCACCGGGGTGGCCCTCACCGACGGCATCATGCTGCGCCCCGGCGCGCTCACCGGGATCAGGTCATGGGGCGACGACCGCGTGACCGTACTGGCCGGCACCCCTCTGCGCGTGCTGAACGAGCTGCTCGACGAGCGCGGCCTGGCCCTGGCGAACATGGGTGACATCACCGAGCAGACCGTCGCGGGCGCGATCCAGACCGGCACGCACGGCACCGGCCGCGACAGCGGCGGCCTCGCCGACCAGGTCGCCGAGCTGGAGCTGGTGCGGGCCGACGGCTCGGTGACGACCGCCGGGCCCGGCGAGGACCTGTTCGACGCGGCCAGGGTCGGGCTGGGGGCGCTCGGGGTGCTGACGGCCGTGACGTTCCGGGTGGAGCCCGCGTTCCTGCTGCACAACCGGCGGCGCAAGCTGCCACTCAGCGAGGTGCTCGACTCGCTGGACGAGCTGACCTCGGCGAACGAGCACCTCGACTTCTTCTGGCTGCCGCACACCGACGCCTGCCTGGTCAAGACCAACAACCGCAGCGCGGGCCCGGCCCGGCCGCCGAGCGCGTTCCGGCACTGGCTGGACAACGTCTTCCTGGAGAACACCGTCTTCGGCGCGGCCTGCGCGCTGGGAGGCCGCTTCCCCGACCTGATCCCGCGGATCAACGCCGTCAGCGCCGCGGCGCTCGGCGACTCGGAGTCGGTGGACACGTCGTACAAGATCTTCACGGCGCGGCGGGACGTGCGCTTCCTCGAGATGGAGTACGCGGTGCCGCGCGAACGCCTCGGCCAGGCGCTGCGCGAGACCAGGGACCTGATCGAGCGGATGGACTGGAAGATCACGTTCCCGGTGGAGGTGCGGGTCACGCCGCCCAGCGACGCGTGGCTGTCCACGGCGTACGGGCGGTCGTCGGCGTACATCGCCTGCCACATCTACCGGCCGACGCCCAACCCCGCGTACTTCGAGGGCGTGGAGGAGATCATGACGCGGCTGGACGGGCGGCCGCACTGGGGCAAGCTACACACCAGGGACGCTTCCTACCTGAACAAGGTCTATCCCCGCTTCGCGGACTTCACCGCCCTGCGCGACCGGCTCGACCCAGGACGCCTGTTCGGCAACGAGTACCTGGATCGAGTGCTCGGCTAACGCATCGTTAGGTAAAGAGCTTGCTCGAAAACGTGTCCTGGGATCCGCGAGGGCCGCGTGGCGGGCATTCTCGTAACTCGTGCCCCGACGACTCGGCCTGCCCTCCGTTTACCTCGCCGCGGCCGTGGCCACCGCCGCCACGACCGCCGTTCCTCTCGCCATGACGCCCGCCTCCGGGTTCGCCCTGCGCCCCGCTCCCACCGAACCCACCCGGCCCTTCATCGTCACCGCACGCAGCCGCGGTGCGGCGCGCGATCTCGTCGGCGAGGTGCGCTGGCGGGTGCGGCGCTACTACACCGCCGCGCTGCCCGGGTTCGCCACCTTCCTCACCGCCGCCGAGCTGGCCGAGCTCCGGTCCGACCCGCGGGTGCTCGCGATCGAGCCCGACCGCGAGATCCGTCCCATGGCCCTCGGGAAACCCCGCCCGCTCTCCCGCTGGGCCACCGGCGCGGGCGCCACCGTGTACGTCGTGGACAGCGGCCTGGACACGGGCCGGGCCGAGTTCGGCGACCGGGCCTGGCGCGCCTTCGACGCCACCGGCGGCACCGGGCACGACTGCGCCGGCCACGGCACCGAGGCCGCCCGGCGCGTCCACGCCGTGGCGCCCAAGGCCGGCATCGCCTCGGTACGGGTGCTCGGCTGCGGCTCGGGCACCCTGGCCGACCTGCTCGCCGGGCTGGACTGGGTCGGCAGGCACGCCCACGGCCCGTCCGTCGCGAACCTGGCCGTCGACGGGTCCGACTCCCCCGCGCTCGACATCGCGACGCGGTCGCTGGTGCGGTCCGGCGTCTTCGTGGTCGGGGCGGCCTCCTCCGGCGCGTGCCGGACCACGCCCGGCGGTCAGGCGTTCTCCGATCACGCCCCGTATCTGGCCGGGGTGGCCGCCCGATACCTGGAGCGCCATCCTGGCGCCGCGCCTTCCGTTCTGGCCTCTTGGCTGAAGTGCACGACAGCACGGGGCTCGATTCGCCAGAATCCGTCAGGGGCCTCTAACCTCCACATGCATAACGGCGGGCTCTAGAGGGATGGATTCGACGAATGTGACCGGCGTCACACCGTCCCGGGAGTATCCCAGGAAGGCGATGTTCGGACATGCCGGGTACGGTGCTGGCAGGCAACCGGCACACGCGAGAGACTCAAGGGTCCGGGGGAAGAATGGCGACGCTGACGAAGGGACTCGCATGCAGGAGCTCCGACTCGTCGCGGTGAGTGAGGACGGCACCTATCTCGTGCTGGCTACTGCCGGGCGAGGTACGCGCTTCACGCTTCCCGTGGACGACCGGCTCCGTGCTGCCGTCCGCGGCAACTTCTCCCGTCTCGGCCAGTACGAGATCGAAGTGGAGAGTCCGTTGCGCCCCAAGGAGATCCAGGCACGCATCCGCGCCGGAGAGACGGCGGAGGAGATCGCGGCGACCGCCGGGATCCCGGTCGAGCGTGTCCGCTGGTTCGAGGGTCCGGTGCTGCAGGAGCGGGAGTACGTCGCCCAGCAGGCGCAACGGGTGGCGGTCCGCATGCCCGGTGAGTCGGCGCCAGGCCCCACCCTGGGTGACCTCGTCGCGGAGCGGCTGACCAGGCGCGGCGTGCCCACCGACGAGATCGACTGGGACTCCGCCAAGCGCGACGACGGGCTGTGGCGCGTCAAGCTCGGCTACGTGTGGAACGGCCACACGCGCCACGCCGAGTGGCTGTTCGACCCGCGCAAGCGGCACGTGACGCCCCACGACGACGAGGCCATGCGGCTGTCGTCCGCCGACTTCGACCCGGATCCCGTCGTGGTGGAGGACACGACGGTGACCCCGTTCACGCCGCGGGTGGCCAAGCTGCAGCCGGTGCCGCCGCTGACCCCCGTCCCTTCGGTGGTCCGGCGCGAGCCCGAGGAGCCCGCCGTCGGCTACAACCCGCCTCCCAGGTCGTCGGAGACGGCGTACGGCCGCGCCCCGGAAGCGGCGCCCCCGTTCGAGCGCGGCGCGCCTCCACGTGAGGCTGACGCCGCCAGAGAGGCGTCCTTCGACGCGCCCGACCCCGGCGAGCGCTACCACTCGGAGCCGCCCGCTCGCGAGACCGGCTATGCCCGCCCCGGCGACACCTCGTCCCGCCGCGGCGGGTCTTCGCCGTGGCTGCCCGACTTCGGCTCCGGCCGTCCTGCCGGGCGCGACGCGGACTCCATCTACGCCCCCGCCACCCCGGCGGACTCCCGCACGTCTCCGCCGCTCGCCGCCGAGGAACCGCCCGTCCAGGAGCGCCCCACGGCCGTCCGCGAGCAGACTCCGGCCCCGTCCCAGACGTCCCCGTATCAGACGCCCCCGTCCCAGACGGCCGCGTCCGCGACACCCTCCACCCAGCCCCGGCCCATCGCGGAGCCCCAGCAGGTCACGCAGGACCACTTCACCACCCCGGCCCAGCCCGCCGCCTATGACCGACCCACCGCCCCGGCCCAGCCCGTCGCCCAGGGCCAGCCCACCACCCCGGGTCAGCCCGTTCCCGGGGAGCAGCTCGCGGCTCCGGATCGGCCTGCCTCCCAGGACCACCAGCCGCCCGCCCAGAGCCAGCCGGTCCCCCAGGACCAGCCGCTCGCCCAGGACCGGCCCGCTGTCCAGGGCCAGCCCGTCGCCCACGACCAGCCGGCTGCTCACGACCAGGCCGTCGCCCACGACCAGCCAGCTGCTCAGGGCCGGCCCGTCGTCCACGACCGGCCTCCCGTCGAGAGCCAGCCTGCCGCCCACGACCGGCTCGCTGCCCAGGACCAGTTGGCCGCCGAGGCCTCGCTTGTCGCCCAGGCCCCGGCGACCGCCGCCGTGGAGTCGCCCGCGCAGCCCGAGGCCGCGACGCCCGTCGCGCCGCAGCCGCCTGCCGCGCCGGAGGCGACCACGGAGCCCGCTCAGGGCACCCCTGTCCACACCGAAGCGGCTGGCCGGCCGAGCGGCGACCCGATCCCGGCCTCCGCACCGACCACGGCCCCCGAGCCGGTCGTGGCCTCGGAGCCGACGGCGACCACGCAACCCGTGACGCCCGCGGCTCCCGTGGCAGCCACCGAGCAAACGCCGACCACCGAGGCGGTCGCGGCCACCGAGCAAACGCCGGTCACCAAGCCGGTCGCAGCCACCGAGCCGACTGCGACCACGCAGCCGACCGTCGTCACCGAGCCCACAGCGGCTTCGGAGTCGGCGGCAGCCACCCAGCCAGTGGCACCCGCGGAGCCGACGGTGATCGCCGAGCCGGCGTCCACCTCGGAGCCGACCACGGTCACCGAGTCGACGGCAGCCAGCGAGTCGACGACACTCGCAGAGCCCATGGCCTCCGCGGAGCCGACGGCGGTCGCGGAGCCGGCGTCCACCTCGGAGCCGGCCACGGTCACCGAGGCGGTCGCAGCGTCGGTCACCGACGCCGAGCCCGCACCCGCGTCCTCGCCCGCACCCGCGACTGCGCCGGTCACCGGGCCGGTCACCGGGCCGGTCTCTGGGACCGCCTCCGCACCTGCCGGAGCGCCCAGCGACACGCCCGCCGACGGGGACGCCACGCCGACCGCTCCCACGGGCACCCAGGCCGCCGACACCGCGCAGGCCGAGACGTCATCCAAGGCAGCGGACGCCGTGGCCGACGCGCCAACCGCGACCGCGCCCACTACGACTGCGCCGACTACGACCGTGCCCGAGCCGACGGCGACCGCGCCCAAGGAGAAGGCGGCCCAGGTCGTACCGGACGCCAAGCCGCAGCCCGAGGAGGTCCCCGAGGCCGCCGCGCCGACGGCCGCGAGCGCCACCGCACCGACGCCCGCCCGTGCTGCCGCACCGACGCCTGCCATCATGGCGTCGAAGCCCCAGCGCGCGTCCGAGCAGGCGACGCCCAGCCCGGCGAGCAGCGCCCAACTCGCGACCCCCGAGCCCAAGGCCGCCCAGCCTGCGGCTCCCGAGCCCAAGGCCGCTCAGCCGGCCACACCGGAGCCCAAGGCCGCGCAGCCCGCGGCACCGGAGCCCAAGGACGCCCAGTCCGCGACGCCGGAGCCCGAGCCGGCCGCGCCCGAGCAGCCTGAACAGCCTGAGCAGCCGGCTCAGGAGGCCAAGCCGCCGGCGCCCACTCCCAAGCCCAAGCCCACGGAGCCCAAGACCGCCCCCGCGGTCCCGGCGGCGCGTTCCGGCAAGGACGCGCCCAAGGAGGAGCCGCCCGTCCCGGTGCCGTCTCCGCCGCCCGCTCCGGCGGCCCGCCAGACGCGCAAGAGTTCGCGGGGCCGCCGGGCCTCGGTCCCGACCTGGGACGAGATCATGTTCGGCGCCCGCCGCCAGGACTGACCGCCCAGGCCGGGAGACCGGCCTGGGCAGTGCGAAGAACCACGACCGCCCGCCGTCGGGAGGAAAGGGACCGGTGACTCAGCGCGGCCGCCGGTCCCAGCGGTCCGGCGGCGGTGGTCAGGCTGCGGGCGGTGTGCGGGGCTCGATGAAGGGCGCGAGCCACTCCGGCGTCACCTCGGTGGGGAACTCCGCCCCCTGGGCCACCGACACGTCGATCGCCGAGTAGCCTCCCTTGCCCGCCCCGACCCCGGCGATCAGCGTGAGCACCCCGGCCCGCCGCTGGAACCACGTCTGCCGCAGCCGCCACCCCACCACGGCCCGGCGTTCGATCACGGCCTGGGAGCGCCGCAGCGACCCCGACCGCACCGCCACGCGCACCCCGTCATAGCCGTGCCCCAGTGACGCGTACCGGTCGAGCCCCAGCGGAATCCCGGCCCCGGCCAGCAGCAACGCCAGCACCAGCAGGATCCACCACAGGATCATCCCCGTAGCCCAGATACCCACGGCGCCCGCCACCGCCGGCACGGCCCACGGGAAGACGGCGCGGAACAGGCGGCGGTTGCGCGCCACGGGCGGGTGGCGGCGGAGTTCGGCGAGGTAGGGGCCGATGGCCTCCGCGGTCACCTGGTACGCCACGCCCCGGGGCACGTCGGGCAGCAATTGCCCGCGCGTCTCGGAGTCGCCCAGCCCCGTGACGATGGCCCAGGCCCGTACGACTCCGGCCCAGCGTTCGGCGAGCCCGTCCACGATCTCGTAGCCGCGCACCCGGGCGGACTCCAGCGACACGCTGCGCCGGTTGATCAGCCCCCGCTCCGCGACCAGGTAGCCGTCGCGGTGCTTGAGCTTGAAGTCCCAGTTGAAGACCGCGTACATCAGCCCGCCCACGAACGGCATCGCCACCACGAGCAGCAGCGCCACGGCCACCAGCAGGTAGGGGTGGTCCCAGATCCACTCCCCCGCGCTCCAGGCGGTGTCCTGGTCGAGGCCCAGTTCGTCGCCCCACTGGAACGCCAGGCCCACGGCGCCGCCCGCGAGGGCGAAGGGGGTCAGCAGGTACGCGCCCGACAGCGGCCCGTACAGCAGCCACTTCCGCGGCACCCCGATGATCACCCGCTCCCGGGGCGCCGCCACGTCGGACACCCGCGCCTCCGGCCGGGGCGCGCGGCGCAGCAGCACGGACTTGAGCCGTTCGGCCTCCTCCAGCGTGACCCCGTCGAGCCCGGCCTCCTCGTCGTCGCCGCTGGCCCCGGTGTCGATCTTGAGCACGGCCAGGCCGAGCAGGCGGTGCAGGGGCGGCGTGGACACGTCGACGCCGCGGATCCGCTCCAGCGGGATGGTGCGGATGGACCGGCTGATCAGCGACCGCTTGGTCTCCAGCCGGTCGCCGAAGATCTCGTACGAGAAGGTGGCCCACCTGATGATCGCGAACACCACGGTGCCCACCACGCCCATGGCCGCCCAGCCGTAGGAGTGGGCCGAGAACCCGCCCACGAACAGCACGCCGACCAGGGGCAGGAGAAGGGAGGGCAGCATGCGTACGGGATCGATGAGCAGCACCTTGGGGCTCAACCGCAGCGGCACCCGTACCGGAGGACCCGGAGGACCGCTCCACGGCCCGGGCGCCTGCCCGCTCCCGTCACCGCCCGGCACGCCCCCGGGCGAGAGCGGCGCCCCGTGCGCGCCCCAGCCCGGAGCCCCGTCCCGGGGCTGCGGTTCGCCCTGAGAGCGAGGGCCGAGCTGAGGGGACGGATCCCCCTGAGAGGAAAGGCCGGGCTGAGGAGACGGACCGCCCTGAGGGGAAGGGCCGGGCTGAGGGGAAGGATCCCCTTGGGAGGGAAGGCCGGCGGGAGGAGGCGGGTCGCCCTGCGGATGGCTGGGGTCGGTCATGTCGCGTCGTCCCTGAGCGCCTCGGCCCGGTGCGCGAGCTGCTCGGCCAGCCCGGCCGCCACCTCGAAGTCAAGGCCCTTGATCGTCGAGGACCCGGCGTGGGACGCGGTACGGATCTCGAGCGTGGCCAGCCCCAGCAGCCGCTCCATCCACCCTTGCCCCTTGTCCACCGTCTGGATGCGGCTCACGGGCACGAACACCCACTCCCTGGTCAAGAACCCCGACCGCGCATAGACGACGTCCCCTGAGAGCTCCCAGCGATGCACGGCGTACCGCACGAACGGCTCGGCCACCAGGAACGGCGCCGTCAGCAGCACGACCGCGGCGGGCAGCGACCAGGAGTTGTCGGCGAACCAGCCGGGCACCCACGACCAGCCGCTCCCGCCGACCCACCGCGCCACCAGCAGCGAGCCGCCCAGGAAGAACACGAAGGCGACCAGCGATTCGAGCAGCCACAGGCGGACGGCCTTCGGCGAGACGCGGTTCGCCGGATCGCGCAGGGGGCCAGTTGACGTCACAAGCCCAGCTTAGGGCGCGCGACGGGAAGGCGATCAGCCCGCGAGCCGGTAAAGATCGACCGCGATCCTCGGCGTGTCTGCCGACGCGCGCCTTCGCCCCGGTGCCATGCTCGGTGGCGGCCGGCCGCAGGCTGTCGAGCTTGGCCACATCGGCGGCGCCACGTACGTGCCAGCCAGGCCCGGCCAGCGCATGACCGCACCACCGCGCGAGCGCCTCACGCGACGTGGCAGCCGCCGTCCACCCCGCGCTGACGGTCACTCCCCGGAACCGGCGTCCCGCCGAGCGTGAGGATCACCGGCCTGGCCGGGGCGCGGAAACCCCCCAAATCACCGCCGATGCCTACATCTATGGACCGATCTGGCGCACCTGGTTTTTGCGACGCTGTCGTGACCGAAATCGGTGTCCGTTTTGTCGGGTCCCGCGCGAGACCCAGCTCGCTCTCCCGCCGCGTCGAACCAGCAGGCCAGGACAGGTCCCGAGGCCCGGCCCGATTGCGCTCTCCCAGGAGACACGCGGGCCACTCCTGTGGCCAACGTCACTACGCGGATCCCGCGATTCTCCCCCGTTTCGGATCCTTTACCGAGCACCGACCATCGAGAAACGGTCTGCGCACCGCCGAGAGCCGCGTAGCATCATCCGGCATGGGGCTGTGTAACGCGGCAACACGTTTGCGACGCATCGCCGTCAGTGTGACGGCGGTGACCGTGGCGTTCGCGTTGGCCGGTTGCGGCAGCTTCATCGGCAGATCTCAGGCCAAGGACATCGCGGAGATCAACGTCTCCAGCCCGGAGTTGGGGGAGGGCAAGCCGCTCCCCGCCGAATATTCCTGCCGGGGCGGCGAGGGCAGTCCCCCGCTGCGCTGGTCGAGCCAGCCACTGTCCGAGGCGAAGTCGATCGCGATCGTGGTCGACTCCCATACATCGTCCGATTCGGCCGTGAACTGGGTGCTCTTCAACATCCCGGCGACCACGACCGAGCTGGGGCCCAACGCCGCAGCGAGCCCTCCTGACGGGTCCAGCCAGGCGAAGGTGACCGGCGGCAAGGAGGGCTACGAGCCCCCTTGCAAAAGCCCGGGCAGCTACCGATTCACCGTCTACACGTTGAACGGCAAGGTCGACGTCCAGCAGGGTGACGAGCTCCCCGACATCCTGAAAGAGATCGCGGACAAGACCATCGCCCGGGGTCGGCTCACAGCAGTCGACATCCAGTGAGAGAGCGAACACAGCAGGTAGTTGGGTGTACCAATTCTTCACGTAGGGTGTGACAACGCTCATAGTGGTCCGACACAATCAGATCCAATCGTTAGGCACTGGTGATCAAAGGGGGCAGGTCGCGTCGATGGCCGCGCGATCTCACCGGCGCCGAAGGGAGGCCATGGCTTTGAGGGTGGTGCAATGATCGCGGTCGTAGTGAGCTTGGTCGCCGTCGTGCTCCTCGTGCTCGTCGTCGTGGCACTGGGCATGCGTTCGATGAGTCGCCGGGAGAGCTCTCTCCCTCCGGAACGGCTGAAGGAAATGGCCGAGAAGGAGGAGAGGACCCAGACGCGGTCCACTGACGAGTTCGCCTCGCACGAGCCTCGCATGGCCAATTTCAGCCCCGATTTCAGCCCCATCGGCGAGCGCGAACCCAAACCGGTGCGCACCGGTCAGCGTGGCAGGCGCGGCGTCGACGAGTGGGGCAACCCGTCCACCGATGACGACGACGAGGAGTTCTGGGCCAACATCCGCAGCGACGCGGAAGAGGGCGGCTTCGGCGCGGGCGGCACAGTGGCGGCCAGGAAGGGCGCCTCCCGTCCGGTCGAGCGCGAAAAGCCCGCCGCAGCGGAGCGCCCCACCCCTCCCAAGCGCCAGGAACGCACCGCCAAGCCCCGGCCCGTCGCCGCCTCCGCCGCCGTCGACCCCGACGCGACCACCATCCAGGCCCCCCTCCCGCAGCGCCAGCCGGCCTCCGCCGCGGCCAACCTCGCCGACCTTGTGGAGCCCGCCAAGCGCCCCGCCCCGTCCCGGCCGGAGCCGGTGGACCAGCGCACGGTGACGTTCGCGGCCCCGACGGCCGACGTGATGAGCATCCTGAGCCCGGGCGCCCAGCCGGTCCCCTCCCCGCGCCCCGACTCCATCTCGTCCAACAACTCGCCCAGGGGCGGCACCGGCTCCTACCCGGCGGCCCCGGCCGCCGGCGGCACCTTCCCGGCCAACCCCCTGAGCCAGCCCAACGGGAGCGGCGCCTACCCCGCCACCCCCGCGTCGAGCGGCTCCTTCCCCGCCCAGCCGGCCCCCATCCACGGCGCGCCCACCAGCGACCCGTTCCCCGCCTACACCAACGCGGCCGAGACCACCTGGACCAACCCGCCGGCGACGCCCTCCTCGTCCGGCTCCTGGCCCGCGCAGCCCGACATCCTCGACGACCCCACCCCCGCCGCCGGCTACGGGAGCTCCTGGCCGGCGTTCGAGCAGCCCGCCGCGCGCTCGTCCTATCCCGCCTCGTACGAGGTGCGCTCCGGCTGGGCGGTGGCCGACGACTCCGAGCCGCTCACCGGCCCGACCCCCGCCTCCAGCACCCCGACCGTGCCCGGCAGGGCGGTCTCGGCCTATGACGACGTGCTGTCGACCTCCACTCCGGTCCCCCCGACGCCGCCGGGGGCCCCGTTCGCTTACGAGACGGGCGACATCACCACCGCCCCGGCCGCGGCCTGGCCGGAGCCGCCGTCGAGCGCGACCGCATGGCCGACGTACGGCTCCCAGAACGGCAACAACGCCGGCAACCACCGCCGCTCGTCCGAGCAGGAACACCCGCACGACTACTACCGGTGAACCCACGCGCCCATTATTAATGCGTAAAACCAGCGTGACACGGTCTTAAAGCAGGGTCGATGGAGCAATAGGGTTTGCTCCATGATCCCCGACACGAAGAGTAGCTGGCTGAGCACCCTCCGGCATGATGTGCCAGCCTCGCTCGTGGTTTTCCTCGTCGCGGTGCCCCTGTCCCTGGGCATCGCGATGGCCTCCGGCGCGCCGCTGGCCGCCGGGTTGATCGCCGCCGTGGTGGGCGGGATCGTGGCGGGCGCGCTGGGCGGATCCGCCGTACAGGTCAGTGGGCCCGCCGCCGGGTTGTCGCTGGTGGTCGTGGATCTCGTGCAGACGTACGGATGGCGCGCCACCTGCATGATCACCCTGCTGGCGGGGGCCGTGCAGCTTCTACTGGGCGTGTTCAAGGCGGCCAGGGCGGCACTCGCGGTGTCGCCGGCGGTCATCCACGGCATGCTGGCGGCCGTCGGCGTGATCATCGCCCTCGCCCAGCTCCACGTGGTGCTGGGCGGCAACTCGCAGCGTTCGGCCGTCGCCAACCTGATCGAGCTGCCCGGCCAGATCGCCAACCTGCACGGCCACAAGGTCGCCGTCGGGCTGCTCACGATCACGGTGCTGGCGCTGTGGACGCGGCTGCCCAAGCGGGTCAAGGCCGTGCCCGCGCCGCTGGTGGCGCTGCTCGCGGCGGCGGTGACGGCGTGGGTGTTCGACTGGGACGTCACGCGCGTGGACCTGTCGCACAGCGTCACCCAGTGGGCCTTCCCCGTCCTGCCGCACGGCGACTGGCACATGATCGTGGGGGCGGTGCTGATGGTGGCGCTGCTGGCCGGGTGCGAGTCGCTGCTGTGCTGCGTGGCGGTGGACGGGATGCACGGCGGCCGCCGCGCCGACCTCGACCAGGAGCTGGCCGGCCAGGGTGTCGCGAACATGGTCACCGGCGCCCTCGGCGGCCTGCCGGTGGCCGGGGTAATCGTGCGCAGCACCGCGAACGTTCAGGCGGGCGGCCGTTCGCGCTGGTCGGCGATCCTGCACGGGGTGTGGGTGCTGGTGTTCGCGATCGGGTTCGGCTGGTCGATCAAGCTGATCCCGCTGGAGGCGCTGGCGGCGTTGCTGGTGTTCATCGGCGTGCAGATGGTGAACCTCGGTCACGTCAGGAAGGTGCACGGCCACGGCGAGGTGCCCGTCTACGTCGTGACGATGGCTACCGTCATCGTGCTCGGGCTCGCCGAGGGCGTGGTGATGGGGCTCATCCTGGCCGCGCTGCTCGCGCTGCGCCGCCTGACCTGGGTCACGGTCCTGAAGCGCGAGGGCGTCGACGGGCGGCTGCACGTGACGGTCTCCGGCTCGCTGACGTTCCTGGGGGTGCCCAGGCTCACGCACGAACTACGGACGATCGCCGCGGGCACCGCCGTGGACCTCGACCTGAACATCGACTTCATGGACAACGCCGCCTTCGAGGCCATCCACTCCTGGCGGCTGGACCACGAGCGCATGGGCGGCATGGTCGACATCGACGAGCTGCACGACGAGTGGTACACGCTGGCGGCCAGCGGCGCGCGCATGTTCCCCGTGAAGTCGCCGCCCAAGGTGCCGGATCGCTGGTGGCTGCCGTGGTCGCACCGCCGTCGTCCCGTCCGTCCCTCGGCTCCCGACTCCACCGAGGCCGAATGCCTGCTGACGGCGGGGGCGCGCGAGTACCACCGGCGTACGGCGCCGCTGGTCCGGCCCATCTTCACCGAGCTGGCCCGCAAGCAGCAGCCGTCGCACCTGTTCATCACATGCGCCGACTCCCGGATCGTGCCCAGCCTCATCACCGCGAGCGGCCCGGGTGACCTGTTCACGGTGCGCAACATCGGCAACCTGGTGCCGCGCAGGGGCTCCGAACCGCACGACGACTCGATGGTGGCGGCGGTCGAGTACGCCACGCAGGTCCTCGGCGTACACACGATCACGGTGTGCGGCCACTCGGGGTGCGGCGCCATGGCGGGGGTGCTGAGCGGCGGGGTGCAGGCAGGCAGCCTGCCGGGGCTGAGGAGGTGGCTGCGGCACGGGAACCACAGCCTGGCCACGTTCATCGAGACCGAGGGCGATCGGCTGCACAGCGGTGCTCTGGACGTGTTGTGCCGGGTCAACGTGCAGCAGCAGCTGGAGAACCTGCGCACGTACCGGAAGGTCGACGAGCAGGTGCGCGCCGGGAAGCTGGAGCTGGTGGGGCTCTACTTCGACATCGGCTCGGCCCGGGTGCACATGGTGCCACCGCTGCCGGGCGCCCGTACGCAGGTCGGGGGCGGGCGTGTGAGCGCCGGTTCTGAGTAATCGTGCGCAGACGGGGCGCCGGGGGCGGATTAGTGTCGCGTGGGCCGGCGAGGTTCTCCACGTGCCCATGGCGTCCCTCGCCACGCCGGTCCTGACTCCCAGGGGCCGGAGGGGCGGAGGCGCCCGCTGTCGAACTACGTCCCCGAACGGGGCCGCCGATGGTAGCAAGACAACGGACTACCGCCTCCGCCCCTCACCACCTCCCCCGATGAATCTCCCTGTCCTGTCCGCGCGAACCTTGCCACGTCCGGACCTACCTTGCCACCGCTCGGGCAACGTTCGGATTACTGCACCGGGAGGAATCTGACAGCGGCAGATCTGGCGGAGTCTGTGCCCGCTCTGCGCCGATGAGTTGCGGGAGGCTGGGCGGTCCAACTCCTGAGGACAACGTTCAGGAGGACGCGATGGGCACCGTAGTGCTGTACAAGAGCATGTCGTTGGACGGCTTCGTCGCAGGACCCGATATCGGCGCGGAGCATCCCATGGGTAAGGGCGGTATGAGGCTGCACGAGTGGATGTTCACCGACCGGCCCGACCCGCGCGACAAGGAGGTCACGGCTGCGATGCTCGCTATGGTGGGCGCGGTCGTGGTCGGTAGGCGTACGTTCGACGTCGGTCTGCCACACTGGCAGGACACTCCGTATCCGGCACCGACCGTCGTGCTCACCCACCAGGCCCGCGACGAACTCGTCATGAAGAGCGCGATGTTCACCTTCGTCACCACCGGCATCGAGACCGCCCTCAAGGCCGCCCAGGACGCGGCCGGCGACAAGGACGTGATCGTGATGGGTGCCCAGACAGGACAACAGTTCCTGCGCGCGGGGCTGCTGGACGAGTTGCATATCAACCTGGTGCCGGTCGTGCTGGGCGGCGGAACCCGACTGCTGGACGATCTGGGCCATATCGAGTTGGAACGCACGCAAGTGATCGACTCCAACGCGGTCACACATCTACGGTTCCGGGTCGTGAAGTAGCGGCCCACAGCACGGAAAATGCGAGGTAATTCCGAACAATCGCAGCGGCCGCCGTTCGGCCTTACCTCGCAGGCCGCTGCTCGGTGCTTCAAGCGATGCGGCCTCCAGCCGGAACGGACACTCCCGCCGCCACCCGGGCGCGCGGCTGATCGGCGTGCAGCCAACCGAGCGTGCAGCTGACCGAGCGCGCAGCTGACCGAGCGCGCGACAGACCGAGCGCGCAGCCGACCGCGGCGCACGACCGACCGGCGCGCAGCTAAGCGGACGCGCAGCCAACCGAGCATGTGGCCAACCGAGCGCACGGCTGGCCGACGCGCAGCTGACCAGGCGCGCAGCTGACCGAGCATGTGGCTGGCCGGACGCGGCAGACCGGGCGCGCGGCTGAGCGGCCGCGCGGCCGACCTTGCGTGCGGCTAACGCGGGAGAAACAACCGCGCCACGATGCTGCCTGCCATGGCTTCGCGCGCTTCATCGCTTTCCTCCCCCACGTAGGCCACCGTGCCATCCCACCCCGGGACGCGACCGGTCCGGCGAACGCTCCTCCTGGCGTCCGTCCTCACCGCCACCGTCCCGTTATCCCTGCTCACCTCATGCAGCCCCAACCCTGCCCCCGCACCCGCCCCGCTCATCCCCCGCCCGCTCGCCGCGACCTCACCAACTGCCCCTGCGCGCCCATCGCACAGTCCGCGTAGTGCGTACCGGAAGGCCCTGACCCGCTCCCTGGCCACCCTGCCAGGTCAGTTCTCGGTGTCGGTACGCGAACTCTCCACCGGCCTGTCCTACACCTACAACCGCGGCCTCAGAACCGCCACCGCCAGCATCGTCAAGGTCGACATCGTGGTCGCACTGCTGCTCATGGCCCAGCGCCGGCACCGCGGCCTCACCGGCTGGGAACGACGTTCGGCGGCACGGGCCGTCAAGGTCAGCGACAACGCCGCCGCGTCCGCGCTGTGGTCCGCGATCGGCGGCGCGTCGGGGCTGGCCACCGCCCACAGGAAACTCGGCCTTCGCGACACGACCCCCGGCCCCGGAGGAGCCTGGGGCTCGACCACGACCACCGCCGCCGACCAGGTCCGCCTCCTGACCGCGCTCACCTCCCCCAAGAGCCCCCTCTCCGCCAGGAACCGCCGGTACGTGCTCGGCCTGATGAGCGATGTGACGCCGGAGCAGTCGTGGGGCGTCAGCGCGGCCGGACGCAAGGGCATGGCCCTCAAGAACGGCTGGCTACCACGCCCGCGTGACGGGGGCCGGTGGACGGTCAACAGCATCGGCCGGGTACGCGACCGCCACGGGCACACGTACCTGATCGCCGTCATCTCCCACCGGCACCGCTCGATGAGCGCCGGGGTGAAAACGGTCGAGCAGGTCGCCAAACTCGTCACCCAGGCCCTCACCAAGACGCTCTCCAAGACCGCAAACCGCAGATGACACCCTCCAAGACCGCAAACCGCGGATCACACCCTCGAGGACGATAAACCGCAAATGACGCTCTCCAAGACCGCGACCGCACGAGACGCCCTCCGGGACCGCGGACCACAGGCGACGAGACCACCTCCCAGCCGCACCCGCAAACCTCGCCCGCATCCCCATCCCCCTTGCGGAGGGGAGGAAGGCGAACCTCCTCACTCAGACACCGTGGCGGCTCCGCACCACACCCGACAGGGGACCTACACCGCCTCCCACCCACTCGGAGCCCTGCACCACCTCCACCCCGCAGGGGCCTGCACTGCTCCACCCTCACGGGGCCCTGCACCACCTCCACCCACATGGGACCTGCGCTGCCTCCACCCCACGGGGCCCCAACCACTACCCCAACGGGGCTTGCGCTGCCTCCACCCGCACGGGGCCTGCACCCTCTACCCCCGCACGGGGAGGACCCCGCGCTCAGCCACCATGGCGGACGGCTTCGATCAGGGCCCGTAGGAGGGCGGTGCGCCGTGGCATCTCGGCGAGGATGACGTGCTCGTCGTCCGCGTGCGCCCCGCCGCCCACCGCGCCCAGCCCGTCGAGGGTCGGGCAGCCGACTCCCGCCGTGAAGTTGCCGTCCGAGGCGCCGCCCACCGAGGCAGAGGTCAGCGGCCCCACTCCGAGGTTTGACGCCAGTTCCTGCGCCAGCGCGTACAGCGAGGCCGACATCGCGCTCTCGAGCGGCGGCCGGTTGGGGCCGCCGAGGATCTCCAGGCGGGTGCCGGGCAGGACCGGCCGGAGCCCGTGGAAGGCGGCGTCCACCCGAGCCTGCTCCGACATCTCCGCCACCCGCACGTCCACCTCGATCGAGGCCGCGGCAGGGACGGTGTTGCGTGACGTGCCGCCCGACAAGACCGTCGGCGTGACAGTGGTGGCCCCGGAGCCCATGGCGGCGATGGCCAGGATCTGGTGTGCCAGCTCGATCCCGGCGTTCACCCCCTTCTCGGGCTCAAGCCCGGCGTGCGCGGCCCGGCCCCGGACGTTGACGGTGTAGAGGGCGGTGCCCTTGCGGGACGTCTTCAGCGCGCCGCCGTCAGCGCTTGCCTCCATGACGAACGCGGCGGCCAGCCCGCGGGCGGTCTCCTTGATCAGCCCGGACGAGGTACGCGAGCCGCACTCCTCGTCACCGTTGATCAGCAAGGTGATGCCGTCGAGCGAGCCGAGCCCGGCCAGCGCGTGGAACGTCTGCACCAGCCCCGCCTTCATGTCGAACACCCCGGGCCCCCGCGCCACGCCGTCCACCACGGACCATGGGTGGGTGGCCAGAGTGCCGATCGGCCACACGGTGTCGTGGTGGCACAGCAGGAACACCTTGGGGGTGCCGAACCTCCAGCGCAGATGCGTGACGCCGTCGATCACGAGGAACTCGGGCTGCGCGCCCAGATAGCGGGCTCCCATCGCCGCCACGACCTTCGCGCTGCGGGCCACGGCTTCCAGATCGTGGGTGAACGACTCGCACAACACCAGCTCTTCGAGATCCTCGATCATGCCGCCCCTCCGTAGAGCTCGCGCTTCATTCCGTTTCCTCTCCGCCGCCGCCCTCTCACACCGGCCCGATCCCTGTCCGAGGAGGAAGGGGACGATGCGCACGCCGGCGCCCTCGCCGTTTGCTCACCGCGGCAAGCGGTGCACGTTGCCGCCGCCAGAACCAACTTGACGCCCAACAGCCTGCGCACACCGCCACCAACCCGAACCGGCCCCGCCCAGGAACCAGCGCACGTCGCCGCTGACCCGAACCGGCCCTCCTCCTGAGAACCAGCGCACGCCGACGCCGACCGAAACCGGCTCCCCTCCCGGGAACCAGCGCACGCCGACGCCAACCGCATCCGGCTCCCCTCCCGGGAACCAGCACGCGCCGCCGCCAGCCCCAACCCATTACTCGCCCAGAAACCAGCACACGCTGCCGCCGACACCATCAGTCGCTCACCCAGGAGACGGCGCACGCCACCGCCGCCAACTCCACCGACTACTCGCCCAGGCAGCATGCACGCTGCCACCGACCCAGCCGGTCCCCGCCCAGGAACCAGCCCACCTTGTCGCCAACGCCATCAGTCGCTCACCCAGGAGACGGCACCGGCCGCCACCAACTCCACCTGCTACTTACCCGGAAAGCGGCGCATGCTTCCATCGGCCGGACCAGCTCCTTGCCCGGGAACCGGCGCCGGCGCCGCCGATCACGCCAGTTGTTCGCCCAGGAAGCGGTGCACGTTGCCGCCGATGATCTTGATGACGTCCTTCTCCGGGAGGCCGCGGGCGAGCAGGCCCTCGGTGACCATGGGCAGGCCCGAAGGACCCTCCAGCCCTGGGATCGCCGACTTCGGGTTGACGCCCCTCATGTTGAGGCCCTCGCAGCACGGCGGCGTCAGGTCGTCCATGACCTCGCGGATGAAGTCGGGGCCCAGCCCGACGTGGTCGATCCCGGCGACGGACACGATGTGCTCGATGTGGTCGAGCAGGCGGTCGAGGGTCATGTCCTCCTCGCGGCCGGCGAGGAAGGGGGCGAAGAAGTTGACGCAGATCACGCCACCCGTCGCGGCCACGGCGCGGAGCTGATCGTCGGTGAGGTTGCGGTGGTGGTCGCGCAGCGCCCTGGCGGAGGAGTGGGTGGCCAGGACCGGCCTGGTGGCCAGCTCCAGGACGTGCGCCACGCCGGAGGCGCCCAGGTGGGAGACGTCGAAGACGATCCCGAGCCGCTCCATCTCCTCCAGCGCCGCGACGCCGTGGGAGGTCAGGCCACTGCCCGTGGCGTCCTCACCGCTGCCGTCGGCCAGTGGCGTGCGCCCGAAGTGCGCGATGGAGGCCACCCGCACTCCGAGGCGGTGAACGGTCGAGATCAGCTCCACGTCGGCGTCGATGCCCGGCATGCTCTCCAGCGCGATCACCAGAGCGATCTTGCCCTCGTCGAGCGTGCGGTCGATGTCGGCCGCGTTCAGACATATCCGAACGTGGTCAAGATTGCCCTCGGCGAGCACGTGCGCACATTCGATCATGCGCAAGGTCTGCCTCAGCGCCCCCTCCGGGCGGTACTGGTCGTCGATGAAGACCGGCAGGACCTGCAGATCGACCCCGCCCTCGACGAGCTGGGGCAGCCATCGCTCCCGGAAGAACGAGGCCCACTGCTTGGGCGGCCGAGCGGAGACGGCCATGAGCAGATCGTTGTGCGTGTCGGCCACGACTGCGCGCTGGTGGAGCGGAAGCGTCATGGGTGGACGTTATCGCGAGGGCAGGACCTGCTCCAATGCGTCCTGGGTCCGATTTTTTGGATCACTTGTACGACTGTGGGTTGAGGTTCGCCTGGGCCGCCGGGGAGTGCGGCGGCCCGGTGAGCGAGGTCATCACCGCTCTGCGGGCCCGGTCCGGGGACGCGCCGACCGTGCTGTTGGCGTGGCCGGCCCCACCGTAGACGCGGTCGGCTCGGCCACAGGCGCGACCGGCTCAGCCGTAGACGCGGCCGCCCCGGCCGTGGACGCGGCCGACGCGATGGACTCGGCCGTAGACGCGGTCGGCTCGGCCACAGCCGTGACCGGCCCGACCGTGGGCGCGGCCGGCGCGCGCGACTCGGGCCAGCCGGATTCGAGCAGGTCGAAGATGGCGTTCATCGCGCCCAAAGGGTCGGCTTCCGTGCCCGCGAGCTCGGGGATCTCCAGGACGTAGCGGGCGAGCGCGCGTACGGTCATGTCGGAGGGGTCGAGGCCGCTCTCGGCGGCGATCGCCTCGGCCAGGGGCCCCTCGCCGGCCGTCCAGAGCTTGCGCGAGTATTCGCGCAGCGCGGGCGTGCCGACGATCAGGTCGCGCTTGGCCCGCAGCTCGGGCGGGAGATCGTCGGCGAACGGCCCCCGGCCCGCCAGGCACCGGCGCAGGGCTTCCAGCACGGACTGGCCGGAGGGCCGTTCGCGGACCGCGGCCACCAGCCACACGTGTCGCTCGGCACCGTCGTCGAAGATCAGCGCTTCCTTGCCGTCCGGCACGTGCGCGAACAGCGTGGCGATGGAGACGTCCGCCTCGTCGGCGATCTGCGCGACGGTGACGCCGTCGTACCCACGCTCGGAGAACAGCCGCAACGCGGCCTCCGACAACGCCCGGCGGGTCTGTGCCTTCTTGCGCTCGCGGCGCCCCATCGCCATGTCCCCCATCGTATTCGAAACCTCGAATGCCTATGAAACTATAATGACTATAGTTTCAGAGTCAGTTCAGGATAAATCGAGACAAGGAGCCGGACATGGCCAGCTGGGACGTACGACACCTGCCGCGCGCCGAGGGCAAACGCTTTCTCGTCACCGGCGGCAACGCGGGCATCGGATACTTCGTCGCCGAGCAACTCGCCGGCACCGGCGCCACCGTCGTCCTCGGCTGCCGTGACGCGGCCAAGGCCGAGGCCGCGCGGGCCGCGATCAGCGGCCGCGTCCCCGGCGCGCGCGTCCGCCACATCCGCCTGGACCTCGCCGACCCCTCCTCGATCAAGGCCGCGCCGGACGCCCTGGGCCCGGAAGGCCCGGAAAGGCTGGACGCGGTGGTCTGCAACGCCGGAGTGCTGTTCGACCAGCCGCGACGGCGCGTCACCGAGGACGGCGTCGAGCTGATGTTCGCGACCAACCATCTGGGGCACTTCGCGCTGATCCACTGGCTCGCGCCCCTGCTGACGGCCACCCCCGCGAGCCGCGTCGTCACCACCGGCAGCTTCACCGCGAAGTCCGAGAGCCTGGACCTCGACGATCTCCAGAGCACGCGCGACTACCGGCCCAAGCGCGCCTACGCGCGGTCCAAGCTCGCGCAGATGCTCTTCGGCTTCGAGCTCGACCGCCGCCTGCGCGCCGCGGGCAGCACGACGCTGAGCGTGGTGACCCACCCCGGCGGCGCGCTCGACTCCCTCACGCCCGCACGCCCGCCGGTCCACCTCCCGACCACCGGCGAACGGCTGCGCGGCCTGCCCGCCGGCCTCCTCCTCCAGGGCAAGGAGGCCGCCGCCCGGCCCGCCGTCCGGGCCGTCCTCGACCCGTCCGTACGCGGCGGCCAGCTATGGGGACCCCGGGTCCTCGGGATCCGGGGCCTGCCCGCCCCCGAGCCCGTACGAGGTCACCTCGCCGACGTCGAGCTCGCGGCACGCGTATGGGCCGCCAGTTCCGCCCTGACCGGGCTCGATCCAGGCTCGAACCTCGGGTGAAACCAGCCGGACGCGGGCCCCCTTGCAAAGTCGGACCACAGTCCGATAACGCCCTCCCGGCACAGACCCCCCGCGACAGTGAAGGTCAGCACCCATGAGGAAGATCCTCAACGTCGCTCACGTCTACATGATCCTCGGACTGGTCAGCGGCCTGTACTACCGCGAGATCACCAAGCTGACGGGCTTCACCGGCGACACGCGGCTGGGCCTCGTCCACACGCACCTGCTCGCGCTCGGGATGCTGTTCTTCCTCTGGTTCTTCTGGATCTACAACGCCGGCCTCGCGGTGACCGTCGCCATGATGACTCTCCACGGGACCCTGACCGTCCTCGGCCGGCCCAGCGGCGAACTCATCGCGATCGTCTCAGGGCTGGGGCACGTCCTCCTGACGGTGGGCCTGATCCCGCTGTTCGTCACTTTGGGCAGGCGCATCCCCGCCAAGTCCGCGCCGGCCGTCGGCCCTCTGACGACGACCGGCGGCCGGAACGCGCCTCTCAGGGGGCGTGCTCCTCGACCAGGGCGGCGAAGCCGTCGAGATGGCGGGCGAGGCTGTACTCGAAAAGTCCGTTCATATCCGACACCGCCTCCTCGGGAATCGAGGCCAGGAGCGGGAACCGTCCGCTGTTGAGCAGCTCGTCGGCGCGATTGCGCCGCGTGAGCCACCACCGGTCGAGCGTCACGCCGGTCTCCTGCTCCGCCTCGACCTCGTCCGCCATCGACAGCGCGACGGTGACGACCAGGCCGTGCAGCGTCAGCGCCTCGCGGATGCGGGTCTCCATGGGCAGGCCGAGGCCGTCGAGCGCGCGCAGGGTCCATTCGGTGTGGGCCATCATGTTGGGCACGAGCAACGGGCGCGTGAAGGAGACGGCCCTGGGCAGCCAGAGGTGTCGCCGCACGAGCTGCCATTGCCGGCGGGAGATCAGTTCGAGCTTGGCCCGCCACCCGTCCGGCCCGGGGACGGGGAGCTCCGGCTCGCCGAAGACCTCGTCGACCATGTGCGTCACCAGCTCGTCCTTGTTCTCCACGTGCCGGTACAGCGACATCGGGCCGGCGCCGAGTTCGGCCGCGAGCCGCCGCATGGACACGGCGTCGAGCCCCTCGACGTCGGCGATCGCGATGGCGGTGCGGAGCACCTGCTCGCGGCTCAGCGCCTGCTTGGGGACGTCGGCCTGCCGCGTGCCCGGTGACGTGGCCGGCCGCTCGCGGGTCGCGCGGGCGCTGATCACCGTGCCGGAGCCGACCTTCGTCTCGACCAGCCCCTCGTCGCGCAATGCGGCCATCACCTTGGTCGCGGTGGCGAGCGCGACGCCCCATCGCCGGGCGATCTGCCGGACGGACGACATCCGGTCGCCGGGCCGCAGGTCGCCGGCCACGATCCGGGCGCGGATCTCCGCGACGATCCGCTGGTAGGGGGGATCCGGTCGCTCCATGGCAGCCTCCCATCCGTTGGCAAGTGTACTAGTTCAATCTCCACAGTACTAGTTCACTTTGTTCGGCATATTTCCGTATAAACACCAGGTTGGCGATTCGTGAAATACTCTGTACGCATGACAGCGGATACGCCGTACGCACCTCTACGGCAGACTGACGAGGAAGGCGTGCGGGCGGTGTTGGACGTCCTCACCGAGGCGTTCATGAACGACCCTCTCGCCTGCTGGCTCTTCCCCGACGCGAGCGACCGAGGCCGGCTCCAGTCGCACTTCTACCGCTCCCTCCTCGCTCACCCCACGGCCGAGGCGTACCTGATCGGCCGGCGCGAGGGCGCCTCGGTGTGGCTGACGTCGGCCGCGGGCCAGACGCCCGACGAGGAGCCTCCGGGCCCGCCCGAGGAGGTCTTCGGCGAGAGCGGGGCGCGGCTGCAGGCCGTGGGCGAGGCGCTGGCGCAACGGCACCCCGACCACGAACCGCACCTCTACCTCGCCTGCATGGGAGTGCTCGGCCGGCGGCAGGGCGCCGGGCTCGGCTCGGTGATGCTGCGCCACCGACTGGAGCGGGCGGACGCCGACGGGCTCGCCGCGTACCTGGAGGCCAGTTCGCCCCGGAGCCGGGCCCTCTACCTGCGGCACGGGTTCGAAGATCTCGGCGAACCGGTACGGGTGGCCGACAGCCCGCTCCTGTGGCCCATGTGGCGCAGCCCGCGCCCCTGACCCGCGATCAGCCCGACACACAAGGAAGGGACCGACAATGACCACCGACCATGAAGCAGAGACCACCGAGCGGCGACCGCCGACCCTGGTGTTCGTCCACGGCACCAACTCCTCGTCGGCCTGGGGCACGGGGCTGATCCGCGAACTCACCCTGCGCGGGCACCGCGCCGTGATGGTCGATCTTCCCGGACACGGCGACGAGGCGTTCTACCCCCGCGCGTACCAGGCCCCGCAGGACCTCCAGGCGCTGGCCACCGAACCGTCGCCGCTCGCCGAGATCACCGTCGACGACTATGTCGAGCGCGTCGTGGACGTGGTACGCCGCGCCCGCCGCCACGGGCCCGTGATCCTGGCCGGCGCCAGCCAGGGCGGCGTCACCGTGAGCAAGGTCGGCAACGCCATCCCCGACCTGCTCGAACGGGTCGTCTATGTCGCCGCGTACTGCTGCGTGGACCTGCCGAACATGGCCGCCTACCTCGCCACGCCGGAGAACAGCGACAGCCTGCTCCCCCAGGTGACCCAGGCGCTGGTCGCCGACCCGGCGATCCTGGGGGTGACCCGGCTCAACTGGCGCTCGGCCGACCCGGGGGTGTTCCGCGGCGTCAAGGAGGCCCTCGCCGCCGACTTCACCGACGAGGGGGTGAGCCGGCTGCTCAACATGCTCGAACCTGACGAGACCGCCACCATTCCCATGGCCGACGCGCGGGGCGAGGCGCACACCTGGGGCCGCATTCCGCGAACCTACGTACGTTTCACCCTCGACCGGCTGATCCCACCTGCGCTGCAGGACCGGTTCATCAGCGAGGCCGACCGCCTCACGCCGGGCAACCCGACCGACGTACGGAGCGTCGCGGCACCCCACGTCGGCCCCTTCGACCGCCCCGAAGTGGTGAAGATCTTCGGCGAGCTCCTCAGCCGCTGACCCCGCGCCGGCCTCAGGGGGTGCCGACGTCGCGGGTGACCCCGTCGGCGATGGCCTGGAGTTTGTCCGGGTTGGCGATGTTATGGATCGTGGTGATACGCCCGTCAGCATCGAAATCGAAGGTGACGGTGGCGATCACGCGCCCCAGACCGCTGAACACCACGCCCGGGCCGCCGTTGATCTCGACCAGCGCGACGTTCATGTCGGCGGGCTCGACACCCTGGTAGGCGACCTTGCCGATGGCGCCGAACCAGCCGGCCACCGTCTGCGCGCCGACGACCGGACGCAGGGCCTGGCGTACCTTGCCGCCGCCGTCGGTCCACAGGGTGACCTCCGGGGACAGCAACTCCATGAGGGTGTTGATGTCGCCCCCGGTCGCGGCGGCGAGGAACCGTTCCGTGACGTCGCGCCGACGCGACCTGTCCGCGGTGAACCGGGGCCGCCGGGCCCGTACGTGCTCGCGAGCGCGGTGCGCGGCCTGGCGCACCGCGGTCTCGGAACGCTCCACCGCCTCCGCGATCTCGGCATGGCTGAAGCCGAAGACCTCCTTCAGCACGAACACCGCGCGCTCGAGCGGGCTCAGGGTTTCCAGCACCACCAGCATCGCCGTCGACACCGACTCGGCGTTCATGACGTCGTCGGCGGTGTCGCCGGCGGTGAGGATGGGCTCGGGAAGCCACGGCCCCACGTAGGTCTCGCGCTGGTGCTGCGTGGAGCGCAGCCGTTGCAGCGCCAGATTCGACACGATCCGCGCCAAGTACGCCTTGGGGTCGGCCACCTGCGAACGCTCGGCGGCCGACCACTTGATCCAGGCGTCCTGGACCGCGTCCTCGGCGTCCGCCACGGTGCCGAGGATGCGGTAGGCCACGGAGAACAGCAGGTTGCGATGCTGGTGGAAAACCTGCTGGTCACGCTCGGGGGACGGGTGGGTCACCGCACGCCCCTGGTGAAGCGGCCGCCGCGCGGCCAGAACGCGCCCGAGGCAGGCATCTTCTTCATGCGGCCATAGGTCGGCCAGGGCGAAGCGGTCACCGTCTCCTTATACCGTGCCGCCATCCGGCCGGTCAGATACACCCGTCGGGGGCTGTCGTCGGGGTGGGTGAACTGCACGACCGCGTCGTTCCGCCCCAGGCTCACCGGCGTGTGGTAGTAGCCGAAGCGGAACGGCCTGGGCCGCTTGCCGTCCAGCGTGCGCACGATCGACACCGCGGCGTGCACGCCGGTCGGCATGCCTCCCTGGCAGGTGCCGTGCATGACGCCGTATCCCTGGCGGATCGCCGCCGCGTCGCCCACGGCGTACACGTCGGGGTGCGACACCGACCGCAGCGTGCCGTCGGTGACGATACGGCCGCGCTCGTCGACGGTCAGACCAGCGGCGGCCGCCAGCGGCGACACCCGCGTACCGCTCGTCCAGAGCACGACGTCGGCGGGGACGCTCTCCCCGCCCGCCAGCTCCACCGAGTCCGGCAGCACCTTCGTCACCTCGGCCCCGCTGCGCACCTGGACGCCCAGGCGCGCGAGCGCGGCCTGCAGATACGCCTTCGGCCTGGGGCTCATGGCCGCGCCGGGCTCCTGGCGGCCCAGCAGCACCACGTTCAGCTCCGGGTAGCGCTCGGCGATCTCCGCGGCCGACTCGATGCCGGTCAGCCCGCTGCCGCCGACCACGACCGTGCCACGGCCCAGCCGAGCCAGCCGGCCGGCCAGCACCTCGGCGTCCTGAGGGCCGTTGAGGGTGTATGCGTGATCCTCCACACCCGGCACCGCCGCCGTGTCGGCCACGCCGCCCAGCCCGTACACCAGCGTGTCGTAGCGCAGCACCCGATCGTCGTCGATCCGCACGGTCTTCGCGGTCACGTCCACCGCCGTCACCCAGCCGCGCACGAACCGCGCACCCGTGCCCTCCAGCAGCTCCGGGATGCTCAGCTCGGCCACCTGCTGCCCGGTCGCCGACATGTGCAGCCGCAACCGCTCGGTGAACCGCTCCCGCGGGTTCACCAGGGTCACCCGCACGTCCGCACGCCGCCCGACCCGAGCCGCGAGCTGGACGGCCGCGGCCATGCCCGCGTACCCAGCCCCCAGAACCAGAATCCGATGCGTGGCCGCCCTGCTCGCTTCACGGTTTTTGTTCATTTTGGCGCCTTTCTCCTCGCGCTGACGACCACGTGATGCAAGCAGCCCGCCCGTCCGTGACATGAGACTGATGTGACGTACGACACAGCCATCCTCGCCCTGGAGCCGGTCAGCGCTCAGGGGTCATCCCCTCGAACGCTGGATGGGGGCAGCGACATGCGTGGGGCGCGGTGCGGATACCGCGGCAAGTCCCCCTGGAAGGAAAAGCGCCCAGGTCACCCTGACCCTGGTCACGGAAATCCTCGCGTCGGCCCTCGACGCCGGCCTCCTGGCCACCGGCCCAGGTGGACACCAGGGGTTGGGTGACGAGTCGGCCTGTAGGCCGGGTTCCTTTCTCGGGCTTGGAATGAGCTGCTGGGATTCGCGCCCTACGCGTTGTGACCTGCAAGTCTCGCTCTCAGAGTCTCTCGGCGTTTCGCGCATGATCGCGTGGTCATGTGCCCCAGTTGTGCCCTGCTCATCATCCAGTGTCGTCAGCTTTGTCTTCTGCAGCGGCAATCGTTGCGTCGATGCTAAGCGAGAGTTCCTGCAAGATCTCTTCGCGTGACTCGCCTGTCGCTTCGCTGAGTCGGTGGATGAGGTGCTCGGTGGCGAGCCTTGCGGTGATGAAGTGCTTGTTCATGGCGGTGAGAGTGGCGGTGCCGCATGCATCCAGCACCTCGTCAGCCACAGAGCGCTGCCAAGGCCATCGGTAGGACCGGAGTCTCACGTTGAGCCGAACAGGTCCGTTGACTTCGCGGATCAGTTGAGATTGCTCTGAGAGCCTGCTGACAAAGGGTTTGGTCGGTACGGCCGAGTTGGGGCGATCTCGGCGGTTCTCCCGGTGTGTCACACCTGCGGACAGGAGCGGGCTCC
>NZ_JBITJQ010000027.1:0-182252 GCF_044460125.1 Nonomuraea sp. NPDC050153
GGAGCCCGCTCCTGTCCGCAGGTGTGACACACCGGGAGAACCGCCGAGATCGCCCCAACTCGGCCGTACCGACCAAACCCTTTGTCAGCAGGCTCATAGAGGCGGTTACCAGCAGGGGTCACGGCGATCCCGTGCGGGACGGCGCTTCCGCCCAGATCGAGCTTTTCGCGGAAGGCGTGACTTCCGTTGCTCCTTCGCTCAATCACCGAGACGGTTCCGGCGAACGCGCTGGTCACGTAAATGCGCCCCTTGAAGGCAGCTATTCCGTACGGCCCGCTGGAGGGACCGCCGAGCGTGATGGTTTCGACGACATTGTTGGTGGACCGTTTGATGACCGAGACGGTGTTGCCGCCGGTGTCGGCCGCGTACGCGAATCCCACGCCGTCGAAAACGCTCAGGACGTTGTTGTAGAAGAGCCACCGGAAGAAGTCGAAAAACCCACTGCCGCGAACGAAGTCTCTGGGAGCCACGACGTTCTCCGGACTCGATCCGACGGAAATCGTCCGGACCAGAGGATCCGTGGACCAGTCGAACACCGCCACCGCCCCCGGCGCGCGGGCGTCGGTCACGTACAGGCGACCACCGGCGGGAGTGATCGCGATCCCGTGCGGGACGAAGCCCGGGGTGAGCGGAATCGGGCCCAACGCGAGATCGGAGGGCGTGATCGCGGTCAGAGAGCCGTCCAGCGCGTCGGTCACGTAGGCGCAGACCGGTATGTCTCTCGCCGCCCGTGGCAGGACAGCGTCTCGGCGGATGACCGGACGGAGGAAGGAAAATCCGCGCGGGCCCGGTGTCACCACTCCCCACGGGCCGTTGTTCTGGGCACCGCCCAGCGTGATTGTCGCTCTCGCGCCATGGGTGTCGGTGCTCGCGTTGCGCTGGATCACCGAAACGGTGCCGGCCAGTGAATTGGCCACGTAAATGCTGCCCTGCGGGTGCACGGCCAATCCGACCGGCCCTCGGCCGACCGGGATCTTTTCGACGACCGGCTGACTGGCCGATCCGTTCCTGATCACCACCAGGTTGCCGAACTGGTTCTCGGTGACGTAGACGAATCGTCCGTCCGGGCTCACCGCCACGCTTTCCGGCTGCGCACCCGTGTCGAGAGCGATCGTGTTGGTCACCGCCAGCGCCGGCTCGGCCCTCTCCATCTGCTGCTCGAATGTGCGATCGGCTTTCTGCTTCGTCCGCATGACCATCGCGATTTCCCCACTTCCGCGAGTTACTTCCAGGCTAAGGACAGGGAGCATGTGCCCGCATCCGGAGAGGCCTAGGAAACGCGCGAAGAACGACAAAAGAGCAACCCGGAAGATGAAAGAGGGAGTTGGGCCGGCGCAACAATTCAGCCAACGTGCGGGTGGCGGTGCCCCGCCGTACAAGGAAAGGGGGCTCTTCACGCTTGATCGGGGAAGCGGGGTACGGGTGAAGGCCAAGGCGCCCGCCCCGAGTCGCGCCGCCGCTGGGGCGGACACGAGGTCTCCGGTGCTCAGGTTCTTCTCGGTCGATGAACCCTTTACCGGAGACCTCAGTTACTTCACGATCACGACACGCCCGTCACACCGGACTTCAAAGCGGGCTGAGGCGGGCCTTGAGCAGGCAGAACTCATTGCCTTCCGGGTCGGCCAGGACATGCCACTGCTCCTGCCCTGTCTGACCGATGTCGGCCGGGCGAGCACCGAGCTTCAGAAGGCGTTCGAGCTCGGCGTCCTGATCGCGGTCGGTGGCGTTGACGTCGATGTGCAGCCGGGACTTCCCCTGCTCCGGCTCATCCCTGCGGCTGAGGATGATCGTCGGCTGCGGACCTCCGAACCCTTCGCGCGGCCCGATCTCCAGTGAGCCGTCGTCCTCGCGATCGAGCACGACGAAGTCCAGGACCTCGCACCAGAACCGCGCCAGCGCCTCAGGGTCACGGCAACCGAGCACGAGCTCACTGATACGACAGGCCATTGACGAAACCTACTCTCAGCCGGGGAGCCGCACGGGAGGCCACGCACGAACCTCATGGTTCCCAGCAGCGAAAACGATCTCGCGACCGTACCAAACGAGGCCGGCGCGGTCGAAATGATTTCCGGGCGGCCCTGTCCGGGCAGCCGGGCAAGGTCGGCCATGCAGTCGGGAGCCTGACTTTGAGACCTGACCTAACGCCGGCAGCGCCCATAGTCGACCACGAACGTCCCACCGCCCGCCGCGCCCGCGCCGGCCGGGTCCGCCGCTCCCGCCGCCGCGCCGATTCCCACGTCGGTCAGCGTCGGGCTCAGGACAATCTGGCGGTGGCCGTACGTGCTGACGTACACCCACCAATGGACGGCGGCCCGCGGCGTGCCCGACCCTCCCCAGCCGGTGTAGGTGGTCTCGGCGTAGGCCCAGGAGAGCGGGTTCGGGCAGTAGCCCGCGCCCGTGATTCGGCTGTACGGCGTCGAACCGGTCTGCGGGTTGGTGTGCGAGTCCGCGCCCGGCCGCCACCACTTCAGGGTCGCCGCGGCGCCGGCGTGCGCGGCCGCCGCGGTGTCGAGTTGGCTGTTGCGCGTGAGCGGGGCCAGCCCGGCCCTGGCGCGCTCAGCGTCGAGGAGACAGTGCACCGCCTGCCGCACCATCGTGAGGTTGCCGCTGGTGGGAGCCTGGTCGTAATACGCTGATGCGGCAGCGCAGTTCGGCGCGGCAGCGGCCGGGGCGCTCGCCATGGCGCTCAGCGTCGTGAGGCCGGCGGCGGCGGCACCGAGCAGGCGGACGGTGCGCGACAGGACGGCGGGGAGCTGGGGCCGCCGCCGGATGGATGGTGACAGATCGCTCATGAGAGGACTCCCTTCGTTGAGCCTCCAGTGAAACGGCAGCTCCCGGGCGGGCGCCTGAGTAAGCCCTACTCAGATGCCTGCGGGCCGGAGCCCGCCGGAGCGGTGTCGGCCGGCCCGCGCGATCGGGCCATGCGGTCATCGCAGGCCGCGATCACGCCGCAGCCCGCAGCGACGACGAGCAGAGTTTCCCGGCGACGGGTGGTGACCCCCGGTGCCCGAGACCGGCCCCGATGCTCCGGGGTACTGGACTCCTTCAAGCCGGGCGGCATCGAACTGCGCGACATCCCCTACGCGGGCCGGTCGCTGATCCTGGGGCGCGGGCGCAGCACCCCTATGTCCTCCCAGATTCCGAAAGTTTCGAGATTTATGCTCGCATATTCCCAGCTGAGCGACATATAAAAAGATCAGCTCTTGAAATATTTCGATCGTATATTGACATGTTTCGGGCGGATTCCCAGACTGATCGCCAACACGCCACCCGGAAGGGAGAGCTCTGGTGATCACCAGCTTGGCCCGCTCCAAGATCCGTTCGAGGGTCGTCGCGCTGACAGTGGCGGCGGCGCTGTCGATCGCCGGTGCGGTAACGGCAGGACCCCCCGAAGCCGTCGCGGCCGCCGGAGTCGAGGACGAGGGCGCCGACTGCGCGGTGACCGGCCTGCCCGACACCGGATCCCTGCCCACCGACGCCAAGCTTCCCGATCCCTTCAAGAAGCTGAACGCCACGCGCATCTCCGCCAAGTCCGAGTGGCGGTGCCGACGGCAAGAGATCAAGAAGCTGGCGGAGAAGTTCGTCTACGGCGAGAAACCCGGAAAGCCCGCGAGCGTCACAGGAACGGTTTCGAGAACCGGCATCACCGTGAACGTGAACCACAACGGCAGGAGCTCGAGTTTCTCGGCGGGCGTCGACCTGCCGAGCGGTTCGGGGCCTTTCCCGGCGGTCGTCGTCGTGGGCGGATTCGGCGCGGACACGGCCGCCATCAAAGCGGCCGGCGCCGCCGTCATCAATTACGACCCCTACGCGGTCGGGAAAGAGGGCACGCCGCGTAACAACAAACAAGGCGCCTTCTACAGCATCTACGGCTCCTCCAGCAGCACCGGGCTGCTCGTCGCCTGGGCCTGGGGCGTGAGCCGGATCATCGACGTCATCGAACAGTCCGGCGGCGGCATTCTCAAAGCGGATGCGACCGGCGTCACGGGATGCTCGCGGTTCGGGAAAGGCGCCTTCGTGATCGGCGCGTTCGACCAGCGCATCGCCTTGACCATGCCGATCGAGTCGGGCAGCGCCGGCGTCCCCATTTTCCGCGGGATTCCCGGGGAAGGCGCCCAGAGCCTGAGCAGTGCCTATGGTGAGCAGCCGTGGCTGGGTGACGCGTTCGGCTCCTTCACGGGCAGCCCGGCCAGACTGCCGGTGGACACCCACGAAATGGTGGCCATGGTCGCGCCGCGCGGGCTGTTCATCATGGACAATCCGCACATCGCCAATCTGGGCCCCAAGTCCGCGAGCGTGGCGGCCCTGGGCGGGGCGGAGGTCTACAAGGCGCTCGGCGCGGGAGACAACATCACGTACTGGTCCGACATCCAGGACGGCAACCACTGCGCCAACAGGGCTGAATGGCGGACCCCGTTGCAGCAGAACATCCAGAGGTTCCTGCTGAAGACGGGCAACGCGCCCGGCGCGATCAGGATCTCGGCCAAGGCGCTCGGCAACCTGGCCGAGTGGAGAGACTGGCAGACTCCCACCCTCGGCGATGCGACCGACACCATCCCGCCGAGCACGCCCGGCACCCCGGCCGCCGCCAACGTGACCGCCACCGGCGCCACGCTGACCTGGGCCGCGTCCACCGACCAGGGCGGCTCCGGCGTCGCCGGCTACGACGTCCTGCGCGCGCCCGGCGCGAGCGGCGGCACGTTCACCCAGGTCGGCACCTCGACCGCGACCTCGTTCAGCGACACGGGCCTGACCCCGAGCACCACCTACCGCTACCAGGTCAGGGCGCGCGACGGCGCGGGCAACACCTCGCCGGTCTCGAACACCGCGCAGGTCACCACCCAGCCCGGCACCTCCACCGGAACGTGCACGGCCGTCCCCACCGTACAGACCCAGTGGGCCACCGGGTACGTCATCCAGCCGCTGACCATCACCAACACCGGCACCTCGACGATCACCGGATGGACGGTCACCTTCACCCTGCCGGCCGGCCACACGCTGAGCGGCTCCTGGAACGGCACCGCCACCGTCAGCGGGCAGAGCGTGACCATCAAGAACGTCAGCCACAACGGCACCCTCGCCCCCGGAGCCGGCACCACCAGCGTCGGATTCCAGGCGATCCGCCCGAACGGCAACACCGCCCTCCCGTCCGGCTACACCTGCGCCTGACCACCGGCCACGCCCGGCCCGTCGGCAGGTGGGCCGGCGCGCCGGTGACCGGCGCGTCAGCGGCCTTCTCAGGCGGACCGGGCGGTGACCTCGCGGCCCGCCCAGTTGAGCGCGACCTCGCCGTTCGCCAGGAAGTCCAGCTCGACCTCGCCCTTCATCCGGGCGAAGAAGCGGGTCTCCGACATCGGGCGCAGCTCCGTCCTGACCAGCCCTTGCACCTCCACCATGAGCTGTTCGCCCTCCCGCGTGACGTCCATCGTGGAGGTGCGTCCCATGTACCGCATGGTGTAGCGGCCGGTGTACCGGTCGAGGAGGTCCGGGGCGAGGGTGACGAAGACGCGCCGGCTCGGCAGCTCGTACGGCTCGCCGCGGGCGATAGCCGCCAGCGCGGACTCGATCTCGGAGGAGGCAGCGTTCTCGATGTTGGACAGAACGGTCACGAACAAGTCGTCGTCCCCGTAGCGGGCTGAGACGCTGACGAATCCGATGGTGCCGCCCGCGCTCTCCACCCGGTCCGCGCTCACCGCGCAGCCGTAGCCGTACCCGGTGCCGTCGGCCTCGACGTGCGGCCTGAACAGCTCCGTCAGCGACTCGCGCCGCAGCAGCCGGGGCAAGCCGCGGTCCCAGCGGTGCAGGTCCTCGACCGTCGAGTGGAGCGCTCCGGCAGCGTCCTGGTTGGAGTTGTCCAGGTACGGGGTCCTGGCGAGCCGGCCGTCGACCGACATGTAGCCGACGGCGGTCCCGGCGCCGCCGGCCAGGCCGCTGCGCTCCATGGTCAAGGGGACGAAGACGTTCCGGCGCAGGTATTCGCCGTAGGTCAGGCCGGACAGCCGCTCGATCACCTCGCCCAGCAGGATCCAGCCCGAATTGCTGTAACTCATCCGCGCGCCCGGCTCGAACAGCAGGGGCCGGTCCTTGAAGCCGTCGATGAGTTGCCGCCGGGTGCGCGGCGTCCCCATGACGCGGGTGAAGTCGCCCGCCGTGACGTAGTCCGGGATGCCCGAGGTGTTGGTCAGCAGGTGGTGCAGGGTGATCTGCGCGCCGTGCGGGTAGCCGGGCAGGTGGCGGGCGATCGGGTCGGTGACGCGGAGCGTGCCCTGCTCCCGTAACCGCAGGATCGCGATCGCGGTGAACGTCTTGGTCTGCGATCCGATGCGGAACACCGTTGCCGGCGTGTTGGCCACGCCGTGCTCATGGTCGGCGTGGCCGTACCCCTTGGCGAACAGCCGCCGGTCGCCGCGGGCGACCAGCACCGCACCGCTGAACCTGCCCAGTTGCGCGTACGCGCTCACGAGCGCGTCCATCCGGCGCGAGAGGCGGGAGAACATGAGAACCTCCAATTTGATTAATCTAGTTTGACTATATGAGCATGGGGCGGCTGATATGGTCAACCTTGACTATCGTGTGGAGGTGTTGGGTGTCGTCGACCCGGATGCTCGTCCTGGGGCTGCTCAACGAGGGGCCGCGGCACGGATACGAGATCAACCAGCTCGTCACGGCCGGGGCGCTGGAGCGATGGACCGACGTGAAGCCAGGATCGGTCTACCACGCGCTGGCCAAGCTGGAGGCCGAGGGGCTGGCGGAGACCCATTCCGAGGAGCGCACCGGCGATCGGCTGCGCCGCGTCTACGCGATCACACCCGAGGGCCGGCGCACGCTCCGCGACCTGCTGCGCAAGGCGCTCGCCGCGCCTCCGCACTCCACGAGATCCGACTTCGCGCTGGCGCTGCGCTGGCACGCGCTCCTGGGGTCCGGCGAGGCACGGGACCTGGTGGCGGCCTCGTTCCGGGCGCTGGAGGCCCAACGGGTGGCGCTTGCCGCCGGGCGCGAGGCGAAAGCGGGGCTGTCACCGCTGGCCGACGCCCTGTTCGACAACGCCGAGGCGCATCTGGCGGCCGACGTGAAACTCCTGGAGGACGTCCAGCGTTTGCTGGACGGCTGAACGCCCGGCATGCCGGTGCGATGCTACTTGACGGCGCCGCTGGTGATGCCCGAGATGATCTTGCGTTGGGCGACGGCGAAGACCACGACCAGCGGCAGGCTCATCAGGATCACGTACGCGAAGATCAGATGCCAGTTGTTGAGATACAGCCCGGCGCTGGCCACCCGGAAGAGGTTGAGGGGAAGGGTGTCCAGGCGCCCGCCGATCACGAAGAAGGCGTAGAAGACGTCGTTCCACACGTACAGGCAGACCAGGATGGTGGCCGTGGCCAGCACCGGGCGCAGCAACGGCAGCACCACCAGCCAGAACACCCGCATCGGGCTCGCCCCGTCGAGCTGTGCCGCCTCCTCCAGGGAGGTGGGGATGGTGCGCACGAAGCCGGTGACGAAGAAGATCACCGTGGACATGTAGATGCCCATGTAGACGCCGATCATCCCGACCGCGCTCCCGGCCAGGCCGAGCTGGCGCAGCAGCAGCACGACGGTGACGACGGCGGGCGGGAGCACGATGCCGCTGATCGCCAGCGCGTACAGGACGGCGTTGAGGCGGGTGGTGCGGCGGGCCAGGATCCAGGCCGCCATCGAGCCGAACAGCAGCACCCCGATCACCGAGGGCACGACGACCAGCAGGCTGCCCAGCGACGCCCGCAGGACCTCGCCGTCGCCCCACACCTGCCCCAGGTTATCCAGCAGGTGCCACTCGGACGGCAGCGACAGGTCCGGCGTGAGCGCCTCGCCGCGGGACTTGGCGGCCGTGACCAGCACCAGCCACAGCGGGATGCCGATGGACAGCGCCACCAGCACGAACGTGACCAGGGGCTGGAGCCGGCGCCACACGGGCGCGTCGCTCACACCGCGACGGTCGGGCACGACGGGGGTCACAGGATCTCCTCCCGCTTGCGCAGCACGTAGATGACGGGGAAGGCCATGAGGGCCACCAGCAGGAACAGCACCAGGCTCATCGTCGTGGCCTGCGCGAACAACCCCTGGCCGAAGGTGCGGTAGATGAAGATGTTCAGGATCTCCGTGGTGCGGGCGGGCCCGCCGCCGGTGGTGGCCTGGGCGATGTCGAAGCCGTTCATCGAGCCCAGCAGCGCCGTGGCGACGTTGAACGTGATCGCGGGCGCGAGCAGCGGGAAGCGGACCGCCCAGAACGTACGCCACCGCGACGCGCCGTCGATGTGGGCGGCCTCCACGATGTCGTCCGGGATGGTCTTCAGCCCCGCCAGGTAGATCAGCATCGACAGCCCCATCCACTTCCACGCGTGGATCAGCGCGACGACCACGACCGTCCAGGTGGTGTCGCCCAGCCAGGCGTAGTCGATGCCGAGGAGTTGGTTGAGGCCGCCCGTCGGCTTGAGCAGGGCCTGGAAGATGTAGCCGACGGCCAGCGCGGACATCAGCACCGGGACGAGGAAGAAGACCCTGGCCATCCGGTTGAGCCAGGTGTCGCGTTCCAGCAGCACCGCCAGGCCGAAGCCGAACGCGTTCTGGAAGATCGCCACCAGCACCGCGTACACCACCGTGACCCGCAGCGACCGGAACAGCGTGCCGTTGGAGGCCAGGTCGGTGAAGTTGTCCAGCCCGACGGGCCGGATCGCGCTCTTGAAGCCCGACCAGTCGGTGAAGGCGTAGACGAAGTTGAACAGCGTCGGCAGGAAGAAGAACACCAGCAGGATGGCGAACGCCGGAGCCATGAACCACATGGGGTGCGTCCGCCTCCCGACGACCGGGCGCCCGCGGGTCGCGGTCGTGGCGCGGGAGGCGGCCTGCCGTGAGGTCGTGATCAGCACGTCAGAAACCGCTCGCCCCGGCGGCCTTGGCGAGCTGGGCGAACTGGTCCTGCGTGGCCGAGGCGACCTTCTCCGGCGTCATGGTCCCGGTGATCATGTCGGCCAGGTTCAGGTACAGGTCCGGGTTGGCCACCGCCAGCGCCTGCATCGACCCGACCGCGGTGGGCAGCGCGGCGTGCACGTCCAGCAGGGCCTGCGGCACGCCCGCCGGGCTGGGCACCGACGGCTCCAGGGAGACGGTGTTGCGGTCGGTGACGAAGTCCTTGTAACCGGGCCCCATCCAGTACGCCAGCAGCTGCCGCGCCGCGGCCTCCCGCTTGGCGTCACCGGTCTTGAACGCCACCAGCGCGTTCGACTGGTCGGGGATGAACGTGCCGACGTTCCCCGACGGAGAGATCGGGAAGAAGCCGATCTTCTTGTTCAGCGTGGCCGTGTCGGCCGTGGCCTGCAGCTGCCCGAAGAACGAGTTCACCTGCACGACCATGGCCGCCTTGCCGGACAGCAGCGCCGCGCCCTGGTCCTCGAACTTCGCGGTCTTGATGTCGGAGTTGAACAGCCCCTCGTCGATCAGCGACTTGTACGTCTTGATCGCCCCGACGACGGTCGGGCTGTTGAACGTCTCCTTGCCCGTGTTGATCCGCTCCCACAGGCCGTCCTTGGCCGCGTCCGCGAGCTGGACCTGCACCCACCACTGGGTCGCCCACTTGTCGCCGGCCATCTCGAAGAACGGCGTGACGCCCTTGCCCTTCAGCGTGCGCCCCAGCTTCACCATCTCGTCGAAGCTCTTCGGCGTACCGGTGATCTTGTTGGCGGCGAAGACCTCCTTGTTGTAGTAGACGCCCTCGACCGCGGGGCTCGTGACGAGGGCCGCGTACCGGGTGCCGTCCAGGATGCCGGTGATGTCCTTCAGGTCCGGCGACAGCTGCGCCAGCCACGGCGCGTCGTTCAGCGGCTGGAGGTTGGCCTTGGCGTTGATCGCGGTCAGCATGGACGCGGTCGGCTGCCAGAACGCCAGGTCGGGCTTGTCGCCGGTGGCGACCTTGGTCTGGATGCCCTGCTCGTACGGGTCCGGGATCGTCACGACCTCGACCGTCGCACCCGTCGCCCGCTGGAACCCGGCGATGACCGCCTTGGGCACGGTGTTGCTGTTCTGGGCGGCCCAGATCGTCAGCTTGACCCCGTCGAGCTTGGTGGCCGGGTCGGGCCAGGCCGCGGCGGTGGCGGGCGCGGCGGAGGAGGTCTCGACGGAGGGGTCGCTGCACGCGGTCAGGCCGAGCGTGAGCGCCGCCGCGGCGGCGACGGCCGTCCATGTGGTTTTCATGGTGGTCTCTTTCATGAGGCGGTGCGGATGCGGAGGATCCGGGCGGAATGGGGCTCGTCGCAGCATGGGGTGAGCGTCAACACGCCGGAGCCGGGCTGCCAGTCGCGAGCCCAGTCCGGCAGGTGCCGCGGGTAGAGCACGTCGATCTCGACCGCGCGGCCCGCCAGGTGTGGCAGGTCCAGCCGCACGGGCTTCGCCCCGTCGCGTCGCCATACGCCAAGGTATGTGACGTCAGCCGTCCGCAGACCCAGGGCGAGGTGGCGGGCGTCCCAGCGCGGCAACCCGAGCGGCCACACGGGCGTGGCGCGGGCGAGGTCCGCGCGGATCTCCTTGTGGACGCGTACGGCGTCGCGGACCGAGTCGAGCTGGGCATCGCTCATCCCGTCCAGATGGCCGGACAGGTAGAGCCGCCCCAGCATGCCGGTGCACAGCGCGAAGGCGATCTCCTCGTCCGACATGTCGGGCTGCGGGTACGCCCAGCTCGCCGACTGCTCGGGCAGCACGGACATCGGCGCCGACGCCGCGATCGGCGGGTAGAGGCGGAAGTCCTGCTGGTCGCTGGTGGACTGCAGGTGCAGCCGGGACAGCATGGCGTAGTCCATGCGCATGGCGCCCGACGCGCAGTTCTCCAGGGTGAGCCCCGGATGGCGGGCCAGCACGCCGTCCAGCCAGGCCAGGTGGGCCCGGTTGCAGGCCAGCAGCCCGTCCCCGGCGCTGTCGGCGTCCAGGTCGGTGCCCGCGCCCGGGTCGATGTTGTAGTCGAGCTTGAAGTAACCGACGCCGAGCTCCTCCACCAGCCGGTCCACGACCTGGTCCAGGTGCGCGATCGCGCGGGGATGTCGCAGGTCGAGGTGGTAGCGGCCGTGCTCGACCAGGCGCATGCCGCCACGCTGCAGGAACGCCTCGGGGGGCAGCTTGTCGGCCATGGGGCTGCGGACGCCGATCACCTCGGGTTCGAGCCACAGCCCCGGCACCATGCCGTGATCCCTGATGCGGCCGAGGACCTCCTCGATGCCGCGCGGGAAGCGCGTCTGCGACGGCTGCCATTCGCCGACGCTGTCCCACCAGGTGCCGCCGTCGTCGTACCAGCCCGCGTCCACGCAGAACACCTCGGCCCCGGCGGAGGCGGCGGCGTCGATCAGCGGCAGGAGCTTGGCCGTGGTCGGGTCGCCCGACAGCGTGTTCATGTAGTCGTTGAAGACCACCGGCAGCCGCTCCCGGTCGGGATGCGGCCGGACGATCATCCGCCGGTGCGCGGTGAGCGCCGCGGCCGCCCCCTCCAGGCCCGCGCCGGACACCGCGACCGACACCGGCACCGTGGTGAACGACTCGCCGGGCCGGAGCAGGTGCTGCCACTGGTGGTCGATGTCGGTCGGGCCGAGCAGCGCGACGTACGGGTCGTCCAGCCGCTCGCCGACCTCCCAGCGCCAGGCGCCGTTGTGCTCGATCTGCCACAACCACGCCTGCCCGCCGGCGCGGTCGATCAGGCCGCCGGTGGGCAGGTGGGAGCCGGTCGACCAGGTGCCCTTGCTGACGACCGCGAGCCGCCCGCGGCCGTCCTGCCCGTGCGCGCCCAGACGCAGATCGGGTACGGCGTGCGCGCGCAGGGCCTCCCGGACCCAGCGGCCCTCGCCCAGCCACTCGCTGTCGGCCCGTACGACGTCGATGTCGTCCACCGAGCCCGCGAAGGCGGCGGCGAACGACGTGACGCCCAGCAGCAGCCGGGGGTTCTGGCCGCGGTTGGTCACCCGCGTCCAGACCTGGAACGCGCTGACACCCTCCGCCGAGCGCACGAACACCTCGGCGTCCAGCCCGCTCTCCGCGTCGTGCAGGTCGAGCTGCAGCACGTGCCACACTCCCTCCCTGCGCTGCTCGCAGCCCCGGTAGGCCAGGCGCAGGCCGACGGCCGTCCGGGAGAAGCGGTGCGAGGCCCGCGCCCGCCCCGCCTCCGGGACCAGCAGCTCCACCAGCGGCTGCGTCGCCCTGGGCAGGTGCGCCGTGGCGGCGTCGCCGCCGGACAGCGACCGGACGCCGACCGGGCCGTCGGGTGAGACGTCGAGCACGACCCGCAGGCTCGGGTGGCCCCAGACGACGCTGGTGTTCATGGATCTCCTCTGCTGCTTTTCGCGGGTGCTGCTTCTTGCCGACCGGCGCGGCTCAGCCGACCGGCCTGGCGATCTGGATGCGATCGATGTCGGGCGCGTAGCCGGCGGAGGCGTTGCCGAACGTGATCGTGTTCGCTCCGGCGGTCAGGGTGACGTCCACGACGGTGGTGCGGTAGTTCGACCAGCCCAGCGTGTTGCGGAAGTAGTGCCGCTGGGCCGCGCCGCCGTTGACCGAGATGTCGGCGTAGCGGTCGACGATGTTGCTGTTGTAGTTGGTGGCGCCCTCGCCCAGCTCGCCGTTGGCGTACGTGACGATCAGGCGGTGGCGGCCGGCCGCGTCGGCGGTGACGTTGTTGAAGCGCAGCGTGTTGGCCGCGCCGGCGCCGACGTAGCCGACGTACTTCCCGCCCGAGGCGGCGGAGTTGGCCGAGACCCTGGCGGCGCCGCCGAGGGTGTTGGCGCTGGACTCGGCCTCGTACGCGTTGATCGTGCCCGACGTCGCCGACACCTCGAGGTAGTCGAGGTTGACGCCGGTGGCGGCGACGTCCAGGCGGTTGATCCCGGCGGTCAGGAACACCTTGGCGGTGGCGGTGCTCCAGCCCGGGGCGGCCGGCAGCGCGACGTCGGTCAGGTCGGAGCCGTTGAGCCGCAGCCTGGCCGTGCGGGCGGCGGCGGCCGAGTAACGCAGGCCCACCGTGTAGTAGCCGTCCGTGGGGGCCGTGACCACGAACCTGGCGCCGCCGTCGGCGAAGGAGACCGGGCCGTAGGTGATCGTGCCCGGCGCGGCGGCGTACTCGGCCTCGTAGCGGGCGCCGGTGGTCGCGCCCTTGTCCGGCGACACGATCACGTGGTACGCGGACGACCCCTTCAGCCCGGTGAGCGGGATCGTGATCTGGCCGCCGGACGGCGTGAAGCCCGCCTCGGTGACCTTGTACGGGCCGGGGGAGGGGTTCAGCCCGGTGTCGTCCACGCCCCAGACGGTGGCGTGGACCGTGGTGCCCAGGGCGGCCGGGATGCCCTTGACGACCAGGTTCGTGTCATAGGTGCCGGCAGCCGGGTTGTTGCCGCCGAAGATCACCCTGGCCTGCTTCTTGCCCTGGTCGAGCGCGGCCAGGCCCTGGAGGGAACCGCCCGGCGCAGGTGGGGTGACGGTCACGGTGTTGCCGGTCAGCTCGCCGTACCACTTGTACAGCCACCAGCCGCCGGTCGCCTGGTTGTTCCTGGTGACCAGGTCGTTGAGCCCGCCGGCCGTCGTCCAGTACGCCAGGCAGCCGTCTACCTTGCTGTTCTCGAACTTCGCGACGAACTGCACCAGGTTGCCCGGCACGCCCAGGTCCCCGGAGAAGCGCCCGTACTCGTTGATCGTGATCGGCCTGGGGGAGATGCCCAGGCCGGACTCGATCGCCCGGTAGTCGGCGTAGTGGGTGTGCCAGCTGGTGAAGAAGTCGTCGCCCAGCTCGTGCCAGGTGGTGACGTCGGGCAGCACGGCGTTGTCGCGGGCGAACTGCATGAACGTCCGGATGTCGGCCGAGCGGTAGCTCGCGAAGTTCGGGCCCGCGATGCGGGCGCCGGGGTCGAGGGAGCGGATCCGGCGGTAGACGGTCCGGTAGTCGTTCATGAACCCGGTGAGGTTGCCGCTGTACCAGATCTGGTCGGGCTCGTTGAAGGGGACGTAGACGTACGAGGTGCGGTACGGGTCGGCGACGACCTTCCTGACCATCGTGTCCACCTTGGCCAGGTAGTCGTTGAGGCCGAGGTTCTCGTACGGCCACTGCTTGTAGACGTCCTGCATGTAGATCTGGATCTCGCGGCCGCCGGCGCGCTTGAACATGGGGGCGATCTTGAGCGCGTCGCCGTTCGGGTGCTGCAGGCCGTCGGGCGCCTTCTGGGCGGTGACCTGGGGTTTGAGGGCGGCGAGCATGGTCTCGTTCGGGATGCCCTCGTCGCCGAGCCCGTACAGGAAGCCGGTGGCTCCGTACCTGAGCGCGCCGGTCGAGCTGCCGAGATCGACGACGAGCTGAGACGCGGCCTGGGCGGGTGCGGCATGCAGGGCACCCGTCACCATGACCACCGCCAGCATCGCTGACCAGGCATGTTTCCTCCTCATGGTGGGACAACCTCCTTGCGTGCTTCGGGCGTTCGAGCCCTTGGGGGACGTGGAGGTGCGCAGATGTGACCGGTCACATTTTCTTGATGCTTGAGTGTGACCGCTCACATTACGGAGGAAAAGACCCTGTTACCAGGTTGTTACCGGCAAATATCGGGGCTCGGCGCCATCCGCTCCGGGGTTGCAGTCCCGGGAGGTCGTGGTGGTGGCGTCGGACGTGCGCCGCGAAGGGCGAACCTGGTGACGCGGACCTTGGTCGCGACCGCCGGACAACGACGATGGTCGCAGTCCTCAAGGCCGGGTCCGTCGCGAAAAATCGGATGAGCGGCAGACGGCCTAAGCCTCCCCGTCTGCGGGATAGGCGAGCCGGGTGAGCAGATCCCTCAGTCGCTCGGGCTCGCCGGGTCCCAAGGCGGCGGTCAGACGCTCGGCCATCGGCTCCGCCGCCACATGCGCTGCGTCGAAAAGCTCGACACCCTGAGGCGTGATCTCCACTGCCCGCACGCGCCGGTCGCCCGGAACGGTCTTGCGTACGGCCAGCCCCTTGCGCTCCAGGTCGTCGACGACGCGCATGATCCCCGCCTTGTCCGACCCCGTCTCCGCCGCCAGGTCCCGCTGCACGGTGGGCCCACGGTTGACCAGCACGATCAGCACGGCAAAATGCCGTAGCTCGATGCCGAGCGGACGAAGTGCCTCTGTCATCACCGCGGCTGCTCGCCAGTGTGCCTGGCGCAGCAGCAGGCCAAGGGCGAAAGGCGAGGTGTCCCCGGGCCGGTCGGTCGCGCGGGAGGCGGCGTTTCTGCGGGGAGCGTTGCCGGTCATGAGGCCATACTACCGCTACCCTTTTATTCGATACGGTTTCATGTGAAATCAAACCGCCCCTCTGTAGGCACCTGCGTAGCGGGTGCTATTTCCCGTGTAGCGCCTCTCGGTCGAACCTTTGGACGAGAGGAAACCATGACGATTCTCGTGACCGGTGCCACCGGTACGGTCGGCCGCCAGATCGTGGCGCAGCTTGTCGCGCGGGGCGAGCGAGTACGGGCCCTGACCAGGAACCCGGCGGCGGCGCGGCTGCCCGAGTCCGTGGAGGTGGCCTATGGCGACCTGACCGCGCCGCAGTCCCTGGGGCCCGCGCTGGAGGGTGTGACCGGGCTGCACCTGATCACGGTCGCCGGTGACGACCAGGCGGGGCTCCAGACCGGGCCCGAGCTCGTCGAGCTGGCCGCGAAGGCGGGCGTGGCCCGGGTCAGCGTGCTGAGCAGCTGGGACGAGTGCTCGGTCGAGGAGGCGCTGCGGGCCGGGGGACTCGGCTGGACGCAGTTGCTCTGCGTAGAGTTCATGACCAACGCGCTCGAATGGGCCGAATCGATCCGCCAGGAAGGCGTGGTCCGGGTTTTCGGCAACCATCCGGGTGCCGTGGTCCACGAGGCGGACATCGCCGCCGTCGCCGTGGCGGCGCTGGTCGAGGAGGGGCATGCCGGGCAGTCGTACCTGCTCACCGGGCCGGAGGCGCTGACCCCCGAGCGGCGGGCCCGCATGATCGGCGAGGCCGTCGGGCGGGAGGTCCGGTTCGAGGAGCTGAGCGAGGCGCAGTACCGGGCGTCGATGGAGGCGTGGGGGGCGGGGGAGGAGCTGATCGAGTTCGCGGTCCAGCTCGGCGCCAACCCGCCGGAGGCCGCCTCCGTCGCGCTGCCGACCGTCGAGCAGGTGACCGGCCGCCCCGCGCACACGTTCGCCCAGTGGGCCGCGGAGCACGCCTCCGCCTTCCGTTCTTAGTCGATTATCAGGAGAAATATCATGACAATTCGGCCTTTTCGCATTGAAGTTCCTCAGCAGGACCTGGACGACCTTCGTACCCGTCTGGCGATGACCCGCTGGCAGGATCAGCTGCCCGGCACCGGGTGGGAGCGCGGCGTCCCCCTCGACTACCTCAAGGACCTGGCCGAATACTGGCGCACCGGCTACGACTGGCGCGCCCACGAGGCCAGGCTCAACGAGATCCCCCAGTTCACCGCCACGATCGACGGGCAGAACATCCACTTCGCCCACATCCGCTCCGAGAACCCGTCCGCCCTGCCCCTCATGCTCCTGCACGGCTGGCCGGGCACGTTCGTGATGTTCCTGGACGTCATCGAGCCCCTCTCGCGGGACTTCCACCTGGTCATCCCCTCCTTGCCGGGCTTCGGTTTCTCCACCCCGCTGTCCGGTCCGGGCTGGGACCCCGCCCGCACCGCCAAGGCATTCACGCAGCTGATGGCGATGCTCGGTTATGACCGGTACGGGGTGCAGGGCGGGGACAGCGGCTCCTTCGTCGCGCCGGAGATGGGCAAACACGAGCCCGACCACGTCGTCGGCGTCCACCTCAACGCCGCCCTCACCTTCCCCATCGGCCAGGAAGGGGAGATGGACGGGCTGACGGAGGAGGATCGGCGGCGTTGGGACACGATGCAGAACTTCAACGACGGCTACCTCCAGACGCAGTCGAAGCGGCCGCAGACGGTCTCGTACGGGCTGCACGACTCGCCGGTGGGGCAGCTCGCCTGGATCATGGAGAAGTTCAAGGAACTGACGGATCCGGTGGACGGGCTGCCTGAGGACTCGCTCGACCGCGACCTGATGCTGACCGACGTCACCATCTACTGGCTGACGGGCACGGCGGGCTCGTCGGCGCAGTTCTACTACGAGAGCATGGGCGCCGCCGACTGGAGCGAAGCCGGCGCAGACGACTGGGCCGCCACCTCGGGCGACGATCCCGTCTCGAGCGGCGCGCCCGATGGGGACGGCGCTTCCGATTGGGGTGCGACCGATTCGGACCCGTCCGGTTCGGGTGGCGCGGGTGACTGGGGCGCGGCGGTGCGGGGCACCGTGCCGACGGGCGTGCTCGTGTCGAAGACCTGCGACGTCACCATCCGCCCATGGGCCGAACGCGACCACAACATCGTGCACTGGGCCGAATACGACAAGGGCGGCCACTTCTTCGCGACTGAGCAGCCGGCCCTCTTCGCCGAGGACGTCACCACGTTCTTCGCCAAGCTCCGCTGATCACGCCCGGCGCCGAGCACACAGGACGCGGGGACGCCGCCCGGGCGGCCCCGGTCCGGCGGGACGGTCAGCGGCCGGCCGGCCGAACTGATCGAGGCGGTGGAGGTTCGCGCGGCCCGGCCGCCGCCGGCGAGGACGATGTGCGGTGAGGCCGGCTCAGCCCGTGGCCAGGGCGGGTTCGGGGAAGACGACGCCGCTCAGTTCCTCCGACTGGACGCCGCGGCCCGCGCCTATGTGGGCTTCGCCGTGGCCAACGCCGCGCTGCTCGACCTGATGTTCTCGGCCAAACACAGCCCGGAGGCGTCGCAGGCGCTGGGCGCGACCGCCCACCGCTGGTCCGAACAGCTCCTGGGGCTGATCGGCGATGGGCAGCGCCGGGGCGAGGTACGGAAGGGCCCGCTGGAACAGGTCGCCCTGCCGGTCTTCGCGGCGCTGCACGGTTTCGCCGACCTGACAGTGAGCGGCATGCTCCCGGAAAGCGCGGCCGAGCACGGACTGGACGACGTGATCGCGTCCGTCCTGCGTCAATGCAAGCCGGAGTAGGGCCACGCCGGGACGCTGGTGGGCGAGCCGATCAGCCGGGGCTGGAGCGGCCGTGCCGCCAGTAGCCGAGGAACGCGATGTCGCCCTTGGGCGTGCCGCGGTCGTTCACCAGGTGCCGGCGCAGCCCGGTGGGCAGGCGGGACTCGCCCGCGGCCCAGGTGTAGAAGCGGCCGGCGGGCAGGGCCGCGCGCCTGACGGTTTCGAGGGCCAGCTCGCCGGGAATGGTGCCGGCGCCGTCGCGGGGGAGCCAGTGGATCCGTACGCCCGGCGGGTGCCTCACGTCCCCGCGGATGTCCGCGCTTTCGGGGACCTCCAGGAAGACCTCGGCGACGAGCGAGGCCGGCGCGTGCTCCAGGATCGCCATGATGGCGGGCAGCGCGCTCTCGTCGCCGACGAGCAGGTGCCAGGAGGCGCCGGACGGCGGCAGGTAGCTGATGCCCATGTCGAAGATGCCCGCCGGCTCGCCGGGCTTGGCCCGCGTCGCCCACGCCGAGGCCGGGCTGGTGTCGCCGTGCAGGACGAATTCGATGTCCACCTCGTGCGCTTCGGGGCGGACCCGCCGGATCGTGTAATTACGCACCCACGGCCGCCGTGACTTGGGCAGGAGCAGCACCTGCGCCATCCAGGCCTCGTTGGAGAGGGTCGGCATCCTGAGACCCGTCTGGCCCTCCCGGGGGAAGAACAGGCGAACCGTCTGGTCGAAGCCCATCGGCCGCAGGCTCTCCAGTTCGGGGCCGCCGAGGGTGACGGTGGTGAAGTGAGGGCTCAGCCTGGTGTTCCCGACGACCTCCAGGGTGATCATTCGTCGTGTTTCGGGCAGGCGTACCTTCGGCAGCACCTTGTTTCTCTCCTCACAGGTCGATGACGAGGCGGGCCGACAGCGAGCGGGACACGCAGGCGTACATGCGGCCGGGTGCGGCGCCGATGTCGTCGCGATGCTCGGGCTCGCCCTCCAGAACGGTGAGCTCGCAGCTGCCGCAGACGCCTTCCCGGCAGCCGGAGGGCACGGGGAGGCCGGCGTGCGTCAGCGCGGCCAGCAGCGACTCGTCCGCGGGCACCGGCACGGTACGTCCTGACCGTGCGCACACGACCTCGAACGCGGTATTGGGCGCGAACGTCCTGGGCGTCGGCCGGAAGCGCTCGATGTGCAGCCGCTCGGCCGGGAAGGCGGCCTCGCAGGCGGCGAGCAGGGACGCGGGCCCGCAGCAGTACACGACGGTCTCGGGTCCGAGACCGGCACCGAGCGCGGCGAGGTCGGGGCGCCCGTCGTGCTCGGTGGCGACGATCGTCACCCGGTCGCCGTACGCGGAGCGCAGGTCGCCGGCGAAGGGCATGGTGGCGTACGTGCGTCCCGTGTAGACCATCGAGCCCGACGCGCCCTCGTCGATGGCCGCCCGCAACATCGGCAGGATGGCGGTGACGCCGATCCCGCCCGCCAGGAAGAGGTAGTCAGGAGCCGCGACGAGCGGGAAGTTGTTGCGTGGCAGGGACACCTCCAGCGTGCGGCCCTGCCGGAGATAGCGATGGATGTAGTCGGAGCCGCCTCGGCTGAGCCGTTCGTGGCGTACTGCGATGCGGTAGCGCCCGGGGTCGGCCGGGTCGCCGCACAGGGAGTACTGCCTGGTCAGCCAGTTCGGCAGGGCGAGGTCGATGTGCGCGCCCGGCTCCCAGGGCGCCAGCGGGCCGGCCGCGCCGCGCAGGGTGAGGGCGACGACGTCCTCGGCGACGCGGTCGACGCGGTCGAGAATGGTGAGCTGCATGAGGTGATCACGTCGGGTTTCGGTCAGTAGAGTTTCCGGTAGCCCTCTTCGAGGCCGGCTTCGATGAGTCGCGGGTCGAGGTCGAGCCCGAACTGCGCGGCGGCGACTTCACCGAGCGTCGGAAGCTCGTCGGCGAGTGCCTGGCTGGCGGGGTCCCACAGGCGGGAGCGGATGAGCGCGCGGCCGCAGTGGAAGTAGGCCTCCTCGACGTCGACGACGAGGGCCAGTTCGGGCTCGCTGGCCTCGATCTGCATCCGGGCCAGCACGTCGGGCTCGTCGGTGGGATAGGCGCGGCCGTTGACGCGCAGGCTCTCCCGCGAGCCGGGGATGAGGAACAGCAGCCCGATCCCGTCGTTCTCGGCGAGGTTGCGGAAAGAGTCGGCGATCTTGTTGCCGGGCCGGTCGGGGATCGCGAGCGTGTGTTCGTCGAGGACCTTCACGAAGCCCGGATAGTCGCCGCGGGGCGAGCAGTCGGCCCGTCCCGACGCGTCCGCGGTGGCCATCGCCAGGAAGGGCGAGTGCGCGATGAAGTAGCGGATGTGCTCGTCGATGTGGTCCTGGATCTTGTTCGCGATCATCGCGTCGGGCTCGCCGAGCCGGGCGCGGACCTCTTCCATGGACACCTCGCGGGGCTGCCGAGAGGCTGGACGAAGCTCTGCGAGTGGCGCATTTTGCCTGCTCATGGCGCTATTATGAGCAATCCTTCGGTTCTTGCGCTACTCGCTTTCACGCTCCTCGACAGGAGGTCCGCGGTGTCGGAGAAGCAACGGCTTCACCCGCGTAAACAGCCCCGGCAGGCCCGCGCCGAGCTCACCCGCCGGCGCATCCTCAAGGCGGCTGCTCACGTTTTCACCGAGTACGGCTACGCCGCCGGCACCACCAACCGGATCGCCGAACGGGCCCGCGTGTCGATCGGATCGCTGTATCAGTACTATCCGAACAAGGACGCCATCCTCCTGGAGCTGATGGCCGGCCACCTCGACAGCGGCGCGGCCGAGGTCAGCCGCCGCCAGGCCGAGGAGCTGCCCGACACCATCGAAGGCGTCATGCGCGTCTTCGTACAGGCCGCCATCGCGAACCACCTGGACGACCCGCAGTTGCTGCGCATCATGGTGGAGCAGGCGCCGCGCTCCCAGGACCTGGTGAAGAAGGTCAACCAGTACAAGGACGCGCGGATCGCCTACACCCGCGACCTGCTGCGCCGCTATCCCGAGGTGCGGGTCTCCGACATCGACACCGCCGCCCGGATCCTCAACGCCACGATCGAACTGGTCGTCCACCAGGTCATCGCGGAGCACGAGCCCATTGACCTGAAGCGTCTGGAGGACGAGCTCGTCGCGATGTTCACCCGCTACCTGACCTCGATGTGATCGGGGCCTTCCGGTAGCGGCCCCGGGCGACGACGGGCGCGACGTCGATCTCGGGCGGCTCCGCCGGTCGTCACGATGACCAATGCACTTCGGAGCTGGGGTGATATCGGCATGTGGCACCCGTGGAGATCGAGGATCTCAGGTGGGCGGCCAGCTCCGGGTGGCGGTGGTCGAGTTGGCGCAGGGTGTTGCGGATCCGGTTGGTGACCGCCTTGCGGGCACGTTCGGCCTCGTCGCCGAGGCGGCGCGGGCGGCCGCCCAGCCCGGCGGCCGTGCGCAGTTCGTCCAGCAGCGCCGTGCGCTCGGCGTCGAGCTCGGCCGCCCGGCGGTCGTCGCCCAGGTCGGCGGCCCGGTCGATCTCGTCGTCGAGCAGCTCCAGGCGCCTGCGGTAGCGGGTCCTGGCCTCCTCGTCCAGCATGTCGTCACCGCCCATGCTCCGCGCGGCGAGGACGATCTCGCCGCCCGCCGGGTTGAGCAGCTCGACCGCGGGGACGTCGCTCCCGGGGCGGTCGAGCAGGACGCGCAGGTCGGCCAGGCCCTTGGAGTCGGGCAGGTGCACGGTCCGGCCGGCGAAGGTCAGGGTCCAGACCCCGCCGTCGAGGCGGAAGGCGTCGGCTTCGGGGCGTGGCAGGCGTACGAGCATGCCGATGGCCGCGGCGTCCCGCTCGACCCGCGCAACGAGCGCGGAGGCGTCGTCGCCGCGCGCCTGCAGCGCCTCGGCCAGGCGGGCGCGGGACTCGATCGACCAGGGGCGGGCGCCCAGCAGGTCGGCCGCGCGACAGGCGGCGGTGAACCCGTCGACGGCCTCGTCCCAGCGCCCCTGGGCGGCGTCGAGCACCGCCGCCCAATGCGCGAACGGCCCCTCGACGGCGACGGTGGCCGTCACGCCCCACTGGCCGACGTACGGGGTGATCGCGGCCCGCGCTTGCTCGCAGAGCACCGGATCCTTCGACAGGGCGGCCGCCTGCGCCTGGAGTCTCAGCCACAGCGGCGCCATCCACCGCTGGTGCCGCCGGCCCGTTGCCATGACCTCCGCCAGGTGGCGAGCGGCATCCGCGTCGCCTCGTCGCGCCGCTGTGGCGGCGCGGTAGAGCGGGAAGTGACGGCTGCCCGCGAGCTCCATCTCCGCCAGGACACCGTCGGCCTGCTCGAAACGGCCGCTGAGCGTCGCGACCGACCACCGCTGCATCCAGCGCAGGTCACGTCGGCCGATGCCCGGCTGCTCGCCCAGCTCGTAAGCGGCGTCGATGTGCGTCCCCGCCTCGTCGAAGCGGCCGGCGAGCGTGGCGAACATGGCCTGGAGCACCGTGGCCTCGTGCTGGAACAACGACAGCTCGGCCCCCTCGGCGTGCGTGGCGAAGGCCCGCTGCTCGGTCAGGCACCGCGGATCGCCCAGCTCCAGCAGCGCGCCGACGCGCCAGGACCGCGCGGTCAGCTCCAGCCGGGGATCCCGGCTCCGCCGCGCCACGGCCGCCAGCTCCTCGGTGACGGCCAGTCGTTCGCGCGCGGTGCCCGGCTCCCAGATCGCGCCCAGCCTGGCGAGCAGGCTGAACCCGAGCGTCTCGTCATCCGCACCCTGCCTGGCCAGCTCCGCCGCCACCTCGCTCAACTCCCGGGCCACGACATCCCGCCTCCGGCCGTAGCCGCCGGGCCCTGACGCGCTCTCGCTCGTCTCGCGGGAGGCGTCGGTGGACGTGCGCGTGGTGTCGTCACGCTGGTGTCCTGAGATGTCGGCCTTGCCCGCTTCCTTGCCCGCCTCGGGGGAGACGATGGTGGACGCGCTCTTGCCCCGTACGGGTGCCGTGGTTTCGGGGGCGGGCGGGTGGATCAGGCGGTGGTGGGCCTCGTGGACGAAGTCGCTCCAGCGGCCCTGGCCGGTGTGGCCGAGGTCGTGCAGCTTCAGGGCGGTCAGGGCCAGCAGGTCGGGGTCGTCGAGATGGCGGGTGACGGCGATGGCCGACTCCAGCGTGCGTGTGCCGGTGGCGGTGTCACCCACCCGGTGTTGTGCCACGCCGAGATCCACGCCGATCGTGGCCCGCCTGCGTGCCGCCCACACGGGGGTCAGCTCCAGGGCGCGCCGGTAGTGCCCGACGGCCTCCTCGTCGGCCATCCGTGCTTCGGCGTCTCGCGCCGCGGTGAGGAGGAGGCCGGGGGCGTCGGGCACGCCGGCGAGGTAGGCGTGGTGGGCGCGGGTCGCGGGCAGTGCTTGGTCGAGGGCGTGGAGCGCGGCGGCGTGCCGGGCGCGGGCTTCGTCCTCGCTCAGCTCGGCGTAGAGGGTCTCGCGTACGAGGTCGTGCACGAAGGCGTGGCGGCCGGAGCCCAGTGAGGTGATGAGCTTGGCAGACACGGCCTGGTCGAGCGCCCGCCGCACCGAGGCCTCGCCGACGAGCCTCTGACCGGTCGCACGCGAGGCGAGCGAGAAGCCGAGAGCGGTGCGCAGGGTGGGCTCGGTGAACTCGCGGCCCAGGACCGCCGCCATGCGCAGCAGCTCCATCACCTCCTCCGGCAGTCGCGACAACCGCCGCCGGACCGCCGCCCCGACCCCCGGCGGGATCGTCGCCAGAGGTGTCCCGCCCTGCCACAGGCGGGCGGTCTGCTCCACGAAGAACGGGTTGCCGCCCGTGCGCCGGTGGATCTCCGTCACCAGCTCCGCGCCGGGCTCCACGCCCGTCGTGTGGGCCACCAGCCGGCCGACCTCCTCCCGGTCCAGGCCCGTCAACGTGAGGACGGTGGCCTTGGCCTCCAACGGCAGGCTCAGCGGCCCGTCGACCTCGGCGTCGCGATAGGTGCCGATCACCAGCAGCCGCTCGAACCAGGCGTGCCGCACCACGAACTCCAGCAGCCTCAGCGAGGCCGCGTCCGCCCAGTGGAGGTCTTCGAGCACGACCACGACGGGCTGCTCGCGGGAGGCGTCCACCAGCAGGCCGGTCACCGCGTCGTACAGCTCGAACCCGTCCGGCCCGGCCAGGCCCGCGAGAGGGCTCCGCGGCGTCGCTCCGGGGACGAGCCGGCGGACCACCTGCACCCACGGCCAGTAGCCCGGCGCGCCCTCGCCCTCCCAGCAGGCCCCGCTGAGCAGCCGGGCGCCCCCGCGCACGGCCTCCTCCGCCGCGCCCGCCACCAGGGCGCTCTTGCCGATCCCCGCCTCGCCGGTGACCAGCACCAGGGCGCCGTGGCTGACGAGCGCGCGCTCGACCTCGCCGCGGAGCGCGGCCGCGGGTCGCTCCCTCCCGATGAGCATCGCCATGCGGGCACTCTACGCGGCCCCGCCGACAATTCCGGGGCTCCGGCCGAGATGAAACTTTCAGCGGGAACCCGCAGGTCGGAGAGCATACCCCCGTCTCCGGTTTGACGTGGACCCGCGCCCGTGCGATCAAAGCAGGCGCGGTTCAGTCCCGTTGGGAAAGCGCTTACCGAAAGGGAGAGCGACCTTGACATTCCGATCTCGTTCCACAGTGGTGGCCACAGCGATGGCCGCCGGGCTGCTGGCCGCCGTCACCGCGGCGCCTCCCGCGCAGGCCGCGACAGACGGCAGCGGCCCCTGGCCGAGCGACACCGGCAGCGTGCACATCACCACGACCCGCAACGCCGGCACGTTCTTCGACGGCGGCATGAAGCGCTACTACGGCATCGGCGACGGCGGCCAGGGCGAGAGCCAGGACCCGATGTTCGTGGTGGCCAACGGCGGCACCATCCAGAACGTCATCATCGACGCCCCGGCCGGCGACGGCATCCACTGCGAGGGCTCCTGCACCATCCGCAACGTCTGGTGGAACGACGTGGGCGAGGACGCCGCGACGTTCAAGTCGTCCAGCTCGTCGGCGACCTACCTGGTGGACGGCGGCGGCGCCAAGTCCGGCTCCGACAAGGTGTTCCAGCACAACGGCGCCGGCACGCTGACCATCAGGAACTTCCAGGTGCACGGCTCCGGCAAGCTCTACCGCGCCTGCGGCAACTGCTCCACCTCCTACCGGCGCAACGTGGTCATGGACGGCGTCACCGTCCGCACCACCAAGGTCCTGGCCGGCATCAACACGAACTGGGGCGACACGGCCAGGTTCAGCCGGATCACCGTGTACGGCAGCGCCACCATCTGCGAGAAGTACCGGGGCGTCCCCAAGGGCCAGGAGCCGGTGAAGATCGGATCCGGGGCCGACGGCGTGAACTGCATCTACTCTTCATCCGACATCACGTATCGGTGATCCACTGAATGTTAGCGCTACCACAATCAGAGGTGCCCGAATGAAACGCCTGGCCGTCCTGCCCCTCCTGGTGATCGTCACCTTCTTCTTACCCATCCAGAACGCCCTGGCCGACACGAACGTGGCCAGGAACGCGACCCCGTCCGCCTCCTACACCTCCCCGTGGGAGAGCGTGGCGGCGATCAACGACGGCATCGACCCGCCCAGCTCGAACGACACCGTCAACCGCCGCTGGGGCACCTGGCCCAACACCGGCACCCAGTGGGCCGAGCTCACCTGGACCTCGGCCCAGACCCTCAAAGGCGCCGACGTCTACTTCTTCGACGACGGCGGCGGCGTCCGGGTGCCCGCCTCCTGGAAGCTCCAGTACTGGACCGGCAGCGCGTACGCCGACATCTCCGCCACGTACCCGACCGCGGTCAACGCCTACAACAAGGTGAGCTTCACGCAGGTCAGCACCACGCGCCTGCGCGTCCAGCTGCAGAGCGGCGCGGGCTCGGTCGGCCTGCTGGAGGTCAAGGCGTGGACCCCCGACTCCGGCGGCGGCACCACGACCTGGAACCCGCCCGCCAACCTCGTCACCCCGCTCAACGAGGTCTGGCAGCACGTCGAGAGCACATACCCCAACCTGTACGGGTTCCGCAACTACGGCTGGGACCAGGTCATGGCCAACGGCGGCTCGATCAACTACTGCGTGCGCTGGGACACCACCGCCACGGTGACGGCGGCGCAGCGCGACCAGATCCACGCGGCGCTGGCCCGCCAGTTCAAGAAGTGGATGGACGTCATGGCCGGCCACAACGGCTGGCCGTACGCGAACGTGCCGGTCAAGGTCGTGGGCTGGGCCGTACGGGACCGGGCGCAGCTGCAGTGGAGCGACAACTCCGTGGACATCTACGTCAACAACATCCGCGAGAACGCGCCCCAGTGCGCCGAGCCCTGCGGCCGGTTCTTCAACCAGAGCGGCCAGTACCCCAACTGCCCGGGCGGCGCGTCGCACCACTACGACATGTCGCTCTGGCTGACCGCCGGGTTCGGCGGGGGAGCCGGGGGCGACTGGGGGCAGCGGATCGGCAGCGAGTACTACATGTCGAACCTCAACGCCGACAACATCCACATCCTGCTGCATGAGATGGGCCACTCGTTCGGCCTGGACGACTTCTACGACTGGACTCCGACGGGCCAGTGCTGCTTCCTGATGAAGGCGGGCAGCGCGGCGCAGATCACGGAGTTCGACAAGTGGATGTTCCGGGACTGGTGGCGGCACCTGAAGAGCCGCTACGGCCTCTGACAAAAGGGGAGGGCGGCGGGGTCTCCGCCGCCCTCCTTCGTGCTATCCGACGGTGAGCTGGTAGTCACGCGTGACGGGGGCGCTCAGCTTGTCGTAGTCCCTGAGCTGGACGGTGAACTCGTACGACCCGGCCTTGGCGGGCTTGCCGGTGATCGCCCCGGTGAACCTGTCCAGGGTGAGCCCCTCCGGCAGCGCGCCGCCGGTGACCTGCCAGTCGTAGAACGGGACGCCGCCCTTGGCCTGGAGCCGCTGCTCGTAGGCGGCCCCGGCCTTCGCCGCCGGGACGGCGGAGGTCTCGATCGAGGGCTTCAGGAACGGGGTCAGGCTCCTGTTCAGCTTCCAGCCGGCGTTCTCCGCGATCAGCAGCGTGAGCTTGGTCAGCTCCCACCTGCGGGTCGGGAAGACGTGCCGCCAGCCGCCGCTCTGCCCGCTGATCCGGTCCCAGTACGGGTCGTCGCCGGGCACGTGGTAGCTGGTGTCGAGCGGGACCGGGTAGCCCTGGTAGTCGATGACCTCCTGGTCGTCCTTGCCCTTGGAGCCGACGTAGTCGGCCATGCCCTGCCAGTCGCTGTGGAAGGCGACCGCGTGGCCGTACTCGTGCATGACCAACCCCTGGACGTCGATCACCTGGCCCAGGTCGGTCTTGTACCAGTCCTCGTCCTTGAGCGAGGTGAACAGCTTCATCAGCTGCTCGTCGTACTCGAGGATCATGCTGGTCGAGCGGTGGTAGGGGGTGGGCTTGCCGTTCTGGGTGTGGAACTTGCCGTTGATGGTGGGGTAGCCGGTCGAGTACGGGGTCTGGATGCCGCGGAAGAACACGTACATGCCGTTGTACGGCTTGGCGTTGGAGACCTCGACCTCGTTCTGCCAGTCGTCGCCCGGCAGCCGGTTGACCTCGTCGCCCGCCGGGACCGTGTCGAACGGCCGCAGGTCGAAGAACGCGAACCAGTTCCGCACCGCGGCCTCGGCGGCCTTGCGCACCCCGGGGTCCTTGAAGTAGCCGGTGATGTCGTCGTAGCGGTAGTCGAAGTCGATGGGGATCGTCGGCTTGAGCGGGGTCTTCTCGTCCTGCTGCACCCGGATCGGCATGGTCTGGGTGCCGGTGGCGCCGGCCGCGTCCGTGGTCTTCATGATCCACTGGTGCAGTTCGTCCCGGCCGCCGCTCTGCTTGGAGTGGATGGCCAGCCGCACGACCTCGCGGTCGGCGGGGCCGGTGAGCGTGAAGGACTTGGTCGCCCCGGCGGCCGTCAGCTCGCTCGGCATGTTGAACATCAGCCGGGACGTGCCCTTGGCCTGCAGATCCACCTTCAGCGGATACTGGATGCCGGGGACCTTCGGCGCGCGCACGGTCAGCTCGATGTAGGGGTTGGCGAGGTAGCCCTGCCAGTCCACGAGCTGGACGCCGAAGTCGTTGACTTTGCGGTAGAAGATGTCGAACACGTCCAGCGCGGGAGCCGGCTGGCGCGCGGCGAGGCTGGGAGAGGGGACCGACAGCGCGCCGGCCAGGGCAGCCAGCGCGCTGAAGATGGCGATCTTCCGCATTGAACCCTTCTAGGTGTAGGCCTTCACTTCGAGCAGTCCCACCGAGGCCTGACCGCTCTGCAGGACCACGCGCAGGCGTGTGGTGCTGATCGGGTTGAACGTGACCTTGTTGTAGGCGTTGATGGCGATCGGGTACGTGCCGGGGACGTCGGCGTAGGCGCTGCCGGTCCAGTACTGGAGCTTCCAGGAGGCGGGCAGGCGGACGCCGTCGGCGTCGTCGAAGAAGTAGACGTCGGCTGATCTGAGGGTCTGGGCGGCCGGCCAGGTGAGCTCGGCCCACTGGCTGCCGGTGTTGGGCCAGGTGCCCCAGCGGCGGTTGACGGTGTCGTTCGAGCTGGGCGGGTCGATGCCGTCGTTGATCGCCGCCACGCTCTCCCACGGGGAGGTGTAGGAGGCGGAGGGGGTGGCGCTGCCGGCCACGTTGGTGGAGGTGCCGCCGCCACTGCCGACCGTGAGCTGGAAGGTCCTGGTCAGCGGCGTGCTGAGCTTGTCGTAGTCGCGCAGCTGGACGGTGAAGCCGGCCGTCCCCGCCGTGGTGGGGGTGCCGCTGACCGTTCCGGTGAACCGGTCGAGCGTGAGCCCCGCGGGCAGGGAGCCGCTGGTGACCTGCCAGTCGTAGAACGGCACGCCGCCCTTGGCCTGGAGGGTCTGGCTGTAGGCCGTGCCCGGCGTGGCCGACGGCAGGGAGGTCGTGACGATGGAGGGCGGCAGGAACGGGGTGAGGTTGCGGTTGAGCTTCCACCCGGCGTTCTCGGCGACCAGCAGGGCCAGCTTGGTCAGCATCCACCGGCGGGTGGGGAACATGTGGGTCCAGCCGCCGCTCTGGCCGCTGAGCCGGTCCCAGTACTTCTGGTCGCCGGGGATGTGGTAGCTGCTGTCCAGGGGGACCGGGTAGCCCTCGTAGGCGACGACGTCCGGGTCGTTGCCGCCTGACTGGACGTAGGAGCGCATCCCGGCCCAGTCGCTGTGGTAGGCGACGGCGTGGCCGTACTCGTGCATGACCAGGCCGTGCACGTCGAGCACCGAGCCCGCGATCTCCGTCTTGTACCAGTCCTCGTCGGCCAGGGAGGTGAACAGCTGCTTGCCGGCCTCGTCGTACTCGAAGATCATCGCGGTCGAGCGGTGCAGCGGGCCCGCGAGCTGCTGGCCGCCCCGGGTGCTGTACTTGCCGTTGGCGGCGGGGTAGCCGGTCGAGTACGGGGTCTGGATGCCGCGGAAGAACACGTACATGCCGTTGTAGGCGGCGTTGTTGGTGACGTTGATGGTGTTCTGCCAGTCGTTGCCCGGCAGGTGGTTGTTCTCCGCCCCGGCCGCCACGGTGTCGAACGGCTGCATGTCGAAGAACCTGAACCAGTCCTTGACCGCCTCCTCGGCGGCGTTCCTGAAGTTCGGCTCGTTGAAGTAGCCGGTGATGTTGTCGTAGCGGTAGTCGAAGGTGGTGGGCAGGCTGGGCTGCAGCGCGGTCTTCTCGTCCTGCTGCACCCGGATCGGCAGCTGCTGCTGGGTGGTGGTGCCGGACGCGTCCCGGATGTTCAGCCTGAGCGTGTAACTTTCATCCTGGCCCGGGCCCCGCTTGGAGTGGATCGCGAGGCGGAACACCTTCTGGTCACTCGCGCTCGCGAACGTCAGCGTCTTGGTGGCGCCGGTGGCGGTGAGCTGGCTGGGCAGGTCCATCATGAGCCTGGAGGTGCCCTCTGCCTTGAGGTCGACGGTGACGGGGTAGCGGGCGTCGGACGGGGGTTTGACGGTGAGCTCGACGTACGGGTTGGCCAGGTAGCCCTGCCAGTCGACGAGCTTGACGCCGTAGTCGTTGACGGTCCTGCCGAACATGTCGACGACCGTCGCGGTCGTCGCGGCGTGCGCTGGTTGCGACACGCCGGTGAATAAGGAGGCGATCAAGACTGCCGCTGCGGTGATTCGCCTTGCGCCCTTAGCGGCTTTCGGGGCGGTGCGGCATCCTCGGTCCATCCGGACTCCTCTAAGGATGGGAATAGGTTTTCCCTGGCGCACAGTAAGGTGTTACACAGCACCGGTCAACCCCATCCGCCCATCCTTGCAACTCCTTGCACCACCCCGTCCCCCTCCGGCGCACAGGCCCGCCACCCGGGCCCCGGCCGCGACCCGCCGACGGGCGCGTGCCCATTGCCGCTCGGCGTGACGCGCGTGGCGGGTGTCATGGGGCGGCGCGGCGGGTGGATTCGCGGAGGACCAGGCTGGCCGGGACGATCGTGACCCCGCCCGTGGTCGGCAGGCCCGCGATCGAGTCCAGCAGGTGCCGGGCCGCCATCCGCCCGATCTCCCCAAGGTTCATGTCCACGGTCGTCAACGGCGGCCGGCACCCCAGCGCCATCGGCTCCCAGTTGTCGAACCCCACCAGCGCCACGTCCTCGGGAACCCGCCGCCCCCGCTCGCGCAGCGTCTCGGCCACCCCCCGGGCGATCTGGTCGCTCCCGCAGAAGATGGCGTCCACGTCGGGCGCCGCGTGCAGCAGCACGTCGGCCCCCTGCCGCCCCCACTCCTCGCTCCACTGCCCGTAAAGGATCTCGCCCGCGGGCGACAGCCCGGCCGAGGCCAGGGCGGTGGTCAGGCCCTGGGCGCGGCGCCGCGCGGCCTGGAAGCGCTGCGGCCCGGTGACGTGGCCGATGCGGGTGCGCCCCGTCGCCATGAGGTGGCGGGCGGCCAGCGCCCCGCCGCCCTCGTCGTCCGGGATGATCGACACGTCCGAGTCGTCGGTCGACTGCGTCATCGCGTACACGACGGGAACGGGCAGGTCGCGGCCGATGCCGGCGCGCGGCTCGGTGCGCCGGCCCGTGACGATGATGCCCTCGACGCGCCTGGCCAGCAGGCGCTCGACGTAGTGCCGCTCCCTGATCGGGTCGTCGCGCGTGTCGCACATGAACACCGAGATCTGCCCCGCGCCCAGCGCGTCCTCGGCGCCCAGCATCACCGGGATGCTGAAGCGGCCGAAGCTGTCGCCCGTGACCAGGCCCACCGTGTACGTGCGGCCCGCCAGCAGCCCCTGGGCGAGCGGATTGGGCCGGAAGCCGAGCCGCTCGGCGGCGGCGAGCACCCGGCCGCGGGTCTCGTCGCGCATCCGGCCGCGGCCGTTGAGCGCCTTGGACGCGGTGCCGATCGACACGTCGGCCGCCGCCGCGACGTCCCTGATCGTGACGGTCTTCGCTGTCCCATCCGAAGGACTGGTCAACCGAGTCCCCTTTCCGCGGTCACACCCTCATACGCACAAGCATCCCCTTGACCTGTGATGTATCACACCTTACCCTCCGTTTGAGAAAACCTATTCCCAAGGTTTTCTCAGCGAGGCCGACGCCGAGGTTGAGGTCAGGTAGAGGTTTTGAGGTTGAGGAGCTCGATGCATCAGAGTCCTGTCGTTCCGTCCAGCCGGGCACTGTGGCGGCCGATCGGCATCCACGACGTCGCCATCACCGGCGGCCCGTTCGCGCGATGGCAGCGGACCAATCACGAGGCCAGTATCCCGCTGGGCCTGGAGCAGATGGAGCGGTCGGGCGTGCTGCCCAATCTCCGCCGCGCCGGAGGCGAAGGCGAAGGGCCCTTCCAGGGCTACCGCTTCCAGGACTCCGACCTCTACAAGCAGCTGGAGGCGATTGCGTGGGAGTACGTCCGCGCCCCTGAGCCGGAGTACGCCGAGTTCGCCGACCAGGCGGCGGCAGTCCTGAAGAAGGCCCAGCGCGACAACGGGTACCTCAACTCGCACTATCAGGTCGTCAAACCGGACAAGATCTACGCCGAGCTCGAGTACAGCCACGAGATGTACTGCGCGGGCCACCTGTTCCAGGCGGCGGTGGCGGCCGCCCGCGCCGGGATCGGCGACGGGGTGGTCGAGGTCGCCAGGCGCTTCGCCGACCACCTGGTCGAGGTGTTCCTGACCGGCGGGAACGACGGCATCGACGGCCACGCCGAGGTCGAGACCGCGCTGGTCGAGCTGTACCGGCTGACGGGCGAGCGCACGTACCTGGAGCTGGCGTCCAAGCTGATCGACAACCGCGGCAAGGGCCTGATCAAGGACAGCGGCATGGGCATGCTGTACGCCCAGGACCACCTGCCGGTACGCGAGGCCGACACCGCGGTCGGGCACGCCGTGCGCCAGCTCTACCTGGAGGCCGGCATCGTCGACGTCTACCTGGAGACCGGGGACGAGTCGCTGCTGGAGTGCTCGCTGCGCCGCTGGGAGGACATGGTCGCCACCAAGACGTACATCACCGGCGGCCACGGCTCCCGCCACGACGGCGAGGCGTTCGGCGAGCGGTACGAGCTGCCGTCCGACCGCGCCTACAGCGAGAGCTGCGCCGCCATCGCGAGCATCCACTGGAACTGGCGGCTGCTCCTGGCCACCGGCCACGGCCGTCACGCCGACCTGATCGAGCGCACGCTCTACAACGCCTTCGCCGCCTCCACGTCGGCGGAGGGCGTGCGCTTCTTCTACGTCAACCCGCTGCAGCGCCGCGCCGACCTCGTCGAGGACGCCTACCTCGGGCGGCGCAGGGAGTGGTTCGCGTGCGCCTGCTGCCCGCCGAACATCATGCGCCTGGTGGCCTCGCTCGGCTCCTACGTGGCCACGACCACCGAGGCCGGTCTCCAGCTGCACCAGTACGTCCCCGGGACCGTGAACGGCCGGGTCCGGATCGAGACCGACTACCCGTGGGACGGGCTCGTCCGCATCACGATCGAGGAGGAGGGCGAGTGGGAGCTCGCCCTGCGCATTCCCGCCTGGAGCGAGGACACGTACATCGATGACCGCCCTGCCCATGCCGACGAAGACGGATATTTCAGGATCCGTCGTCACTGGCGGCAGGGCGACACGGTCGAGCTCCGGCTCGACCTGACGCCCAGGATCACCTACCCCCACCGCAGGATCGACGCGGTCAGGGGCAGCGTGGCCCTGGAGCGCGGACCGCTCGTCTACTGCTTCGAGCAGGCCGACCAGCCCGAGGGCGTCGAGGTGGACGACCTCGCCCTGAGCCCGCAGGCCCCCCTGCGCCTCAAGCCCGTGGACGACCTCCCGGGCGTCGGGCGCACCGTACTGATCGAAACCGACGCCGTCGCCGTGGACCAGCCGCGCGGCGGCCTTCCGTACACCACGAAACCCCTGGCGACCAGCACCAGCGCGACCGCGACCGCCGTCCCCTACTTCCAGTGGGACAACCGGGACGGCGGCCCGATGCGGGTCTGGCTCCCCCTCGCGTAAGGAAAGACGCGGATGAGAAGACGCGACCTGTTGAAGCTGGGCGGGCTCGCCGCCCTCGGCACCGCGGCGGCGGCCTGCGGCGGCGGCTCGGGCTCCGGCTCGGGCGGAAAGAACGTGCAGCTCCAGTTCATGTACTGGGGCTCGACGTTCGAGAAGGCGGCCGTCGAGCGGATGCTCAAGCAGTACGAGCAGAAGCACGCGGGGGTGGCGGTCAAGGCGCTCTACACGCCCGACGAGTACGACGTGAAGCTCAACACGCTCGTGGCCAGCAACCGGCTCCCGGACGCCGGGTACGTGCCGCTGGCGATGTCGTACCGGCTGGGCCAGCAGGGCAAGCTGGTCAACCTGTTCCCCTATTTGAAGAAATATCCGCAGCTGGCCGGTTACCTGCCGGACGCGTACCTGTGGAGCGGCCAGGACAACCTGCACGGCGTCGCGACCGCGAACGAGATCGAGCTGCTGTGGTTCAGCAAGTCCGCCGTCGCCGCCGCGGGCGTGACGCCGCCGGCCGACGCTGCCTCCGCGTGGACGTGGGACCAGCTCGTCGAGAACGCCTACAAGCTGACCGTCGACCAGAACGGCAAGCATCCGGACGAGTCCGGCTTCGACCCCAAGCAGATCAAGCAGTTCGGGATCTCCAGCAGCATCACCTACGGCGCCGCCTGGTACGGGTTCCTGCGCAGCAACGGCGTCGACTTCGCCGACGAGACCGGCAAGAAGTGCCTGCTCGACACCCCCGAGGCGATCCAGGTGTTCCAGAACCTGCAGGACCTCATCTACAAGCACCGCGTCGCGCCCGGCCCGGGCCAGCTGGCCTCGACCGGCGACGATGCGCCCGGCACCAACATCCTGCTCAAGACCAAGCGGGTGGCGATGGTGGTGGACGGCCACTGGAGCCTGCTCGACATGAACGAGAGCAAGGTCGACTACGGCATCGGCGTGCTGCCCAAGTACAAGGAGCCGTTCACCGCCTCCCAGGTGGCGGGGGCCTCGGCGGTGTTCGCGGGGTCCAAGCACGAGCAGGAGGCGGTCGAGCTGTTCGCCTTCCACAACGACCCGCGCTACGTCGACCTGTTCGCCAAGGGCCTGTGGATGCCCCAGGAGAAGAAGTACTACGAGGAGCAGGCGTCCATCGACTCCTGGACCAAGAACGAGCTCCACCCGGCGGAGTTCCGCACGGCCGTGGTGGACTACGCCCGCGACCACGGCGTGCCCACGTTCGGCAACCGCGTCAAGAACATGTCCACCATCAGCAGCGACGTGCTGGCCCCGGCACTGCAGGAGATCGAGACCGGCAAGCGCCCGGCCGGCGAGATCCTCAAGGAGGTCACGCCGAAGATCACCAGCATGCTCCAGGGCTGGCAGCACACCCAGGAGATCTGATGCGCCGCCTCGAAGCACGATGGGGCATCCTGATGGCGCTGCCCGCCATCCTCGGGTTCGTCATCTTCACGATCGGGCCCATGGTGGCCTCGGCGTACTTCAGCCTGACCGACTGGACGATCGGCGCCAGCCCGAACTTCATCGGCCTGGACAACTACGCCACCATGGTCCAGGACGAGCTGTTCTGGAAGTCGCTGTCCACCACCACGTACTACACGCTCGGCGCGGTGCCGCTGGTGCTGATCGTCAGCTTCGCCGTGGCCATGCTGCTCAACCAGAAGGTGCGCGGCCTGGCCGTCTGGCGGACGATCTTCTACCTGCCCACGCTCGTCCCCGCCATCGCCAACGTCGTCCTGTGGATCTGGATCTTCAACCCGGACTTCGGCCTGCTCAACTCCCTGCTCCGGCAGGGCGGCCTGCCGGGCTCCCAGTGGATCTACGCCGAGTCGACCGCGGTGCCCTCGATGATCATCATGAGCACGTGGGGCTTCGGCAACACCATGGTGATCTTCCTGGCGGGGCTGCAGGGCGTGCCGAGGCACCTGTACGAGGCCGTGTCGATCGACGGCGGCGGCGCGTGGCGGCGCTTCTGGCACGTGACGCTGCCGATGATGACGCCGACCATCTTCTACAACCTGGTGGTCGGCGTGGTCGGCACCTTCCAGGTGTTCAACCAGGCGTACGTGATGACCGAGGGCGGCCCCAACCACGCCACGCTCTTCTACGTCTACTACCTGTTCCGCAAGGCGTTCACCGAGAGCGAGATGGGCTACGCCAGCGCCCTCGCCTGGACGCTGTTCATGGTCATTATGGTGATCACGTTCCTGATGTTCAGAAACGCCCGCCGCTGGGTCTACTACGAGATGGCAGGCGCACGATGACCGCCCTGGCGACACCCGACAATGCCACCGCGCGCGGCGTGGCCCCGACCCAGGGCCTGCGCAAACCGCGCAGATACGGCCGGGTCCTGCTGTACGCGGCGCTGGTGGCCGGGTCGATCCCGACCCTGCTGCCGTTCGTCTGGCTGGTGCGCAGCGCGCTCATGCAGGACGCGCAGATGTTCATCTCGCCGCCCGAGTGGATCCCCTCGCCCTTCCAGTGGTCGAACTTCTCCGAGTCCCTCACCACCCAGCCGTTCGGCCGCTACTTCCTCAACACGCTGGTGATCGCCGTCGTCAGCGTGCTGGGCACCGTGCTGACCTGCGCGGTGGCGGCCTTCAGCTTCTCCCGGCTGCGCTGGCGCGGGCGCAACGTGGTGTTCGCGCTGCTGCTGAGCGGCGTGATGCTGCCGTACGCGGTGACGCTCATCCCGACGTTCGTCATGTGGCAGGAGCTGGACGCGATCGACACCATCGCCCCGCTCACGGTCCCGAGCTGGTTCGCGGGGGCGGGCGGGGGAGTGTTCAACATCTTCCTGCTGCGGCAGTTCTTCCTGACGATCCCGTTCGAGCTGGACGAGGCCGCCTACATCGACGGGGCCTCGCCGTGGCGGGTGTTCTGGACGATCGTCATGCCGCTGTCCAAACCCGCGATCATCGTGGTGACCATCTTCACGTTCATCGGCACCTGGAACGACTTCCTCGGGCCGCTGCTGTACCTGCAGAGCGAGGAGAACTACACGCTGTCGCTGGGCCTGGCGTCGTTCCAGAGCATGTACATCACCCAGTGGGGCTACCTCATGGCGGCCTCGGCGGCCATCATCGCGCCGATCATCGCGCTCTTCTTCTTCATGCAGCGCTACTTCATCGAGGGGGTCACCCTGACGGGCATCAAGAACTAGGCGCGGCGCGACCGATGATCGCCCGTGTGGTGGCTCCGCGCCACGTCGCGCGCCCTCCCCAGCATGACGAGGGCGCGGGGGGAGCCGGGAAGGCGGTCGGCCAGCGCCTCCAGGACAGGGAGCAGCACGCGCGCCGGGATGCCGCCGTGCGCCGTGAGGACTTCCGCCATCCAGCTCACGAAGGAGGAGAACAACTCGGGGTCGTCGACGTACAGGGCCGCCCGCAGGTGGTCGACGATGGACGCGACGTCCTCGGCGGGGTGTCCGAGCCTGCGCTCCGCGTAGGCCGGCGCCAGCTCGGGGACGCGCCGGGTCAGCTCTTCCGCGACGCCTCTCACCAGGACCGCGGCGGACTCGGTGAGGGCGGCGTACTCGGGGCCGGCCAGGTGCGGCGGCCGGCCGGGCGCAGGCCGGCGCGGCGGCGGCCCGGCGGCCAGGAGGTCGGCGGCGGCACCCGCGTCGGGAGCCCAGGCGTCGGCACCGAGCAGCCGGGCATAGCGGCCGTCCGGGCCGAAGGCGGCGCCACCGGCCAGCACCGGCGTGCCCACCGCCTGGCACGACGTGATCGCCGCGTGCGCGGCGGGCAGCCGGGGCGCGAGCGAGCCGGACAGCGCCGCCGCGTCCGGGTTCGTCCGGTGCAGGTGGGCGACCAGGTGTGGCGTGGGCACCTGCGCCCCCAGGTAGTCGACGTGCCAGCCGCGCAGGCGCAGCACCTCGGCCAGCAGCCGCGCAGGGAACGCATGCCACTCGCCGTGGACGCAGGCCACCGTGATGCGGCCCCTGCCCGGCTCCGGATTCCCCCGCACGGAGGGCTGGTGGGCCAGCGCCGCGAGCACGCGCTCGTTGACGGCCGTGGCGGTGTGCTCCTGGGCGACCGTGAGGCGGTTGGCCGCCCACTCCAGGCCGACGCGCGACTGCACCGCGGCGACGACGTCCAGCAGCAGGGTCTCCACCGGCATCCCGGCGTCGAGCGCGGCCAGCGCCACGTCGGCGGCGGAGTACTCGTCCCCGGCCGTCGCCGCCGCCCACAACGTCTCGACGCGTTCCTCGACCTCGTGTCTCATGGCAGCCGATGTTCGGCCACGCGGCGAGACGGCTCGCGGGGCGCGGTGATGGCGACGATCGCCATGTCGTCGTGCTCGCCACCGCCGACCCACTGGCAGGCCAGCATCTGGACGCGATCGGCCAGGGCTTCTGGGGGCATGCCGGCGCACTGCCGGAGCTGCTCGCACAGCCGCTCCTCGCCGAAGAACTCGTCGCCGAGCGGCCCGCCCCTGGCCTCGACGATGCCGTCGCTGTAAAGCAGGCACGTCTCGCCGGGCTCCAGCAGCACCGACTCGGTGACGCTGGTGATGTGCTCCACCAGGCCGATCAGCGTGCCGGCGGCGCGGACCGGCTCCACGCGGCCGTCGTTCCGCACGATCAGCGGCGGCGGGTGCCCGGCGCTGGTCAGCCGCAACATGACCTGGTCCGCGCGGCGCTCGATCGAGGCCAGGACGAGCGTGACGAAGCGCGTCGGGTCGCCGTGCGTGAGCAGCACGCAGTTCAGCAGTTCGAGCACCCGATGGTGGTCGTCGGCCAGTGGCACCAGGGCGCGCAGGATGTTGCGGATCTTGCCGGTGAGCACAGCGGCCTCGAGGCCCTTGCCGGACACGTCGCCGAGCACCACCAGCGACTCCCGTCCGGAGCCGCCCACGGGATGCACGTCGTAGAAGTCGCCGCCGACGCGTTCGCTGTCGCCCGCGGGCCGGTAGCGGGCCGCCAGCTCCACGCCCTCCAGCGGCGGAGCCGCGGGCGGCAGCAGCTCGGCCATCAGGGTCTCGGCGATGGCCGCCTGCTCGGCGTACAGCCGCGCGACCGAGATCGCCGCGCCGGCCCACGCGGTGAACAGCGGCGCGAACACCTTCTCGGCGTCCGAGAAACCGGCCTGAGGGGTACGGCGCAGCAGCACCAACGCGCCCGCGGGCAGGCCATGGCCGGGCAGCGCGGTCACCGCCACCGAGCCCACCTCGCCACCTCGGTCTCCCAGCACCCAGGCGGGCGCCTCGGCCGGATCGCTCCACCGGGTGGGCGCCGGTGGAAAGCCCTGCAGCGCCTCTGCGAGCCCCGGGACCGTACGGGGATCGATGGACGCGCGCTCGCGGGACACCTCACCCCGCGGGTCGCAGTGGACGATCGTGTACTGACGTGGGGCCAGCGGCATGACGACCAGCGCGGCGTCGGCGAGCCGCCGGGCGGCCAGGCGCGCGGTCGCCTCCAGACAACGCTCCAGGTTGAGCGACGACAGCAGCTCGACGGACGCCTCCACCATGAACGCGGTCCACTCCCGCTCGGCCCGCAGTTCCTCGACGGCCCGCTGGTGATCGTCGACGTCGACGAGCCACCACATGACACGGTCGCGGTCGGCGTGCACGGGATGCGCCTCGAACACCTGTCCACCGACTGGCCCGCGGGCCCTGTGATCGACATGGAGCCCGGCGCAGACCTCGCGGTGGGCCTGTGACAGCCAGACCGGGGCGGCCCGCGCCAGCGGTACGCCGACGGCCGCGCCCACGAGCAGCCGCCGGGCCGCCCCGTTCGCCTGCTCGATGATGCCGGCGGTATCGACCGCCAGCATCGGGTACGGCGCGTCTTCCCACACCATCCCGATCGTGCCTCGCCCCAGACTCCTCTCCAGATCCGCCACTCTACGGGCTGTGGGCTGTGGCTTTCGTCACGTCATGTGGTTCTTTGGAGTATCTTTCACCCCCCTCGTATGCCGCCTTTGCGAAGCGTGCGGCTATGTTGACAAATCGATTGCTCGCCCTCCGGAGGGACGCCGAAGGTCCTCGTCGCCTCCTGGCGCACTGACCATCGAGGCGAGAAGTGCAAGTTTGTCGGCGTTGTCAGTGCCGGGGTCCGGGTGGTAGACGACGAGCGTCTGGCCTGACGTGCCGCCGATGCCGGTCCGGCTGGACAACCCGGCGGTGAACGCGATCCCGCGGGCGCACATCCACTGCACTGTCGGCGTGCCGGACGGCATCGCCCGTCGCCCCGTCCCGGAGACGCAGCCCAACGGCACCCCGGCACAGGTGTGGGAACTGGCGACCGGCCACGACTGCATGATCACCATGCCGGTCGAGCTCTCCGAGCTGCTGCTCAAGCTCGGCTGACCACGGGGGCCGCGCCGAGGCACGGCCCCCGTGGCGCGTCACAGCGCGATCGGCACCCGCGTGCCCGTACGGGCCGACTCCAGGGCCGCGGTGACCATGGCCAGGCTGCGGATGTTGTCGTGGCACTCGCCCTGCGGCGGCGCCCCCGTACGCAGCCCCGTCACGAACTCCTCCAGCCCCTCGGCCAGCCCCTGGAAGCGCGGGCGGCCGGGGAACGCGTCGGCCTCCGGCGGGTGCGGCCGCACCACGTGCCCCTCGGCCGCCTCGGCCGTCGGGTCGCCCTTGCCGTCCCAGCGAGCCGTGCCGTGGGGGCCGGCGGCCCGCCAGCTGCCCGTCCACGACGTCGCCTGGCCCGGCGCCGACCAGCTCCCGGCGAACGTGTAGCGCAGCCCGCCGGTCATCTCGAAGATCGCGGTGGCCGAGCACGCCCCCGGATACCACGTCCAGGAGGGCCGGAACGACTCGCAGTAGACGGACACGGGATCCGCCCCCGACACCGCCCGCGCCGCGTCGAACAGGTGGATCGCCATGTCCTGTAACAGCGGGTGCTCCAGCGTCCCCAGGTAGGCTGGCCCGCGGTACGGCATGAAGAACTCCGAGGTCAGCACCCCCAGCGGCCCCAGGTCGGCGGCCGTGCGCCGGAAGGCCACCAGGGTCTGCATGAAGCGGCGGTTCTGGTTGACCGCGAACAGCCGCCCCGCCTCGTCGGCCGCCCGGACCATGGAGCGGGCCTCGTCCAGGGTGACCGCCATGGGCTTCTCGCTCAGCACCGACACCCCGCGCCGCAGCGCCGTGACCGTCACGTCGTGGTGGGCCTGGGGGACGGTGCAGTTGACGATGAAGTCGGGCTCCTCGCCGTCGAGCACGGCGGTCAGCGAGGCGCTGACGGGCAGGTCGTCGAGGCCGAGCCCGGCGGCGGACTCGCGGGCCCGCTCCTCGGCCACGTCCACCCAGCCCACCAGTTCGGTGCCGGGGTGAGCGAGCAGCTCGGGCGCCCACTGTCCGCCGATGTAGCCCGCGCCGACCACCACGCCGCGCAGCGGCCTGTCCTCCTTGACGGTTTCGAAGCTCACGCGGCCTCCTACCACTGGATGGGGGTGTGGACGTTCTGGAGCGGCTCGCGCACGCCGTCCGGCGGGGCGGCCCACAGGACGGCGTTGGCCAGCACCCGCCGCACGTCGGGGTGGTAGAAGACGGGATATTCCTGGTCGCCGGGGCTGAAGTAGAAGATCTTGCCCAGGCCCCTGCGGAAGCAGCAGCCGCTGCGGAACACCTCGCCGCCGCTGAAGTTGCTGATGAACACCAGCTCGTCGGGCTCCGGGATGCCGAACGGCTCGCCGTAGGTCTCCTGCCGCTCGATGACCAGCGGCTGGGGCACGCCCTGCGCGATCGGGTGGCCGGGCGCGGCCGTCCAGACCAGCTCGCGCTCGCCGGCGTCGCGCCAGTTGATCGTGCAGGTGGTGCCCATCAGCGCGCGGAAGATCTTGGAGTAGTGGGCCGAGTGCAGCACCAGCAGCCCCATGCCGCCCAGCACGCGCCGCCGCACGCGCTCGACGACCTTGTCGTCGACCTCCTCGTGCGCCATGTGGCCCCACCAGGTCAGCACGTCGGTGCTCGCCAGAACCTCGTCGGTCAGGCCGTGCTCGGGCTCGGCGAGCACGGCGGTGCGGGTGCGCACCCGGTCGCCCAGCAGCTCGGTCAGCCCCTCCGCGATGGCGCCGTGCATGCCGTCGGGATAGATGCGGCGTACCGCCTCCTCGCGTGGCTCGTGGTAGTTCTCGCTCCAGACAGTGACGTTGACCGCCATGCGTTTCCTTCCTGGCCGTACGGGCGCAAGATCAGCGTACGTCGCCGCCCGCCGTCTCCGACAGCACCCGCACGTCCCACGGCCCCAGCGGCAACTCGGCGCCGGCCTCGTGGGCGGAGCCGTCGAGCACATCCCGTACCGGGACCGGTACCCGCACCGCCGCCGGCTCCCACGCCCAGTTGTGCAGGAAACGAATCCGCCGCCCGTCGCGCGCGGTGGCGCCGGTCGAGGTGACGCCGGGCGGCAGGTCCGACCAGGGGCCGGGCGACGGCACGAGCCGGCGGAACAGGGCCTCGGCCAGCGCCGCGTTGGGGACGGTGCCGACATAGGTGATCCGGCCCTGCCCGTGCGCGCGAGTGGTGATCGCCGCGAACCGCCCGAAGTGCGGGTGTTCGTAACCGGCCAGCACCTCCGCGCCGTCCGCCTGCAGGCCGTCCGCCCACCGGGTGCCCGCCGCGCCTTCCGGGAACCCCGTCCCCCTGACCGGCACGTCCTCGCTCAGGTTGCTGAACTCGTCGTACCAGGCGCCCGCGGCGTCGGCGAACCTGCCCGGCTGGACGTCCCTGCGGGCCCGGGCCTCGGCGTCGGCGTAGCCGGTGCGCGGGCCGAGCACCAGATGGCCGCCCGCCGCCGCGTACGCCGTCAGCCGGTCCAGCGTGGCGTCGTCGGCCGCGTACAGCCCGGCGGCCACCAGCACCGGGTGCCGCGCGGCCAGCGCGGCCGGCTCCTCCGCGACCGCCTGGGCGGCGTGCACCACCCGCACCTGGCAGCCGGCGTCGAACGCGCCACGATAGAACGGCTCGAAGATGCCCTGGTAGGAGCGCTCGTCCGCCCCGCCGTCGGGCCGCCCCAGCGCGGGCTGGGCGCTCAGCGCCCACTTGCTCGGCGTGGAGTAGAGCAGCGCGACGTCCGCGTCCGGGATCAGCCCCTCGACCAACTCGCCCGCCGTCTCCAGCTCGGCCCCGATCCTGGCGATCTCCCGGTACGCCCGCCCCGGCCGCCCGCTGTGCGGCAGCACCCCGCCCCAGTACGTCTCCGTGCCGAACACCAGCGTCCGCCACTGCCAGTACTCGATCATGGAGGCGCCCCGGGACACGAGCGCCCACGCGGCCTGCCGCCACTGGCCGTCATAGGCGGGCAGGTTCACCCAGGACGGCCCGATGGCCTGCGCGTTCGTCTCGGTCACCAGGAACGGCTCCTGGCGCGAGGAGAACATCCGGTCCGCGCTGAGGTACAGCGCCCAGGTGCTCCTGGTCATCCAGCTCTGCGGCCCGTCCTGCGGCGCGGGATGCGCGAGGCCGTCCTGCATCGTGTAGTACGGGTTGCCCGCGGTGACGTCGAGCCGCCGGGTCAGCTCGTCGTCGGCCACCCCCGGCCGGTCATAGGCGATGCACGTGGTCACGAACTGCTCCGGCCGGGCGTACTCGCGCACGATGTCCGCCTGCCAGGCGATGAACTCGGTCACCTGGTCGGCCTGGAAACGCCGCCACGCCTGCGTGTACTGCGGCTGGGCGTTGCCGTCCGGCCGCCACAGGTCGGCCCAGTCCGACAGCCGGTGCGACCAGTAGACCAGGCCCCATTCCCGGTTGAGCGTCTCCACGTCGCCGTACCGGCCGCGCAGCCAGTCGACGAACCGCTGGAACACGCCGTGGTTGTGCAGCAGGTGCAGCCCCGGCTCGTTGTCGACCTGGAAGCCGATGACCGACGGGTGGCCGGCGTAGCGCTCGACGACCTTGCGGGTGATCCGCTCGGCGTGGAAGCGGAACGCCGGATGCGTGAAGTCCATCTCCTGGCGGGCGCCCCAGCCGATGCGCTGCCCGGTGCCCCGCTCACCGGCGATCTCCGGGTAGAGCCGGGCCAGCCACGGCGGCAGCGCGTACGTCGGCGTGCCCAGGATGACCCCGATGCCGCGCTCGTGCGCGCCGTCCAGCGCCGGCTGCAGCCAGTCGAGGTCGAAGCGGCCGTTCTCGGGCTCCCAGGTGGACCAGACCGACTCGCCGACCCGGATCACCGAGAAGCGCGCCTCCGCCATCAGGTCCAGGTCGGTCTTCAGCAGGTCGGCGGGGTGGTATTCGGGGTAGTAGGCGGCGCCGAAGAGTACTCGCGGCACGGATGTTCCCTTCCTTGTCACGGCTGCGTGGGAGGTGCGGTCGATCGGCGCACCACGAGGTGCGCGGGCAGGTCGCCGGGGGCGGGCCCGCCGGGGGAGCGCTCGATCTCGGCGGCGAGCAGCGCGAGGCCGTGGCGGGCGAGGGCCTCGAAGTCCTGGCGGACGGTGGTCAGCGGCGGCGACAGGTACGCCGCGGCCGGGATGTCGTCCATGCCGACCACGCTCACCTCCTCGGGCACCGCGCGACCGGCCTCGGCCAGGGCGCGCAGCACGCCGATCGCCATGTCGTCGTTGGCCGCGAACACCGCCGTGACCTCCGGGTCCGCCGCCAGCACCCGGCCCGCCGCGTACCCGGACGCCGGGGACCAGTCGCCCTCCAGCACCGGCGGCTCGGGGGCCCCGGCGGCGGCCAGCGCCTCCCGCCAGCCGCGCGCCCGGTCGCGCGCCGCCCACCACCGGTGCGGCCCCGCGACGTGCCGGACGGTGGCGTGGCCCAGCCGGAGCAGGTGCTCGGTCGCCTGCCTGCCCGCGTCCACGCCGGACGCGCCGGTGACCACCACGCGCGGCCCGTCGAGCCCGGGGATCGGCCGGAAGGTCAGCACGGGCACGTCCGGGTCGACGCGCAGCTCCTGGCCCCCATCGACGGGCCCGTCCATCGGGTCGGAGACCACGACCGCGTCCACGCCCTGGGCCAGCAGGGATTCGACCGCGTTCGAGACGCCGTCGCCCTCGCCCGTGAAAGCCACGGTGAACGCGTACCCGATCTGCCTGGCCCGCCGCTCCAACGCGACGAGCAGGGACGACGGGCCGTAGAGCGAGCTGCCGATGGAGGCCACCCCGATGCGGTGGAAGCGGCCCAGGTGGAGCGCCCGGGCGGCGGCGTTGCGGCGGTAGCCGAGCTCGCGCGCCGCCGCCAGCACCCGTTCGCGGACCTCGTCGCTGACGTACGGCTCGCCGTTGAGCACCCGCGAGACCGTCTTCTGCGACACGCCCGCCAGGGCGGCGACGTCGGTGCTGCTCGGGGGCCTGCGCTTGGCGTCGGACATCGGCGAGCTCCTTATGACTACGTAGTCAGACTCGTCGGCGGGGGCGCCGATGTCAAGAGCGGGCGCTATCCTTTCGGATGATGTGAACATCTGAATGGCGGGAGCGTGCTTCGATGGTCAGGCTGACCCGGGCGCAACAGCAGGAACGCACCCGAGCGGCCGTGCTGGCGGCGGCGAGGGAGGAGTTCGCCGAGCGCGGATACGCCGAGGCCAAGGTCGACCGGATCGCGGAGCGGGCCGAGCTGACCCGCGGCGCGGTCTACTCGAACTTCCCCGGCAAGCGCGCCCTCTACCTGGCGGTCCTGGTCGACTCGCTCGGTCCCGCCGAGCCGGCCGAAGGCCCGCCGCCGCCGGGCGTGGCCGAGGCGCTGGGCACGTTCGCCCGCGGGTGGCTCGAACGGCTGCCCTTGACCGGCGACACCCCCGCAGGGGGCAAGCTGCAGCTGCGCTCGCTGGCCGGCGTGTTCGACGACGAACCCGGCCGCGGCGCGCTGGCGCAGATCGCCGCTCTGGAGGCGCGGCTGCTCGCGTTCGCGCTGGAGCCGTGCGCACCGCGCCACGCGCGGCGGGTACGGCTGGCCGAGCTGGTCCTCACGCTGCTGAGCGGGGCCGCCCACCTGGCCGACACGGCGCCGGGCTTCGGCGACCCCTTCGACGTGGCCCACGCCTGCCGCCACCTGGCCGCCCTCGACCTCGCCGACACGTGGGCCCCGCCGCACCTGCCCTTCGTCGCCCCCGCGCGACCCGTCCAGGAATCCTGGGAGCCGCCCGCGGAGCCGCTCGATGAGCTCACCGGCCGCCCGGCCGGGCTGGACGCCGACGGGGTGATCGCCGTCCTGGGGACCAGCCGGTTGGAGGCGGCCGAGGAGGCCGTGCGCGCCGCCCGCCCGGGGGATCGGATCACCATCGCGGTGGTGACGGGCGATCCCGCCGAAACGGGGCGTCTCGTCCGGCTCAGGCTCGGCGACGTCGCCGGGGGCCTGCGACGGGTGTTCGGCGCGGATCCCCTGCCTGGGCTGCGCCTGGTCATCGACGAGCACGCCGCCGTGGCGGCGGCCGCCGGGGTCCCGGACGCGGGCGACGCCACCGAGGCCGCGGTACGCGTACGGGCAGGCAAGATCGTCGCCCGCGCCGGCGGCCGGGGCGCCGCCCACGCCGCGGCGAGCGCGGGCGACCCGACCACCACGAGACCCTGAACGGACCGGGGGCGCCCGCCGGCAGGCCGAGCGCCCCAGGACGCGGGCCGTCAGCGAACGTAGATGTTCGGCCTGGGCGGGGTCGGCATGCCGTCGCCGATGAAGAAGCTCGTGTGCGGCGGCTGGTTGTAGGCGGTGTTCTGCCACGCGACCGACACCCGGTACAGCGGGTCGTGCATCAGGGTGTAGATGCGGCGGTCGGTGGGCGTGGTCGTGGCGTGGACGCGCAGCGCGCGGTTGTCGCTGGTGGGCCAGATGACCTCTTCGCGCCAGTCGCCGAACAGGTCGGCCGACAGCGACGGGGTGGCCTTGGTGCCGTTGTTGGAGTGCACGCCGGAGGCGGTCAGCAGGCGGGTGTCGGCGCTGGTGCCGTACTTGTCGATCCTGGTCTGGTCGAGCAGCTCCCGGAGCGGGTCGGCGTCCCACCACACGAGGAAGTTGACCGAGGACGGCTTGCGGCCGGCGTTGTTGCCGGTGACGCTGCGCAGGTTGGCGTCGGCGGCGGACCAGAACTCACCGGCGATCCTGACCGTCGAGATGTCGCCGGCCACGCCGCGGCCGTTGTCGGCGTTGGCGGGGGTGGACCAGAGGATCTGGCCGGTGCGCGGGTCGATGTAGAGCGAGGACGGCTGGGAGCCCGACTCGCTCACCTTGAAGTACTCCAGGCCCGCCCTGGCCGGGTCGAAGTCGCCGAGGTGCTGGGCGTCGCCGTGGCCGGTACCGGTGGTCCACATGCCGGTGCCGTTGTCGTTGACGGCCATGGCGCCGTACACGATCTCGTCCCTGCCGTCCTGGTCGACGTCGCCGACGGACAGGCTGTGGCTGCCCTGGCCGGTCCACTGGGAGCCCGCCGAGTTGCTGTCGAACGTCCAGCGCTTGGTGAGCGTGCCGTTGCGGAAGTCCCAGGCGGCGATGACCGAACGGGTGTAGTAGCCGCGGGCCATGATCAGGGAGGGGCGTTCGCCGTCCAGGTACGCCGTCCCGGCCAGGAAGCGGTCCACCCGGTTGCCGTAGGAGTCGCCCCAGCTCGACACGGTGCCGCGCGGCGGGTCGTAGGAGACCGTGGACCTGGCCGCGCCGCTCTGCCCGTCGAACATCGTCAGGAACTCGGGGCCGGACAGGACGTAGCCGCTGGAGTTGCGGTAGTCGGCCGAGGAGTTGCCGATGACCGTGCCGGCCCCGTCCCTGGTGCCGTCGGCGGTCTTCATCGCGACCTCGGCCCGGCCGTCGCCGTCGTAGTCGTACACCTGGAACTGGGTGTAGTGGGCGCCCGCGCGGATGTTGCGGCCCAGGTCGATGCGCCACAGGCGGGTGCCGTCCAGCCGGTACGCGTCCACGTACACGTTGCCGGTGTAGCCCGACTGGGAGTTGTCCTTGGCGTTGGACGGGTCCCACTTGAGCACGATCTCGTACCGGCCGTCGCCGTCCATGTCGCCCACGCCGGCGTCGTTGGCGCTGTAGGTGTAGGCGACGCCGTCCGGGGTCGTGCCGCCCGACGGCGGCTGGATCGGCACGTCGAGGTAAGAGCCGCCGGTGAAGCGGAGCGAGGCGGGCGAGGCGGCCTGCTCGCTCCCGCCGGCCACGGCCCTGACCGTGTACGAGGCGTCGGCGGCGGCGCCGTTGTCGAGGTGGTTGGTGGAGGCGGTGAGGTTCGTGGCGACCCTGGTGGAGCCCCGGTAGACGTTGAACGCGACGCCGTCGGGGTCGGTGCCGAGCAGCCGCCAGGACACGAGGTTGCCCGATCCGGACCGGACGCTGATCAGGCCGCGGTCGAGGTCCTCCATCTGCTTGGTGGGCGGGGCGGCCTGGGCGGGGTTGATCGCCGTGGTAGCCAGGGCGAGGACCGCCGCCGCGCCGGCCAGTCGTAAGCGCATTCGCTTCTTTCCCTTCTTGGTAAGCGCTTTCCCGATGGGCGAAAAAAGAAAGTTTCATCGGGGTGTTAGCGTTAACGGACGCAGGCCGGGGTCGCGGATGTCAGGGACGAATGTCAGACCTGCGGAAATGGCCACAATGTCTCCTCGTCGGCGAACGGGGGCGCCGCGCCCGCGGCCCGGCGTATTAAAGCGGCCCCGTCTCGGCGCCGCAAGGGCCCGTTGTCATGAGGCCACGTCAGGTGAGGGCGTCCAGCGCGCGGTCGACGTCGTCGGCGGTGGTGTAGACGTGGAAGCCGGCCCGCACCTTGCCCGCCCGTACGGCCGCGCGGATGCCGGCCGCCTCCAGGCGCTCGCCAGGGGCGTCCACGGAGACGATGGCCGAGTCGGACGGTTCGAGGCCGAGCCCGGCCCTGAAACGGTTGGCCAGGGCGACGTCGTGGTCGCGGATCCGCTCGATGCCGAGCTCGTTGAGCAGCTCGATGGCCGGGGCGGCGCCGACGTACGAGAACCAGGCCGGCGACAGGTCGAACGCGCGGGCGTCCGGCGCGAGCCGCAGCGGCGGGCCGTAGTAGGAGCCGCCCTCGTCGGCCCCGGCGTACCAGCCGGCGGCCAGCGGGCGCATGCGCTCGCGCAGGCGGGGCGACAGGTAGCCGAACGCGGCCCCGCGCGGCGCCATCAGCCACTTGTACGCGGCGCAGGCCAGCGCGTCGATGCCTTCGACGCCGACCGGCAGCCAGCCGCAGGCCTGCGAGGCGTCGGCGATGACCAGCGCGTCATGATCGCGGGCGGCGGCCACGATGTCCTGGAGCGGGGCGACGTACCCGGTGGCGGACTGGACGAGGCTGAAGGCGACGGCGGCGGTGGAGCCGTCGACGGCGTCGGCCAGCCGGTCGGCGGGCACGGTCTCGACCTCGGCGGCCACTGCCCACGGGAACAGGTTGCTGGTGAACTCGATCTCCGGCACCAGGACGCGCGCCCCCGGCGGCAGCGCGGTGGCGACCGTGGACATGATCTGGGAGACGGTGGAGCTGATCGTGACGTCGGCGGCGGGCGCGCCGACGAGCCGGGCGAAGGCCGCGCGGGAACGGCCCACGAAGGCGTCCCATGGTTTCCAGTCGCTGCTGCCGTGCCGCCATTCGGACAGGACGGCCTGGAGCTCTTCGAAGGCGCGGCGAGGAGGCAGGCCGTAGGAGGCGGTGTTGAGCCAGCCCGGGTCGGCGTCCCAGAGCTTGCCCGCCGAGGAGATGTCCATGGAGCCAGCCTAAGTTCGCCGTCCGCTGGCGGCGCGCTGCGCGCGAGCACGTCAGCCGGGACGTTTCAGCAGGCGGTCGATGACCAGGCGGGTGACCTTCTCGGCGTTCCCGGCGATGGAGCCGTCCGGGTCCACACCCACCGAGCGGCCGTACTCGACCGTTCCGTGGAGGTTGCTCAGCCGGAACTCGTACGTCACCCGGTACCGTCTGAAGCCCCTCGTCGTGCCGTCGACATAGGTGAACGCGTCGTGCGCCAGGCCCTCGACCTCGCGATAGCCCGTGTGCAGCCGGGACGCCACCCGCTTCGAGAGATCGAACGTGCCGTCCGACATCGCCACGCTGTCCAGAGTGTCCAGCGTGATGGACAGCTCACCGCGCCTGGCCTCCGGGATCGCGTAGTCGCTCTTCCACGAGCACGAGGTGAAGCCGCCTTTCTCGTACGTGAACGGCTTGCCCGCCGAGGGTGTGAGCTCGAGAACGAGTTCCTCGGAGACCAGCGTGCACGGTTTGAGTGGTTTGGTGAACGGCGGGATGTCGTCCGGCACGGGCACGGCGGCCTGCGTGCCCGAGGCGGCGGCCGAGGGAGCCGCGGTCGAGCCGACCGGGACGAGCAGCGCGAGGCCCGCACCCAGGGCCGCGGCGGCGGCCACGGCGGGGACCAGCGAGGTCGGCTTGAAACGCCGTGAGCGCTCGGGCGGGGCCGGGAGAGGGGCGGGGTCGTCGGCGGGGACGGGGTGGCCGACGATCTCGACGCCACCGACCGTGACGGTCGCGACCTCGAAGGCGGGTCGCGCGGCGGCGCCCTGCAGAACCGCGCGGACGGTGGCGGCGTCCGGGCGGCGGGCCGGGCCGGGGGCGAGCAGGTCGCGCAGGAGGGCGGTGAAGGGGTCCTTCGCCTCGATCGCGATCCCCTGCCGCACGGCCTCCGTGGTGGCCGCCGGGGTGGCCCGGACGAACGGCGGCCTGCCGAGCGCCGCCGTATAGAGGATCGCGCCGAGAGCCCACAGATCGGCGGCCGGTCCCGGCACGGTCCTGTCGCGGGCGGGTCCTCGCACGGGTCCGGCGGCATCGCCGTCAGCGGGCCCGGGCGCGGCCTCCTCCCGGGCGGGCTCTGACGTGGATTCGGGGGCTGGGCCGCCGGTGGCCTCCGGTGCGGTGAAGCCCGGCAGCCTGCCGGCCGTCTCCCCGGCGAGGGCGGGGATGGCGAAGTCGTTCAGCACCACGTGGCCGCCCGGGGCCAGCAGGACGTTGCCCGGGTGCAGGTTGCCGTGGGTGACGCCGTGCCGGTGCGCGTACGACAGGGCGTCCAGCACCCGCAGGCCGATCGCGGCGGCCGCGGCGGGGCCGAGGGCGGCGCGCTGATGGAGTTCGGCGCGCAGGGACCAGCCGTTGACGACCGGGGAGAGGACCCACACCTGGCCGCCCTCGCCGACGACCTCGTAGACCGGGTGGATCGACGGGTGCCGCAGGCCCCCTGCGGCCATGGCCTGCCGGCGTACCTCGTCGAGCAGGCCCTGCGGGAGCGGCAGGCGCTTGGCCGCCACCTCCATGCCGGTGCGGCGGTCGAACACCCGCAGGGCGCGGCCGGGGGCGCCCGGGGCGAGGGGGCCGATGGGGTGGAAGCGCTCGCCGGTCATGAGCTTCCCTGGAGTCTGGCCGCGGTCGTGCGTGCCGCGCGCATGGCGGTGTCCCGCATCTCCGAGGTGACCTCGGGACCGTTCTCCATCACGGACACCTCGATCACCATCGTACGGACGCGCAGCCAGACGTGGCTGCTCACGCTGGACAGGATGCCCACGGTGGAGTCCTGGGAGAAGCACTCGTCACCGAGGCCGGGGACGTTCTTGACGGGGGTGGTGACCGCGCGCTCCACCTTCGAAGTGCCCGTCTGCGACTGCCGGCGCTTGCGGAGGGCGTCGAACACCTTGCGGGCGGTGGCCACGTCCGGCTGGGTCTTGATCGTCACGGCGGCGCCGTCGACGGTGACGGAGCACGTGGACGACTTGCTCGGGAGCACCCGGTCCGTGGGGACGACCGTCGCGCACGGGTCGGGGGAAGGGGCCGCCGCCGGGGTTCGCGACGGGCTCGGGGCCGCGATGGTGGTGGTGGCGGCGGTCGGGCCGCGCGTCGTGGTGCCGGGCCTGGCCATGGCGAGGGTCACCACGGTGACGATCAGCGCGGTCGCGGCGGCGACGGACAGCCAGAGCGTACGGTTCGTGCCGGTGGAGCTGACCTTGGTGGGTGCGGTGGGCGCCTCGGCCGCCATGGCCGCCGCGCGGGCCGCCGCCTGCGTCAGGACGGCACGGATCTCCGCCCCGTCGCGCGCCCCGGCGAGTGCGGCCCGGAACGCGGCCGCCTCCCGCAGCCTGGGAAGGAGGGCTGAGGAGGCGGCCACGTCGTCCGGCCGGGGCGTGGCGCCCCCGTCCAGGGCGAACATGAGCGTGGCGACGAGCATGCGCATGTCCGCGGCGGTGGTGGAAGCGGCGGTGATCGAGGGGGCGGCGGTGGTGCCGAGGCCGGTGAGCACGGTCTCGCCGGTGGCGGCGACGAGGACGTTGCCCGGCGTGACCGCGCCGTGCACGTGCCCGCGCGCGTGGACGACGGCCAGCGCGTCGAGCAGCCGCAGCCCCATCGCGGCGACCCGGCCGGGCTCCAGCGGCCCTTCGGCGGCGGAGACCCGGTCGAGCGAGCCGCCCCGGATGAGGTCCATGACGACCCAGAGCTGAGGTCCGGTGGCGATGACGTCGTGCACGGTGACGAGCCCGGGGTGGCTCAGCGACGCCGCGAACCTGGCCGCCGCCAGCACGCGCTCCCGCTCCCGCTCACCCGACCCGGACCCCGACCCCGGGCCGGGGTCCGGCCGCTCGCCCGTCGTCGCGTCCCGTCCGGAGCGGGCCGGGGTGGCGGTGAGGGGGATGCGCTTTACGGCCACGTCGCGGTGCAGCACCGCGTCCCTGGCCAGCCAGGTGCCGCCGCCCGGCCCGAGCGGCTCGACCAGGTTGTAGCGTCCCGCCAGGAGTACGGTGCCCTTCATCGCGTCAACGCCTCGACGATCGAGCGGGCCGCGGCGCCCGCCTGCCCGGACAGCGCGGGGTCCGTGGCGACCTCGTGCTCCAGCGTGAGCTCGGCCACCAGGTTGCTCACCCGGAAGACGATCACGGCCTTGGACTCCGGACGGCGATCGTCGGTGACGGTCCAGGTCATCGCCTCATCGCCGATCCCCTTGAGTTCGGTGATCTCGGAGGTCTTGCCCAGGACGGAGGACTTCCTGCTCCGTTCGGCCTCGTCCCGCCGCGAGTCGAAGTCGTCGGCGGCCAGCGCGACCTCCGCATGGGTGTCCGTCGGCTCCTGCACCTCCAGTTCGAGCCGCAGCGAGCGCGATTCCTTGGCCAGGCTCCGATGCCAGGTGCACTCCGCGTCCTCCCTGGGCATGATCAACGCCTTCGGGACGGCTGTGGCGGCCTGCTCCGGGGTGAGGAGGCCGCACGCGCGGGGCAGGGCGGCGAACCTCCCCGCCGCGGCCGTCGCCGACGCCCCGGCGGCGACGGATGCGGGGGCCGGGGAGGTCCTTCCGAGCTGGGGCACGACGACGGCACCCGCGCCCACCAGGGCCGCGACGACGAGGGCGCCCAGCGCGACCGGCAGCCGCACGCCGCCGGGTGGGGTGGCCCGCGGTGGTTCGGGGAGTACGGCTGTGGCGGCCGGCCCCTGCGCGACCGCCTCCAGCCAGCCCCGGAGCCGTTCGGCATCGGGACGCTCGTGCGGGTCCTTGTCCAGCGCGGCGGCCAGCACCGGCCACAGCACGCTTCGCGAGGGGGCGGGCGGCTCGGTGAGGACGGCGCCCAGCGTGGCGACGGCGCTCTCCCTGGCGAACGGGCCGCGCCCTTCGACGGCGGTGTAGAGGGTGGCGGCCAGCGACCAGAGATCCGAGGCCGGTCCCGCAGCCTCCGACCAGGCATCCGAACCGGGCCCACCGGGCCGGGACGACGTCGGGCCGGTGGGCCGGATCCCGGCAGGGTCCGTGGCGGCAGGGCCGACCGGGGCCGTGGGTTGGCTGGCGGTGCGGCCCGCCGGGTTCGTGGGTGGGACGGCGGTGCGGTCCGTGGCGTCCGGTGCGGCGGCGTACAGGCATTCGGGGGCCGTGTAGCCCGGCGTGCCGACCGGCGTGCCGGGCAGGCCGCCCACCAGGGTGGCGATGCCGAAGTCCGACAGCACCACGCGCCCGTCCCCCGCCAGCAGCACGTTGGCCGGCTTGACGTCCCGATGCAGCACCCCCGCCGCGTGCGTGGCCGCCAGCGCCGACAGCACCCGCAGCCCGATCTCGGCCGCGCGGCGCGCGGGCAGCGGCCCGTTCTCGCGGATGACCTGCTCCAGGGAGGCCCCGTGGACCAGCTCCATCACGATCGCCGGATCCCCGTCCTCGACGATCAGGTCGTGCACGGCCACGATCGAGGGATGCCGCAGCGCGGCGGCGGTCCTCGCCTCGGACAGCGCGCGCTCGCACAGGGCCGCCCGCGCCTCGGGGTCCAGGCCGGGCGCCAGCCGCACCCGCTTGACCGCCACCTCCCGTCCGAGGCTCTCGTCGAGGCCACGCCAGACGACGCCCATCCCGCCCTCGCCGACGCGCTCGATGAGCCGGTACCTGCCTCCGATCAGCGACGTCATGTCACCCCCGTCTGCTCAGCGCGGCGGCGGTCAGCTTGGCGGCCCGCAGCGCGGCCGAGCGCACCCGCGCCGCCTCCGTGCCGTCGAAGTCGGCGTACTGCACCTCCACGACCATGTTGCTGACCCGGAACATGACGTTCGACCTGACCATGGTCCCCGACCGCCGGTCGGAGACGTCGTACTGGAACGCCTCCTCACCGACCCCGGCCACCGGGGCGGCGGCGGTGGACGTGGTCCCGATCGGCCACTGCATCCCGACGTCGCCCCACTGCCACACCCCTCCGCTGGACGCGTCGGCGTGGATGGTGCGCTTGTTGAGGAACTCCTCGTGCGCCTCCACGGGCAGGGCCTCCCAGTAGTCCTTGTTCTGGGCCTTGGTGGGCTCGACGGAGAGCCCGACCTTCCGCTTCGTCCAGGCGCAGCCGTCCTCCGAATGGCTCCGCTTCAGCGCGCGCCCGTACGTCGTCTGCTTGACCTGCGCGTCGGTGAGCAGCGTGCAGAAGTCGACCGGCACCGTGAACCTGCCCTTCGACGGCGTGGCGGCGGTCGGGGGCGCGGCGGCGGACGCGAGCGGGGCGCTCGCGCTCGGCGGTGGCGGGTCGGGGGTGTTGCGGGCGACGCCGTACCAGGCGAGGACTCCGACGACGGCGAGCCCAGTGATGGCGGCCACCACCGGGACGGCCCGGCCGGGCCGCGCGAGCGGACGCCGGGGACGGTCCACGGGCGCCGGTACGCCGGAGGCGGCGGCCTCCAGCCACCGACCGGCCGAAGCGGGCTCCGGCCGGTCGGCGGCCTCGCGCGACAGCATGCGCAGCAGCACCGGCCCCAGCACGGGACCGGCCCGCCCGGACGCCGGCGGATCCTCGGTGAGCACCCGGTGCAGCGTCACGAGCGGCGACGCGGAGTGGAAGGGCGAGGTGCCCTCCACCGCCGTGTACAGCGTGGCGGCCAGCGACCACAGGTCCGACAGCGGCCCGCCGCGCTCGCCCCGTAACCGCTCGGGCGCGATGAACCCGGGCGAGCCGATCAGCAGCCCCGACTGCGTGATGGTGACCTGCCCGTCGATCCTGGCGATGCCGAAGTCCGTCAGCACCGCCCGGCCGTCGTCGCAGAGGAACACGTTGCCGGGTTTGACGTCGCGGTGCTGGATGCCCTGCCGGTGCGCGACCGACAGGGCCGTCAGCAGGTCGGCGCCGAGCCGGGCCACCCGCTCGGGCGCCCACGGGCCGTCGTCGCGGATCGCCTCCTGCAGGGTGCGCCCGCGAAGCAGCTCCATGACGATCCATGGACGGCCGTCCTCGGAGAACACGTCGTGAACGGCGGCGATCCCCGGATGGCTCAGCCGCGCCGCCGCGTACGCCTCGCGCACCGTGCGCTCGCACAGCTCGGCGCGATCCTCCGCGCCGAGGTCGGGCGAGAGCAGCACCTCCTTGACCGCGACCTCGCGGTCGAGGCTCTCGTCACGGGCCAGCCAGACGGTGCCCATGCCGCCTCGGCCGAGCGCACGGATCAGCCGGTAGCGCTCGGACAACAGGGATCCGGGGGGATTGTCGATCATCGTTGGTCACATGGTCGTCGTTGGTACGATGCGTCGGCCAGACCCTTTGCAGCCTAGTGAAAACAAGCTGCTCGCGGCGTCGGGAAGAGGGTTCGTGGGGCTGCTGCGCATTCATTTCACGGCGGACGACCTGGCGCGGACGACGGTCGCCGCGGGCGCGGACCCGTTGTGGGAGACCGTGCTCAGCCGCTTCCGGCTGCAGGACAGGGACAAGGCGCCGGCCTTCCGGCCCTGGGAGCGGGGGCTGCGCGAGAGCCCGGCCAGGCTGTCCAGGATGGCCTCCGGGTTGCGCTGGCTGACCGCGCTGGCGCCCGAGGCGCCGTACTTCCCCGACTTCCTCACGCCGGCGGCGGCACGTGACGGGCTGGAGGCCGGGCTGGAGGCCCTGCGCGCCACCCCGCGCCGCCGGTTCCGCCACGAGCTGGAGCTGCTCGCCCGGTACGCGCCCATTCCCGGCTGGCTGGGCGCGCTGGCCGAGCGCCCGTCCGCGCCCATGTCCGAGCTGGCCACCGCCCTGGCCGACTACCACGCCGCGGCCATCGCCCCGCACCGCGACCTCATCGAGCCCGCGGTGGAGGGCGACCGGGCCTGGCGCGTCGGCCACCTGGTCGGCTCCGGCGTCGAGGGGCTGCTGGGCAGCATGAAGCCGATGATGCGCTGGCGTTTCCCGGTGCTGGAGGTCGACTACAGCGTGGACCGGGAGCTGCACCTGCGCGGCCGGGGGCTGACGCTGGTGCCGTCCTATTTCTGCCGCCGCGTGCCGGTCTCGCTGGCCGATCCCGAACTGCCGCCGGTGCTGATCTACCCGATCGACGCCGGGTTCCGGTGGACGCCGGTCGCGCGGGTGTCCGGCTCGGTGGAGGCGCTGATCGGCGCCACCCGCGCGGCCGTCCTGCAGGCCGCCGGCGGCGGGGCCACCACCAGTGAGCTGGCCCGGCGGGCGGGGGTGTCGCTGGCGGCGGCCAGCCGGCACGCGAAGGTGCTGCGGGAGGCGGGCCTGATCAGGAGCGTGCGCCAGGGCCCCGCCGTGCTCAACCTGCTGACCCCGCTGGGCAGCGGCCTGCTTGAACGCCCCGGCCGTCACCTCGACCATTGAGTCAGGTCCGGTCGCGGTCAGCGATCAGGAGCGGAAGGAGTCAGCGTGCGAGTCGTCGTCATCGGCGCCGGAGTGGTCGGAGCGGCGGTCGCGGCCGGGCTCACCCGTCGCGGCGCGCAGGTCACCGTCCTGGAGGCGCGTACCCCGGGGTCCGGCACGACGTCCACGTCCCTCGCGTGGGTCAACGCCAACAACAAGACGCCCAAGGAGTACTTCGACCTCAACCACGCCGCCGTCTGGGCGCACCACCAGCTCCCCGGCGACTGGTTCTTCCCCACGGGCAACCTCGAGGTCGCGGTCTCCGACGAGCACAAGGAGCTCCTTGAGGCCCGCGTGGGGCGGCTGGCCGGCATGGGCTACCCGGTCGAACGGGTCACCGCCGGGCGCGCCCTCGCCCTGGAGCCCGACCTGGTCCCGCCGCCTCCCGGCGCCGAGTGCGTGTTCTTCCCCATGGAGGCGCACGTGCAGCCGCTGCGGCTGGTCGGGGGCCTGCTCGGCGAGGCCCGCGACGCCGGGGCCGTGGTCGCGTGCGGGGCGGAGGTGACCGCGATCGAGACCTCGCCGTCGGGGGTCAAGGTGACGGCGGCCGGCGGGCGGGCCTTCGGCGCCGACGTGGTGGTCACCTGCACGGGGCGCTGGACGCAGGGGGTGGCGGCGCTGGCCGGGGCCGAGGTGCCCATGCTCGACCCGGCCGTGTCCGGTGCGGTCACCAACGGTTTCCTCGTCACCACGGCCCCGGTGCCCGCCCGCCTGTCCCGCGTGCTCCACACCGGCGGGCTCAATCTGCGGCCGGACGGGGGCGGGCGGCTGGTGCTGCAGTCGCTGCCGCTGGACGGGCGGGCGGACCCGGCCGTCCCGGTGTCCGGCGACGTCCTCGACTCGATCATGGCCCTGCTGCCGGGCGTGCTGCGGGCGACGGACGGGGCCACGGTGGAGCGGGCGGTGGTCGGCCGGCGGGCGATGCCGGGGGACGGGCTCACGGTGGCGGGCTTCGCGGACGCCGAGCGGCGCGTGTACACGGTGGCCACGCACAGCGGGGTCACGCTGGCGCCGCTGCTGCTGGGGGAGGTGGCGGGGGAGCTGTACGGCGAGGAGTCGCCGCTGCTGGCGCCCTTCCGCCCGTCCCGCTTCGCCGGTGGCACCGCCGGGCCCGCCCCGGCTCCGGCGCGGCGGCCGGGGGAGCAGTGACCGGGGATCACCCGGCGGGGGCGACGTCCTTGATGAAGACGATCCCGTCCGTCTTGTCCAGGTGGTCGGGGTCGAGGCCGAAGTAGCTGCGGTTGGTGGAGGTGTCCGTCCGGAGGGTGAGCTTCGTCCCGGTGAGCGCTGAGGTCAGGCGCGCGGAGTCCACCAGGGAGTGGTTGTCCGGGAGGGTGTGGAGAACGCCTTCCACGGTGCCGGGCGGGGGGACGGCGAGGCCGTGGTGGGGCGCGGCGCCGAGGGCGGAGGCGAGGAAGGCGTACCCGCCGCCCAGGTGCGCGCTCACGATCGCCCCCGCGCTCCACCATTCCAGCAACAGGTCGACCGGCTGCCAGCCGGTCTGCCACGTGCTCAGGTGCCGCTGCAGGTGCGCGTTCCCGGCGAAGACCAGCGTCGGGCCGTACGGCGGCGCGATGGCCAGGAGGTTCTCGGCCATCATCCCGTCACGCAGCGACATCAGGCGTGCGACCCGGGCGGGCGACGGGTCGGCCATGCCCGCGTGGTAGCGGAGCAGGCCCGTGGCCGTGCGCCCGTGCAGGGCGGCCCGCCACCACGCCTCGCGCGAGGTCGCCGAGATCAGGCGCGGCGACTCGGTCATGAGCACGGCCATGAGGTCGTCGGCGATCAGGCGCAGTTCGGCGGCCTCGGCGCGGCGGCCGACGGACTGGGCGGGGTCCATGACGGCGGCGGGGTTCGTCCAGCGGGAGTCGTCGCCGAGCAGCCGGTCGACGGTATCGGAGGGCAGGACGTCCAGGTGCGCGGCGAGGTAGCCGTGCAGCCCGGTGAGCGCCTGACGGGGGCTGCCCGGGCCGGACATCTCCAGTGGGCCGTCGAAGCCGAAGAAGCGGATCCGCTCGGGCGCGGGCCGGCCCCGGTTGTGGGCCCGCATCCACTCCAGGAGCTCCCGGTTGGCGGCCGACGCGCCGAAACCGTGGCTGAAGCCGTGCCGCATGACGTCGTCGAGCGTCCCCACGCCCTCCGCGACGTACGCGTCCACGGCCAGCCCCATGAGACAGTCGCTCTCGATCGCGATCGAGCGGTACCCCTCGTGCTCGACGAGATGGCGGAAGACCTCGTTGCGCAGCCGGATCAGCGCCTCCTCGCCGTGCATGGCCTCGCCGAGCCCGAGCAGCCGGGGCGGCTCGGGCAACGAGCGGAGCAGCCGCGAGAGCGCGGCGCCCCCGAAGGGCAGGGTGGCGGGACGGATCGGTGAAGACATACCTTCAACCGTATCGTTGAACCTTCTGTGTAAACTTTTCCCATGCCCCGCGAGCGACTCAGACCCGTGGACCTGGCGCGTGAGCACGGCCTGTCCACGCAGGCGATCCGGAACTACGAAGAGGCGGGCATCCTCCCGCCGGCCGCGCGCACGCCTCACGGCTACCGCACCTACACCCCGGTCCACCGGGAGGCCCTGCGCGCCTTCCTCGCGCTGATCCCCGGCCATGGCCACCAGACGGCCACCTCGATCATGCAGGAGGTGAACAGGGGCGCGGACGAGCAGGCCCTGCGGCTCATCGACGAGAGCCACGCCCAGCTGCTCGACGACCGCCGGACGCTGGTGGCCGTGGAGCGGGCGCTGCGCGACCTGACGTCGGAGGAGGCGCCCGGACCGGCGACGCCGCCGGAGCGCCCCGGGCCCGGCGGCGCCACCTTCATCGGCCCGCTGGCCAGGCAGCTCGGGATCAGGCCCGCGACCCTGCGCAAGTGGGAGCGCGCCGGGCTGGTCGGCCCGCGCCGCGACCCTCAAACCGGCTACCGCGTCTACACCGCCGCCGACGTACGCGACGCCCGGCTGGCCCACCAGCTCAGGCGGGGTGGCTACCTGCTGGAGCAGATCGCGCCGCTGCTCGCCCAGGTGCGCTCCGCCGGCGGGATCGCGCCCCTGGAGGCGACCTTGCGCGACTGGCGGGCCCGGCTGACGGCCCGCGGGCGCGCCATGCTGACCGGCGCCGCCGGGCTCGACGCGTACCTGAGCCACCCCGCCCGTGCCGACGCGACCCCGAAAGATTAGGATACGGAGCAGCTCTGTATCTTAATTAGCCATGACAGGCAGACGGGAACACGCCATGGGTGCCTACGTGCTCGGCTTCCACGACATCGACAAGACCCTGCTCCCCCTGGTCGGCGGCAAGGGGGCCAACCTCGGCGAGCTGTCCGCCGTCGACGGGGTACGGGTGCCGCCGGGCTTCTGCGTCACCACCGAGGCCTACCGCGCGGTCGTCGAGCCGGACGCGACGATCGCCACGCTGATCGACGGGCTCTGCGGGCTGCGCGCGGACGACCGTGCCGGGATCGCCGAGGCGTGCGCCCGGCTCCGGGAGGCCGTCGAGACGCTGCCGGTGCCGGCCGGGATCGAGGACGACATCCTGCGCCGGCTCGGGGAGCTCGGCGACGTGCCCTGCGCGGTGCGTTCCAGCGCCACCGCCGAGGACCTGCCCTCCAGCTCGTTCGCCGGCCAGCAGGACACGTACCTGAACGTCAGGGGAGCCCCGGCGGTGCTCGCGAGCGTGCGGCGCTGCTGGGCGTCGCTGTTCACCGACCGGGCGGTGGCCTACCGGATCAAGAGCGGCTTCGGGCACCGCGCGGTCCGCGTGTCCGTGGTCGTGCAGGAGATGGTCTTCCCCGAGGCGGCGGGCATCATGTTCACCGCCGACCCGGTGACGTGCAACCGGAAGGTGGTCTCGATCGACGCCGGGTTCGGCCTCGGCGAGGCGTTTGTGTCGGGCGTGGCCAACGCCGACAACTACCGCGTCCGCGCGGGCGAGATCATCACGCGCAACGTCGTCACCCAGACCGTCGAGCTGCGCCCCGCGCCGGACGGCGGCACGGAGGAGCGGGAGATCGAGCCCGCCCGCCGGCACGTCCAGACCCTGAGCGACGAGCAGATCGTCCGCCTCGAACGCCTCGGCCGCCGCGTCGAGAGCCACTTCGGCCGCCCGCAGGACATCGAGTGGGGCCTGGTCGGCGGCGAGTTCCAGGTCCTGCAGAGCCGCCCGATCACCACGCTCTACCCGGTGCCCGAGACGGGCGACGGCAAGAACCACGTCTTCATGTCGTACGGCCACCGGCAGATGATGACCGACGCCTTCAAGCCCCTCGGCCTGTCGGTGTTCGCGCTCCTGCACGACCGGCTGGGCCGCTCGGCCGGCACGGTGTCCGGCGGCCGGTTCTACAAGGACGTCTCGCCCGAGCTGTCCTCGACATGGGCCCGCGCGGTCACGCTCAAGAGCCTCGGCCAGGTGGACGTCCTCATGGCCAACGCCCTGCGCCAGGTCCTGACCAGGAAGGACTTCGTACGCGACCTGGCCCACGGCAAGACCTCGATGCTGGACTTCGGCGAGGGCGGGCTGCTGCCGATGGCCCGCCAATATCTGAAGATGTCCGGCAAGGACGACGCCGCGGCCGTGCCCGAGCTGATCGCCGAGAACGAGCGGACGGTTGAGGAGCTGCGGCGCGGCATCGCGGGCAAGGCGGGGGACGAGCTGTTCGCGTACATTCTGGACGACCACGACGTGCTGGCCCGGCTCACGTTCGACCCGCGCAGCGTGGCGGCGGCCTTCGTCGGCATCCAGGCGGTGAACTGGGTCAACAAGCGCATGAAAGCCTGGCTCGGCGTGCGGAACGCCGCCGACGCCATCGCCCAGTCCGCCGACCACAACGTGGTGGCCGCCATGGGCCTCGACCTGCTGGACGTCGCGGACGCCGTCCGCCCCTGCCCGGCGGTGGTCGAGCACCTCGAACGCGCCGGACGGGACACGATCCTGACCGGGCTCGACGGCCTGGAGGGCGGCCCCGAGGCCCGCCGCGCCCTGGAGGGTTACCTGCGCACGTACGGGATGCACTGCTCGGGCGACATCGACATCACCAGGACCCGGTGGAGCGAGGACCCCACCCAGCTCGTCCCGCTCCTGCTGAGCAACGTCAGGAACTTCGCGCCCGGCGAGCGCGCCCGCAAGGTGGAACGGGGCCGCGCCGAGGCCGAGCGCACCGTCGCCGGCCTGCTCGAACGGCTCAGGGCGCTGCCGGGCGGCGAGCGCAAGGCCAAGAAGGCGGCCCGGCAGATGAGCCTCATCCGCCACTTCATCGGCTACCGCGAGTACTCCAAGCACGCCCTGCTCCAGAGGTACGAGCTGTACAAGCGGGCGCTGCTCGCCGAGGCCGCGCGGCTCGTCGCCCGCGGGGCGATCAGGGACCCGCAGGACGTGTACTTCCTGTCGCTGGAGGAGTTCCGGCAGGCCGCGCGGACCGGGCGGCTCGACTACCCCCTCGTCGAGGAGCGCCGGGAGGCGTTCGAGGAGTACCGCAAGCTGACGCCGCCGCGCGTCATCACCTCCGAGGGCGAGGTGATCTCCGGCGAGTACGACACCGGCGCCCTGCCCGAGGGCGCGCTGGCGGGCATCGCCGTGTCGTCGGGCGTCGTCGAGGGGCGCGCCCGCATCGTGCTGAACATGGACGAGGCGGCGGTCGAGGAGGGCGACATCCTCGTCACCGTCTACACCGACCCGAGCTGGTCGCCGCTGTTCGTCTCGGTCAAGGGCGTGGTGATGGAGGTCGGCGGAGTGATGACCCACGGCGCGGTGGTCGCCAGGGAGTACGGGCTGCCCGCGGTCGTCGGCGTGGAGAACGCCACCCGGCGCATCGAGGACGGCCGGATGATCCGGGTCAACGGCACCGAGGGGTACGTCGAACTGCTCTGACCAGGCCGGCGCTGTACCGAGCGGTGGCGGCCAGGCTGATCGGCCCGGCCCCGGCCCCCGTGAGGGTCAGGGGCCCGGGCGGAACGGCCCGGCGTGCTTGAGGGTCTGCAGGACGGGAGCGGTCTCGATGGTGCGGATCTCGGCCAGCGCTCCCAGGCGGTGGGTGATGTAGCGGTGCAGGTGATCGGTGCCCGAGCACAGCGCGTGGGCCAGCAGGTTGGTGGGGCCGGTGGTGTGGGCGACGGCGGCGAGCTCGTCGTGGCCCGCCAGAGCGGTCGCCACGTGGTCGAGGTGCGCCGGCGCGATCGCCATCCAGAGCACGGCCTGCGTCGCGACGCCGAGGAGGACGGGGTCGATCTCGACGTCGAAGAAGATCGTGCCGTGGGCGCGCAGGTCGGTCAGGCGCCGCGCCACTGTGGCCTCGGACCAGCCGGTGGCCCTGGCCAGGTCGGCGTAACTGGCGCGGCCGTCGTGGCGCAGGGCGTCGAGCAGGTCCTGGTCGGCGCGGTCCGGTGACAGCCGGCCGGGCGGCGTGGCGTGGGCCGGCGCGAGCTGCTGCCGCTGCCGGTCGTCGAGGGTCTGGGCGATGCCTCGCCACGCGGTGGGCCCGCCCCGGTAGGGGTGGAGCAGGTACTGGGCGGAGACCGCGGTGATCCCCGCCTTCCTGGGCAGGTCGTGCAGCAGCATCGAGGGCGGGTCGTCCACGCCGTGCGGGACGTGGATCATGGCGAAGATCTCGGTGCCGCCGGACAGCAGCTTGATCCAGGACGTGTCGGGCCGCCGGGCCAGCGCGTGGGCGAGCGTACGGGTGGTGGCCGGGCTGGTGGTCAGGCGGACCACCCACTGGCTGCTCCCCACCCGGCGAGGGTCGGGGAGCCCGACGACCCGCAGGGAGGCGTTCGCGCGCAGCCGCTGGTAGCGGCGGGCCACGGTCTGGGTGGACACGCCGAGGACCCGGCCGATGCCGCTGAACGGCGCCCGCCCGTCGATGTGCAGGGCATGGATCACACTGCGGTCCAGATCGTCGAGCATGGATAAATCATGCACGAGAAGGGGCAAGCCGGAAAAATAGCTCGAACATCGCCGGCATTGCGGAATCGCCGGTGCCGCCGGCGGCAGCCTTGGTCGCGGAGGTCATCCGTACGACTGAGGGGGAATGAGACATGCCGGTTCGGGAAGATCCGAAAGCGGCCTACCGGTGGCGATGGCTCGTGCTGGGCGCGCTGCTGACCGCCGAGGCGATGAACGTGCTGGACGCGACGATCGTGCAGGTCGCGGCGCCGGTGATCCGGGCCGGGCTCGGCGGTTCCGAGTCGGCCATCCAATGGTTCAGCTCGGCCTACACGCTGCCGTTCGCGGCGTTCCTGATCCTGGGCGGCCGGTTGGGAGACCTGTTCGGGCGCAGGCGCGTGTTCCTGATCGGGGTCGCGGGGTTCGCGACGGCATCGTCGTGCTGCGCGCTGGCGCCCACCGCCGGGGCGCTGATCGGCGCGCGGACGGTCCAGGGCACGGCCGCCGCCCTGATCATCCCGCAGACGATCGGGTTGATCCGCTCCATGTTCGACGGCTCCGAACTGGCCAAGGCGATGGGCGCCATCGGGCCCGTCATGGGCCTGTCGGTGGTCTTCGGGCCGATGCTCGGCGCCGTGCTCACCCACGCCGACCTGTTCGGCTCCTCGTGGCGGTCGGCGTTCCTGGTCAACGTGCCCCTCGCCGTCGCCGTGCTCGCGGCCGGCCCCGTGGCGCGCGAGGACAGGGCCGCGCGGGCGTCCCGGCTGGACCTGCCCGGGACCGGCCTGGTGGTGCTGGGGGCGGGGCTGGTCGTCTACCCGCTCATCGAGGGCGGCGACGCCCTGCGGCCGGGGTGGAGCGCGGCCCTGCTCGTCGCCGGCGCCCTCGTCCTGGTGGCGTTCGGGCTCCATCAGCGCCGCCGTGCCCGGCGCGGGCGCGTTCCCCTGATCGAGCCGAGCCTGTTCGGCGACCGGGTCTTCCCGGCCGCGCTGGCGACCTCGACGCTGCTCTTCGCGGTGACCACCGGGCTGATGCTGGTCGTCGTGCTGCAGGTGCAGCTCGGCCTGGGCCGCGACGTCCTGACCGCCGGGCTGACCCTGCTCCCGTGGTCGGTCGGGATGGCGATCTCCTCCGCGGTCGTGGGCACGCGGATGACGCCCGGCAACCAGTGGCGGATCATGTTCGCCGGGCTCGCGACGCTGTTCGCCGGGCTGCTCGGCGCCCTCGCCGCCTACCTGGCCGCGTACCCGTGGCTGCTGGTGGCGGCGCTCCTGGTGAGCGGGGCCGGGAACGGCATGGCCACCGTGCCGTTCTTCACCGCCGCCCTGGCGCGCCTGCGCCCCCATCAGGTCGGGTCGGCGGCCGGGCTGCTGAATGCCGTCCAGCAGTTCGGCGGCACGCTGGGGATCGCCCTCCTCGGCAGCGTCTTCCTCCACCGCCTGGTCGGCGGCCCGGACGCGAACGCCGCGGCGGCGCTCGCGTTCGGGCTCGCCCTCGTGCTGCTGGCCGCGACGGCCGTCGCGGCGGCGTTCATGCGGACCCCTGCGGGGCGCTCGCCGGAACAGGAGCATGCGACCACGGGCGAGCCGTCCCGGCTCTGACCCCTCAGGCGGTGCCGCGGGGATTGCCGATGACCTAGCGGCATCGGGCGGGGCTCCGAGATTGTCGGGGGTGATCGCTAGGGTCACCGTCATGGTTGACGCAGCGGAGGTGGGGGCATGCGCCGGTTCTTCCCGGCCCGCTTCGGAGGTGGCCGGATGAGCGCCTGGGAGCGCCTGGTCAAGCCGGCCAAGGGCGGTGACGTGGCGCGGGTCTTCCGCCTGCTGCTGGAGCTGGACGCCGACGAGCGCAAGGCGGTGGCGGCGCGGCTGCCCGACCACATGGCGGCGGTGCGGGAGGACAGGTGGTCCTCCTGGCGCCGGCAGCTCAGGCCGTTGCGGCTGGTGGGCGTGGCATGCCTGGGCGGTGCCGCGGCCGTCACGGCGTGGCTGTTCAAGCGCGAGTTCCTGTGGGCCGAGAGCGAGGACGACGAGCGGATCGTCCTGCTGCTGCGCCATCGGCCGGCCGAGTGGCGGGCGGACGTGGCGCGCCGCGTCGCCGGGCGTCTGCGCCTCAACGACATGCGGCACTGGGCGGTGGCCGCGGCGCTGGTGCGCGAGACCGGGATCGAGCCGCCCGACGGCGACGTGTTCATGGTGGGCTGGTTACGCGCGCTCCACCCGGGGACGGCGGTCACCGATCCGCTGTTCACGGCGTTCGCGCCGCGGCTGTTCGAGATCGACGGCCTGGCCGAGGCCCTGCCCGGGCAGGTGGGCACGATCGCCCGGCTGGTCGAGGACGGCCGGCTGGAGCGCAAGCGGGTCATCGACGGCATCGTGGGGCGGCTGCTGCGTGACGGGCCGTCGGCGGCGAGCGCCCTGGCCGTCCTGCACGATCGGCTCGACCTCGACATCGACGAGGCCGCCGAGCGGGCCAGAGACTACACCCGGCTGCTGCCCGCCGGGCCGGTGGCGGTGGCCGATCTGGCGCTGGCGCAGCTGCGGCGGCTGGAGGAGGCGGGGCGGCTGGAGGAGGATTTGTTCGCCGAGGCGGTGGAGGCGCTGGCGTTCCGGCCGGAGAAGAAGCTGCTGCGCGCGGCCCTGTCGTGGGCCGGCGACGCCGTGCTGCGCGACGCGCGCCGGGCGGACGTCGTGCTGGCCGCCATGTCCCTGATCTTCGCGCAGGACACCCTGGCGCTGCAGGAGCGCGCCGTGCGGCTGGCCGTCAAACTGGCGCCGCGGGCGGGGGAGGCCGGCCGCGAGGCGGTGCGGCAGGCGGCGCCCGGGCTGCCCGAGGAGCTGCGCGAGCGGGTCTCCGCGGCCTACGGGGGCGGCATCGCCGCCGAGGACATGCACGTCACGCCGCTGCCGGCGGTGGGGGAAGGGCCGGCGTTGCCGCCGCCGTACGCCTCGCCGGACCAGCTCGTCCGCGCGGCGGCCGCCGACAACGTGGACCCGCACACGTTCGAACGGCTCCTGGCCGGGCTGGTCGAGTGGTCGCGGCGGGCGCCCGACGCCCTGCGTGAGGAGCTGCGCCCCTGGTGGCAGCCGCTCGATCCGTGGTTCTTCGGCCACTACGAGCACGGGAGCCTCGACGGGGAGATCCATGCCGTGCGGCGGGCCTTCCTGGCGTTCGCCTCCCCCGAGACCAGTGCTTCGCTGCCGAAGCCCGACGTCCGGCAGCCGCCGACCCTGGGCGGGTTCAAGCAGCTCTACCTCGGCCGCGCCCACGAGCTCGCGCTGTCGTTCCTGGCGGGCGACGGCTGTCCGGTCCTGCTGGCCACGCCCACGGCGGGCAGCGGCCACGTCGACCCCGAGGTGCTGCTCGACCGCTTCGAGCGGCTGGAGGCCGCCGGGGCGCGGGCGCTGCCCGCCGACCTGATCCAGGCCCTGCTGCGGCTGCCCCGCGACATCCCGGACGCGTGCGTGCGGCGGGCGGAGCAGCTGACCTCGGAGGCGGGCCGGGCGTGCGCCGACTGGATGCGCGGCGGCGGGCCCGCCGATCCGCGGGTCAAAGTCTACCTGCGCGAGCAGCGCACGAGTCTTTACCTGTCGTTCTCGCACGTCCTGCACCCCGTGCTGGACGTGCCGGACGACCTTCCCGAGGAGCTGCGCCCGCTGTGGCGGCCGGAGGCCGGTTACGCGTTCTCACTGGCCTGGTGGCCGCTCGCCATGCCCTCCCATCGGGAGGTCGTGGCCGCGCACATGGTCTGGATGTTGTCGATCGGCATGGAGTCCGGCGACCAGCAGACGCACGCGCTGGGCGCGCTGGCCCACGGCGACGGGCCGCTCGGCAGCGGCGTGGCGCACGCGCTCGCCTGCGGCATGGGCCACGCCCACGCCGCCAACCGGGCCGCCGCCACCGATGCCCTCCTGACCCTGGCCGCGCGCGGCCAGGTGCCCGCGCAGGTGCTGGGCGAGACGCTGACGGCGCTGGTCGTGAAGGGGTTCGTCAAGCTCAACCGGGTGGTGTCGGTGCTCGACGACGCCACCCAGGCGGGGGCGCACGAGGCGGTGTGGGAGGTGGTGGTGCGGCTGCTGCCCGGGCTCCTGCCCCAGGACGGCGAGCGGCCCCGCGCGGGGCTGGCCGACCTGCTGGCGGCGGGGGCTCGGGCGGCCAGGATCGCCGGTGTGCGCGCCGAGCTGCCGGAGGTGGCGGCGGTGGCGGCCCGCAAGGGGTCGAGCAGGCTGGTCCAGGAGGCGCGGCGGCTGCAGCAGCTGGTCACCACGCCTAAGAAATCTACTTTGTAAAGGCGCCGGGCTTGTGGTCGACCTCGATCTCCCACAGAACACCCTTGTCGACAAGGTCGAAAGGCTGCTGGCGCCGGCCACCGTCGCCGGGTGGCGGCGATTGGAGCCCTGGGCGGTCGCACGGGCGGAGCTGAGCCGTCCGCCCGGCGCGGTGATCGTGAAGTGGATGCGGCCCCATCGGCCCGGTCCGGATCGTTCGCAGTCGTGGCGGCTGCGGAGCGAGGTGGCCGCCTTGCGGTTCCTGTCCGACGACCTCGGCGTGCGGCTGGCTCCACGGGTGGTGGCCGCGGACCTGGAGGCGGGGGTGGTGGTGCTGGAGGATCTGGGGCCGCGGGTGGCGTTGGACGGCCTGCTGCGGGCCGACGGCGCGGCTGCGCACGGGGAGCGGTTGGCGGCGTTCGCCCGGGTGCGCGGCGAGCTCAACGCCGTGACGGCCGGGCGGGCGGAGGACTATTACGCGCGCAGGGCGGCGCTGGGCGCGGTGGATCGGGCGGAGGATTGCGCGGGGAGGTTCGCCGGGTTCCGGGAGGAGGGCCGGCTGCAGGTCGCGGCCCTGGGGCTGGAGGTGGCGGGCGGGGCCGAGCGGGAGCTGGCGGTGGTGCTGGAGGAGCTGGGGGATCCGGGGCCGTTCCTGGCGTTGAGCAACGGTGACGCCGAGGCGAACAACGTGCTCGTGCGGTCGTCGGGGGCGCCGGACGCGCGGGTGATCGATTTCGAGTTCGCGGGGTTCACGCACGCGCTGCACGATGCGGTCTGCCTGTACGTTCCGGGCCCCGCGTGGTTGTCGGTGGACGGCGGGATGGGGGAGGCGTACCGGCGGGCGCTGGCCGCGGGGGTGCCGGAGGCGGAGGACGATCGGCGGTTCGGTTTCGGGCTGGCGGCAGCGTGTTTCGCGTACGCGTTGCTGCGGTTGCAGCGGTTGTCCCTGCTGGACGGGCGGGCGGCGGGTGACGACAGCCGGGTGCAGCTGGTGGCGACGGTGGAGGCGGCTTCGCGGGTGGCGGAGTCGTTCGGGGTGCTGCCGGGGCTGGCCGGGTGGGGGTGGCGGGTGGCCGAGGCGCTGCGGCGGCGGTGGCCGGACGCGGATGTGGACGTGGCGGGGTTACCGGCGTTCGTGCCGCGTCGCCACTGAAGGAGGCAGGGGTGCTGCTCCTGCGCGGGCCGCGGGTGGCTGGAGGCGGCCTGCGCGCCGAACATGACATCGACCAGCTCAGGGGGATGCAACACCATCCCGACCTCATCGAGGCCGCGCCGTCAGCTGTATAAGCATGGCTGATACGCCAGTCAGAAATCATCGTTGGCCTTCACGGGGGTGGCTGAGCAAGGATTTTCGCATGTCTGATACCACCAGCAACCCAGGCAACCCTGACTCCGCCGCAGGCAACGCGACCGCGCCTGCCCCGGCGGCCTTCCGCCGCGCCCGAGCGGAAGGCAACGAGCGGTTGCGTGCCTTTGGTTCCGTGTTCGAGTCGTTCTTCGCGTTGGATGGCCTGGCCTATCGGCATGGCGTCCTTCCTGCCGCCACCAAGGAACTACTCGGTCTGGTCATCTCGGTGGTGAAGGACTGCGAGGAGTGTGTCTACTACCACCTCGAACGCTGCGACGAGGAGCAGGTCAGTCGTGGTCAGGTGATCGAAGCTTTGCAGATCGCGCTCGTGGGGGCTGGGTCGGTGACCGTCCCGCTGCTGCGCCGGGCGGTCAGTTTCATGTCCCAGCTCCCCCGGCTGGGAGAGCCCGGGGCCGTAGTCCGGTCCCATGAAGACTAGGAATTGCTCCACAAGAACGCCAAAGGGTGGAAATCCTCCAACTCCGCGACCGGATGGCTGACGCACAACCGCTACGAACACGTTTGTGTGGGCCCATGGGCTCGCGGCGGAGACGTGCGGGCACACGGAGCATTCCGGCTCACGCGTCATGAGCCCACTTTCGGAGGCGGCCGATTCAGTGCCCCGGAACGACAAGATCCCATCTGGTCTCGATGATGAGGTAGGGACCGATCTGCTTCAGTTCGGCTGTCTCACGAACAGCCTGGGATGCTGAGAGGCGGGAGCTCGGGGCGCGTTCAGCAGTTATCTGGGGTTCTTGAGCGAAGTAGCTGGTCAGCCGCTTGAAGGTCGGTAAGGCATGTCAGGCAAGTAGGCTGGCCGCGGCTGCCGCTGGTGGATCAACGAGCGGCCAGATCGCGAAAGGGAGTTCGGGTGTCCTTGCAGCCGCTGCGGAAGATTCTCCAGGCCAACCGCTATCCCGGTCGGAGCGTGGTGTGGGCCAGGACTCTCGATGGTGTGATGTGTGGCGGCTATGTCCTGACCGGCCGTAGCCAGGCGTCGAAGGCGCGTGCTTTGCGCCTGGTCGGTCACGAACTCGTCGTCGGCCCAACCGATCCAACCCCGAACGATCCGCTGCGACACTACGTTGCCGCCACGCAACGTGATGGCTGGCTTGTGTTCGGGAACGGGGAGCAGGTAGCCGCCGTGGCCGATCACCTGCAGGCGGGACGGCCGCCGGCGCTCGCGCTGGACGGCCTGGACTATGAACCTGATCCGCCGATCTTCACGCCGCGAATCACGGTGATCGTGAATCTGGCCTCCCCTGCGGATGCCTGGTTCGGCGCTGCCCGTCGCAGCCTCAGCGACCGAACCACGACCAATCTGCTGACTCTCTCCATCCGGGATCTGGCTCCCGGTGATGCCGTGCTGATGACCACCTATGTATCCGATGGCCAGTTCCTGGTCACCGGAGAGCCGTTCCTCGAAGCCCTGACCGAAGCAGCCGATCAGCATGAGTTCCTGGAGGAGTTGTGGGAAGCACTTGTTCCGCAATTCCGGGTGGCGGCCGCGACCTTCACGCCCCAAGACCTTGATGGGACGGCTCTGCGCCACCAAGGTCCGTAGCTGGGTGCGTCCGCAGGATGGCTGCCATAGCGCGAAGGCGGCCCTGGTCAGCCTGCCGCCGGCTCGGTGAGCCGGGTTTCCAGGTCGGCGATCATCTGCGTGAGCAGGCTGGTGTTCTCGTGCCGGACTGCCTGCGGGCCGACCTTGTCGATGCCGGCGACTTTCGTGATGCACTCGTCGGCGGCTTGGGCCATCGTGGCGAACTCCTTGCGCGCGATCGAGTGGGGGTTGCCGGCCTCGAAGGTGGTGGCGCGGTGCATGTCCTTGACCGATGTCATCGCCGCTCGTGCGGCGGACATCGCGTCGCGGGCGCTGAACTCATCGCCGTGTCCGTGGCGCATGTAGCGGGTGACCCAGACCCGGCACCGGGGGCCGGGTCGGTCGAGGGCATCGGGGTCGAGGAACCGGTGGACAGCCGTTGGCGCTGAGAAGGATCTTGCCTGCAGCGAGAGACCTCGAACTGCTCCACGGGGGCGGCCGTGTCGTACATGTGCGTTGCCTGTGGCCACGCCGGGCGCGTGCCCGACCACCAGCCTGCCCGCCGGTTATTCACATGAGCGTCCTGCGGTCAGGGCGACATCCTTGCGTCCATGGACACAGATCCGGCTTCGAACCCGAACCCACCGCAACCCCGCATCGACGACGCCTTCGGCCGCATCCTGGCCCGCTGCTGGGACGCCGGCGCCGCGCCGTGGTCAGCGGTTGAGGTGATCGAGCGCGACGACGGCCTGATCTCCGCCAACGATGCGTCGCGGTACTTCGCTGAGCCGGAGCATTGGCCGGACCTGGAGCGCTGGGGCTGGGAGCAGGCCGCTGGCCGGATCCTGGACGTGGGGTGCGGCGGCGGGCGGCACGCCGTCCCGTGGTCGGCTCTCGGCCATGAGGTGGTCGGGTTGGAGCCGTCGCCCGAGGCGGTGCGCGTCTCACGCGAACGAGGGGTCGAGGCGGTCCTCGGCTCGGTGCCGTCCCTGCCCGAAGGGCTCGGAGAGTTCGACACGATCGCCCTCTTTGGCAACAACCTTGCCCTGCTGGGCGGCCCGGCGCAGGCGCCCGAGGTCCTGGCGGCACTTGCCGCGGTGGCCCGCCCCGGCGCACAGCTGATCGGCTCGGGCATGGATCCCGGCGACGGCGGCGCCCACGCCGACTACCACGCCTGGAATCTCCGCCGCGGGCGGGCCCGCGGACAGCTGCGTATCCGGGTACGGGACGGCGCGACGACGACTCCATGGTTCGATTACTGGCTCGCGACGCCGGACGAATTGGCGGCCGCCGTCGCCGAGTCGACGTGGACCTTGGAGGCCCTGGAGCGCGATCCGGCAGGCCCCGGCTACATCGCTCGCCTGCGCTGCTGAATGCTCCGCAGACGGCGGATGCCCCGCTCGGAGGCGTTCCTGGCCTGAGAGCATCGCCACACGACAAGACCTCGCAGGCGTGTCCGGCGGGATCTTGTCGTGCGGCTTGGCTCGTTGCCCGGTCCCGGCGTCGGCGTGCGGCGCGGATCTCGGCGTCGGCGACCTTGTCGTCCAGCAGCGCGTACAGCTGGGTGGTCTCGGTGGAGGCGTGGCCGAGGCGGCGGCGGACGGCCTCGATGACGCGCGGGCTCTTCGCCTGTCAGCCCGTCCGGCGCCGGAAGGTGGTGCGGTAGTCGCGCGGGCGTCGTCCGGTGTGCCGGGCGAAGAGGGCTGCGAAGGTGCCGGAGTCCCGGTAGCCGACCGTGGCGGCGATGGCTCCGACGGTGCCGTCCGTGGTCTCCAGGAGGTGGCGGGCGCGGCGGACGCGGGAGGTCTGCAGGTACTCCAGCGGGCTCTGTCCGGTCTCCTGCGCGAAGCGGCGCAGCAGCGTCCGGGTGCTGACGTTGAAGGTCTCCGACAGTGCAGCGAGGTCGTATCGGGCGGCGAGGTTCTGGTCGAGCCACCGCATGACCCTGCGGGAGAACCCGTTCCCCGGCTGCGGGAGAAGCCCGGCGTCGACGTAGGGGGCCTGGGACGATCGTGCGTCGTCGACGAGCGCCACCCGCGCGGTCCTCCGCGCCACGCCGGCGCCGCTGTGGCGGCGGATCAGCTCCAGTGCGAAGTCGTACATGGCGCTGAAGGCGGCGGTCGTCGTCACTCCCGTGTCGGTGACGACCATCTGTTCGGGCCGGACGTCGGCGTCCGGGCAGCGCCGTGCCAGTTCGTCCGCGAAGAGCCACGCCGTCGTCGCCCGCCGTCGCTCGAGCAGGCCCGCCTCGGCCAGCAGGAACGCCCCGACGCAGATCGCGACGACGGCCTCGCCCGTGGCGGCGTGGGAGCGGATCGCCGCGATCTCGGGGGCCAGCGACGCCAGTTTCACGTCCACATCAAGGCCGGGCGCGAGTTCAAAGCCGGGCACGACCAGGACATCGACGTCGCGCAGCGGAGAAACGGCCAGCACAGCGCCACCGGATGCGGCGACGCGACGGCGGGGCGAGACGATCGACACCTCGTAGCCGTCGCGGTCCGGGCCGGCGATGTGCGCGGCCATCGTCAGGAGATCGGGGACGCCGAACACCTCGGACGCGAAGCACCCCGGATAGGCCAGCACCCCGACCCGCAACGCGCTCATATCCGCCTCCTCGTCCGTGGCGAGATTACCTTGATAAATGGCGATCCGGCCTATCCCGGTGCAAGGGAGCGGCAGTCCAGGCTTGTCCCCATGAACGCAGCCAACGGGCGTCTTGACGACGCGATCACGGACTTCTCCCGCCGGCGGGTGGACGTTGACGGGGTGGTGAAGACCGTGTACGTCTCGGGGGCCGGACCTGGTGTCGTACTGATGCCGGAGATGCCCGGCATCAGCCCGGACGTCCTCCGGCTGGCGCGGTGGGTGCGGGACGCGGGGTTCACCGTGTACGTCCCCTCGCTGTTCGGCGTCGACGGGGCCTACCCCACGGCCGAGGACGGGGAGAAGGTCGTCCGCCGCGCGTGCGTCAGCGCCGAGTTCCGTGCGTTCGCCGGGGGCGGCACCAGCCCCGTCACCGCGTGGCTGCGCGGCCTCGCGCGGCAGGCGCACGGCGAGTGCGGCGGTCCGGGAGTCGGCGCGATCGGTCTGTGCTTCACCGGCAACTTCGCCCTGACCATGACGCTTGAGCCGTCCGTCGTCGCGCCGGTGGTCAACCACCCGTCGCTGCCACTGGACGACCCCGCGGGGCTTGAGCTCAGCGACGAGGACGCCCGCGCCGTCCAGGATCGCGTCGAGCGCGACGGGCTCACGGTCCTTGCCTACCGGTTCGACAACGACCGCTGGTGCACCGGCCAGCGCTTCGCCGCCTACCGGGCGCTGCTCGGCGATGCCTTCGACGGCCGCGTCCTACCGGGCGGCGCCGCCAACACCGACCCGCCCCCGTTCTTCCGTGACGTCGTCGGAACCCCCCACAGCGTCACCACCGCCCACCTGGTCGACGAGGACGGCCACCCCACCCTGAAGGCAAGGGACGAGATCCTCGCCCACCTGACCGCCCGCCTGCACCCCTAGCTCGCCGCACTCTTGATCAGGCGGCGGTCCGGAGCAGGCGGTCCTTGGTGCCCCAGGCGATGGTGACCGGGACGTCCGCGCACGAGCCGGAAGCGGGCGGTGCGGCCGGCACGGAGGAAGTTGCTCAGCAGTCATTGGTGATGCTGGTCACTGTGCGCATGAGAGGAGGCCGGCGAAGCAGGCACGTCGTCAAACCCGGCGCTGAGGCCATCACCAAGGTCGCCGAAGTCTTGGCACCCCGTCGCCGTACCCACTGATCAGCGACTTTCCCAGGTGGGGTGGGACACGGCCCCTTCAGCCGTACTTGGTCTGCCCCCCAAGGAGGGGCTCGGTGACCACCCGACCAAGGCGGTGCAGAAAATGTCGGGCGATCGGGGCCGGTGTCGCCGCACGATGGGGGCATGGATGACACGACCTTGGTATCCCGCTTTCTTCGTGACGGCTTCGTGAAGTTGGAGGGCGCCGTCGCGCCGCGCGTGGCCGCGGACTGCGCGCGGCTGCTATGGCGAGAGACGGGCTGCGAACCGGACGATCCAGCGACGTGGACGCAGCCCGTGCACTGGGTGGCCGGCATGGCGCAGGGGCCGTTCGCCGCCGCACCCAACTCCCCGTTCCTCCATCGCGCGTACGACCTGCTCGTCGGCGCGGGATGCTGGGAGCCGCGCTACTCGCTGGGCACGTTCCCGCTGCGCTTCCCGCACGAAAAGGAGCCGGACGACGCGGGCTGGCACATCGAGGGGAGCTATCTGCCGGAGGGCGAGAGCTGGTACTTCACAAATTTGCGCTCCCGGGGCCGGGCGCTGCTGATGTTGTTCCTGTTCAGCGAGGTCGGTGAGGAGGACGCCCCGACCCGGATCCGGGTCGGCTCACACCTCGATGTGCCGAAGGTGCTGGAGAAGTACGGGGAGGACGGGGCGAGCGGGCTGGCCCTGGCGCCCGATCTGGTGGCGGCGTCCGACCACCGGCCACTCGCCCTCGCCACCGGGTCCCCGGGCGACGTCTTCCTGTGCCATCCATTCCTGGTGCACGCGGCGCAACCGCACCATGGGATGCGGCCGCGCTTCATGGCCCAACCGCCGCTGATGCCGGCCGCGCCGTACGAACTGGAGCGGGCCGACGGCGCGTACTCACCCGTAGAGATCGCGATCCGTCGGGGCCTCGGACAGGACACCCCCGGTCCAGACGGGGACGGCACCGACTGCGGCGCCGGGTAGACATGCTTCATCCGTCGTCCTGGAACGCCGACCGCACCTCTTCAAGCCGGGCGCCGGTCGGCCGCGGTAGCGGCCTTCGGCTTCGGCGGTGGCGATCCCTTCGGCGGTCAGCTCGTTTTGCGGGTCGCGTTGGAACTGCCCGACGGCGCTGATGACGTTGATGAGCAGCGCTGTCGTGGCGTCGTTGGCCGCGAGGTCGTGGAAGTTCGACAAGGGGCCCCGACAGGACGCGCAGGGCGACGCCGCGGGCCTGGCACCAGCCGCGTGCGGCGTGGCTGTCGACCAGGTCGCGGCACAGCCGGAACAGCTCCGAGACGATCAGGATGTCCCCGGGGTGCGCAGCGGCGGCGACCTTCGCGAACGCGGGCCGCTCCAGCGCCGGGATCTTCGACGTCGTCGCCGGGTCCTCGAACGGCAGCACCCCCTCGGCGGGGCGGAATCCCTCGGCGACGCCTTCGGTTCGCACCAGTAGTCCGGCCTCGGTGAGGATGTGCCGTACCAGCATCGATGACATGGGGCGATGCTTTTCTTCCGGTGAGGTTCGAGCATCGCGGCCCGGCGTGGCGGTGTCGTCGTCCCGGCGACGGCACCGCCAGATACTCCCTGGGGGTATCGGGCGGTGTGGCTACGGCGGGTGGAGTGCGGGGCAGGAGATGCGGGCCGGGGCGCGACATCGTCCCTGCGCTCGAAGTGTTCAAGAGAGCCCCGGACGTGCGTTCATGTAAGGATCGTGGGTGGACGCCGTTGTCTCCCTTGAAGGACGTGGTCGGATGCGCCGTTACAGGAACGGCCTGGTCGCGGCGGTTCTCGCCCTTGTCTACGCCGCGCTCGTGCTGGCTCTCGGCGTGATCTCGCTGGTGATCCTGTTGACGGTGCAGGATCCGATCCTGCTGACCGGCGTCGCGCTCATCGGCGTCACCTTCCCCCTCGGCTGGCTGATCTGGTGGGGATGGGACCTGGTGCCGCCGCAGATCGCGAACCCGGTGCTGCTCACCGTGGTCCTGTGCGGCGCCGGTCTGCTGCAGGCGTGGCTGATCTGGCGGATCTTCCGGGGACGTCCGACCGCCGGGGCGGGAGCGGGGTGACTGTCAGATCGTCGCCGCGATCTCGTCGCGGTGCTCGCTCAGCCAGCTGTCGAGGGAGCGCAGCCGGGGGTTGAGCTCGCGCACCAGGCCCAGGTCGCGTACGCCGGTGAAGTAGGCGGACGCCTCGGAGTAGAACTCGAACATGTTGCCGATCTCGACGGCCCCCGGGAAGCCGGCGGCCCGCATCTCCTCGTAGGTGAGCGGCAGGTACGTCACCGGCTCGCCGAGCAGCGTGGTGAACTTCTCCGCCAGCTCCTTGCCGCCGGCGTGCTCACCGGCGATGCTCACGGTGCGGCCGACGAACTCCGGGCCCCGCTTGAAGACGCCCAGCGCGGTGCGGCCGATGTCCTCGGCGGCGATCATGGACATCGGGTTGCCCGCCATGGGCAGCGTCAGCACGAGTCGGCCGCTCGTGTCGCGGCGCGGACCCTGTCCCTGGAGGAAGGCCTCGTAGTAGAAGGTGGTCTGCAGGAACGTGGTCGGCACGCCCAGGCCGGTGAAGGCCGCGTTGGCCTCGGCCTTGGCGTCGAAGTGCGGCACCGCGTAATCCCCGAGCAGCCGCGGCACCTGGCGGCCCAGGTGGGCGAAGTGCGGCCGGGTGTCCTCAAGTGTCGACCACACGACGTGCCGCAGCGCGTTGGCCTTGGCGGCGCGGGCGGCCACGTGCGCCTGGTCGATCTCCATGCGGGCGGCGTCGCGCGCGGCCTCCTGCTCGGGGGTGCGCCGGGCCCAGAAGTTGGTCACGACGTAGGCGCCCCAGGCCCCGGCGAAGGCGCGATGGACGCTGTCCTCGTCGTCGAGGTCGGCGGAGACGACCTCCGCTCCCTGGCCGGCCAGGGAGCGGGCCTGCGGGGAGCCGGCGTCGCGGGTGAGGGCGCGGACGGTGAACGGCCCGTCGGGGTCGGCCAGGACGGCGCGCACCAGGCCGCCGCCCTGCGCTCCGGTCGCCCCGACCACGGCAATGATCTTCTTTTCGCTCATGCCTCCACCCTGGCGGCGTTCTCGCGGCGGCGCCTGCCCCTGTCCTGGGTACCCATGCCAGGGGATGGGAGCGGCCCGCGCGGGCGGCGACAATGGGGGCATGGGAGAGCAGTTGGGGGAGTTCCTGCGGGCCCGCCGTGCCGCGCTGACGCCCGAGGCGGGCGGCGTGCCGACGTACGGGACGCCGCGCCGCGTGCCGGGGCTGCGCCGCGACGAGGTGGCGCAGCTGGCGGGCATCAGCGTGAACTACTACACGCGCCTGGAGCAGGGTGAGAGCCATCAGATGTCGGACTCGGTGCTGGAGGCGCTGGGCAACGCCTTCCAGCTCACCGCCGATGAGCGTATGCATCTGCTGCGGCTGGCCCGGCCCGAACAGGTGCAGGCGGTACGCCGCCCCTACGGCCCCGAGTTGCTGCGCCCGTCGGTGCTGGCGCTGGTGGAGGGGGTCGCCGACCAGGCGGCGATCATCGTCGGCAGGTATTTCGACCTGCTCGGCGGCAACCGGCTCGGCTACGCGCTGTACGGACTCAATCCCGGTCAGCAGGTCAACCTGGCGAAGATGGTGTTCCTCGACCCGGCGACGCGCGATCTGTATCCCGACTGGGAGGCGCAGGCGGACGACGTCGCCGCCTACCTGCGCATGGCCACCGGGGACATGCCGGACGATCCCATGCTGGCCGAGCTGATCGGCGAACTGAGCATCAAGAGCCCGGACTTCACCCGCGCCTGGGGCGCCCAGCGGGTCGCCGAGTGCACCTACTCGGTCAAGCGGATCGACCACCCTCTCGTGGGGCCGCTGGAGCTCAACGAGGAGACCATGCGCCTGCCCGACGACCCCGGCCAGCGGATCATCTTCCTCGGCGCGGCCCCCGGGACCGACTCGGCCGACCGTCTCCGGCTGCTCGACTCGCTGAGCTCCTCCTGACCGGTGCGTGCGCGGCCGTGGCCGTAGGGCAGTGGATGGCGCCGAGGCATCTCCGCCTCCAACAGCATGATCGCTTGACATGGCGGCGACTCTGCAAGTTAATGTCAACATGAAGTCGAGCGAGTTCATGCGGATCGGAGAGCTGGCCGAGCGGTTCGATCTCGCGCCGCACGTCCTGCGCCACTGGGAGGCGATGGGCCTGCTGAGTCCGGCCGCCCGGGTGAGCGGCCGCCGCCGCTACACCCCCGACCACGTCGTCCGCGTTCTGACGATCATCCGGGCCAAGGCGGCGGGGATGAGCCTGGAGCAGATCCGCGAGATGCTCGGCGCCTGCGGCCAGGCCGAACGTCAGGCGCTCCTCCAGCGCCACCACGCGGCGCTGGAGGAGCGCCTGCGGGAGATCGCGGCATCCAAGGCGCTGATCGAGCACCTCATGCGATGCACGGCGGACGACTTCACCCAGTGCCCCGACTACCGGCGCATCGTGGAAGGCGCGGTCGGGCTCCACGACCACGGCGGGAACGGGTGCCTGGCCTGAGCGGAGGGAAACCCGGCGGGCCGCGGGGGCCCGCCGCTACTCTCTTGATCAACACCTCCTCAGCCAGGAAGGAAGCACCTCGTGCGCACGTTCAAGCTCCAGGTCCAGATGACCGTCGACGGCTACATGGCCGGCCCGGACGGGGAGATGGACTGGCTGAGGTTCCCCTGGACCGACGACATCAACGCCTACATCGACGCGTTCACCGACCCCGTCGACTGCATCGTGCTGGGCCGCAGGCTCGCCGAGGGGTTCATCCCGGCGTGGGCGGCCGGGCCCGAGGGCGAGGACAAGGAGTCCATCGACAAGATGAACAACACGCCCAAAGTGGTCATCTCCAACACCCTCACCGAGTCGCCCTGGGACAACGCCGTGGTCGTGGGCGGCGATCTCGCCGAGATCGTCAACGGGCTCAAGGCCCGGCCGGGCGGCGACATGATCGCTTACGGCGGTGGCACGCTCGTGTCGAGCCTGATCGCCCAGGACCTGCTCGACGAGCTCCACCTGTTCGTCAACCCGGTCGCGATCGGCGCCGGGATGCCGGTGTTCGGCGAGAGCGGCGGCTACAAGCGGCTGCGCCTGGTCACGGCCCGGCCGTTCGACTGCGGGATCACCGCGCTGCGCTACGAGCCGAAGCGCGCCTGAGCCAAGGGCCTGCCGGGGGCGGGTCGGGGCCGCGACGGCGATTCGAGAAGGGTGGACATGGTCGGGACGTTGGGATCGGCGCGCGCCGGTGCCGTGAACGTGGGCTCGCAGGCGCCGTTCGGGTGGGCGCCGCTGGTGGTCCTGTTCATCGTCGGGCTCGTGGACCGGATCGAGCACAACCTGCTCTCCGGCGTGCTCCCGGCCGTTCAGGGCGAATGGGGCTTCAGCGACACGGCCGCCGGCTCGATCCCGACGGCCGCCGCCCTGGCCGCGGCACTCGTGGCCCTGCCCGCCGGGTATCTCGCGGACCGGCTCAGCCGTACCCGGATCATCGCGGTCGTCGTCCTCGTCTGGGCGGTCGCCACGCTCGGCTCCGGCCTGGCCACGGGCTTCGTGATGTTCTACCTGATGCGGGTGCTCCTGGCCGCGGCCGAGAACATCGACAACCCCGCCTCCGGCAGCCTGCTCGCCGACTACTACCCGCCGGTCAGCCGGGCGAAGGCGTACGGGCTCACGCGGGTCACCACACACCTCGGCGGCCTCGGGACGCTGCTCGGCGCGGTGCTGGCGGAGGCGTTCTCGTGGCGTACGGCGTTCCTCGTCATGGTCGTCCCCGGGGTGCTGACGGCCCTGCTCGTCTGGTTGCTCCGCGAGCCGCCCCGCGGCCAGTTGGACCGGCTGATGGCCGAAGGCGCGGGGATGCCCGCGGTCTCCGCGGCGCGCGCCGCCCAGGTCCCTCCCACGTACGCTTCCGCCGCGTCCATGCCTGCGACCGCGGCGCGGTTGCCGTTCTGGTGGCAGTTGCGGCAGGTCCTCGCCATCCCCACCCTGGCTTTCGTCTGCGCCGGCCTCTGCCTCCTGACGTTCGGTCTGTCCGGGATCTTCTACTGGCTGCCCACGTTCATGGTGCGCAGCCTCGGCGTCAGCACGGGCCTGGCAGGCTCGCTGACCGGGTTGATCCCGGTCGTGGGCACGCTGACCGGCACCCTGGTGGGCTCGTGGCTGGGCCGCAGGTGGCACGGCACGCGCAAGGGCGGCCGGCTGCTGGCCGGTGGCAGCGGCCTCACGGCCGGCTCACTGGTCCTGGCCGTGGCGCTGTCGACGGAGTCGATCGGCGTGCTGGCCGTGCTGGTCCTGCTGGCCTGCTCGCTGCTGGCGATCGCGATGCCCAACCTGACGGCATGCCTGGCGGACGTGGTGCCGGCCACCTCGCGCGGGCTCGGCTTCGCCGTCCTGCAACTGCTCACCACGGGCGGCGGCGCTTTCGGCTCCCTGGTCGTCGGCATCTCCTCGGACCAGTTCGGGTCGTTGCTGGCTGGAATGTACGTTCTGGTGCCTCCGATGGTCGCGGGCGGGCTTCTCACCCTCAAGGCCCGGACGTCGTTCGAACGCGACGCGCGCAAGGTCATGAGCGAGGCCGCCCGGCTCTGAGCCGCCCCGCAGTCCCGCTCCGCCCCGCGCTGCCGCGCCCCGCCACACCAGACCGCGCCGCCCCGCCGGCCTGCCCGTCGCCCCCGCCTCTCCTGGCCGCCGCGCACGCCGCAGGCGCCCGACACGCACCGTCGGGTGCCCGGCCCACGCATCCCACGCATCCCGGGCACCCGACGCTCGGCGACGTTTCATGGGTGCCCGCGGCCCGTGTTCTGGCGATGCGCCGTGACAGAGGACACCGGTGGTGGCGAGAACGATCAGTCCTAACCGACCAGCCGTTTGCGCCAGTCCAGCGGTGTGACGGTGATCGCCCGCAGAGGGTCGCCGTTCCACTCCACCGACAGCCCGCACTCCTGCAGCGCCGTCACGACCTCCCCGCCGATGGAGGTCGTCGTGGCCGCTGATCCTTCGAAAGCGCCGTACAAGAGCGTCAGCCCGTGGCCTCGCGCGGCCGCGTCCGTGCACTGCGAGTGGAAGTAGACGAAGCCGCGGGCGTCCGCCGAGCCGGCCCCGCCGATCTCCGCGTCACCGCATGAACGGCAGCAGGCGAAGTCTTCCCGGGCCGTGATGCCCGCCTGCCCCAGTGCGGCGAAGGCCCGGGCGAGCCGCTCGGGATCCGTCTCGCCCTCCCAAGCGGCCTGTTCGCCGACGCGCTCCAGCCACATGCGGTCGACCAGCTGCCCTGCCTGCTCGCGTGACACCGGCCGGTGGTCGCCGCAGACGAGATAGTCCTGCGCGACCTCCGTCAGCTGCGCTCGCGTGGCGTAACCGCCGGTCAGCACCTCGCGCAGGCGCGTTTCGAGCCGCTCCCGCGAATCGTCGTCAAGGTCGAGCGGGGGAGCGGGGTCCGGGGCCGGCCCGAGGTCCAGCGACGCCCACTCCAGCCCGGACCCCCAGTCCTGGTCCTGGCGTGCCCAGCCGGTCATGGCCGCGATCACCGGCTCCGGCCCGGCGAGCGTCACCTGGAAATGCCGCTCGGGGCCGCCGTCGCGGTGTTCGAGCGTGTAGTCGCCGCCCGCTTCGTGCCACACCTGGATGAAGGCGTCAGGCAGATCCGGGATGCGCTGGACGACCAGGAACCTGTCATCGCCTCCGCCGATCCGGTGGACCAGCTCGGCCAGCTCCTGCGTGGTGACGCGGGTGTGCCGCTGCCCGTTCTCCGTCTGCACCGTGATCGCAAGCATGCCGCCCACTCTGGCACAGGCCACCGACACTCGACGGGAAAGGGTGGTCAGGCGCCGGCCTGGACGCACTCGATGACGGTGTGGCGCGGCGGGACGTCGTGCACGGCGGACAGGCGCAGCCCGGAGCTCGCGGCCAGCGCCCGGTAGTCGTCGACGGTCCGTTCCCGGCCGCCGGTCAGGACCAGCATCCGCAGGTTCATCTCCGCGAACGCGGCCGGATCGGCTTGCGGGCCGCTGAGCGACTCGAGGATCAGCACCCGGCCGCTCGGGCCCGCCGCCGCGGCGCAGCGGCGCAGGATGGCGCTCGCCTCGGCGTCGGCCCAGTCGTGCAGCACCCGGTTGAGCACGTACGCGTCGGCTCCGCCGGGCAGCTCGTCGAAGAAGCTGCAGCCGATCGTCTGGCACCGGTCCGCCAGCCCGCGTCCGGCCAGGTACCGCCGCCCGCGTGCGGCGGTGTCCGGCAGGTCGATCAGCACGCCGCGCAGGCCGTCGTGGCGCAGCAGCAGCTCGGCCAGCAGCACCCCGGTGCCGCCGCCGACGTCGGCCACCCGGGTCAGCGCCGGCCAGTCGTAGCCCTCCGCCAGCTCGCGGTATCCGTCGTCGGCCGCCATCGTCGCGTCGAAGGACGCGCTGAGCTCGGGGTTCGCGTCGAGGTAGGGCCACAACGGCGCCCCGAACACCGCCGGCCAGGCCGGTCGGCCGGTCCGTACCGTGTCCGCCAGGCCGGTGAAGGCCAGGTCCATCCGGCCGCCGAACCCGTCCAGGTCCAGCCACCGCCACGTCTCGGACGGGTGGTCGCGCCGCAGTTGGGCGGCCGTGTCGTTCACCGCGAACGTGCCGGGCCGGGGTTCGGTGAACACGCCGCGGCTGATCAGATGGCGCAGCAGCCGGGCCAGCGCGTCCGGGTCGGCGCCGGCCGCGGCCGCCAGGTCGTCGATGTCCGAGCCGTTGTCGTCGATGAGATCGGGCAGCCGCAGGGTGATGGCCACCCGGAGCGCCATGGGGGTCACCAGGTCCATCAGCGGCGTCAGGGCCTGCCACGCGGCGACCCTGTCCAGGGCCCCGCCGCCGGTCGTCTCGTCGTTGCTCGCCATGTCCATATGGTGGGCCTTCGAGGAGGCTGAGTGCGGAAATCGGCGACAGCGATGTGGGACTTCTTCGCTCTGTTGGTGAGGGTTTCCAGGGCAGTGGCTTGTCGGCGCCGGTGGGCAGGGCGGAGCGGCGGGTGGCGCCGGGGGTGGGGTATTGCGGTCGTGAGCGTGTGGCGATCGTGGTGGTGCATCGAGGAGGTGTCTGCGCAGCTCGTGATGTTCCGCTAATCAACAGTGGTCAATGTCCTCCTCTGGTTGATCAACAGGCCAGGCCGTAAGCAGAGATCCAGTCACACGTACTGGCTCTCACCGTAGGAGGAGGGACCATGAGCCAAGAGGCCCGGCCGAAGGGCCGCCGCGGGGTCCTGGCGGTCGCCGCTGCGCTCGCCGTCGTGGTCGGCGGCGGTTACGCGGCCGTTCACCCTGCCGTTGCCGATTCATGCGATCCGGAAATCGAGTTCTTCTGCCCCGAGGACGGCGCCGCGCTGGATCTGATGCCGGCACAAGAGGACGAGCTCCAGCCCGAGACGACCGAAGTGGAGGAAGAACTCGCTCCCGAAATGACCGATGAGGCCGAAGGCGATTGGGAAGCGTCTGCGGACGCGGCCTATGACGCTGCGCTGAAGAAGTTCAAAGAGGGCTACGACGGCGCGCACGCCCGCCTGGCGAAGTCCGACAAGAAGTGCATGAACCTGATCAGCGGATCGCTGAAGCCGGGCGAGCCCGACGCCAGAAAGGTGCTGGACCTCGTATTCACCAAGCAGAACATCACGATGGAATATCTGCGGAGCCCGAAGCACCCGGTCTCAGGAAAAGCGGTCTATGCGATATCGGAAGGCGCCGGAGCGGACGGAAAGATCACTCTCTACAAGCCGTACTTCGACAGCGCATCGCCTCCCGAGAACTACCAGAACCCCCCTGGCGCGCCTGAGCTCGACGGTCCCGACGGGCGCGTCCTCATCATGCTCCACGAACTCGCGCACCTCATGGGCACGGTGGTGGGGGATGAGGACAATCCGTACGCTGTCAAGACATTCGTCTTTCCGTTCAACGCGCAAATCGTGAAGGACTGCGTGCGCAACCGCTGAGACCGGCCGGCCGGGCGCCTTCGCCCAGAAGATGCCCGGCCGGCGAGGTGGAAGCCGCAGCGATGGCACCGGATGCCGGTGGGAAGCCGCTGGGTGTGTCGGCTGCGGTCATGACGGCAGGCCGGTCGGATTGTCGGCGAGCACACAGGCGACAGGCGGGTCGAGTTCGAGGGTCTCGACCCGGAGACGGGTGAAGCCGGCCTGGGTGAGCAGGTCCTGGAGCTCTTGGGCTGCTCGGGTCGTGGTGTCCCGGGTGGCACCGGGGCAGCGGGGCTGGCTGACGAGCGCGATGCGTCCTGCGGGGCGGAGCAGGCGGCGCAGCTCGCGAAGCCGCTCCACCGGGTCGGGCCAGAACCCCACGGAGTTGACGGCGAGCATGGCATCGAGCGGATCGCCGAAGCTCGGCAGCCGCTCCACGGAGGCGTGCGTGAGGTGTACGCGGTGGGCGCGGACGGCGGCGGCGTTGCGACGGGTGGCCTGCCGGACCATGGCTTGTGAGTGGTCGATGCCGAAGACGTGGCCCCCGGCGGCGCGCCCGGCGAGCTCGGCGATGGCGAGGCCGGGACCGAAGCCGATCTCGAGCACCCGGTCGGTGGGCTGCACGTCCAGCAACGACACCGCCCAGATGTTGCGCTGCCGGTTGGAGGGGCGATGAGCGAACATCCGGCCGACCGCCCATCCGACGATGCCCTGCGGGTGGTGCGCCTGGCGTACCAATTTTCTGAGCACGCGTTGCTTGAGGGAGGTGCCTGCTGTCTGCATGATCGCCAGTCAACGGCTTCAAGTATGCTTGAAGTCAAATGGGTGAGCAGTTGACGATCGGCGAGCTGGCGAGCCGTACGGGTGTCGCCACCTCCGCGCTGCGCTACTGGGAAGAGCTCGGCCTGCTGCCGGCGCCGGCCCGGGTCTCAGGCCAACGGCGTTATCCGCCGTCGGCGGTCGGGCTGGTCGGTGTGGTCTTGTTGCTGCGAGATGTCGGCTTCACGTTGCGGGAGGTCAAGGCGTTCATCGCCTCTCGTTCGCCGGCCGGCGACGGTTGGCGGGAGCTGTACCAACGTAAGCTCGCCGAGCTGGATCAACGGATCGCCCAGGCTCAGGTGGCACGCACCGCCATCGCCCATGGCTTGGCCTGCCCGCACGAGGACATCTTCGAGTGCTCCAACTTCACCGGCGGGGTCGCGGCGTTCCTGGCGGGATCTTCTCTCGAAGAGGCTCACGACGAGGTGCATGCGCACTGACGTCGAGGCCGCGCGGTAGCCCGATCTGCGGCGACCGGCTCGTGCTGAACCTCTGGCCTGGCCACACTCCGGGAGACGACCGTGATCGACACCTCACCCTCGGCCCTGTGCTGCCGGGATGGTCAGAGCATGGCATCCCAGTGTCCCGCTGAGGGATCGATCGGGCTGGTCCCGTGGAACGGGCTCTCACCGAACAGCTTGGCGAGGCAGGCGTCCACCGTGTGCGAGCTCGGCGTGTACGCGTTGACGGCCGTGCGGACCATGGGCAGGTCCTGCAGCAGGTAAGGGTCGGCGATCGAGACGAGCGCCGTCGAGGTCGTCTTCATCGTCACGAGGACAAGGCGCCGGCCTCGGCGCCTGGGCGAACCTCTGGCTCGTGCCCGTCGCCGTCGCGATCCCCGTCACTCTGATCTTCCTCACCTTCTTCAAGCGCCACGAGCCGGACCAGGCCGACGAAGGGCAGACGGCCCCCGCGGTCGCGTGAGAGATCGCAACACCCCTGATCGCCGCCCGGCCGGACACCCGTCACCTATGAGTTTACTTTGTAAAGGACGTGGGCGTTTTTCCAACCTCCTGCTGGAAACAGTCAAAACCTCACTTGCCGAGGGGCTGGGTGAAGCGCAGCAGGTTGCCGGCCGGGTCGCGGAAGGCGCAGTCGCGAACGCCGTAGAACTGGTCCATCGGCTCCTGCAGGACGTCGCCGCCCGCGGCGCTGATGCGTTCGAAGGTGGCGTCGCAGTCGTCGGTCGCGAAGATGATGCCGCGGAGCAGGCCTTTGGCCATCAGCTCGGCCATGGCCTGCCTGTCGGCCGGTGAGGCGTTGGGGTCGGCGAGGGGTGGTTCGAGGACGATGTTCACGTCCGGCTGCGAGGGTGATCCGACGGTCACCCAGCGCATTCCCTCGAATCCGACGTCGTTGCGTACCTCCAGGCCGAGTACGTCGCGGTAGAAGGCGATCGCCTTGTCGTGGTCGTCGACGGCGATGAAGCATTGGGCGAGCTTGATGTCCATGCCGTTCACATTACGGGGGCGTGGTGGGGCTCGCTTCTCCGTTCCTGACGGGTCGCGTGTGGATCTTGGCCATGCAGGCCGGGATGGCGGCGCCGTCGTCGTGGTCGCGGGCGCGGTAGGTGCTCGGGCTCTCGCCGACGAGCTGGGTGAAGCGGGTGCTGAAGGAGCCCAGTGACGTACAGCCGACCGCGAAGCAGACCTCGGTGACCGAGAGGTCGCCGCGTCGCAGCAGGGCTTTGGCCCGTTCGATGCGGCGGGTCATCAGGTAGCTGTAGGGGGTTTCGCCGAAGGCGGCGCGGAAGCTGCGGGAGAAGTGGCCCGGTGACATCAGGGCGTCACGCGCGAGCGCCGGGACGTCGAGCGGCTCGGCGTAGTCGCGGTCCATCCGGTCGCGGGCGCGCCGAAGCCGGACGAGGTCGTCGAGGTCCTGCCGTCTCACCTGACCAGTTTCGCACAGCGCCTGAAGCCGGCGGGAACGGTCAGGATCGGAGAAGCGCGGGCCGGCGGGCCGCGGCTAGCGTGAGGGTGACCGGCGTCGAGGTCATCGGCGACGGTGACCGGCCTCGACAGTCGCCTTTCACGGTCTCAGGAGTGATCATGGGCGGTTCTTCCACGCAGGAGATCAAGACCGTGCTGCATCCGGTGTCCGATCTGGCCAGGGCCAAGGCGGTGTACGCCGCGTTGCTCGGCGTCGAGCCGCAGGCCGACGGGCCGTACTACGTCGGGTTCGAGGCCGGGGGTCAGCACATCGGGCTGGTGCCGGGCGGTGGGCCGCAGGGCATGGCCGGGCCGGTGGCGTACTGGCATGTCGCGGACATCGAGGCGAAGCCGGCCGAGGTGACCGCTGCCGGTGCGACGGTGAAGGACCCCGTGCGCGACGTGGGGGGCGGGCGCCTGGTGGCCACGGTGACCGATCCCGATGGCAACGTCCTCGGGCTGCTTCAGGACCGATGAGGGCCGATCCCCGTACGCGCTGCAAAAACCGACATAATGCTCGGAACTGGTCAGATCACGCCAGGCGGCGCCGACGGAGACCGCGCAGGCGGCCCCACCCGACAGATGGAGACACGATGAGCAAGGCCACGCCGACGGACCCGCAGTCGCCTGCGCCGCACGCCGCCGACAGCCACGATCTGATCCGCGTGCACGGCGCGCGCGAGAACAACCTCAAGGACGTCAGCATCGAGATCCCCAAGCGCCGGCTGACGGTGTTCACCGGGGTCTCCGGCTCGGGCAAGAGCTCGCTGGTGTTCAACACGATCGCCGCGGAGTCGCAGCGGATGATCAACGAGACGTACAGCACGTTCGTGCAGGGCTTCATGCCGACGCTGGCGCGGCCCGAGGTCGACGTGCTCGACGGGCTGACGACCGCGATCATCGTCGACCAGCAGCGCCTGGGCGCCGATCCGCGCTCGACCGTCGGCACCGCCACCGACGCCAACGCGATGCTGCGCATCCTGTTCAGCCGGCTCGGGCAGCCGCACATCGGCTCGCCCAACGCCTTCTCCTTCAACGTCCCCTCGGTCCGGGCCAGCGGGGCGATCACCGTCGAGCGCGGCGCCAAGAAGACGCAGGTGCAGACCTTCACCCGCACGGGTGGCATGTGTACGCGCTGCGAGGGCCGGGGCGCGGTCTCCGACATCGACCTCACCCAGCTCTACGACGACTCCAAGTCGCTGGCCGAGGGCGCGTTCACCATCCCGGGCTGGAAGTCCGACAGCTTCTTCACCGTACGGGTCTACGCCGAGTCGGGCCTGCTCGACCCGGACAAGCCGATCCGCGACTTCACCAGGAAGGAGATGCAGGACTTCCTGTACCGGGAGCCGATCAAGGTCAAGGTCGAGGGCGTGAACCTCACCTACGAGGGGCTGATCCCCAAGTTCCAGAAGTCGTTCCTGTCCAAGGAGCGGGAGGCGATGCAGCCGCACATCCGGGAGTTCGTGGACCGGGCGGTCACCTTCACCGCCTGCCCCGAGTGCGGCGGCACCCGGCTCAGCGAGGCGGCGCGCTCGTCGCGGATCAAGGGCGTCAACATCGCCGAGGCGTGCGCGATGCAGATCAGCGACCTGGCCGAATGGGTCCGCGGCCTGGACGAGCCGTCGGTGGCGCCGCTGCTGGCCACGCTGCTGCGGACGCTGGAGTCGTTCGTGGAGATCGGGCTGGGCTACCTGTCGCTGGAGCGGCCGTCGGGCACGCTGTCGGGCGGCGAGGCGCAGCGGGTCAAGATGATCCGCCACCTCGGCTCCTCGCTGACCGACACCACCTACGTCTTCGACGAGCCCACCATCGGCCTGCACCCCCATGACATCCAGCGGATGAACACCCTGCTGCGGCGGCTGCGGGACAAGGGCAACACGGTGCTCGTGGTGGAGCACAAGCCGGAGATGATCGCCATCGCCGACCACGTCGTCGACCTCGGCCCGGGCGCCGGTACGGCGGGCGGCAGCGTCTGCTTCGAGGGCACCGTCGAGGGGCTGCGGGCCAGCGGCACCGTCACCGGCCGCCATCTGGACGACCGGGCGGCCCTGAAGGAGACGGTCCGCACGCCCACCGGCAGGCTGGAGATCCGCGGCGCGAGGGCGAACAACCTGCGCGACGTCGACGTCGACGTCCCCCTCGGGGTGCTGACGGTCGTCACCGGCGTCGCCGGCTCCGGCAAGAGCTCGCTGGTGCACGGGTCGATCCCCAAGGGCGCGGGGGTGGTCTCGATCGACCAGAGCGGGATCCGCGGCTCGCGCCGGAGCAACCCGGCGACCTACACCGGGCTGCTCGACCCGATCCGCAAGGCGTTCGCGAAGGCCAACGGGGTCAAGCCGGCGCTGTTCAGCGCCAACTCCGAGGGCGCCTGCCCCTCCTGCAACGGCGCCGGCGTCATCTACACCGACCTGGGGATGATGGCCGGCGTGGCGGCCCCGTGCGAGGAGTGCGACGGCAAGCGGTTCCAGGCCTCGGTGCTGGAGCACCGCTTCGGCGGCCGTGACATCAGCGAGGTGCTGGCGATGTCGGTGTCGGAGGCCGGGGAGTTCTTCGGCGCCGGTGAGGCGCGCACGCCGGCCGCGCACGCCGTCCTCGGTCGGCTCGCCGACGTCGGGCTCGGCTACCTCAGCCTGGGCCAGCCGCTGACGACGCTGTCCGGCGGCGAGCGGCAGCGGCTCAAGCTGGCCACCCACATGGCCGACCAGGGCGGCGTCTACGTCCTGGACGAGCCGACGACCGGCCTGCACCTGGCGGACGTCGAGCAGTTGCTCGGCCTGCTCGACCGGCTGGTCGACTCCGGCAAGTCGGTCATCGTGATCGAGCATCACCAGGCGGTCATGGCGCACGCCGACTGGATCATCGACCTCGGTCCCGGGGCGGGTCACGACGGCGGGCGGATCGTCTTCGAGGGCACCCCGGCCGATCTGGTGGCCGCGCGTTCCACTGTCACCGGTGAGCATCTGGCGGGGTACGTGAGCGCCTGACGCCGGCCTGCGTCGTCGGCGGCCGGGCGGTGCGGCCGGGCGGTGTGGCCTGGTGCCGTGCGGGTGCGGGCGGGTGAATAGACTTGTCCGACGTGACGTCCAAGCCGCGTATCCCGAATGTCCTGGCCTCCCGTTATGCCTCGCCGGAGCTGGCCCGCCTGTGGTCCCCCGAGTACAAGATCATCGCTGAGCGGCGGTTGTGGCTGGCGGTGTTGCGGGCGCAGGCCGAGCTGGGGGTGGCGGTCCCGCAGGGCGCGGTCGACGACTACGAGAAGGTGGTCGAGCAGGTCGACGTCGACTCGATCGCGGCGCGTGAGCGCGTGACGCGTCACGACGTGAAGGCGCGCATCGAGGAGTTCAACGCGCTGGCCGGTCACGAGCAGGTGCACAAGGGGATGACCTCGCGCGACCTGACCGAGAACGTCGAGCAGTTGCAGATCCGCGACAGCCTGCTGCTGGTGCGCGACCGGGTGGTGGCGCTGCTGGCGCGCCTGGCGAGCCTGGCCGAGGAGCACGAGGCCACGGTGGTCGCCGGGCGTTCGCACAACGTGGCGGCGCAGGCGACCACGCTGGGCAAGCGGTTCGCGTCGGCGGCCGATGAGCTGCTGGTGGCCTACCGGCGGCTGGAGGAGCTGATCGGCCGTTACCCGCTGCGCGGGATCAAGGGTCCGGTGGGCACGGCGCAGGACATGCTCGACCTTCTGGGCGGGGATCGGGGCAAGCTGGCCGAGCTGGAGGAGCGGGTGGCCGCGCACCTGGGGTTCGCGCACCGCTTCACCAGCGTGGGGCAGGTCTATCCGCGTTCGCTGGACTTCGAGGTGGTGACGGGGCTGGTGCAGCTGGCGGCGGCGCCGTCGTCGCTGGCCAAGACGATCCGGCTGATGGCCGGGCACGAGCTGGTCACCGAGGGGTTCAAGGAGGGGCAGGTCGGCTCCTCGGCGATGCCGCACAAGATGAACACCCGCTCCTGCGAGCGCGTCAACGGCCTGGCCGTGGTGCTGCGCGGTTACGCCTCGATGGTGGGCGAGCTGGCGGGCGACCAGTGGAACGAGGGTGACGTGTCGTGCTCGGTGGTGCGGCGGGTGGCGCTGCCGGACGCGTTCTTCGCCTTCGACGGGCTGGTGGAGACGATGCTGACGGTGCTGGACGAGTTCGGCGCCTTCCCGGCGGTCATCGCGGCCGAGCTGGACCGCTACCTGCCGTTCCTGGCCACGACGAAGATGCTGATGGCGGCGGTGCGCGCCGGGGTGGGCCGGGAGACGGCGCACGAGCTGATCAAGGAGCACGCGGTGGGGGCGGCGCTGGCGATGCGCTCGCGCGGCGCCGGGAACGAGCTGCTCGACCTGCTGGCGGCCGACACCCGCTTCCCGCTGGACCGCGCCCACCTGGAGGTGCTGCTGGCCGATCGGGTGTCGTTCACCGGGGCGGCGGCCGACCAGGTGGAGGCGCTCTCCCAGCGGGTGGGCGAGGTCGTGGCGGCGCACCCGGAGGCGGCGGCGTACCGGCCCGGCGCGATCTTGTGAACGGGCTGTGACGATCCGGGAGTTACGCCACGACGCCGAGGTGCGCGCCGCGTGCGGGGACGACGACCTGCTGGTGTGGGCGGCGCAGGGGCTGCGCGGCGGGGCGCGGGCGTGGGCGCTGGGCGGGGCGGTGGTGGCCGCCGGCCCCGGGGCCTCGCGCCGGGACCGGCTGGGCGTGTGGGGCGAGCCCGCCGACGCCGTTGAGCTGGTCCGGTACGCGCTGGCCGAGCTGGGGTCCTCCTACCGGCCGTTCGGAGAGCTGGAGCTGATGCGCCAGGTGACGGCCAAGCTCGAGGTCCTGCGGGAGTCCGGGACGTTCTCCTGGATGAGCCTGCCGGCGCTGGACGGCCCGGCCGCCGGCCCAGCCGTCAGCGGGGTGGGCTGGCTGGAGCCGCAGGCCGAGACCGAGGTCGCGGCGCTGCTGGCGGCCGCAGCGCCCGAGTCGTACGCGGTGCCCGGTCTGGCCGGGGTGCGGCGCTGGGCCGGGGTGCGGGTCGGCGGCGAGCTGGCGGCGGTGGCGGCCGACGCCTGGTCGGCGCCGAGCGTGGGGCTGCTGGCCGGGGTGGCCACCAGGGCGGCCCTGCGGGGGCGGGGCCTGGCCGATCGGGTGTGCCGGTGGGCCTCGCGGGAGTTGCTGGCCGGCTACGGGCGGGCGGCGCTGATGGTGGACGACGCCAACGTGGCGGCCGTCACGGTCTACGAGCGGATCGGCTACCGGCGCCGGCGGGTGCTGGCCTGCCGCGTGGCCGGGTGAGGGGCGCGCCGGCGGGCGGAAAATTCGGGTGAGGTTCGGGCGGCGCTGGGGCAGAGTTGACGGCGTGATGTCCGATTTTGTACCTGGTATTGAGTTGTCCCGCGCCTTCTACGGCGAGGTGGTGGCGCCTTTGGTGTCCGGGGTCGCGCACAGTGCGGCGTTGATCGGGCCGGGGTCGGAGGTGCTGGAGTTCGACACGGCCCGCTCGGCCGACCATGACTGGGGGCCGCGGGTGCTGGTGTTCGTGGCGGCCGGGACCGCGCCCGAGGTGCGGGCGAGGGTGGAGGCGGGCCTGCCGGAGCGTTTCGGCGGTTTTCCGACCGTGTTCGGCTACCACGGCAGTGTGCAGCCCGGGGTGGCGGTGACGGAGCTGGGGTCGTGGCTGGTGGGGCGGCTGGGGTTCGATCCGCGTGCGGGGGTGTCGCTGCTGGACTGGTTGTCGGCGCCGTGGCAGAGCCTGGCCGAGGTGACGCGGGGCGAGGTGTTCCATGACGGGCTGGAGGCCGCCGTTCCGGGGGGCGGGTTGGAGACGGCCCGGGCGGCGTTGCGCTGGTATCCGGAAGATGTGTGGCGGTATGTGCTGGCGTGTCAGTGGCGGCGGATCGCGCAGGAGGAGCCGTTTCCGGGCCGGAGCGGCGAGGTGGGCGATGAGCTGGGCTCGGCCGTGGTGGGGGCGCGGCTGGCGCGGGAGGTGATGCGGCTGGCGCTGCTGTTGCGGCGCCGTTACCCGCCGTACGCGAAATGGCTCGGCAGCGCGCTGGCGCGCATGCCGGGCTCGACGGAGCTGGGGGAGTGCCTGGGGACGGCGGTGGCGGCGCGCTCCTGGCGGGAGCGGCAGGAGGGGCTGTCGGGGGCGTACGCGCGGGTGGCGGCGCTGCAGAACCGGATGGCGCTGGCCGAACGGCTGGATGAGCGGGTACGGGGGTTCTTCGACCGGCCGTTCGAGGTGATCGGCGGGGACCGGTTCGCGCAGGCGTTGCTGGAGTCGGTGTCGGACCCGGTGATCAAGGGCCTGCCGGTGGTGGGGTGCGTGGATCAGCTGTCGGATTCGACGGACCTGCTGATGGTGCCGGGGCGGGCGCGGGCGCTGACAGCGGCGACCCTCGGCCTCGAAGCTTACTGATCTACATTGTAAAGGGCGAGGGTGGTTGCATGATCATCCTCACCCCGGACAATCACAAACCGACGAGGGCCGCGGCCAGTTCCTCGACGCGGATGCGCCAGGCGTCGAGGGTGGTGGTGTCGCCGGTGTGGGTGACGATGAGCCGTGCGCCCTGGCCGGTGCCCTGGGTGAGCTCCCAGCGGACGGGGCCGGTGGGTGTGTCGTATTCGAGGAGTTTGGCGGTTTCGGCCCGGGTGACCGGCCCGGGCTGGAGGCCGGGTGCGGTGAAGGGGGCGGGCGGGGGGTCGCCGATGGTGGCGTCCTGGCCGCCCAGCAGGTGCCAGACGTCTTCGGCGGGGCGGGTGAGCTGGCGTTCGACGCGTACGTCGCCGTTGTGGGTGGTGGCGGGGACCAGGCCGAGGATGGCGACGTAGTCCTCGTGGAGGCGGGCGGATTCGGCGGGTTGGTTGTCGGCGGGTTGCTGGACGGGGCGTTGGTCGAGGACGTTGAGCAGGGCCATGAGGCAGGTGTGCCAGCCGGAGGCGAAGCTGGCGGCGCCGTGGTGGTCGGTGAAGGTGTGGGTGAAGGTGAGGATGCTGGCGTGGGGGCCGTCGGGGTGGATCTCCCAGCGGAGTTCGTCGTCGCCCCAGGTGTGGGCGTAGAGGTGGGGTGGGTTGTTCTCGGTGATGCGGCCGTCGGGTCCGAAGCCGTAGCTGATGTGGTCGCCGTCGATGGTGATGTCGGCGGGGAACCAGTGGGCGAGGTGTTCGGGTCGGGTGATGGCGCGCCAGACCTTTTCGGGTGGGTGGGGCAGGCGGCGTTGCATGCGCAGGGTGGTGCGGCCGTCGGGGTGGATGGTGAGGTTTTCGTTCATTGGTCGTCTTCCATGGTGTCGAGGTGGTGTTCGAGGCGGTCGAGGCTGTGGTTCCAGAGTTTGCGGTAGGGGGTGAGCCAGGCGTCGATTTCGGCGAGGGGAGCGGGGCGGAGTTCGTACCAGCGGCGTTGGGCGTCTTTGCGGACGGTGACGAGGCCGGCTTCGCGGAGGACTCGCAGGTGTTTGGAGGTGCCGGGTTGGGTGAGGCCGAGGTGGGTGGTGAGTTCGCTGACGAGGCGGGGGCGTTGGAGGAGGAGGTCGAGGATGTGGCGGCGGGTGGGTTCTGCCAGCACGTCGAAGCGCATGGTTCGTTAACATACCTGTTCGGCTATATACCTGCAAGGGCATGTATGGGGGTGGACTCTCCCTCGGTGGGAGGGTCCATGCTGGTGGGCGTGGATGAGGAGTTGCTGCCGATCGGGCAGTTCGCCAGGTTGGGGCGGTTGAGTGTGAAGCAGTTGCGTCACTATGACGAGCTGGGGTTGTTGCCGCCGGCGTATGTGGATGCGGTGACGGGTTATCGCTATTACCGGGCGTCGCAGGCTCGGGTGGCGTTGTCGATCGGGTTGTTGCGGTCGCTGGATGTGCCGCTGGCGGTGGTGGGTGAGGTGTTGTCGGGCGGGGCGCAGGCGCTTGAGGGGGTTCGGGAGGATCTGGAGGCGGAGTTGGCGCGGCGTCGTCGGACGCTCGCGTCGCTGGAGCGGGTGATGGCGCAGGGGTTGCCGTCGGCGCCGGTGCGGGTGGTGGAGGAGCCTGCGGTGCGGGTGGCGGTGGTGGCCGAGCGGGCGGCGGGTCCTGAGGATGTGGGGCGGGCGACGTCGCTGGCGGTGGCGCGGCTGGTGGGGCTGGTGGGTGGGGGTCCTGTTCGGCTGGTCGGGTTGTTCCCGGTGGACTTCGGCGAGGTGTTCGATGTGGAGGTGGCCGCGGTGCTGGGGGTGGGGGAGTCCGGTGGGGGTGCGCAGGTGCGGGTGCTGCCGGGGGGCAGGTTCGCGTGTGCGACGCATGTGGGGCCTTATGACCAGATGTCGCTGACGGCGCATGCGGTGCTGGCCTGGTGTGCCGAGCGCCGGTGTGCGGTGCGGGGGCCGATGCGGGAGGTGTACGTGTCGGATCCGGCGGTGACCTCGCCTGAGCTTCTTGTCACGCATCTGATGGTCTGTTTGGAGGAGTCATGAATTCTGGGCCGGCTGCGTACGGTCGGGGTGGGCGTCGAGGTGTGGTGAGCCGGGGGGCCGGGGTTAGCATGGCTGTGGCGGCCGTCCGCGCCCAACCTCCGGCGACTCGCCCCGGCCGGGTCACTTTCAGGAGGTAAAGGGAGGTTCACCTCTCGGACGGAGGATCTGCCGGTTGGTCGTGCGCCCGCCGTGCTGGTCGCCGGGGGACGCGCGGTTGGGGCGCGGGAGATGTTCATGACCAGGCAGGCGGATTTCAAGCGGCGGGTGCGTGCCCGTATGGCCAGGACCGGTGAGTCGTACGCGGTCGCGCGCCTGCGGTTGCTGGGCGGGCAGGGTGTCCCGGCTGAGGAGTGGATGGCGCAGGCGCTGCACATCAGCAACGGTGACTGCACCGATCTGGCGGGGACGGGGCTGGCCCGGCGGGTGGTGTACTGGCGGGATGTGCTGCATGAGGGGCCGGTGCCCGCGGTGGGGCCTGCTGAGCTGCGGCGGGTGCGGGCGGCGTTCCTGGCCGGTGCGGGCGCGGATGACCGCGGGGAGGGGTTGCGCATGTTCCTGGAGCGCGACGCCGCGGTGGAGGCCAACCGGGGTGGTGAGTATGTGCTGTGGTTCGAGGCCGATCTGTATGACCAGTTGCAGATCGTGGAGGTTCTGGCCCGGCTGGCCGGGCTGGGGGTGCCGGCCGAGCGTGTCACGTTGATCTGCATCGGGGAGCATCCTGGGATCGCCCGGTTCGGTGGGCTGGGGCAGTTGCGTGCCGAGCAGTTGCGGGAGTTGCCGGCGACGCGGGCGTGTGCGCGGCTGACTCCGGCGGCGTTGGAGTTGGCGACGCGGGCGTGGGCGGCTTTCCGGGCGCCGACGCCGCGGGGGTTGCCGGCGGTGGCGGCCGCGCGTTCGGGTGAGTTGCGTTTTGTGGGGGAGGCTTTCGAGCGTCTGAGCCGGGAGTATCCGTCCACGCGTGACGGGTTGTCGCTGACCGAGCGGCGGGTGCTGGCCGCGGTCGCCGCCGCGGAGTCGGAGGAGGAGGCGGGTGCCGGGGAGGTGTTCGTGCGGGCTTCGGCCCGCGAGGCGCGCCCGTTTCAGGGGGATACGTGGTGTTTCTCGGTGATGGAGCGGCTGGCGCGGGCCGAGTGCCCGCTGCTGGAACTGCGGCCCGCGGAGGGCCCGGTGGGGCCGGGGACCGTGCTGCGGCTGACCGGTGCGGGTGCCCGGGTGCTGGCGGGTGAGGAGGATCATGTGCGGCTGAACGGGGTCGATCGCTGGATCGGCGGGGTGCGGCTGAGCGGGCGGGATGTGCGGTGGCGGTGGGACGAGGGCCGGGAGGCTCTGACGGTCTGACGTCTCCCTGGGGGCTACGCACGTGCCGGACATAAGTACCTATATAGGTATTTTTCACCTCTTCTTGGGGTGTGATGTACGGCACGTTGGAAGCGTACGGAAAAGCAGCTGGATGCCAGGAACGGAGGAACCGGCACCATGTGCACGCACCAGCCTCCCTGTCCTCCGGCGGACTCCACCGCCCACCAGGCCGCGCGCCTGATCGCCTACCACCCCGAACAGGGATGGGGACTGCTGTGCAACGGGGTGGTCTTCTTCGACGACACGGGCGAACTGCTGCCCGACGGCCGCAGCGTCGTCCCCGCCCTGGAGCACGCGGCATGAGCGCCCTGGCGTCGTGGACGTTCACGCCCCAGGAACGCTCGGCGGGCCGGGCCGCGGCGCGCATCCAGCTCGCCGAGTGGGGGCTGCAGGACGCCTGCGACAAGGTCGTCCGGTTCGAGCTGCCCGTGCCGGCCCTGGTCCATGCGTGAACACCCGCCGGCGCGGCTACCGCGGCGAGTACAGCCACGGCTCGCGCAGCTCGAAGAAGTCCGGGTCCCCGGCGAACAGCTGTCCCATCGCGGGCGGCCGCGCCGCTGCCGCACCGGTGAAGTACACGGTCTCCAGGTAGCCGCCGTCCCCGTACAGCGCGGCGGTGCCGCCGATGAGGTCCGGCCGCGACGCCGCCAGCTCCTCCTGCCTGAGCCGGACGAGCTCGCGCACCCGCCCGGGGTCGCGCACCCTGCCCTGCGTCACCTGGACGAACCCTGCCGCGTCCGACCCTCCACCCAGGTATTCGAACACCTCGTCGCAGTCGAGGAAGGTCACCTCGCCGGCGAACAGCTTCGCGGTCTCGATCCACCACTGCCCGTGCTCGGGCCGGTCGCTGTTGCGGTGGGCCGCCGACCGCGTGGCGAAGCGGGTGACGCCGACGAACAGGCCGTCGCCGGTGACGCCGGCCGTGGTGCCCAGCCAGCCTTCGGCCCGGGGCGAAAGCTCGCGCGCCCACCACTGCAACGCCTCGCGCACGTCGCCGGCGTCGATCGCCCGGCCCTCGATGACCTGGATGAACATGGCTCGCCCCTCTCCTTTCCTCCACGCTAGGAGCGTTCTCCCGTCAAGGTCGAGACGCCGTTGCACCATGCGATGGCCAAAACTTGTTGTGGGTTCTTGACCGTGCTCGTCTGGGATAACGGCCGGGACATAACCTGGGGGCGACGACGTGGGATGCGGGCCGACGGCAGCGCCGGCCGCGTCGCGGAAGGCGCCAATGACAGCGGTGACTGCCAGCACCTACGGAGGGCGGCCCAACGGCGGGTTGCCGGCCGAGGTGACGAGTTTCGTGGGGCGTCGGCACGAGGTGGCCGAGGTCAAACAGCTGCTGTCCGCCTCCAGGGCGGTCACGCTGACCGGCATGGGCGGCGTCGGCAAGACCCGGCTGGCGATACGGGTCGGCCAGGACGTGCGGCGGGCCTTTCGCGACGGGGTGTGGCTGGTGGAGCTGGCCGAGCTGGACGGCCCCGCCCTGCTGGCGCAGGCCGTGGCCGAGGCGCTGGAGATCCGCGACCACACCGGCGGCACCCCGATGCGGGTGCTGACCCGTCACCTGCGCGACAAGCAGGCGCTGCTGATCCTGGACAACTGCGAGCACCTGATCGCCGAGTGCGCCGTGCTGAGCGAGGCGCTGCTGCGGGCGGCGCCCGATCTGCGGGTGTTGGCCACCAGCCGGCAGGCGATGGGCATCGCCGGCGAGCAGGCGGTGCCGGTGGCGCCGCTGCCGCTGCCGGACGCGCAGGTGCCGCTGGACAGGCTGGTCCGGCAGGACGCGGTACGGCTGTTCGCCGAACGCGCCCGCGCGGTCCTGCCGTCCTTCTCCGTCGTGGAGGACAACCGGGAGGTCGTCACCCGCATCGTGCGCCTGCTGGACGGGCTGCCGCTGGCGATCGAGCTGGCGGCGGTGCGCATGCGGGCCCTGTCGGCCGGGCAGCTGCTCGACCGGCTCGACGACCGTTTCCGCCTGCTGACCGGCGGGTCCAGGGCGGTGCTGCCCCGCCATCAGACGCTGCGGGCGCTGATCGATTGGAGTTACGCGCTATGTTCGCAAGAAGAACGCCTGCTGTGGGAGCGGGCCTCGGTGTTCGCGGGGGGCCTGGACCTGGAGGCGGCCGAGGCGGTGTGCGGCCAGGACGGGATCGACCCGCAGGACGTGGTCGATCTGGTGATCGGCCTGGTGGACAAGTCCGTGCTGATGCGAGAAGACCATCCGGGCGGCGTGCGCTACCGGATGCTGGAGACGCTGCGGCAGTACGGTCGCGAACGGCTCACGGACTCCGGCTGCGAGCCCGGCCTGCAGCGAGCGCACCGCAGTTATTACCGCGATCTTGCGGCGCGGGCCAGGGCGGAGCTGTTCGGGCCCGGCCAGGTGGCCTGGTTCGCCCGGCTCCAGCGCGAGCATGCCAACCTGCGGGCCGCCCTGGACAGCTGGATGAGCACCCCGGGCGAGGCCCGCGAGGGGCTGAGCATGGCGGGCGACCTGCTGTATCACTGGATCACCAGTTATTACCTGGCTGAGGGGCGCGGCTGGCTGGAGCAGGCGCTGGCCGCCGACACCGAGCCCAGCCGGGTACGGGCCCGCGCGCTGTGGGCCGGCGGCTGGCTGGCGATCATCCAGGCCGACATCCCGGCCGCCACCGCCATGCTGGAGGAGAGCCGCCGGCTCGGCGACAGACTCGACGACGAGCCGGTCCTGGCCTACGTGGCCCTGTTCTGCGGAATGGTGGCCATGTACGAGGGGCGAACGGAAGCCGCGATCGAGCTATACAGGGACGCCCTTGCCCGCCACCGCCGTACCGGCGACCCGGTCGGGATCGCGCTGTCGCTCATCCGGCTGACGCTCGCCCACTCGTTCCTGGGTGACTCCTCGGCCGCCATCGCGGCGGGCGAGGAGTGCCTGGCCGAGTGCGAGGCCAGCGGGGAGGGCTGGCACAGGGCGTACACGATGATGGCGCTGGGCGTGCAGGTGTGGCGGCAGGGGGACCTGGAGCGGGCCACCGAGCTGGAGAAGCAGAGCCTGGGCTTCAACCGGGCGCTGGGCGACCCGCTGGGCGTCGGCGTCAACATCGAGGTGCTGGCCTGGATCGCCGCCGGCCAGGGCCGCCACCAGCGGGCCGCGCGCCTGCTGGGCGTCCTGGAGACCATGTGGAACTGCGCCGGGGCGCCGCTGTCGGGGTTCGGGCACCTTGCCCGCTACCACCAGGAGTGCGAGGCGGCGATGCGCGAGGCGCTGGGGGAGGCGGCGTTCGAGACGGCCGTGCGGCGCGGGGCCCGCATGCCGCTGGAGGAGGCCCTGGCCTGCGCGCTGGAGGAGGACAGGCCTGAGCAGGCGGCCGAGCGGCAGGGGCAGGCGGCGCCGCTGACGCGCCGGGAGAGGGAGATCGCCGAACTGGTCGCCCAGGGGATGACGAACAAGGAGATCGCGGCGTCTCTGGTGATCGCGCAGCGGACCGCGGAGGGGCACATCGAGCACATCTTGGCCAAGCTGGGGTTCAGCTCGCGGGCGCAGATCGCGGTGTGGGTGGGGGAGCGGGCCCGCGCTGACGGGCACTTGGGGGGCTGAGGGGGCCGGGAACCGGCTTCAGGGGCAAGGCCGGTTCACGGCCGTCTTGAGCGTGTCAGTACGGCAGCGGCCGCCCTGACGGGGTCCGCAGGTCCACACCCTGGGCAGGGCGGCACGTGGGGCGCTTGGAGACGCGGATCCTTGTCTGGCGCACGATGCGTCATTCCTTTCCGTCGACGCCGTACGGGCTTTCCGGTACGGCCTTTCCGGTGGCTGCGGCCCTTTCAGGCGGTGGCTACGGCGGTGTTGCGGCGCTTGCGGGGCGCTTTGGGCGCTTTTAGTTAGGTACGGGCGCCCGGGCCGGTCAGGCGTGCTGCTCGCAGGAGCGCTCGCCGGTGACGAGCTCGAACCACACGACCTTGCCGGCGACCCCCCAGCAGCAGGCCAGCCGGGCCAGCACCGGGTCGTGCGCGCGCTGTGCGGCCGCGCGGCAGCGGGCGACGGCGGCCGGCAGCGGGCTGTCGTCCTCGACCTCGCAGCGCAGCAGCCCGTCCTCGACCCACAGCGAGAGCCTGATCCGCGTGCCCGCGTGCCGCAGGGCGTTGGCGACCAGCGCGCCGACCAGCAGATCGGCGGTCTCGGCCTGCTCGTGCAGCCCCCAGTCGGCCAGCCGGACGGCGGTCATGCGCCGCGCTCCCGGAACCGCCGACGGGCGCGCCGACAGCAGCCACGACACGGCGCGGTCCTGTCCCGCCCACCCGGCGCGGACGGCCAGGCCGTCCCCCATGGCCAGGAGCCCGTTCCAGGACAGCAGCCGCAGCGCGGGTTGCTGCTCCGTTGTGCCGCGCTCGATGCGCGGCTGCAACATGGCTGGCACGTGTATCGTCTCCTCCCCGTGTCGGCGCATGTGTGTTCTATGACACGTTTAGCTTCGCTCCGACCCCCCAGCCGGGGAGAGGGGGTAAATCCCCATATAGGTACCTATTCACCCGTATGTCGGTACCGGGAGGTCCGGAAAACACGGCAAACCGGGCGTCAGCCCCGTGGCGCGTACATGATCACCAAGACGCCCGCCAGGCACACCAGCGACCCGATGACATCCCACCGGTCCGGCCGGAACCCGTCGGCCACCACACCCCACAGCAGCGACCCGGCCACGAACACCCCGCCGTACGCGGCCAGAATCCGCCCGAAATGCGCATCAGGCTGCAACGTGGCCACGAAACCGTACAGGCCCAGCGCGATCACCCCCGCGCCCGCCCACACCAGCCCACGCTGCTCCCGCACCCCCTGCCACACCAGCCACGCCCCGCCGATCTCGAACAGGGCCGCCAACGCGAACAACACCAGCGAACGCACTACCGTCATGCCCGCCATTGCACCAGCCCCCACCGGCGCCGCGCACACCGGCCCCGCTCGCCTCCCCCAGCAGCGAGCCCGCCCACGCGCCGACCCGCTCACCCCGACGGACCAACCGCTTACGCAGCGTGCCCTCCATGACGAACCCGGCCTTCCGCGCGACGCGCCGCGAGGCCTCATCGTTGAGGCCGAACGGCCTCAAACGTCAACCGGCCCGCGTCGATGCCCACCCGCCCCATAACCAAGATCGTGACAGATCCGCCCCGCCGTTGACATGATCGGCAGCATGACAGCCGGCAAACGCTTCGACGAGGGCGCCACGGCGGTGCGCCGCCACGTCTGGAACGGCAAGGTGTGGTCGGCCACGCCGTACCGGGTCCTGCAGGACACCGACGAGTACCTCGTGGTGGCCGGCTGGCCGGGGCTGCGCAGCCTCGCCTGCACCACCTGGATCACCTCCATCCTGAACGGCGGCAGCAACCGGGACCGCACCATCGCCCAGCTGGCCTCGGGCCGGTGGGAACTCGGCTGGTGGACCTGGCGGGACACCACCACGCGCAGCTGGTACGGCATCGGCAAACACTTCACCGTCCGCCAGTTCTTCGACGCCGAGCATCGGCCCCTGACCTGGTACATCGACTTCGACCTGCCCAAAGCGCGCACCCGCCTGGGCATCGACACCTTCGACCTGCTGCTCGACCTGATCGTCGAACCCGACCTGTCGCGCCGCCACTGGAAGGACGAGGACGAATACCGGCACGGCAGACGGCTCGGGCTCATCGACGACCACGTACACCGCCACGTCAACGCCGCCCGCGAGGAGGTCGTCGCGCTCATCGAGACCCGCCAGGGCCCCTTCGCCTCCGACTGGTCACCGCCCGCGCACACGCTGTGGCAGACGCCGACCCTTCCCGAGGACGCCCTCGAGATGCCCTGAGCGGTGGGTCCGGGCCCGGGCTGGTCACCGGCGAGCGCGGTCAGACTCCCGACGAGACCGGCGACCACAGGTGAGGCCGGCCGGTAACGGACGACACGCCCTTGACGCCGGTAGGTGACCAGCCCAGCCGGGCACGAGGAGGCGATCATCGCCGTTTCCCTGCCCACCGTCTTGGGCCCGTCCCACATCACCGAACCACGCGAGATCGCCGCCGTGGTGCTGTTCCCGGCCTCCGGGAAGGCGCCCGACATCAACGGCTCCGAACTCGTCATCGACGGCAGCGTGCGCGAAGAGCTCTGACCACGACACCCGGCCCCCGAAGACGCGGCCGGACAAAAGGTCAAGGGTGTTAGATTGTCGGGCGATTGATGTTGATCTGACAGTAGAGGCGTGACTCACGTGGCAGGGTTTGAGATCTACTTCGACACGCTCGAGGAGTGCGCCACCAAGGCCAAGGGAGTCGCGAACCAGTTCAAGGGCGCGGCCGAGGATGGTCCCACGAGCGTCAGCACCTCCTGCTTCGGCGACCTGGAGGACCTTTCCAGCAAGCTCACCAAGGCCGTCAACGACTTCGAGGTGAAGATCGACGCCGAGATACGCCATGCCCAGCAGAACCTGATCAAGGTCGAGGCGGCCATCCACCGGGTCGTCGACAACGTCCGCAAGGCCGACCTCCCCACCGTTCCCCGGACGGAGCAGGTGTGACGGACATCTGGGACCAGTACCTCAACCCCATCCAGCGCGTCATCGACAGCCTGAGCGGCGACCAGGCCCAGATCTCCAAGATCTCGGGACAATGGCGAACCCTGGCCGGCGACCTGACCACGGAGAGCGGCGTCATCAAACGCGCGGCCAACAGGGTCGACAGCGCCTGGAGCGGCGTCGCCGCCGAGAACTTCGCCAAGTACATGGCCAGATATCCCGAGTCCGGTACGGCCCTGAGCGAGGCCCTGACCAGCTGCGCCGGCAAGCTGGATGCCGCCGGTACGGCCCTTGAGACGGCCAAGGGCGAGGTCCAGGCCCTCTACCGGGAAAAACGCGCCTGGCTGGACGAGCAGCGCGGCGACCCAGACAGCACGACGATCTCGATGACGAGCATCAGGTCCCAGGTGTCCAACGCCCTCGAACGGGCCAAGGTGCACACGGACAAGGCGGGCGAGGCCCTCGGCCAGGCCACGAATGAGATCGGCAAGCACCTCGGCGATGTGCGGTTCTTCACCGGCATCCCCGCTCCCGGCGATCAGGACTTCGTCCCGGGCAACAAGTCCGGGACGAGCTGGATCCCCGACCCGGACTTCCGGCCCCACACCCCGAAGACACAACTGGCGTCCTACAACGGCGACGGCGCGCCGACCACCAGCGGCGGCATCGGGAACGGCAGCAACGGGGCAGGCGGCGGCAGCGCAGGCGGGGGCGGGGGCGCGCCTTCGCTGGCCGTCCCGCCGAACGCCCACAGCCTGGCGCCCAATCCTCGCGCCCAGTCCGTCATCGACTACGCCCTCAAGCAGCTCGGCGACCCTTACGTGTGGGGAGCGACAGGGCCCGGCTCCTTCGACTGCTCCGGGCTGACCCTGCGCGCGTACGAGTCCGCGGGGACCTCCATCCCCCGTGTCGCCCACGACCAGTGGCTGCGCGGGCCGCGCATTCCCGAGGGCAATGTGCAGGCCGGGGACCTGGTCTTCTTCGACAACAACGGCGACGGCACCGCTGACCATGTGGGCATCGTGCTCGACCCCGAGAAGGGCACGATGATCCACGCGCCCAGACCGGGCTCCGAGGTCAAGATCGCCCCCTACAGCCGCACCCCCATGGGCTTCACCCGGCCGGGAACGAGCTGACCCCGAAGTCGCACCTGACCTGACCGTACGCCCCTCGCTCGCTGCGCCACCTGCTGGACTTGGCGGCGCAGCTTCGCGAGGGCCGGAGCGCGCGAAGGTTTTCCGGCGGTTCGGGGTGGCTCGGCCTTCGGGGTGGCTCGGCGGCTCAGCTATGGGGGAGCGCGTCAGGCGTTACCGGCAGGGTCGGGGGTGTCCAGTCCCACAGGGGGCCGAGTGTGCGGGGAGCCAGGCGCGCCCACAGCGTTGAGGGGGTGAGCCGGAGGGCGAGAGCGGTCAGGGCGTGGGTGGTCGACCCGGCGTTGATCACTTGAAGGCCGGCCTGGCGGGCGTTGCGGGCGGTGGCCTGGGTGCGGGGCCGGCGCTGGGTATCGTAGGCGTCCAGCGCCGCGGGTACGGGAGCGTTGCCGGCGAGGGTGGCGGCCAGGACGACGGCGTCTTCGATCGATTGGCCGGCGCCTTGTCCGCGATCAGGGCTCATGGCGTGGGCGGCGTCGCCGAGCAGGGCGATCCGGCCGCTGGTGTAGGCCGGCAGATCGGGCAGATCGTGGATGTCGAGGTGGGCGACCTGTTCGGGCGGCGTGGCTTCCAGGAGGGCGGGGATCGGGTCGTGCCAGCCGGCGACGCGCCGGCGCACTTGTTCCAGTTCGTCGTCGAAGCGGACGCCGCTCTGGTCGGCGGTGGTGCCCAGCGCCCAGTAGACCTGGCCCGGCGCGACGGGGTGGATGAGGAAGTAGCAGCCACGGCCCAGGGTCATGCTGCCGTTCACCGGGACGGAGGTGTCGGCCAGACCGAGCCAGGCGGTGTAGCCGAGGAAACGCGGGCCGGGGGCCTGCGGCCACAGCAGGCGGCGGGTGAGGCTGTGGATGCCGTCGGCGCCGATGGCCAGGTCGGCGTCCTGCCGGCCGGCGGTGTGGGTGACGGTCACCTTCTCGCAGTTCTGGGCCAGGCCGGTGACCTCGACGCCGGTGTGCACCACGTCTTCGGGCAGTGCCTGGCGGAGCAGCCGATGCAGGGCGGCGCGGCGGAAGGCGCGCAGCGGCGGGTTCTGGCCGGTGGGGGCGCGCATCAGGTGGCGGCCTGACGGCAGGCGCATGGCGTGGGTGGCCCAGGTCGGCATGCTCGCGGCTTCGGCCTGTTCGGCCAGGCCGAGTTCGGCCAGGGCGCGCATCGCGTTGGGCGATTGCGACAAGCCGGCGCCCACCTCGCCGAAGGCGGGCACGCGCTCCAGCACATCCACCTGCCAGCCGATGCGGCGCAGGGCGACGGCGGCGGCCAGACCGCCGATGCCGCCCCCGATCACGATCGCGTGGCCGGTCATGAATCCTCCTTGTCCAGCGGTGGGGCCTGTTCGAACACCTTGGCCATCCACGCGAAGGTGGCGTGCGCCTGGCGGACGCGTGCGGCCCGTTCGTCGTCGGGGCCGAGCAGATCGAGGCCCTGGCGGGTGATGTCGAGGAACGAGGCGATCCCCGCCACCTGCTGTCGCACCACCGCCTGCCAGGCGTCGTCGGCCATCCGGTAGTACATGGTGCGATCGCCCGGCCGGGTCCTCCAGGTGAGGAAGCCCATGCCGGTCAGCAGCCGCAGGTTCATGGTCAAAGACGCGCGGCTGGCGCCGATGGCGGCGCTGATCTGGCCGGCCGACTGCTCCGGCGGGTCGCAGACCATCAGCCAGCCCAGGATCCGCCCGGCGATCGGTGGCACGCCATCGCGTGCCAGGTGCATGGCGACCTGCTCGGCCCATTCCAGCAGTTGTTCGTCATCGGCCACACGAACCCCCTCTTTTCTCGAGTTTCAGTATGAGCTAAAGTCCGTGTATCCAACAAGATGGTGAGCCGGGAAGTCTGGTCGGCCCGCGACGCACGTCGCGGAGAACAAGGAGGGCTTCCCTATGTCCACCCCATGGCTGCTGCGCTGCGGCCTGGCCGCCGGTGTCCTGGTTCCGGTAGTGCTGTGGGCCGACGGCGCCACCCGCCCCGGCTACAGCCTGTGGCACCACGGCGCCAGCCAGCTCGGCACGGGCGAGCGCGCCTGGCTGCAGACCGCCAACTTCCTGCTCGGCGCCCTGCTTCTGGGCCTGTTCGCCATCGGCCTGCGACGGGCCCTGCGCGTCGGCCGCGGCGCCACCTGGGGACCCGCCCTCATCGCCACCGCAGCCGTCGGCCTGGCCGTGGCCGGGTTGGTGCCCACCGACCCCGCCCTCGGCTACCCGCCCGGACAGCCGGAAGGCATCACCCCCGCCGGAGGCGTCCACCAGGCGGCCGGGCTCGCCCTGTTCGCGGGCCTCAGCGGCGCCGCCTTCGTCCTCGCCCGACGCTTGGGCGCCTCCAGCCGCGCCTGGGCCCGCTACCTGCGCACCTCAGGTTCTCTCGTCATCATCTTCGCCTTCGCCGCCGGCATCGCCTACCGCCTCGACACGCTCGGCATCTGGCGACCCGCTCCGGCTGGTCTGCTCGAGCACCTCGCCCTGCTGGCAGGGTTCTGCTGGATCATCGCCGTCGCCACAGAGCCGCTGCGCCGCCCAACCGACACGTTTCCTACCGGCACCCCACATCGGCCCGGCGCGCCCCGAGCTTAAGGAGGCGTTCGAGTTCGGCGTCCTGATCGCGGTCGGTGGCGTTGACGTCGATGTGCGGCCGCAGCTTGCCCGCCTTGGGCTCGGTGGTGGGGCTGAAGACCAGAGCCGGCTGCGATCCGCCGGACCTTCCCACGGTCCGATCTCCACCGCGCCGTCGTCGTCGGTGCCGAGCACGACGAAACCCAGCACCTCGCACCAGAACGCCGCCAGCCGTTGCGGATCCCGGCAATCGATCACGAGCTCGGAAATGCGGCAGGCCATGATCGGCACCCCACCGGGCACCAACCGCACGCAACCAATCCTCAACCGGCCCGGGCCGCGACACGGCGGCCGACACGGCGAAGGGCCCGAACCCCGCTCCGGGGCCGGGGCCCATCCCGGGCGGAAGGTGCGCGATCCCCGGCCCAGGCCAAGTAAAGCCGGGCCGGGGATCGCCTGCCGATCAGCTCGACAGGTTCGCGAACATGCCGGGCTCGTAGGAGCCTCCCGGGTTGCCTACGATCACGCCGAGCCGGTTGGCCGCGTTGATCATGGCGACCAGGTAGACCAGCGCGGCCACCTGGTCGTCGTCGTAGTGCTCACGCACCCGGGCCCAGGTATCATCCGACACGCCGGTGTGGGCGTCGGCCAGCCGGGTGCCCTCCTCGGCGAACGCCAGCACGGCCCGCTCGGCATCGGTGAACACGGTCGACTCACGCCAGGCGGCCACCAGGTTGACGCGCACCGCGCTCTCCCCGGCGACCGCGAGCTCCTTGGTGTGGAAGTCCACGCAGAAACCGCAGCCGTTGATCTGGCTGACGCGCAGGTTCACCAGCTCCACCGTGCTCTTGGACAGCGACGACTGCTCGATCGCCAGGCTCACACCGGCGAACCGCTTGCCGATCTTGGCGCCGAGCTCGTTGGCGAACAGGTCGAAACGGGGTCCCATGACTTCGTCCTCACTCACGGAACAACGTGCCGCGCGGATCGTCCGCGCGGCCTTTGACGACCATGAAGATGCCGGCGACCCGGGCCCTGTGACAGCGCGCGGATGTGACGTGCGCCACCCGCCACAGGTGTCACAGGGCGCAGGGGAGCGGCATCTCGTGCGTGTGACACGGTGGGAGCCGCCGGACAGGACCCGACGATGGACACACCCGAGGCGCGCTGGCGGTGGAGGCCTGGACGCGTGCACCGCAACCTGGTGTTCATCCTCGCCGACCGGCAGGCGCCGGCGATGTCGTCGCAGAAGATCAGGGTGTCGGAGTGGTCGGGGCCGCCCATCATTGGCGTCGTCGGATGGTCGGTATCCAGCCAGTCGCTCGCGGGGGCGCGAGCGTGGCCTCGTACACCTCCGGCGGCGCGGCCGCGATCAGTAGTAGCCGTGGATGGTGGTGGAGTTGAAGGTGCGCTTCTGGCCGTTGGGCTTGGTCAGCACGATGCGGCCGAACAGGTCGTCGATGTAGCCGTCGTCCTCATTGAGCTGGCTCCAGGTCGCCACCATGTCGAACTCGGCCGAGAGTCCGTTGTCCCCTGCGGTACTCCAGGTGACCGGCACCGACACCAGGCTGTTGTCGAAGGCGGGGTCCTGGCCGATGACCTTGGCGGAGAACTCCTCGCCGGGATGATCGATGATGGCCTGGGCCTCCTCGCGGCTCATGGCCACGTCGATGCCGAGGTGGACGTTGATGTCCCCGCCGAGTTGTATCCGGTCGAGGCTGAACCACATGACGAAGCCGCTGCCGCTGTTGCACACGTTGACGGGATTCGGCTCGGCCGAGGCGGGATTCGCCAGGAAGACGGCGGTGGTGGCCGCGGCCGATAAGACAATCGCCAGCCTGCGGATCGGGGAACGGTTGATAGCGCTCATGGGATGGCTCCTTCAGCCGGGGCGGCCCGGAGTTGCTGATAGTTCTTCCCTTTCTGCGTTCCATCGCGTTCCACGCGGTTGTCTCTCAAGGCCCGCCCGATCGTCGACGGCAGGCCCTATCCTCAACCCATGGAGGGTAGAAAGGTCCATCTCGATCTCGAGGCGGAGGCGGCCCTGCCTGTACGCCGCCGCACAGACCCTTCCTCTTTCCGCAGTCCGCGCTGGCCGGCGCCGTGGCCACGCAGGCGGTGGGCATGCTCGGCCTGTACGCGTTCGGCGCTCATCCGGTGGCGGCGGTGCTGTTCCTGGTGTTGATGGGCGGCGCTCTCGACCCGGTGTTCATGACCACGCAGAACGCGATGCTGCACTGCGCCCCGGGCCGCACGGACATCGCCCTCGCAGCGAACTCCGGCGCCTACAACGCCGGCATCGCGGCCGGCGCCGCGCTTGGGGGACTGGTCCTGCCGCTCGCCGGTGTACGGAGCACCTTCCTCGCCGGCGGGCTGCTGACCGTCGGGTCCTGCGCGGTCCTGCTCGGCGGCCGACTGCTGCGCGGGCGCCGAGGCCCCGAACGCTCAGCACGCCGATGAAGGACACCGGCTCGGATCCGCCAACCGCAACCGGGCGTGCCTGAAGACTGCAGGTACGCACTTCGGACGGTCAGACCGCTGCTGCGGTCGCGGGCGGCAGGGCTCCGATGATCCGGCCGCCCCGGTCGGCCGTCGAGTCGGGCGATCCGCGACGCCTGCTCGGCATCCTCGCCCCTGACGTCCTCTCCTGGGCGAGGCCGGGGGAGTCGTGCAGGCCGCGCTCGCGCCCATCGTGGGAGCCGAGACGGTGGCCCCTGGCCGCCGGGCCCGAGCAGGTTCGGCGCCGCGGCCTCGCTGGAGCCGGCCCAGGGCAACGGCTGCCCGGCGCTGATCGTCCGGCTCGAGGGCGAGCGCGATGGCGAGCGCGACGCCGTCATCGCCGCACGCCTCGACGGCGGATCGGTCACCGGCCTGTACGCCGTGCGCGACCCCGGGGAGGCGCATGAAGGGGCAGACCGCCCTACACCACTGAACCCCCCGGCTCAGGTGGCGGCGGGGGTGGAGCGCGTGGCCAGGTGGTCGAGCGGGATGCCGAGCACGTCGGCCAGAGCGGCGATCGTGAAGAACGCCGGTGTGGCGATCCTGCCGGTCTCGATCTTGCGCAGGGTCTCGGCCGACATCCCCGCCGCGGCGGCGACCTCGACGATGCTGCGCTCGCCACGGGCCCGGCGCAGCACCAAGCCGAGCTGCTCGCCACGCAGCCGCTCCTCGGGGGTCAGCGGAGGTCTTACCATGACACCCACTCTATACCCAGGGATACAAATACCGGTATTGTTATCCCGCCAGAAGGTGGGCCCCCGCCCTCACCGGCCACGCAACAGCGGATGAGCACGCATCGCCACCTCCAGCTCACCCGGCAGCTCATCTCGATACCGCCCGAGCGTCGACAGATCACTGTGCCCCAGCACCCGCCGCACCGCATCCATGTCCACCGCATCGGCCAGCAGATGCGTCGCCGTCGTATGCCGCAACCCGTGCGGCGTCACCGAACGCCGCTGATCGGGATCCACCCGCTGCTGCACCCGATCGATCACCGCCTGCACATCCCCCCGCGCCAGCCGCCGCCCCCGCCACGACAACAGCAACGCCTTGTCGGCCACCGCCGGCCGCCCCTGCGCCAGATACTCCTGCAACACCCTGGCCACGTCATCCGGCAACGGCACATCCCGCGTCCGCCCGCCCTTGCCGAAGATCCGCCAATAGCGCACCCCGTCGTTGGTGAAGAAATCCTCCACATTCGCCCGCACCAACTCCGACACCCGCGGCCCCACCGTCGACAACAACAGCACGATCACCGCATCACGCAACTCCGTACGCTGATCCCGCCGCTTACCCTCCGGCGGGGGAGCATCCCCCAGCGTGCGCGCCGCCCCGATCAACCCCTGCGCCTGCTCCCGCGTCAACGCCCGCCGCTGCGGACGCAACCCCCCACGCTCCTTCGACGTCACCGTCGAGGCCGTCATCGGATTGAGCTGCACCCACCCCGCCAGCGTCGCATGCTTGAACAACGCCGAGATCGAGCGCCGAAACCGCGCCTGCGACGACGGCGACTGCCCCCCGCTCGGAGCACGCAGCCGCCCATCAGGCCGCCGGGCGAACGCCAACAACAGCGCATCCACATCAGCGCCCGTCAGATCGTCCAGCACCACATCCCCGCCGGCCAACTCCACCAGCGTCGCCACATCCCGCGCATACACCTCGGCCGTCGACGGCGACAACGCCCCCGTCACCGTCCTGGCCCGCACCAGCTCCACATAGCGGTCACCCGCCTCCGCCACCGTCAACCGGTCGAGCTCCGCAGGCCGCACCGGCCACCCCTTCCCTCGCGCCACGAACACCCAAGCACGACGGTAGCGGCCCCCACCGACAGAAACACCCGCCGCAGAGCAGCGCACCCGGACACGAGCCCGGGAGGCCGGGCCCGTGGGCCTAGATGTCGCGGAAGGTCTCGATACGCGCCCCCAACGCGTTCAACCGCTCAGCCAGATCCTCATACCCGCGGTTGATCACGTACACGTTCCGCAGCACCGACGTGCCCTCCGCCGCCATCATCGCCAGCAGCACCACCACCGCCGGCCGCAACGCCGGCGGGCACATCATCTCCGCGCTACGCCACCGCGTCGGCCCCTCCACCAGCACCCGATGCGGATCCAGCAGCTTCACCGACGCCCCCAGCCGCGTCAGCTCCGTCAGATAGATCGCCCGGTTGTCGTAGACCCAGTCATGGATCAACGTCGAACCCTGCGCCGAGGCCGCGATGGCCGCGAAGAACGGCACATTGTCGATGTTCAGCCCCGGGAACGGCATCGGATGGATCTTGTCGATGGGGGAGACCAGCTTCGAGGGCCGCACCGTCAGATCCACCAGCCGCGTACGACCGTTGGCCGCCGCGTACTCCCCGCCCCGATCACAGTCGAGGCCCATCTCCTCCAGCACCGCCAGCTCGATCTCCAGGAACTCCACCGGCACCCGGCAGATCGTCAGCTCCGACGACGTCACCACCGCCGCCGCCAGCAGGCTCATCGCCTCCACCGGATCCTCAGAGGGGGAGTAGTCGACATCCCGCTCGATGTCCGCCAGACCGTGCACCGTCAACGTCGTCGTCCCCACCCCCTCCACCCGCACCCCGAGCTCCTCCAGGAAGAAGCACAGATCCTGCACCATGTAGTTGGAGGAGGCGTTACGGATCACCGTCACCCCGTCGTGCCGCGCCGCCGCCAGCAGCGCGTTCTCCGTCACCGTGTCACCCCGCTCGGTCAACACGATCGGCCGCGACGGCGCCGCCCCCCGATCCACCCGCGCGTGATAGAACCCGCCCGTCGCCGTGATGTCCAGCCCGAAATGCTTCAGCGCCGACATGTGCGGCTGCACCGTACGCGTCCCCAGATCACAACCCCCCGCATAGGGGATCTGGAACTGCTCCGTACGATGCATCAACGGCCCCAGGAACATGATCACGCTCCTGGTACGGCGCGCCGCCTCCGTGTCCATCGCCTCCAGCTCCAGCCGGGCCGGAGGAACGATCTCCAGATCGCTGCCCTCGTTGATCCACCGCGCCCGCACCCCGATCGAGGCCAGCACCTCCAGGATCCGGTAGACCTCCTCGATCCGCGCCACCTTGCGCAGGATCGTCCGCCCCGAGTTCAGCAACGACGCGCACAACAACGCCACACACGCGTTCTTCGAGGTCTTGACATCGATGCTGCCCGACAACCGGCGACCGCCCACCACCCGCAGATGCATCGGCCCCGCATACCCCAGCGAGACGATCTCACTGTCGAGCGCCTCACCGATCCGGGCGATCATCTCAAGACTGATGTTCTGGTTGCCGCGCTCGATCCGGTTGACCGCGCTCTGCGACGTCGCCAGAGCGTCCGCCAGCTGCAGCTGCGTCCAACCACGATGCTGTCGCGCATCCCGGATCAACCGGCCGATCCGTACAAGGTAATCATCTGACACAACACGAGACCATATCTCACATATGAGATGCACCAGCCCCAGCAGGCGCCGACACACCGGACAACTCACCAAGACGCACCAAATGCTCCGGAGTCGCCTCCGCCCGCACCTTGTGCACGAACGCCCGCCGCGCCGCCCGGAACTCACGCCGATCCTCGAACATGTCCCGGCTCATCTCGGCCAACTCCTCCGCCCGGAAAGCATCCAACGGCTTACGCCGCTCATCCACCTCCCGAACCTGCCGCCGACCGGCAAGCAGCCGATCATAACCCGGATCCACCGCCAGCCGCTCCGCGTACTCCAGCACCCGACGCTCGAAGTCCAGCCGCGAACCCCCCAGCATCCGATCCGCCAACCCCAACTCCACCGCCTCGACGGCACCCACCGGCAACGCCTGCCGCGTCAACCGCCGCGCCGCCTCCGCCCCCACCCGCCGCGGCAGCACATACGTCCAGTACTCACTCCCGAACAACCCCATCGTCCGGTAATGCGGATTCAACACCACCGAATCCCGGATGATCACCCGATCCGCCCCCAGACCCATCATCACCCCACCGGCACCCGCATTCCCCCCGATCGAGGTCACCACCAGCTGACCCGTACACCCCACGATCTCCCGGCACACCGCGTTGATCGCATTGATGTTCGCCCACGCCTCCAACTCCGGATGCCGCGACGCCTCGATCACATTCAGATGAATGCCATTGGAAAACGCCTCCCCACCCCGCACCACCAGCACCTTCGTGTCCTGCGCCACCGCATACCGCAACGCCGAGGACAACCGCCGACACTGATCCGTCGACATCGCCCCGTTGTAGAAGTCGAAACTCACCACCCCCACACCGTCACTACGGTCATACGTGATCTCGCTGTACCCCGGACGCTCCGGCGCCGAAGCCACCCGATCACCCAGCGCCAACGTCGCCGGAAGCTTGACCGCCCCCTCCTGCTCCAACCGCACATGCCCCACCCACACCGACCCGTCACCGGTGTTCACCAGCACCGCACCCTCACGCCGCGCCGCCACCTCACCCGGCCGCCCCCCAAGCTCCGGACCCCGGTACACGTCGAACACCCGCACCGCCACCTCACACAACTGCGACCGCCCACCAGGCGCACCATCAGCCGCCCGCACCCGCCTCACGATCTCCTCCGTGGACTCCTCCCACGAAAACTCCCGATCACCGTGCCGCATCGCCCGCCGCAACCGCCCCCGCACCTCCGGCGAACGGTAATCCAGCGGCTCCGGCGAGAACGACGCGTCCGCCGCCTTCACCGCCACCTCCGCCACCAACTCCACCGCCGCATCGGCCACCGGCCCGTTGTACAACGCCGACTTACGCGGCACCCCCGAAGAACCCCCGGACGGCATCGCGAACGTCCGATACCCCCAGATCGGACCCGCGTCCATCTCCTCCACCGCCTGCAACGCCGTCACCCCCCACTCGGGCACGGCCTCCAAAATCGCCCAATCCAGCGACGACGGCCCCCGATCCCCGGGCGGACCCGGATGAATGATCACCGTACGATGCGTCCGCCACAGCTGCTCAGGCACCCGCTCCTTCAAAAACGGGCAGATCACCAGATCCGGCTTGGCCAGCTCGGCCGCCTCCACCATCGCCCGCTCCGAGACGGCCAGCTCGACGGCGACGTCATGACCGGCCCGGCGCAGCTCCAGCCAGCAACGCTGGGTCAGGCCGTTGAAGGAGGAGCACAGCAGCAAGATACGCAACGGGGGACTTCTTTCCAGGCAACGAGAACGACACGGAGTTCAGGGGCGAAAGGGGACCGCTCGGCGGGAGGGGCGTTACCTCCGGCCCCGCGCATTTAAGACAGCCCCATATGGCCCATACATACCTTTGATGCTGACACGGATCGTCCACTCCTGGTGACGCTTCCTGACAAAAACCCGCCGTGACCAGCCCTAATTGACCTGCTTTGCCCGAAACATCCGCTGTGATGGGCGCATAACCACGCGTCACAGCACAACCGAAACCCCTATCCGGGAGCTCCAACCCGGGGGAGTGGGCCGCATTCGCCGGCAATTCGCGAACGTGCCGTCCCGGTATGACCGGCCCGTGGCGGCCCCGTCGGGGGCGGGCGCGCGTCGGCGTGGGGCGCGGCGGGCGTCTGAGGGCTCGCGTCCCTTTAGGTGCCGTTTGCTACCTCATATCCCATACCAAACAGAATTCAGCTTCTGTTCGGTATGGGATGATTTTTCGGGTTCGGGGTGGGGAGGGGTCACAAACGGTCGACGAAGCGCGCGGCGGCGCGCTGGCTCATGCCGGTCTCACCGCGCACCAGGAAGACGGCTTCCTGCAGCCGGCCGAGCGCTTTGAGCTCGCGGGCCTGATCGACGAGGCCGGCGCTGACGCCGGGCCGGTTGCGCGGGTGCCGGGTCAGCCGGGCGGCCATGATGATCAGCCAGATGGCCAGGGCGGTGATCACGGCTGTGAGTGAGACGAGACCGGGGGTTGTGATCTCCAGGGCAGGCATGGTGTGGCGCCTGCCCGGGCGCGGACGGTTCATGCCAGTTGCTTGATAATGAACATTATGTCAAGTAGCCGTTTCCGGGAGGAGTGTACCGCTCCCCTCGGCGGGTGGGGCCGGTGGGTTTGATGGGATTTTTTTCCCGGTGGCGCGGCGGGGTCACGGGTGGTGCGGCGGGGGCCGGTTCCGGGGGTTGAGCGGGGGTTTCGGGGTGCGGCGCGAGGGTCGGGCGGGCTCCCCTGGGCGCTTACGGAGAGTTTGACGTTCTGTGGATTCGCTGTCCTTGACGCGAGGTGTGGTTTTACAGTGGAAGTCCTGCTATTCGCGCCGCGAGAGGAGCAGCACGTGGGGAGCCAGTCGGTGTTATGCCCGGTGTGTCAGGGGGTCGTGCCCGCGACGGGTAAGGAGGCGTACACGGCGCTGCGGGCGCGCCTCGTTCTGACGAACGGTTATTGCGCGGGCGGGTGCGCCGAGCGGCGTGCTGAGGAGCAGGCCCAGCAGCAGACGCAGCAGGTGGCCCAGCAGGTGGTGCGGCCGCAGCCGGCTGTGGAGCCGGTGCCGGTGGCGCCTGCGGCGCCGGTGCGGCAGGTTGTGACGCCGTTGCGGGTGGTGCGCTGATCGCTGTGGGGTGATCGGTTTCGCGGGGGGTTCGTGGCGGGTGGCCGGTGGCCTGGTCGGGGTTATGGGTGGCCGTCGGTGGTGTGCCAGTAGTCGCGGGTCTCGATGGCGAGGCCGTCGGGGTCGAAGCGGGCCAGGACGCAGCCGGCGAGGGTGATGGGGCGGCCGTTGTCGTGGGCGTGGACCCGGAATTCGATGGCGGCCGTGTCTCCGTCGACGATGGGGGTGGCGAAGGTGACGTGGGGGGCGGTTTCGCCGGTGAACGACCATTGGATGTAGTCGGCGATGGCGTGTTTGCCCTGGTGTGGGGGGCGGAAGGGCATGCTGGTGTGGACGGCGTCGTCGCGGTAGAGGGTGAGGATCGCGGCGGTGTCGTGGTGGGTCCAGCCGCGTTGCCAGGTGTCGGCGAAGCGTTGGGCGGCCGTTCGGGTGTCCATGGGGATCATTGTGCGGGTGGCCGGGGCGTGCGGGTGGGGGTTTGCGCGGTCTGAGTGTGAGGCCGGTTTTGTGCGGGTGGGTGGGCTGAGGTGGGGGTCCGCTCCCCCGTGGTGTGCTGCTCCCCTGCCGGTTACCAGGGGTGTACGGCGGTGACGGCGGTGATGGGCAGCGGCCCGTACAGGTGGGGGAAGCCGTTCTCGATGCGGATGTCGAGGTCGGTGGGGTCGATGTCGAGGATGAGCAGGGGTTCGGTGAGGTGGGCGTAGAAGGCGGTGTGGACGCCGCGTAGCTGGGTCAGGTCGCGGCTGCAGTGGATGAAGCCGATCTCGTCGAGGGTGCGGCCGAGGGTGGAGATGCGGTACTCCCCCGCTTTCTGGGCGTCGTCCCAGTCGGTGCGCAGGGCGAGGTGGTGGATGAGGCCGGTCATGGGGTCCATTCGGTGCGGAGGATGGCGTAGACGGCTTCGGTGGTCCATTCGCCTTTGACGTATTCGTTGTCGATGAGGGTGGCTTCGCGGCGCATGTGGAGTTTTTCCAGGACGCGGGCGGAGGCGGTGTTGCGGGCGTCGAGGCGGCCGGTGATGCGGTGCAGGTCGAGGTCGTGGAAGCCGAGGCGGAGCATTTCGCGGGCGGCTTCGGGGGCGTAGCCGTGGCCGTGGTGGTCGGGGTGGAGGATGTAGCCGATCTCGCCTTGGCGGTGTTGTCTGCTGGTCCAGATGAGCAGGGTCTGGCCGATGAGGTGGCCGGTGTGGCGCAGGGTGATGGCCAGGTCGATGGCGTCGCCTTCGTCGGTGAGGGTGGTGCGGGTGGTCCTCTTGTCGAGGAAGGCGCGGGTGGTGTCGCGGTCGCGGGGCTCCCAGTAGAGGTAGCGGGCGACGTCGGGGCGCGATTCGTAGGCGTGGACGGCGTCGAGGTCGTCGGGGGTGAAGGGGCGCAGCAGGAGGCGGCCGGTGGTGATCGGGTAGAGGGGTTTGAGCACGGAGGAAGTGTAGGGAGTGGTCAGGGGGGCGGCAATGCGTTTTTCGCGGTGGTGACGGCGAGGGTGAGCAGGGTGCGGGCTTCGTCGAGGGGGCGCTGTTCGACGACTTGTTCGAGCCAGAGGGCGCTGAGGGTGGTGTAGAGGAGGCGGACGCGGGTGTCGGTCTCGGGGAGGTGGAGGGTTTCGGCGAGGATGCGGGCGCAGCCGTCTGTCCAGCGGCGGGCGATCTGCTGGAGGACGGGGTCGCGGCCGGCGTGGACGTAGAGCTCCCAGAGGCCGAGTTGGCGGGTGCGGTCGGCGGTGGCGATCTGGTCGGTGAGGGCGGTCAGGCCGTGGCCGGTGATCCAGGTGCGGGTGGTGGCGAGTTCGGTTTCGACGAGTTGGGCGAAGGCTTCGGCGAGGAGTTGGTCGCGGGAGGTGAAGTAGTAGGTGGTGGCGGCCAGGGGGAGGTTGGCGCGGTGGGCGACGGCTCGGTGGGTGACGGCGGCGAAGCCGCCTTCGGTGAGCAGGTCGACGGCGGCGGTCAGGAGGGTGGCGCGGCGGCGGCGTCCGCGGGCCTGGATGGGGCCGTGTGCGGCGGGCGGGGCGGCGGGTGGGGCGGTGGGCTGGCTGGCGGGTGGGTGGTGCCGCTCCCCTGCTGGTGTGTCTGGGGTGTGGTCCTGGTGCGGGTTCAATGGCCACCTGCGAGGTTGAGGACTACGACGCCGCCGATGATGAGCAGGATACCGCCGATCTTGAGTGGGGTGAGGGTCTCGCCCATGAAGGCGGCGCCGATGAGGGCGATGGCGGCGGTGCCGGCGCCGGCCCAGACGGCGTAGGCGGTGCCCATGTCGAGGTGTTGTTTGAGTGCTTGGGACAGCAGGGCGAAGGAGGTGATGTAGCCGGCGGCGACGGCGATGGTCCAGCCGATGTGGGTCAGGCCGTTGCTGAGTTTGAGTGCGGTGGTGGCCAGGACTTCGGTGGCGATGGCGAGGGTGAGCAGGAGCCAGGGCATGGGGGTCTCCCGGACGAAAAGTGGTACGTGCGTGCCATTTTATCGGCGGGGCCGGATCCGGTCATGTGGCGGGTGCGGTTGTGCGGAACTGCTTGAAAAGGCTGTCGAATGCGTGTTCCATTGGTGGGTGTGGGTTGGGACGCGCTTTCGCTTGTCGACGAGGCCGCCGATGAGCGTCCGCTGATCGAGCGGCGTGCGGTGGTGCGTGAGGGTTTCTACGAGTTGCAGGCCCGCACGGTGATCGAGCGGGTGCCGCAGACCGCGGGCATCGCCCAGCGGTGGGCTGTGTCTCCCTACCGTGGTTGCGCCCATGCCTGCCGCGGTTGCGGTGCCCGCGCGGGTCATGGGCGGCTGGGGCTGGATGCCGGGCGTGATTTCGACACGCGGATCGTGGTCAAGCCGAACGTGGTGGCCAGGTTGCGGGCGGAGCTGGTGCGCTGGGACGGCCAGGAGCTGGCGGTGGGGCTCAGCGGTGACGGTTATCAGGCGGCTGAGGAGACCTATCGGCTGATGCCGGGGGTGATCGGGGCGCTGTCGCAGGCGGCGGTGCCGTTCACCGTTTACACCAAGAGTGCGCTGGTGCTGCGGGATGCGCAGTTGCTGGCGCGGGCCGGGGCGCGGGTGGCGGTGTCGATCGCGTTCGTGGACGAGCGGATCCGGCGGGCGGTGGAGCCGGGCGCGCCGACGGCGCAGGCGCGGCTGGAGCTGGTCTCGGCGCTGGTGGAGGCGGGGGTGGACTGCCGGGTGCTGATGGCGCCGGTGCTGCCGTTGCTCAGTGACGCGGCCGATCAGCTGGGTGCGACGGTGCGGCGGATCGCCGCGGCGGGGGCGCGGGGGGTGGAGCCGGTGGTGTTGCGGCTGCCGCCGGGCACGCGGGCGTGGTATCTGGAGTGGCTGGAGCAGGCGCATCCGCAGCTGGTGGGGCGCTATGAGGAGTTGTACGACCGGGCGGGGTTGCCGTCGCCGGATTATGAGGGGCGCATCACGGGGCAGATCGCGCAGTTGTGCCAGATGTACGGGATGGGGTGTGGGGCGCCGCAGGCGGGGCCGCGGCGGCCGCGGGCGGCGCAGCTGGCGCTGGTGTGAGGCGGGCACCCGGGGGCGGGCGCGGCTGGGGTTAGGGTGCCGCTATGGACGAGCAGGTCGAACGGGTGCTGGCGGGGTGTGCTCCGGGGGTGCGGGAGCTGGCGGTGGCGGCGCGGGCGGTGATCGAGGAGGTCGTGCCGGACGCGGTGGTGGAGGTGGATCCGGCGGCGCGGCTGATCGCGTACACGTTTCAGCCTGGCACGTATCGGGGGGTGGTCACGGCGATCGCGTTGCACGGGGCGTATGTGAACCTCATGTTCGGGCGGGGTGTGGAGCTGGTGGCGCACGACGATGAGGGGTTGCTGGAGGGTACGGGCAGGACGGCGCGGCACATCAAGGTGCGGCGGGTGGAGGATGTGGCGCGGGCCGGGGTGCGGCGGTTGATCGCGGCGTCGGCGGCGCTGACGCCGCGATCAGGCTAGAGGTTGGGGGGTCAGATGCGGCGGTGCAGGAGCATGCCGGGCCACTCCCCCACGGTGAACGGGGCGGTGCGGGTGAAGCCGCAGTTTTCGTAGTAGGCGACCAGGCGACCGTCGTCGCCGGCGTAGCAGTCGACGCGCAGCAGGCCGACGCCCCGTTCGGCGGCTTCGGCGGCGGCCCAATCGAGCAGGGCGCGGCCGATGCCGTGGCCGTGGTGGCGGCGGTCGGTGACCAGGGCCTGGATGTAGAGTTCGGGTTCGGTGGCGGGGGTGACGTAGTCGTGGGCGCCGCCGACGACGATGCAGCCGGCGGGCTGGTCGTCGAGTTCGGCGATGCGCATGCCGCCGAGTTCGAGCCAGCCGGTGACCTGGCGGGTGCGGCGGTCGTTGCCGGTGAAGGGGCTGCTGCCCCATTGGCCGGTGCGTCCTTGGGCGGTGAGCCAGGCGACGGCGCTGTCGAACATGCCCAAGACGATGGGGACGTCGCCGTCGCGGCCTTCGCGGATGCGCGGCAGGGTGCGGGGGTGGGTCATGTTCGGGCCTTGGTGTTGTTCAGGGCGCTGCCTTTTTTCCACTCTTTGAACGGCAGCTGCCAAAAGCCCCAGCCGTTGTTCCATTCGAGTTGGCGGGTGGTGCCGGTGATGTCGACGACGTCGCCGCGCTGGAAGTTGTCGTAGAACCATCTGGCCTGGTCGGGGCGGGCGTTGAGGCAGCCGTGGCTGACGTTGCGGACGCCTTGGGCCCAGACGTTGTCCTTGGCGTGGACGTATTCGCCGGAGTTGGAGATGCGGACGGCGTGGTCGATCATGACGTCGTAGTAGCCGGGGTCGCCTTTTTTGCGGCCTGGGGAGATCATGCGGACGGGGTTGCCGCGTTCCATGGTGAGGTGGACGCCGGAGGTGGTGGTGTATTCGCGGGTGGTGGCCATGCCGGCGCTGATGCGCATGGTTTGGACGCGTTTGCCGTCTTTGTAGACGTACATCATGTGCTTTTTGGTGTCGACCTTGCTGATCTGCTTGGCGCCGATCTTGAGGGTGGCGGTGTAGTCCTTGACCCCGTACAGGCCGTCGCCGCCCTTGATGCCGGTGATGTTGGCGTTGAGGGTGACCTTCTGGTGGGCGGGCCAGTATTTGGCGGTGCGGTAGATGGCGACGGTGTCGTTGATCCAGCGCCAGGCTCCGGCGACGGGCTTTTCCGCTTCGACTTCCAGCGCGCGTTCGATGGTGGCCTTGCTGGTGACGGGCTGGTTGAAGGTGACGATGATGGGGGCGCCGACGCCGATGGTCTCGCCCTTGGCGTGGGGGGTCACGTCGGCGATCTGCAGCGCGCGTTCGGGTTTGGCGGTGGTGAACGTGCTGGTGGCGGTGGTGGCGCCGGCGGTGGCGTTGACGGTGTAGTCGGTGGAGGGCTTGAGCGCCGTCTTGGAGACCCATTTGGTCTTGTCGGCGTTGTATTTGCCCTCGACCTGTTCGCCCGAGGCCTCGACGGTGACGTTGTCGAGGGCGCCGCCGGCGGCGGTGACGACGACCTTCTTCTCGGGGCTGACCTTGCCGCTGCCCTTGGCGGGGCTGATCTTGACGGTGGGGGCCTGGGGGGTGGCGGTCGTGGTGGCTTCGGGCGCGCCCGCTCCCCCGCTGCCGCCGCCGGGGGTGGTGCCCGATGAGCATGAGGCCGTCAGTGTGGCTGCGGTGAGCAGCGCGACTGCGGTGGCGGGCTTCCTCCAAGCGGGCGTAACGTTCAACACTGTCCTTTCCCCCACGGCACCAAACGCACCTCAAAAACCTTAATGCTGATGCATGTAAGACGAGGAATCATTTGGGATAGTTCGGTCACATTTCAATCACTTGTGCCTGGGAAAGGGTCCGTCAGAGGCGGTGGGTGAGGCCGGTGTGCCGGCGTCCGGCTCCCTTGGTGCGTACGGCCTGGGCCAGGGCGCGCCGGGAGCCGACGATGACGACGAGTTTCTTGGCCCGGGTGATGGCGGTGTAGAGCAGGTTGCGCTGGAGCATCATCCAGGCGCTGGTGGCCAGGGGGACGACGACGGCGGGGTATTCGCTGCCCTGGGAGCGGTGGATGGAGACGGCGTAGGCGTGGGCGAGCTCGTCGAGTTCGTCGAAGGCGTAGTCGACGGCTTCGTCCTCGTCGGTGACGACGGTGAGCTTGTGCTCGTCGGGCCGGATGTCGGTGACGATGCCGACGGTGCCGTTGAACACCCCGGCGGCGCCTTTGTCGTAGTTGTTGCGCAGCTGGGTGATCTTGTCGCCGATGCGGAAGACGCGGCCGCCGTAGCGGCGCTCGGGCATGCCGTCGCGGGCGGGGGTGAGGGCTTCCTGCAGGGCGGTGTTGAGGGCGCCGGCGCCGGCGGCGCCGCGGTGCATGGGGGCCAGGACCTGGATGTCGCGGCGGGGGTCGAGGCCGAAGCGGCGGGGGATGCGGCGGGCGACGACGTCGACGGTCAGGGCGGCGATCTCCTCGGGTTCCTCGCAGGGGAACAGGAAGAAGTCGCTCATGCCCTGCAGGATGGGGTGGTGGCCGGTGTTGACGCGGTGGGCGTTGACGACGACGCCGGACTCCTGGGCCTGGCGGAAGATCTGCGTCAGCCGCACGCGGGGGATGTCGTCGGCGGCGAGCAGGTCTTTGAGGACCTCGCCGGCTCCGACCGAGGGCAGCTGGTCGACGTCGCCGACGAACAGCAGGTGGGCGCCCGGCGCGACGGCCTTGACGAGTTTGTTGGCCAGCAGCAGGTCGAGCATGGAGGCCTCGTCGACGACGACGAGGTCGGCGTCCAGGGGGTTGTCGCGGTCGAAGGTGGCATCGCCGCCGGGGCGCAGCTGCAGCAGGCGGTGGACGGTGGTGGCCTCGTGGCCGGTCAGCTCGGCCAGGCGTTTGGCGGCGCGGCCGGTGGGGGCGGCCAGGATGACCTTGGCGCGTTTGGCGCGGGCCAGCAGGACGATGGAGCGTACGGTGAAGCTCTTGCCGCAGCCGGGCCCGCCGGTCAGGACGGCGACCTTCTCCGTCAGGGCCAGGCGGACGGCCTGGCGCTGCTCGGCGGCCAGTTCGGCGCCGGTCTGGGCGTGCAGCCAGGTCTCGGCGCGTTCCCAGTCGACGTCGGCGAAGGCTTTGAGCCGGTCGTGGCCGGAGCGCAGCAGGGACAGCAGGCCGGAGGCCAGGGAGTTCTCGGCGCGGTGGAAGGGCGGCAGGTAGACCGCCGGTACGACGTTGTCGCCGGCCGGGATGGGCTCGCGGACGGCGCCTTCGGCTTCGATGAGCTCTTCCAGGCAGGTGGTGACGAGGTCGGCGGGCACCTCGAGGATCTTGACGGCGTCGGCGGCGAGGTTGGGGGCGGGCAGGTAGCAGTGGCCGTCGTCGGCGGCCTGCGACAGGGTGTAGCGCAGGCCGGCTTTGACGCGTTCGGGGCTGTCGTGGGGGATGCCGACGGCCTGGGCGATGGTGTCGGCGGTCTTGAAGCCGATCCCCCACACGTCGTCGGCCAGCTGGTACGGGCGGGTCTTGACGACGGAGATGGACGATTCGCCGTACTGCTTGAAGATGCGCACGGCGATGGAGGTGGACACGCCGACGCCCTGCAGGAAGATCATCACCTCTTTGATGATCTTCTGTTCCTCCCAGGCGGCGGCGATCATCTTGGTCCGCTTGGGTCCCAGGCCCGGCACTTCGACCAGGCGCTGGGGCTGCTGTTCGATGACGTCGAGGGTGTCGGTGCCGAAGTGGTCGACGATGCGTTCGGCCATCTTGGGGCCGATGCCCTTGATCAGGCCGGAGCCGAGGTAGCGGCGGATGCCCTGGACGGTGGCGGGCAGGACGGTGGTGTAGGAGCGCACCTCGAACTGGCGGCCGTAGCGGGGGTGGGAGCTCCAGCGGCCGAGCAGTCGCAGCGACTCGCCGACCTGCGCGCCGAGCAGCGGGCCGACGACGGTGAGCAGGTCGGTGCCCGAGCGCTCGGTGGCGACGCGGGCGATGGTGTAGCCGGTCTCCTCGTTGGCATAGGTGATGCGTTCGAGAACACATGAAAGTTCGGTGGTGATGACAGTATCTGCACCTTCGCCCACCGTTCAATCCTCCCGCCGCAGCCGCTTCCGGGCCCAGAGTAGAGGAATAGCCGGACATGGGCGCCGCGCGGGAAGCGCTGTGCGCCCGGACGGCGCACGATTGGTGATGTGAGACGGTGTTGATCGTGAGAACCCGTGACGAAGCGTTTGCTGCCGGCGGGCGAGTCCTCGCCGAGACGCCCTGTCCCCCGAAGAGGCCGCCCGTGCCGCGTACGTTCCGGGTGGCCGCTCTGTCGAGGAGTTGGCGGCCATCATCCGAGAGCAGCGCCGTAGGGCTCGCGCGCGACAGCAAGCCGGCCTGAACTAATCTCGCTGGCAATCTCGCACGCCAGATCCGTTTCGCTTTTCCCGCCGCTGTAAGGCACGGTCCTGAACCCGGCAGCCATAAGCGCAAGGCTCGCGGCCCTTTCCCTCAAGTACGGTGATCACCAGGAGGTGGTCGGCGTTCCCCGGCAGCGGCAGCCGTGGCGCGGTATCGGCCGACGCGTCCGCCGTTCATCCCCTCTGCATGGGCCCGGAATCCCCAGAGGGCATCGAGCCGTGTTTCTGAACCCCGCTTGCGGCAGACCAGCGAGGTACGACGCAGGAGACTGGGGAAGGGCGCCGTCCGCGAAGCGGCCATGATGACGGGGGCAACGCCCCTATGCCATGGTGACGGCATGTCCGAAGATCAGACCGACACGCCGGTCCCGCTTCCCCCGCCCCTGCGCTTACTGACTGAACGGGAGGATATCCACGTCGGGAATGCCCTCATCGGCAAAGCCCAAGAGTATTCCGTGGATTGGTTTGTGGCCCAACAGCTCGTCTACGCCGCTCTGGGCGCTCTAGGCCTGTTCCCGCTGCCGGGGGCTATGGGTCCCCCCCCCGGAGAGGGCTGCAGTGCGCTGAAACTGGCGTGGGACACCACGAAGCGCCCGGACAGCGAGTATCTCGGGCAGTGGGTCCGGTGCAGCGAAGCTGCCGGCCACGGCAGCACCGACCACCGCGCCTCCGGAGTAGCCGATTGGTCTGACGGCGAGCCCGGCACTGTGCCCGACACCAGGACAGCCTGACGGCCTCACGGCGCGCTGCGCAGCTCAGGGGCTCGGACGGCGGTCCGTCGGCCGGGCCCCTGAGCGAGGTACTGGCAGCACTGTGCCCACTGACGGCCGATTCGGCGTCCAGGCCCCGCTCGAATACGCCGGCGGAGCAGGGCATCCCGCCGGCGGAGCGGCCGTCCGTGCCGTCCTCGCCGTGCCCGGTGAACGGCAGGAGACGCAAGTGTCGGCTTTCGCGCTTCCCGGGGTCGTCATGGCACCTCGTCACCTGCGTGTCAGGCGCGTTCGGAGTGCCATTCGCGCCGAGGTCTCGGAGGTGTTCTCAGGGCTGACCCCTGAGGTGGCCGAAAGCCTCCCCGAGGTCCCGGAGGAAGAGGCTCGCAGAGCCGCCCGATGGCTCATGACGGCCGAGGCCACCGACGTCATGGGCAACCGTGCCCGCGGCTGGGTCACCGGGACGGACGGCTATCGGCTCACCGCGGTGATCGCCGTGGAGGGCGCGCGCCGATTGGTCATGGACGCGGGCCCCACGGGTGCCCGCACGCCGGCCCAGGCCTTCGGCCCGGCTGATTTCCTCGATTTCCTGATCCCGTTCGACGTGACCTGGAGCGTCGAACGGATCTGACCGGCGAGAGCCACGCGGCTACGGCCGCAAGACCGGCGCCGTCCGGGTGAGGCGTCACGACCTGGCCGGAGGGCAGGAAGCGCACGGCCGTACGGCCCCGGCGCCGCTGCGCCTCCGGGCGCTCATGAACATCCGCAACCCGGCCATCCGCTCGCAGAGCCACTTCATGGCGGCGCGCCACTGTAAATGGCGCCGGGCCCGGGCGTATTCGCGGGGATATCCTTTCGGCGAAAACGCCGATCATAGCGGGCCGCCCGCCGCCCGCCGCCCGTGTTGGCTGATCAGGGGCGGTGCGGCTTGGCGCACGATCTCGCAGAGATGTTCATCAACCCCCCGCGTCCCTCGGCGCGCCGCTCCCCCGCCGGGCAGGGACCCGGCTACGGGCGGGTAACGGCTTCACGGGGGTGAGCCGCCGCGGGCGAGCGGTCCGTACGGTTCGCAGCGTGCGCGGTCAGGGCGCCGATCGCGCAGATGATCGCGAGCCCGAACAGCACGTACCGCGCCGAGTCGAGCATCGAAGCGCCGCCCAGGTTGACCAGGACCCCCGCCACCGCCGTGCCGAACGCGATCGACAGGCTCGTCACCGTGGCGATCCCCGCGGCCGCCCGCCTGCCTTCCTCCGGATCGCGTGTGCTGGACATCGCGGCCACCGACAGGTGCGGATAGGCCAGCCCGATGCCCGCCCCCGCGGCCAGCAGCACCGGCACCCACACCGCCACCAGCCACATCGGCGCGTCCTGGCGCTGCAACAGCCCCTGGACGAGCAGGCCGGCGGCCAGCAGCAACGGGCCGAGCACACGCAAGCGGCGCACCGCACGCACGCCCGTCACCGACGCGCCGGCGATCTGGGTGAGCGACCAGCCCAGCGAGATCGCCGCGGCGAAGAACCCCGCGACGAGCGGCGCCAGCCCGGCCAGCCGCTGGCCGAACAGCGGCAGGAACGACTCGGCCGCCACCCCGAAGGCCAGCAGCCCGAGCGTCAGGTAGACCCACTTCAACGACGAACCCCGCAGGTAGGCCGCACGCGGCAAGACCCGCAGCTCGCTGCGCCCCTCATGGACGACGAAGGCGGCCACCAGCAGCACCGCCACCCCGATGCCGGCCGCCTTCGCCGGCGTGCCCGGCAGCACCGCCGCCACGCTCACGGCCGCGGCTGCCGCCGTGACCAGCAGCAGGGACACGGCCGGGACCGGCGGGCGCACGCCACCGCGCCCACCGGGACCCGCATGCCCACCGTGCCCACCGTGTCCCCCGTGCTCGGCGCGCCCGCCGCGGGGAAGCACACGGGGAAGCACGCGGGGAAGCACGCGGGGAAGCACGCGGGGCACGAGCGCGCCGCACCCCGCGGAAACCGCCGCCATCACCGCGAACGCCAGCCGCCACGAGCCCAGCTGGGCGAACAGGCCGCCCAGCGCCGGCCCGGCGAAGTTGCCGACACCGTACATCGCCGACATCAGCGCCGTGCCGCGCGTCCACAGCCGGGGCGGCAGCGCCGACCGGATGACGGCGAACCCCAGTCCGGACAGCAGCCCCGCGCCCAGCCCCTGCAGGCCGCGCGAGGCCAGCAGGACCGCCATCGCCGGGCTGGCCGCGCACGCCAGCGAACCCGCCGTGAACGTGGCGAAGCCCAGCAGGTACGCGCCGACGTTCCCCCACCGCGACAGGAACCGGCCGGTGAGCATCGTGGCGACCACCATGGCCACGAGGTAGATCGTCATGTTCCAGGCGTAGAAGCTCGCGCCGCCGAGGTCGGCCACGGCGGTCGGCAGCAGGCTCGCCGCCAGGTAGATGTTGATCGCGCCGACCAGCACCCCGCCGGCCAGCACGATCGCCGGGCCCAGCAGGCCCCTGTCGGACGTCGTTCGGGGGGAGCCGTCGTGGGCTCCCCCGGGTTCGTACTCCTCAGCACTCATGGCTTCAAGGCTGTCGTTGAACCGGCTCCGGAGAGTTCGCGCCGCCTGCCGTCCGGCGGTGCTGCGGCCGTGCTGCGACAGAGGGCGCGACAGAGGGCGCGACAGCCTCAACCCGCGGTGGAAGCCGCCGCGTGCGGGCCGTCGCTCAGCCGAGAGCCGAGAGCCGCGAGCAGGTCGCGCTCGCGCTGGGCGCTGAGGCCGGAACGTCGCGTCCGCTCCAGCCCCTGCTCGCGCTCCCAGCGCAGGGTGTCGGCCAGCATGTCGGCCCGGGGCCGGTGACGCAGCCCCGCGGCGCGCGCCGCCGACCCGGTCCGGGCCGAGAACCCTTCCCAGCCCGGCTCCACCAGCCACATCGGCAACGACTCGGGCCCCATGAACTCGGCCACGCCGTTGGCCAGCAGCCACGCCGACTCGGCGGTGACCACCGGGCCGGCGTGCCCGCCGACGGCACGGGACAACTCGACCCACTCCCCGAACGACACCACCGGCCCGACGGCGTCAAAGGTGCCGGCGAGGCCCGCCTCCCCGGCCTCCAGCAGCCACGCGGCCAGGTCCCGTACGTCGATCGCCTGGGTCGCCAGGCCCGGCGTGTCGGGCACCAGCATCGGCCCCTGCCGGTCGCGCGCGGCACGGGCCACCCAGTAGCCGGAGCGCCCGCTGTGATCGCCGGGGCCGCCGATGAGACCGGCGCGGGCGATCAGCAGGCGCTCGCCCACGGCCGCCGTGGACGCCTGCTCGCAGGCGGACTTCGCCTCGCCGTACACGTCCTTGTCGGCCTGGCTGCGATCGGTCGGAGCGAGCAGGGGCGTGGACTCGTCCGCATCCAGGGTGGAATGGGAGGCGTAGGCGCTGACGGAGGAGACGTAGGCCCAGTGCCGGGCCCTGCCGCCCAGCGCCTGCAGCGCCTCACGGACGAAGCCCGGCTGCCAGGACACCTCGATGACGGCGTCCCAGTCCTGCTCCAGCAGCGGCTCGTAGGCCGAGCGGTCACTCCGGTCGGCGGCCACCAGCCTGGCTCCGCCGGCGACCTGCCCGCTTTCGCCGCGCGCCAGGCACGTCACCCGGTGGCCGCGCTCGATCGCCTGCCGCGACAGCTCCCGGCCCACCCACGCCGTTCCGCCCAAAACCAAGATCTCCATCCTGCCACCCAACCACTGCGGCCACCGGGCCCCCAGCGGGGTTCACTGACAGCGGACCGGATTCGCCGACAGCGGATCCCCGCCGAGGGCCGAAGGAGAAAGCCGGGCGAGGAGAAGACCGGGCCTGGTCAGGGCATCCCTGGCCAGGCCCGGTACGGGTCAGACGCCGAAGGGCGCCGGGTAGACGATGGTGCCGCCGGGCACCGGGAGGGTGGCGTCGAAGACGAGGGCCATCATCGCCTCGTCGGGGACGTCGAAGGAGGGGCGGATCCCGTACGCCGAGGCCGGGGTGAAGCCGAAGCGCGGGTAGTACTCGGGGTGGCCGAGCACCAGGACGAGGTTCTCACCCTTGTCGCGGGCGGCCCGGAGGCCGGCGCGGATGGCGGCCGAGCCGGCTCCCTGCCTTTGGTACTGCGGCAGGACGGCGCACGGGCCCAGGGCCAGAGCCGGGGCGGTGCCGACGTGGCAGCGGGTCAGCAGCGCGTACCCGGCCACGGCGCCGTCAGGGGCCTGGGCGAGGATGGACAGCTCGGGCGACCAGGCCGCGTCGATGCGCAGCGCCTCGATGAGGTCGGCCTCCAGCGGCGTGGGGAACGCGCCGAGGGCGACCTGGCGGATCGCGGGGATGTCCTGCGGGGTTTCGGGCCGGGTGATCCACGTATCGGGCATGGTGTGCTCGTCTTTCTTCAAGGTCATGGGGTGGGTGGTGGCCGGACGCGCCCGGGTCACGAGCGGCGCTGCCGGTCCCGGAAGGCGTAGGTCTCGCGCAGCGAGCGCGTGATCGCCTTCTTGCGGTCGTCGTGCTGGGCGCGCAGGCGCGCGTCGCTGCGGGAGCCGGCCCAGGCGTTCTCCCGCTGGAGCTTGCGGTAGCTGTCCAGGCGGCGCTCGTTCAGATCACCTGAGGTGATGGCGGCCTGGACCGCGCAGCCGGGCTCGGAGTCGTGGCCGCAGTCGGCGAAGCGGCACTGCCGGGCGAGTTCCTCGATGTCGGCGAAGACCTGCCGCAGGCCCTCGCCGGCGTCCTGGAGGCCGACGCCGCGCAGGCCGGGGGTGTCGATCAGCACGCCGCCGCCGGGGAGCGGGACCAGACGGCGGCGGACCGTCGTGTGGCGGCCCTTGCCGTCCTGCGCGCGTACGGCGCCGGTCTCCAGGACCTCGGTGCCCAGCAGCGCGTTGCCCAGCGTGGACTTGCCCGCCCCGGAAGGGCCGAGCAGGACCGCGGTGCCGGTGATCGCGGCGGTGAGCGTGTCCATGCCCTGACCGGTGGCGGCGCTGGTGGTGATGATCTCCACGCCTGGGGCGAACTCGGCGATGGCGGTCACGGCCTGGCCGGGGTCGGCCGACCGGTCGGACTTGGTCAGCACGATCACGGGCAGGGCGCCGCTCTCCCACGCCAGCGCGAGCAGCCGTTCGATCCGGCTGGGGTTCAGCGGGCTGCCGAGGGAGACGGCCAGGACCGCCGTGTCGACGTTGGCGGCCAGGGCCTGGCCGTAGGAGGAACGCGAGGCCGACGATCGCACGATGACGCTGCGCCGCGCCAGCAGCGCGACCAGCTCGGGTGTGCGGCCGTGGCGCAGCGCCGCCCAGTCGCCCGTGCACGGGGACGAGAGCGGGTCCGGGGTTTCCGGGAGCGCGAGGCCGGCCCGCAGCGGGCCGGATTCGGTGATGACGTCGCAGGCGCCGCGATCGACGCCGACCACGCGGGCGGGAACGAGCCCGGCGGCGCGGTGGGAGGCGAAGGACTGTTCGAGTCCCGCGTCCCAACCGTACGCGGACAGGCCATCATCTGGGGAATGCTGGAAAGACAACGGAATGGAACCCTTTGCAGGAAAGGGGGCCTCGGCGGATGGGACATGCCACATCCGCGCCAGGGACGGCGCCTGGAAAGGTCAGCCAAGGCCCGGGAACGTGAGGATGGACCGAGTGCCGCGGATGGCGGCCATCACCACGACGGTCATCAATCCTCACCTCCCTCAAGAGTCCCTGTAACAACGTGTCTTTCGCTGGACAAGATAGCAGCAGGACCGGCCCGCCGCAAAGATCACCTTTGCTCGGCCGCGGGTGGCTGTTCGACCGGGAAGAAGATCGGGCTGAGCAGGTATTGCGCGCGGTCCGGCGCCGGCTGGTTGGCCAGCAGCGGCAGGATGACGCGCCGCAGGCCGTCGATCATGTTCTCCAGCTCCTCGCGGTTGAGCCAGACGGCGTGCTGCCGGTAGCCGACGAGGTCGGCGGCCGGGTCGGCGGCGTCGCGGTCGAGATAGGCGTTGAACTCGGCGGCCAGCACGGCCATCGAGGTGGCGAACACGCGCCGGTGGTCGTCGGGCGACAGCGCCGCGACCGCGTCGGCGTCGACGACGACCCGGTCCAGGCGTAGCCGGAAGCGGCGCTCCACCGCGCCGCGCACGCGCCGCTCGTCGGCCACCTCCAAGATCCCGTTGGTCGCCAGCAGCTCGACGTGCCGGTAGATCATGGCCTTCGAGGTGTCGGGGATGCGGGCGCACAGCTGCGCCGTGGTGAGCTCGCGCCCGCCGTGCATCGCGTGCACGATCCGCAGCCGCACCGGGTGCGCCAGCAGTTCCAGCAGTTCCAGGGTGTCCACCCCGGAACGGTCTCATATCGTGCTACCGCTCCTCAAACATGAGAACGGCGGTGTTCGCCGCGGGCGGAGACTCCAAAAGGGGGCTCAGAGGGGGTTCAGGGAGGTTCAGGGGGGTTCAGGGGGCGAGGTTGATGGTGGCGGGGATGCCTTGGCGGGTCATCTTGGCGTACGGGCACAGCGCGGTCGCCTGCGACAGCAGCGGGGCGGCCGTGTCGGGGTCGACTCCCGGCCAGGTCACCATGAGGTCGGCGCTCAGCTGGTAGCCGCCGTCGGCGGGGTCGCGGCCGAAGGCGACGGTCGCCTCCACGGTGATCGCCCCGGGGTCGAGCAGGTGCCGTCGGGCCAGCAGGCTGAGCGCGCCGTGGAAGCAGGCGGCGTACCCGGCGGCGAACAGCTGCTCGGGGTTCGGGCCGGGGTTGTCGCCGCCCAGCTCCTCGGGCATCCGCAGCTGCAGGTCGAGGGCGCCGTCGGCGGAGACGGCCCGGCCGCTGGCCCGGCCGTGGGCGGAGCTGCCGCCGTTCACGGCGACGCGCGTGACGTAGAGCGGTTTGAACGTGGAGCCGCTGTAGTCGTGCTCCGTGGACAATGTCGGTTCTTTCACCGGTAAGCCTTTCAGCGTGAAGGTCGGCTGGTCACGGACGGTGCCAGCTGTGCAACTTGTCGGGGTTCAGCACGATCCACACGGCGGTGACCTCGGGTCCGGCGACGCTCACGCTGACCACCGCCACGGCCCGGCCCGCCTGGCGCAGCACCAGGCCCGTGCGGCCGTTCACGGACTCGACGGCCGGCTCGGTGCCCGGCGGCTGGCCGGCCAGCAGGGCCGTGACGAACCGGGCGACCGCCTGCGCGCCGTAGGTGGGGCGTACCGGGGCGCGCAGCTTGCCGCCGCCGTCGCTGACGACGATCGCGTCCGCGGCCAGAACCGCCCGCAGCGCCGTCGCGTCCCCCGTGTCGCAGGCCGCGGCGAACCGGCGCGCGACGCGGTCGTGCCTGGCGAGCATCGCCCCCGCCGAGGGGGCCTGCCGCTGTGGCGGGCCGGTGACGGGCCGGGGTGCCGCGGCTGTGGGGGCGGCTGTGGGGGCGGCGGGGGCTGTGGGGGCTGTGGGGGCGAGTGTGGCGGGCGGGCCGGGTGCCGGGGGGCTGCTGAGGGTGTGGCTGGCGGCGGCGAGCAGTTCCAGGCAGATGCCTCCGGCGACCCGCGTCAGCCAGGCCCGCGGCACCGCGATGGCGGCGCGTTCGCCGTCGTCGAGGGCGTACCAGCGGCGGTAGGTCTCCTGGACGATCCGCTCAGCCGTCACTTCCGAGCCGAACATCCACAAGGCGAGCTCGAGCAGGTGCCGGCGCTCGTCGAGCATCTCCGCCAGCGTCCCGGCGCTCACGTCGGTCATGTCCGGGCGCCCTCGCCGGTGGCAGACCCGGTGGCAGACCCGGTGGCAGACAGGGCCCGGGAGCAAGGTGGCCTGTCTTGCGTCCACGCCGGGGAAGTGGCGGTGGGGCAGCCGGTCAACGGGGTCGTCCGCACGATGTCCTCCGTTCTTTCGGTGTCGGTCGGCAGTTAAGACCGGGCAGCCGGTCCTGATGTGACACCGCAGGTGGAGCGTGAGGCGACCGTCGCGGAGGCGGCGGCGTCTAGCGTCCGCGGGAGCGTGCGAACGCGCCGAGCTTGGCCGGGTTGACGATCCACATGACGTGGTGGATGCCCTGCGGCGAGGCCTCGATGGTGAGCAGGGTGACGTCGGTGCGGTTGCGCGGCACGAGCACGCCGGCGCGGCCGTTCACCTCGACCCACCGCATCGTGGCGCCGGGCCAGAAGCGCGGCGCGTACGCGGCGAGGAACTTCGTCACGCGCTCGATGCCCAGCAGGGGGAAGCGTGCCGCCCCCCGGACGCCGCCGCCGTCGGAGGAGCTGACCACGTCGGTGGCGAGGAGGTCTTCGAGGGTGGCGATGTTCCCCGTCTGGGCGGCGTCGATGAAGGCCGACAGCAGGCGCCTGTGCTCGATCTTGTCGATGGGCTCGTGGCGTTCGGCGGTCAGCCGCTTGCGGGCGCGGCTGACGAGCTGGCGGGCGTTGACCGGGCTGAGCTGGAGGATGTCCGCGATCTGCTGGTAGGGGTAGACGAACGCCTCGCGCAGCACGTACGCGGCCCGCTCGGTCGGTGTGAGCCTTTCGAGCAGCAGCAGGAAGGCGAGTTCGAGCGCCTCGCCCCGTTCGGCGCCCAGCGTGGGGTCCATGCTGGTGTCGACGGGTTCGGGCAGCCAGGGCCCGACGTAGGCCTCGCGCCGCGAACGGGCGGACTGGGCGACGTTGATGGCCAGGCGGGTGGTGACCAGCGCCAGGAAGGCCGAGGGGTTCTCGACGGTCGAGCGGTCGGTGTTCTGCCAGCGCAACCAGACTTCCTGAAGGATGTCCTCGGCCTCCATCACGCTGCCCAGCATCCGGTAGGCGATGCCGAACAGGCGCGGGCGCAGTTCGACGAAGGCGGAGGCGGCCTGTTCGAGGGCGTTCGCCTGTTCCAGGGGTTTGGCATGCATGGTTACCGGTGCCTTCGCTGCATCTGCGTCAACATTGTCCACCTCGATTCCTGGTCGGCCGGCGGCTGCTGAGCGCCGGCCGACGATCCGTCACGCGCCAGGGTGAGCTCCCTTCAGCCCCGCCCGTGGGCGACGGCGTCGACGATGACGGGCTGCTCCGCGGTGCTCATGGGTGTGCCTTTCCGGTGTTGGGTGTTTGTCCGGTGGGCTCCGGGCGATGGCCGCCGGACGGTGGTGGGTCCTCGCGGAAGCCGATCTCCCGGTGGGTGCCGTCGCACAGCGGTTTGTTGCCGGAATGGCCGCAGCGGCACAGCGTCATCCGGTTGCGGGTCTCCAGCGGCAGGCCGTCCGAGCGCAGGACCGGCACCTTGCCGGTCACCCACAGGGCGCTGGCCAGCCCGTCCTCTTCCTCCAGGACGGAGACGGCCTGCGGGAGGTCGGCCTCGATGCTCTCGCCGCCGCGTCCGAGGGCGTAGCTGTAGGAGCCGGAGGGGCAGTGGTCGATGCGGCCCATGATGTCGGAGCGCACGTCGCTGTCGTCGGTGTCGGCGAGCATCGCGGCGATCGGCCGGGTGCGGCCGATGCAGAAGGCGGCGTGGATGCACAGCTCCCCCACCCGCTGCGCCGAGATGCCCACCCCGTCGTGCACGTGCTGCAGCTCCTTGTACGGCTGGACGCCGGCGTTCTCGGTGCCGTCGAACCCGATCACGGCGTGGGTCCCGTCGCAGAACGGCTTGGAGGCCGAGTGGCCGCAGCGGCACAGCGCGTAGGTGTCCTCGGTCTCCAGCGCCTGGCCGGTCTTCCAGGTCAGCGCGTTCTTCTCGGCGGAGACGATCTTGCGTTTGCGTCTGAGCGGGACGCCGCCGTACACGAGGTACGGGCCGTTGGGCAGCACGACGATCCGCTGCCGGTCGCCGACGCTCCACCGGCGCTGCTCGGGGGCCACGTATTCGAAGGTGGGGCCGGCCGTGGCGCCGTCCTCCTCGGGCATCCGCATCAGGGCCTGGGCCTGGCCCTTGAGCCCGTACATGGTGCCGGTGGCGACCCCCAGCAGCCGAGGGCTGCCGTTGAAGGCCCGCTCCAGCAGGTGCAGGACCGCGCAGTAGGTGTGGTTGAACTCCTCCTGCGCGGTCCTGATCGCGCTGCCCGCAGGGTGGTCGGACAGGCGCGGATTGTGGCGCATCGGGCGTACGCCTGCCAGGTCCACCCAGATCTTCTCGCCGGTGGGACCGGACCGCGGGGTGTCGCCCCGCTGATACCGCCGGCCGAGCTTGAGCTCCTGGAACCGGTAGTAGTGCCCGACTTCTTCGCGTTCGGGGTGGAAGACGTCCTGGTCGCCGTCCCAGACCCCGCCGCGGGCGGTGCCCTCGCCCTGCTCGACGATCTCCTCCAGCGCCGCCAGCGCCGAAGCCAGGTCGACGACCTGGACCAGGCGCCCGGCGGTGTGCCGGAAGTGATCGGCGTTCACCTGGCGGGCCGGATCGCCGCTGAACACCGCCTGCTCGCCGAACCGCTCGCACAGCCGGCGCAGCCCGTCCTCGACGGCGGCGTAGAACTGGCCGATCGTCTCGTAGGCGTCGCCCTCCGCGGGCGCGCCGGGCGGCGCCGGCCGCTCCAGGCGCAGGAACATGTCGAGGGCCTGCGGCCCGAAGGGAACCAGCGACAACTCCAGCGAGCGGTCGCCGTGCGGCAGCGGCCGGGGATGCGGCGGCAGCAGCTCCGGCGTGTCCAGCCGCGGCCGGCCGCCGACGGCGTTGAGCAGGTTCGCCGCCAGCGCCAGGTGCAGCATCTCCTCGACGAAGACGCTGCCCACCACCTCGACGGCCTCGGGGTTGCGCTCCGGGTCGAGGGAGTACAGCGCGCACAGGTACGGCGGCAAGGTCGCGTGTTCCAGCTCGATCGCCCACTGCAGATGCTCGCGCAGGCTGTCGAGGGTGTCGATCCGTGCCGTCGAGCCGGGCGCGGCAGGCACCAGCAGTTCTCCGTGTGTCATGAATGTCGTGCCTCAGCTGTTGGAAACGGTCGGAAACGGGGGGATCGGCTGCGGGTCACGCGCCGTGATCGCCGGGCCGGTGCCCCTCTTCCAGCACCTCGACCGCGTCCAGCAGGCCCCGCAGGCCGATCTCCTCGCGCTCGGCCTCCGTCGGGTCGAACAGCCACTCGGTGATCGGCAGTTCGGCGACCTCCTGCGGATGGCTCGACTCGACCAGGGTCACCTCCGCCTCCACCTCGACCTGGAGCTCGTACAGGAATTCGTTGTCACCGTCGGGGGCGCTCATCGTTCCTCCATGGGGGTGTGAATGGGTGTGCGGCCGGGCGGCCGACCGCGTGGATCAGCCGTACGGCGATCTGGCCGGAGGCGAACAGGCGGGTGAAGCGCTCGCCCTGGTGAGCCGCCAGCGCGTAGGCGGGCTCGGCCCGGTGGCGGGTCGCGACGACCGCGGCGACCTGCTCGGCCCGGCGCGACCATGACCGTGGCGCCTGGCTCAGCCGGCCGATCTCCTCGACGACGTCGAATCCGGCGCCGGTGAGCAGCGCGCGCAGTTCGCGCCGGGTGGGAAAGTGGTTGCCGTCCGGGATCGGAAGAAGCTGCGGGCCCCGGGCGACGACCACCAGCAGCCCCAGGGAGGCGCCGGGTTTCAGCACCCGGTGGATCTCGCCGAGCATCGCGGCCTTGTCCCGCACGGTGCACAGCACTCCCAGGCACCAGGCGGCGTCGGCCGAGCCCGTTCGCAGCGGGATCCGCCGCCCGTCGGCCTCGATGACCGGCAGCCCGAACAGCCGGACGGCGGCCCGGCAGGCGGCCGGCATCGGCTCCACCAGGATCGGCCGTACGCCGAACCGCTCCGCGGCCCAGGCGGAGGGACCGCCGGCTCCGGCGCCCACGTCCAGCAGCCTGACGCCGGGCGCCAGCTCGCACGCCTCGGCCAGCCAGGCCAGGGCGGCCGGGCTCGCGCTGCCACGGCAGGCGGCCGGGATGGCGTGCCGCTCCCCGAGCTGTTCGACGGCGTCGGCGGTCCAGCCGGCGACGTCATCGAACTCGGCGACCATCGCCAAAGCGGTCAAAACAGCCCTCCTGTCGTTTCCGTCGTCGTGGTGGTGAATGCGGTCGTCTGCGCTCAGGCCGGGCGTGCCACGCGGCGGTCCTTGCGCCGGGCCAGCTCTTCCTCCTCCACCAGGACGAGCATGGGCTTGCCGGGCTCGCACAGCATGGTGACGGTGAAGCGGAGCGGGACGTTGTCGCGGTGGTTGCCGTCCTGGTAGTGGATGACGTCCCCGCCCGGCTCCCAGAACGCCTCGCCGGCGCGTACGACCCGGGGTGCCTCGCCCTCCAGCTCCAGCAGCATCTCGCCCTCCAGCACATAGCCGAAGGCGGGCCCGGGGTGGCGGTGCGGCGGGGTGCCCGGGTCGCCGGGCGGGTACTCGATCACCACCGTGGTCACGTGCGCCCCCGCCGGGATGAACGGCGGCTGGGCCTCCTGCACCACGGTCAGCGCCGTCTGCCAGGCCGATGACCTTCTGGCTGCGGCGCGAGCGGCGGCGGGGTCGGTGACGGGATCGTGTTCGGGCATGGCCGTGCCTTTCGTGATCTCCGGCTGGGCGGCTACCTGGCCGCGTTCTGCGCGAGCCAGTCGCGGTAGCCGATCGTGCCGAGCCTGGCGTCGTCGCCGGGCACGAGCGTGCGCTCCCCCGGCACGCTGCCGAAGTAGGTCGCCTGCGGGTCGCTGACCACCGTGCGCGAATCGCCCCAGGCGGCCAGCGCGTCGCGGAAGAACTCGTCCATCCGGGACCGCTCGGGCCCGCCCACCTCGACCCGGCCGTTCAGCGGCGCGCCGACCGCCACCCGCCCGACCGCCTCGGCGACGTCCTCGCCCGCCATGGGCTGGAACAGCACGGGCGCGATGCGCACGGTGCCGCCGTCGGTGGCGTCGTCGGCGATACCGCGCACGAACTCGAAGAACTGCGTGGCGTGCACCAGCGAGAACGGGATCCCCGACTTCTCGATCAGCTGCTCCTGGGCGATCTTCGCCGCGAAGTACCCGTTGTCCGGCATCCGCTCGGTGCCCACCACCGACAGCGCGACGTGATGGCCGACCCCCGCCTTGGCCTCCGCGGCCAGCAGGTTACGCGTGGAGGTCTCGAAGAACTCCATCACCGCGGCCCGCTCGAACGACGGCGAGTTCGACACGTCCACCACGACCTGCGCGCCCGTCAGCACCTCGGCCAGGCCCTCGCCGGTGAGGGTGTTCACGCCGGATTTCGGCGAGGCCGCCACCGCCTCGTGGCCGTGCTCGCCCAGCTTCGCCACCAGCTTCGACCCGATCAGGCCGGTCCCACCGATCACCACAACTTTCACGACATATCCCCCTTTTTCCTGTCCGCCGGCGTGCTCGGTTGCCAGCCGGTCGCCAGCTAAGACAGGGCAGCCTCCGCGCTTGTGACAGACACGGCGAAATTTCTTTTTCCAGGCTGCGGGTGACATCGTCGGCAACGATCAAGATGTGCCCCCGGAACGGCGTCGGCGTCGCGCTCGCGGCCAGGCCGGGACGGCGCGAAGACCTCGTCACGACCCCGTGGGCCGCCGGACCTGGATGATCGCCACCGGGCAGGTGGCGTGGTGCAGCACGGCCTGGCTGACCGAGCCGTGCATCAGGGCGCTCAGCTCGTGGCGGTGGTGGGAGCCGACGACGAGCAGGGACGCCTGGGACGCGGCCCGCGTCAACGCCTTGCCGGGGCGGCCGGCCAGGGATTCCTGGACGATCGAGACCCCGGGGTAACGCTCCTGCCACCGGGCCAGGACCTCCTCGGGCAGGCCCGCCTGCGATCCCTTCGCGCCGACGTGCGCCAGCATCAGGGTGCCCGCCGTACGGGCGGCGTGCGCGAACGCGAAGTCCAGCAGCGCCTCGCTCTCACCCGGCCCGCTCTCACCAGGGTCGGCGATGGCGGCCACGACGGGCCCGCCTGTCGTGACGGGCCCGCGTACCACGACGACGGGGCAGGCGGCCTCGGCCCCGAGCCGGGCGCCCACCGACCCCAGGAGCAGGCCGCCCACCTCGCCGAGCCCGCGGCTGCCCACGACGACCAGCTCCGCCCGGTGAGAGTGGCGCAGCAGCGCCGCGACGGGCTCGCTTTCCGGCATCGCGGCGCTCACCTCGACGCCGGGAGCCAGCGCCCGCGCGCGCTCCACGGCGGCGGCCAGCACGCGTTCGGCGGCGTGGCGCAGGCCGCCTTCGGGAGGTCCTCCGGGCGCCGGCCCGAGAGGTGCCCCCAGGAGGGGCCAGATGAAGGCGTGCAGGACGTGCAGCGGGCGCCGGCGGCGTTCGGCCTCGCCCGCGGCCCACTCCACGGCGCGCAGTCCTTCCTCGGAGTCGTCCACGCCCACGACCACAGGGCTCATCCTTGCCGTCCTTTCAGGGAAGAGGCGGGCCGTCGCGCCGCCAGGGGTGTCGTCGGACCACATCGCCGCAGTGCCCCTACTCGACGAGCTTTCCGGCGGTGGAGACCTCGCGCATGAGCGCCGCGATCTCGGCCGGGATCGGCGCGATGGGCTCCCGCTCCACCGATCCGGGACCGGACCACACGAAGTTGACCTGCAGCGCCGGGTCGAGATCGGGATAGTCGGAACGGTTGTGGCAGCCGCGGGTCTCGCGACGCTCAAGCGCCGTCTCCACCGTCGCCCGGGCGGCCAGCGCCGCGGACTTCAGGTCGAAGGCGTGGGCCAGGTCCTGGAAACCGGCGATGTCCGGATGCACGCCGACCTCGGCCATGCGCGCCTGCACCGCGTCGAGCTCGGCCAGGCCCTTGCGCAGGCCGCTCTCGTCGCGCACCACGCCGGCATGCTCGGTCATGAGGTCGCGCAGGGCCCGCTGCAGCGCGCGCACGTTCTCGGGGCCGTCGGCCGCCAGCAGCTCGTCCACCTCCGCCCGCGCCTCCCCCAGCGCCTCGGCCGAGCGGCGCTGGGCCTCCAGGCCCGCCGAATGCTCGGCCGCCGCCTGACCGACGATGCGGCCGAAGACGAGCAGCTCGATGAGCGAGTTGCCGCCCAGGCGGTTGGCGCCGTGCAGGCCGCTGGCCGCCTCCCCGATCGCGTACAGGCCCTCGACACCCGTGCCGTGGTCATCGGGCCGCACCCAGACGCCGCCCATCGAGTAGTGCGCGGTCGGCGCGATCTCGATCGGCTTCTGGGTGATGTCGAGCATCTGCAGCTCCAGCAGCGTCTGGTAGACGCGCGGCAACCGCTTCATGATCGTCTCGCGGGGCAGGTGCGACACATCCAGCCAGACGCCGCCGTCCGGGGTCCCCCGGCCTTCCTTGATCTCGGTGTAGGCGGCCAGCGCGACGCGGTCGCGGGTGGACAGCTCCATCCGCTCCGGGTCGTAGCGGGACATGAAGCGTTCGCCGAGCCGGTTGCGCAAGATCCCGCCCTCGCCCCGGGCCGCCTCGGAGACCAGGGTGCCGGCCGCGTTCTCGGGAGAGATGAGACCGGAGGGGTGGAACTGCACCAGTTCGGGGTCGCGGATGCGGCAACCGGCCAGGACGGCCAGGCGGAAGGAGTCGCCGGTGTTCTCGTCCCGGCGGGAGGAGGTACGCCGCCAGATCCGGGTGTGGCCGCCGGCGGCCAGGATCACCGCGTCGGCATGGATGACGTAACGGGTGCCGTCGGTCAGGTCGAACCCGTACGCGCCGAAGACCGCGTTGTCGCGAACGAGGAGGCGCGTGATGTAGACGCTGTCGAGGATGGGGACCTGGAGCTGCGCCGCGCGATTGATCAGGGTGCGCTGGATCTCCAGCCCGGTGTAGTCGCCGGCGAAGGCGGTTCGCCGGTAGGCGTGGGCGCCGAAGAAACGCTGCGAGATGCGGCCGTCCTGCTCTCGGGCGAACGGCATGCCCCAGCGTTCGAGGTCCTCGATGCCCCGCGCCGCCCCCTGGGTGACGATCCGCACCGTCTCGGGGTTGGCGAGCAGGTAGCTCTCTTTGAGGGTGTCGGCCGCGTGCTGCTGCCAGGTGTCCTCGGCATCCATCGTGGCCAGCGCCGCGTTGATGCCGCCGGCCGCGAGCGAGGTGTGCGCGTCCGCCTTCGGCCGTTTGCCCACCGCCAGGACGCCGACCCCGCGCTCGGCGAGCTCGATGGCGGCCCGCAGCCCGGCGCCTCCGGTGCCGATGACCAGGACGGACGTGGCGATCCGATGCTCTGGCCGATGCTCTGGCCGGTTGTCTGGCGCGTGCATGATGCTCCTTTGACCGCATTGAGGAAAAGCCGTTACAGGAGCAAGACCGGATAGCGGCCCGATTTGTGACATCCATGGCAGGGCAGGCCGGCGGCCCCTGCGCGAGGCCGGGGATCGCAGGCCCGCCCGCCTCACGGCTCCTGCCGGGAAATCTTCCTGGCCTGTACCTCGCCACCGGCCTGCCCCCGCTGGTCAAGGGGTAGCTGGGAAACCTGCCGGAGCGGGGGCGATGCCAGTGGCCGAACCTGGATCAGGAGGTCCGGGCGATCTCGAACAGGCGGTGGCGGTGTTCACCGGCGTCCGGCCACGCCTGTTCGGGATCGCCTACCGGATGCTGGGCAGCACCGCCGAAGCCGAGGACCTGGTGCAGGACGTGTGGCTGCGCTGGCAGGCCTACGACCGCGCCACGGTGGACAGCCCGGCCCGGTTCCTGGCGACGGTGACCACCCGGCTGGCGATCAACGCCACCAAGTGCGCACGCGTCCGCCGCGAGACCTGCGCCGGCCCGGGGCTGCCCGAACCCGTCGACCCCGGCGCGGACCCCTACCTGGGCGCCGAGCGCGGCGAGGCCCTGGAACTGGCCGTGCTGCTGCTCCTGGAGCGGCTCTCGCCCGCCGAGCGGGCGGCATACGTGCTGCGGGAGGCGTTCGACTACCCCTACCGGCAGATCGCCGGCATCGTCCGGCTCAGCGAGGCGGCTGTCCGTCAGCTGGTCAGCAGGGCCCGCAAACGCGTGCTCGTCGAACGCCGCACCCCCGCGACCAGGGCAGAACAGCGCCGGCTGCTGGCGGCTTTCGTCGTCGCCGCCCGTCTGGGTGACATGGCCGCGCTGGAGGAGCTGTTCGCCGCGGACGTGACCGGCCACTGCGACGACGGCGTCCGCACCCCTGCGGCGGGCGCGTCGCCGGCGGCGACGTACGTCAAGGCGTTCGCGCGCCGGCTCTGGACCGGAGCCGAGGTGTGCCGGACGCCTGCGAACGGCCGGACCGCCACGCTGCTCACGGCGCCGGACCCGTTACCGGGTCGCCGCTTTCACGACTCGCCGGAGCCGGCGACCTGCGGACTCTGGCGACGCGCTCCACCACGGCCCAGGGCGCTGACGTGCGTCGCGGCCCCGTACACCTCGCCCGGGTCCAGTCTGGGGCACCGCGATGCGGTTCGTGAAGAAGATCGGGAGCCGTGAGGCCCGCGCATCACAGCATGCACCGTGCCGGGCCACAGCCGGGAACGGCCCGCGCCGTGCCTATGCGGGCAGCACCCGGTGACCGGCGTCCACCGGGATGCGCGCGCCCGTCACCGCGCCGAACCCGCCGTCCACGAGCGAGCCGATCACGGCGGCCACGTCCTCGGGTTCGAGCATGCGGCCGAGGACGGAGCGCCGCGCCAGCCCCCGCTCCACCTCGGGGGTGCGCATCGCCGCGGTCCCCTCGGTACGCACCGCGCCGGGCGCCACGACGTTGACCGCCGTCCCCCCGGGGCCCGCCTCCATGGCGACGTGCCGGGCGAAGGCGTCCAGCGCGGCCTTCGCGCTGGCGTGCGCGATCGCCCCGGGACGGGTCAGGCCGGCGCTGAGGCTGGAGACGTACACGATCCGGCCGCCGCGCCCCTGCTCGCCCATGAGGGCCAGGACCCGGCGCGTGACGTGGTAGACGGCGGCGAGCTCGCCGGTGACCTTGCCGGCGAACTCCTCCCAGGACATCCCCGCCAGCGGGCCGAACGGCGGGCTGATGTTGGCGTTGCAGACCAGCACGTCCAGCCGGGGGCAGCCATCCAGGAGCGCCGCGACCTCGGCCGGATCGCGGACGTCCGCCCGCACGGCCCGCCCCGTGCCCCCGGCGGCCTCGATCCGCTTGACCACCGACGCGGCCGCCGCCGCGTCGGTGCGGTAGTTGACGATCACGTGGTAGCCGCGGCCGCCCAGTTCCACTGCCGTCGCCGCGCCGATGCCGCGGCCCGCGCCGGTGATGAGTGCGATCGGTTCCATGCCGCCGACCATAGAAGGCAGGGCTTTCCATTGGTAAGGGCATACCTGTTGGTAAGCTCCGCACCGGCAGGTCGGCGCTCAGGTCGCGGAAGGGCGGCGGGACGGATGGGTGACGCGTTTCACAGGGACTGCCCGGCGCGCATGGTGCTCGACCACGTCGCCGGCCGGTGGGCGGTGCTCGTGCTGACCGCCCTTCGGGACGGCCCGCTGCGCTTCCACGAGCTCCGTAAGAAGATCGAGGGCGTCAGCGAGAAGATGTTGTCCCAGACCCTGCGCACCCTCGTGCGTGACGGCTTCGTCCGCCGGACGGTCACACCGTCCACGCCGCCGCAGGTCAGCTATGCCCTGACCGGGCTCGGCGAAGGGGTCACCGAGTCGCTGCGATCACTGTTCGACTGGGTGCGCGACCACGCGGGCGACATCCTGGCCGCCCAGAACTCCTACGACCGGGAGCTCCCGGCGGCCGGCGGGGGCTAACGTCGCGGCGTCCCGGCCCGATAACGCACCAGCGGCCCTTGCCGACCAGCCGCGCCCGGGAGAGCGCTCATGAGCGACGATGTACGCGTCACGATCGAAGCGGTCCCCCGCGCGGGCTTGACCGCCCAGCAGCTGCGCCAGGCCGTCGCCGAGCACCCGGACGCGCTGGCCGCGCTCGAGGTCGCCGACCCCGACAGGCTCGCCGTGGCCTTCGCGCCCGGCCTCGGCCACGACCCCGGCGAGAACGCCCCGTTCCAGGCCACCGTGTTCGACCCGGTCGGCAACCGCGCCGTCGAGCTGCGCGGCACCCTCGACCGGCCCGAACGCGCCGAGCTGCGCCCCAGCGCCCACCGGCCGCCGCCCAGCCGCGCGGAGCTGGCGGCCGCCGCCGAGATCCTGCGCGCCGACGCGAGCTTCCCGGCCGGCCAGGACGTGGTCGTCTACCGGCCCATGCCGCCGCTGGCCGACCTGGAGAACCCCGACGGCACCACCGTGCGCCGCCCCACCCTCGGCCTCTACACCCCCGGCGAACCCACCGGGCTGCGCCACCGCATCGTCGCCGTCGACCTGGTCAACCGCGCCGTCGACTGGGCCCCGTCCGGGATCAACGTCCGCATGCACCACGACTGCGAGCACACCGTCCCCGAGGGCGTCGACGCGCTGACCGACCACGGCGGCCCCGACCAGGTCCGGGTACGCGTGCACCGCGGCGACACCGAGCTGTGGAACCTGCTGGTGGTGCGCCCGCGCGCCTCGGCCCCGCAGAACCCCGGCGTGGGCGGCGGCGTCGAGCTGCGCGACGTGCGCTACCGCGGCCGGCTCGTGCTGCGCCAGGCCCACGTGCCCGTCCTGAACGTCGAGTACGAGGAGGGCACGACCTTCCGCGACGACGCCAGTTTCGAGACCCGCTTCAACGCGGCCGGCACGGACCCCGTCGGCTGGGGGTGGCGGCTGTGCGACAGCCCGCCCCGTACCATCCTGGAACGCCCCTCGACCGACGCCGGCAACTTCCAGGGCGTGGCCTTCCACCACGACGGCGAGGAGCTGCGGATCGTCAGCGAGCTGGCCGCCGGCTGGTACCGCTACGCCAGCGACTGGCGCCTGGCCGACAACGGCGACATCAGCCCCCGCTTCGGGTTCGCCGCCACCGCCAACCCGATGACGTGCATGGTGCACCGCCACCACGCCTACTGGCGGCTCGACTTCGACATCGAGGGCGCCGGCAACGACGTGGTCGAGCAGGTCGACGACACCGGCTCGATCATCCCCGAACCCGTGCCGATCATCCGCGAGACCTCCCGCAAACGCCGCCACCCCGCCCTGTACTGGCAGGTACGCGACAAGTCCTCGGGCCGCGGCTACCAGATCCACCCCGGCGAGTTCGACGGGACCGCCGACGCCTACGGCATATCGGACCTGTGGTTCCTGCGCCACCACCCCCGCGAGCTCGACGACGGCAACCCCGGCCCGCGCGACCGCGCCGCGATCAACCGCTTCCTCAACGGCGAGAGCCTGGACGGCACCAACGTCGTGGTCTGGTACGCCGGCCACTACTACCACGACCAGGCCCACCCGCAGCCGCACCAGGGCGAGCTGATAGGCCCGCGGCTGGTGCTCGTCTAACGGCTAATGTTGTCGCTCATGAGCCAGGTGGGACACGCGACGGCGCGCGCTCTGCTGCGCAGACTGGCCGTCGAACAGGCCGAATGCAGAGTGCCGTCGCTGGCGGCGGCGATCGTGCGCGACGGCAGAGCGGCGTGGTTCGGCGGGCGCGGCCGGGTGGACGGCGCACCGCCGACCCCGGCCACCCAGTACCGGATCGGCTCGATCACCAAGAGCATGGTCGCCGTCGTGGTCATGCGGCTGCGCGACGAGGGCGCGCTGCGGCTGTCGGACCCGCTGCAGGAGCACCTGCCGGGCACCCCGCTGGGCCACCTGACCATCGCCCAGCTGCTGTCGCACACCGCCGGCCTGACCGCCGAGCCGCCCACCGACTGGTGGGAGCGCACCCCCGGCCTGCCGGTCGCCGACCTGCTGGAGCGCCTCGGCCCCGAGGAGCTCAAGCACCGGCCGGGGCGCCGCTTCCACTACTCCAACGTCGGCTTCGCCCTGCTGGGCGAGCTGGTGGCCAGGCTGCGCGGCACCACCTGGTTCAAGGCGCTGCAGTCGGAGGTACTCGACCCGCTCGGCATGAACGACACCACCGCCCGGCCGCGCGCCCCCCACGCCACCGGCTACGCCGTCCACCCCTACGCCGACGTGGTGCTGGCCGAGCCGGAGCACGACGCCGAGGCGATGGGGCCGGCCGGGCAGCTGTGGTCCACGCCGCACGACCTGGCCCGATGGGCGGCGTTCCTCGGCGGCGACACCGCGGCGGTGCTGTGCGGCGACACGCTGGCCGAGATGCGCGAGCCGGTCGGGGTGGACGACGGGGACTCCTGGACCGTCGGGTTCGGGCTGGGCCTGCAGCTGTCCCGCCCCGGCGGCCGGCGCCTGGCGGGGCACACCGGGTCGATGCCGGGGTTCGTGGCCGCGGTGTGGGCCGACCCCGCCGACGGAGTGGGAGTGCTGTCCATGGCCAACACCACCTCGGGGGCGAGCGGCTCGCTGCTGACCGACCTGCTGGACATCCTGGAGGAGTACGAGCCGCGCCTGCCGGACGAATGGCAGCCGGTCGCCGCCGACCCCGGCCTGCTGGCGCTGACCGGGCTGTGGCATTGGGGGCCCAAGCCGTACACGCTGCGGCTGCTGCCCGAGCGCGCCCTGTCGCTGGAGCCGGTCACGGGCGGCGGGCGGGCCTCGCGGTTCGTGCCGCAGGCCGACGGGACGTGGCTCGGGCTGGACGGCTACTACGCCGGGGAGACGCTGCGGGTGGCCGCCGACCACCTCGACCTCAACACGTTCATCTTCACCCGCACGCCCTACGACCCGCAGGCGCCGGTGCCGGGCGGGGCCGGCGACTGGCACGCCTGAGAGCCCGCCGCCCGCGCGGAATGGCAGCGCGGAATGGCAGCGCGGTCGTGTGCGCCCGTCGATCGAGGATGCCGGGCGCGGACTCCTGGCTTCAGCCATGGGGTGAGCCGGGTGCGGGAGTGCCCGCCAGGGCGCGAGCGTGCATTGACGGGAACAGGCTGCGGCAGTGCACCGCGCGCGGGTATGGTGGGTCGCGGTCGAACGCGTGAGTGATAACCAAGCTCGTGAGGGAGGCCAGGGCATGATCTACTCGCCGCCGGGAGGGCGGAGCCCGCGTCGCCCAGAACGGGATCGCGGGTTGGGGCGTGGAAACCCGCGGAAGCGGGGCTGGAAGGTGAATCGCCAAGCAACAGCGTCGCGACCATGCGTGTAGCCGCACGGTCGGGACGGCTGGAATCCCCCGGATTCATCCGTGGGGAGCGCTTCAAGACGTACGTGTACGCGGGCGCCGCCGTCCACGTCCCGGCACCGCCGGAGCAGGTGTTCGCGCTGATCACCGACTGGCGGCGGCACCGGGAGTGGATGTTCATGACCGACGCCCGCCAGGTCGGCGAACACGCCGTCGAGGCCTACACCGGAGTGCGGCCGTTCGGATTCCTCGACACCATGACGATCACGACCTGGCAGCCCCCGTCCCTGGTGCGGGTCACCCACACGGGCCGGCTCGTCCGCGGCCACGGCGCCATCCGGATCCAGGCCCAGGACGGCGGCAGCCGCGTCATCTGGGCCGAGCGCCTGCGACCGCCGTTCGGACCGCTGGGCCGGGCCCTGTGGCCGTTCGCCCGCCCGGTCGCCGCCGCCCTCCTGCGCCACTCGTTGCGCAACCTGTCCGGCCTGCTGAACCCGCGAACCTAGGCAGCCGGTCAGCCCACGCGCACCGCCTGGCGGGCCACCGCGGCGGCGAAGGCCGAGATCACCGGGTGCGGGCGCCGCCCGTCCCCGTGCAGCTCCGGCTGGAACAACGTGGCCAGGAAGAACGGGTGACCCGGCAGCTCGGCCACCCGCACCGCCCCGTCGTCGGCGTGCCCGGAGAACACCAGCCCGTGCCCGGTCAGCGCCCGGGTGTAGGTCTCGTTCAGGCCGTAGGAGCAGATGTAGGACTCCATCGTGGCGGGCACGCCCATGATCTGCTCCATCAGCGTGCCGGGCGTGATCCGCACCCGCCCCTCGTGCCCGGCCAGCGAGCACGCCATCGGCGTCAGCAGGAAGTCACGCGCGTCCGGCTCGTTCTCGGCGTGCGCCACGTCCAGCCCGCACACGTGCCGCGCGAACTCCAGCAGCATGTGCTGGAACCCGGCGCACGTGCCCAGGAACGGGATCCGGTGCTCCCGGGCCACCCGCGCCGCCTCCACCGCGCCCGCCTCGTCCCGGTACGGGCTGCCAGGCACAACCCAGATGCCGTCGAAACGCTCCAGACCGGACACGTCGGTGGTGGAGATCCAGTACGGGTCGAGCGCGATGCCGTCCCGCTCCCGCAACGTCTCGACGACCAGCGGAATCCGGACATGCGAACGAACACTGGGAGACCGATCCCCCACGAGGGCGATTTTCATGCCCTCATCCTGACCGCCACCCCGGGTTAAGCGCCAACGATGATTCCTGGACCTGCTATAAGCATCACTGATGGACCCTCATTTGCTGACCACGTTCGTGACCGTCGCCAGGCACAGCTCCTTCTCCGCGGCCGCCACCGAGCTCGGCTACACCCAGTCGGCCGTCTCCCAGCAGATCGCCGCGCTGGAGACCGACCTCGGCCTGCCGCTGCTGCTACGCCGCCCGGTCGAGCCCACCGAGGCCGGCCGGCGGCTGCTGGAGCACGCCGGGCCGCTGCTGCTGCGCCTGCGCGCGGCCCGCGCCGACGTGCTGCGCGCCGCCGCCCGGCCCGGGCACCGGCTGCGGCTGGCCGCCACCCCGCTGGCCGTCAACCCCGTCGTGGCCGCCCGGCTGGCGCGGGCGCGCGCCGAGAACGCCCGCCTGGAGGTGAGCCTGCACACCTGCGGGCGCGACCAGGTCGTCGCGATGATCGCCGAGGGGCGGGCCGAGCTGGGCCTGGCCGACGGCCTGGCCGCCCCTTCCGACCCGCTGCGCCTGCCGGACGCCGGGCCGATGACGACCATCGGGGTGAGCGAGGAGGAGCTGGTCGTGGCCCTGCCCGCCGGCCATCCCCTGGCCGGGCGGGCGGCGCTGAGGCTGGCCGACCTGGTGGACGCGCGCTGGCTGCAGACCCCGCTGTGCCCCCTGGCCCGGCTGCGCGACCTGGTGGGCGACGGGTTCCCGGTGGGGCTGGACTACCACGGGGACAACGTGCACACCGTGCTCAACCTGGTGGCCGCCGACCACGGCCTGACCCTCCTGCCCGCCTCCGCCCTGCCCGGGGCCGCGCCGGCCGCCTCTGCCCTGCCCGCCTCCGGCCTGCCTGGAGATGCGGCGGCCGTGTGCGGGGTGCCGCTGGCGGCGCCCCGGCTGGTGCACCGCGTCGAGCTGCTGCACGGCGCCCTTCCTCCAGGCCCGGCGGCCGACCTGGCCGCCGTCCTGTCGGGGTGACAGCGATCTGTGCGCCACCGTCAGCGGCCTGGACGTCGTCCGCCACGCCTCCCGCGTGCGCCGCCTGCTCGACCTGCGCGGCGCGGACGCCAAGGCCAGGGCCGCCCGGCTGCTGGAGGAGTTCGGCCTGGCCGTGGCCGCCTACCGCCGCCGCGCCTGACGGCTCACGCGCTGACCAGCGCCGCCGGGTCGCGTTCCGGGGGGCCGGCGGGCCACCACTCGCCCTCCACCCGGGTGAAGGGGTACCAGCGGCCGTCGCGGCCGTAACGCAGCTGCAGGGGGCCGAGGGTCCAGCGGTTGCGCCAGGACTCCACCGCCGGCGGGTGCTCGCCCTCCCACCCGGCCGCCAGCAGGGCCTGTGCCCTGGCCAGGTCCTGGCGGGGCGGCGTCCAGGCGTGCTCCAGCACCTCCAGGCCGTCCGCGCCGCCGTACCGCCACGCCCGCACGGCCGCCTCCAGCCCGAGGTCCAGGTCGTGCTCGGCGGCCAGGCGCACCCGGTCCTGGTATTCCGACAGCTCCGGCAGCCGCCCGTGGAGCAGCAGCCGGCGCGCCCGCCAGGCGGCCGAGGCGGTCAGCACCGCCAGGGCGGCCACGTCAACGCCCGGCGCCGGGTCCAGCACGGGCGGGGCGAAGGCGGCGTCGAGCGGCGGGGGCTCGGGCAGCGCGGGCACGCCCGCCGCGAACGCCTCCACCGCCGCCACCCCCACAGTCACCGCCACAGTCACCGCCACAGTCACGGCTGCGGCCGGCGGCGCCGGGGCCTGGCGCCCGTGCAGGGCCTCCAGCAGCTCCCGCTCACCGCGCCCGCGCATCAGCAGCAGCACGAACGGGTCCGCGTCCAGCAGCCACGACGCCTGGTAGCACAGGGCGGCCGCGTGCTTGCACGGATGGCCCCAGTCCGGGCAGGAGCACTCCGGCTCCAGGTCGCCGACGGCCGGCAGCAGTGGCACGGCGGCGTCCTCGGCGGCCTCTACCAGGTCGTGCGGCATGTCACGGTCGAGCAGGGCCGCGATGTGCCCGCTCTTGGCGGCCACCTGGTCGAGGAAACGTTCCCAGGCGGCGTCGTCGAGCTGCTCGACGCGCACGACGGTGTCGTACTCGCTCTCGGTCACGGCGGCGATGCGGCCGGGGCTGACGGTGATGGGGCCGACCTGGCCGGTCTTGGCGTACGCGCGGCCCTTGCGCAGCAGCACCTGGTCCAGCGAGGTGTCCTCCATGGCCTTGACCCAGGCCCGCCCCCACCAGGAGGTGGCGAAACGGGCGCCGGCGCGCTGGGGAGGGAAGGCGGCGAAGCCGCGGGCGTCGGTCATCTGAGCTCCACGAGGGTGGCGAGTTCGGCGTCGGTCAGCTCGGTCAGGGCGGCCTCGCCGGAGGCCAGCACGGCCTCGGCCAGCGCGCGTTTGGCGCCGAGCATCTCGGCGATGCGGTCCTCGATCGTGCCTTCGGCGATCAGCCGGTGGACCTGGACGGGCCGGGTCTGGCCGATGCGGTAGGCGCGGTCGGTGGCCTGGTCCTCGACGGCGGGGTTCCACCAGCGGTCGTAGTGGATGACGTGGTCGGCGCGGGTGAGGTTCAGGCCGGTGCCGGCGGCCTTCAGCGACAGCAGGAACACCGGGGCCCGGCCGTCCTGGAAGCGTTCGACCATCTCCTCGCGGCGGGCGACCGAGGTGCCGCCGTGCAGGAGCTGGCTGGCCACGCCCCTGGCGGTCAGGTGGCGCTCCAGCAGGCGCGCCATGGTGACGTACTGGGTGAACACCAGCACCGCGCCGTCCTCGGCCACGATGGTGTCGATCAGCTCGTCCAGCAGCTCCAGCTTGCCCGAGCGGCCGGGCAGGCGCGGCGCGGCCTCGTGCAGGTACTGGGCGGGGTGGTTGCAGATCTGCTTGAGCCCCGTCAGCAGCTTGACGATCAGGCCGCGCCTGGCCATGCCGTGGGCGCCGGCGATCTGGGCCATGCTCTCGCGTACGACGGCCTGGTACAGACCGGCCTGTTCGGTGGTGAGCGCGACCGGGCGGTCGGTCTCGGTCTTGGGCGGCAGCTCGGGCGCGATGCCGGGATCGCTCTTGCGGCGCCGCAGCAGGAACGGCCCCACCAGCCGCGACAGGCGCTCGGCCGCCTCGCTGTCGCCCGACTCGACGGGTTTGGCCCACCGCGCCCTGAACCTGCCCAGCGGGCCCAGCAGCCCCGGCGTGGTCCAGTCGAGGACGGCCCACAGCTCCGACAGGTTGTTCTCCACGGGGGTGCCGGTCAGCGCGACGCGGGCCGCGGCCGGGATCTCGCGCAGGGCCTTGGCGGTGCCGGAGGCGGGGTTCTTGACGTGCTGGGCCTCGTCGGCCACCACCAGCCCCCACGGGTGCGCGGCCAGGCGGGCCGCGTCCAGGCGCATGGTGCCGTACGTGGTCAGCGCGAACCCCTCGTCGGGCAGCGTGCGCTGCGCCCCGTGGAAGCGGCGCACCGGCACGCCCGGCGCGAACCTGCCGATCTCCCGCTCCCAGTTGCCCAGCAGCGAGGCCGGGCAGACGACGAGCGTGGGCCCGGCCCCGTCACCGGCCCTATCACCGGCCCCGTCATCAGCCCTGTCATCGGCCCGGTGTCGGTGCAGGTGCAGGGCGATCAGCGTGATCGTCTTGCCCAGGCCCATGTCGTCGGCCAGGCAGCCGCCCAGCCCGAGCGAGGTCATCTGGGCCAGCCAGCGCAGCCCGGCCAGCTGGTAGTCGCGCAAGGTGGCCGCCAGCCCTTCGGGAGGGGCGGCGTCGGCGGGCTCGGCCAGGCGTTCGCGCAGCTCGCGCAGCCAGGCGGTGGGCTCCACGGCGACCTGCTCGCCCTCGACCTCGACCGAGCCGGTCAGCGCGGCGCCCAGCGCCTCGATGCCGGTCAGGGGCTTGAGGTCGCGCTGTCGGGCCTTGCGGGCCAGGTCAGGATCGATGAGGACCCACTGGTCGCGCAGGCGCACCACCGGGCGGTGGGCCTCGGCCAGCCGGTCCATCTCGGCCGCGCTCAGGCGCTCGCCGCCGAGCGCGAGCTGCCAGTTGAAGCCGGCCAGGTGCTGCCCGCCGAGGAACGACGGCAGGTCGGACGGCTTGTCGTCGCGCTCGCCGATGACGGCGCGCGCGCTCAGCCCGCGCACCAGGGCCTTGGGCCAGTGCACCTCGACGCCGACGGCGGCCAGGCGCTCGGCGGCGCCGGCGAGCAGCTGCTCGACATCGCCGTCGGTGAGGGTGAGCTCGTCGGGGACGGCGCTGTCGAGCAGCCGTTCCAGGCGCGGCCAGGTGCGGGCGGCGCGGCGCACGGCCAGCGTGGCCTCGATCCTGGCGCGCGGGCCGAAGCCCTCCTCGCGGCCCTGCCACAGGTCGGCCGCGTCGACGACGAGCGAGGGGTCGGCCAGGCTGTGCAGCTGGACGACCGCGCGGAACTCGGCGGCGGCCAGGTCGTCGGCCTCCAGGCGCAGCGACAGCCGGACGCCCGAGTCGAGGCCGGCCGCGACCTCCTCGGCCCAGGGGCGCAGGTGCGGCACCTTGACGGGCCCGGCGGCGGCGTAGGCGGTGGTGCCGGTGGCCCGTACGGCGCCGGGCGAGCGCGGCATGGCGTCGGCGACGGCGTCGAGGAACGCGCGCACGAGCGGCTCGGCCTCCGGCAGCGACACTTCCGGCAGCGACAGCTCCGCCTTCGGGCCGGGCCGGAGGGGGATCGCGGCGGGCATGGGGATGGCGCGGGCCGCGGCGGGCATGGCGGCGGCCAGCTCGCGTACCCGCTGGATGTCGGCGGCGTCCAGCGGGCCCGCGCGCCAGGAGTCGTGCTCGCCCGCCGACACGCCCGGCAGGATGCGGCCCCGGGTGACCAGCTGGAGCGCCACCAGCGCGGCCGCGCCCCAGAAGCGGGTCGCCGGGTGGGCCCGCGGGTCCATGCGCGCCCTGGCCAGCGCCGCCACCGCCTCTCCGACCGGGACGAGGGTGGCCGCGACCTCGCGCGTGCGCACCGCGCCGTCGTGCTCCTCGGCCACCGTCACGACCGAGGGCCCGTCCGGGTCGAGGAAGGTCACATGACCGGACCTGGGTGGGTCGCCGGGTTGGAAGACTGCCGCGTGCTGGGCCAGATCCGTCGAGAAGCTCACGGCCGTACAGTGTACGGTACGTAGGGGGTGGGGTTTACCGCACCTCGCGGCCAGAAGTCCGCCTCATTCCGGGCATATCCGATCTTCCCTACCCTTGAGCCCATGACTGATTGGCTGGTTGGCCTGATGGAGGCTCTCGGCGCGCCCGGGGCCGGGCTCGCGATCGCGCTGGAGAACCTGTTCCCTCCCCTGCCCAGCGAGGTGATCCTGCCGCTGGCCGGCTTCACCGCGGCCAGGGGCGAGATGGACCTGCTGGACGTGCTGGTGTGCACGACGCTCGGCTCGGTGGCCGGGGCGCTGGCGCTGTACTGGGTGGGGGCGCTGCTGGGCCGCGAGCGCACGCTGGCCATCGCCGCCAAGCTGCCGCTGGTCAAGACGTCCGACATCGAGAAGACCGAGGCGTGGTTCCTCAAGCACGGCCGCAAGACGGTGTTCTTCGGGCGGATGATCCCCATCTTCCGCAGCCTCATCTCCGTGCCGGCGGGCGTCGAGCGGATGCCGATCGTGCCGTTCACCCTGCTGACGGCCACCGGCAGCCTGATCTGGAACACCATCTTCGTGATGGCCGGCTACCTGCTGGGCGACAACTGGTCGCTGGTGGAGGCGTACGTGGGCGTCGGCACCAATGTGGTGATCGCGCTGGTGGTGCTGGCGGTCGTGGTGTTCGTCGGGGTGCGGCTGGCCGAGCGGCGCAAGGGCAGGCATGCGAGTCGCCGCTGAGGGGCTGCGACTGCTGGGCGCGGTGGCGCTGGGCGCCGTCACCGCGCTGGCCGAGCTGGTCTTCCTCCTGCTGACGCTCCCCCTGCTGGGCAACCCGAACGTCGCCGCCGCGGCCCGCCGGCTGGCCCGCCTGGAGGCACGCCGGCTGCGCCTGGACCCCGCCGCCCTCCAGGACGGCAGACCCGTGCCCTACCTGGCCGCCCGCGTCCCGGTCGGGGTGCTGGGCGGGCTGGTGATCACATTGCTCGTGTACGGGGCCGGCGCCGGCGCCCTCCTGCTCACCGCCTGGGCGCGCGGCGAGCGCTTCGACGGGATGGCGCCCTCGCTCGCGCTGGTCGCCTACCTGGCGGTCGCCGGGATCGTCCTGCTGTTCCTGGACCTGTCGGGCGTGGTGGGCGTGCACGCGCTGGAACGGTGGCTGGCGCTGCGCATGCTCGGCCCCGACCCCACCCAGGCCCTCGAACGCAGGATCGCCGAGCTGTCCGAGAGCCGCGCCGGCATCGTGGCCGCCGTGGACTCCGAACGCCGCCGGATCGAGCGCGACCTGCACGACGGCCTGCAGCAGCGCCTGGTGGCGCTGTCGATGCTGGTCGGGCGGGCCAGGCGGGGCCGGGCCGAGCTGCTGGAGCAGGCCCACCGGGAGGCGCAGCAGGCGCTGGCCGAGCTGCGCGAGGTGGCCTGGCGGGTCTATCCCAGCGGCCTGGACACCCTGGGCCTGGGCGAGGCGCTGGCGGGGGTGGCCGAACGGTCGGGCGTCCCGGTCACGGTAGCCTGCGACCTGCGGCGTCGGCCGCCGATGGCGGTGGAGACGGCGGCGTACTTCGTGGTGTGCGAGGCCGTCACCAACGCCGCCAAGCACGCCGGCGCCACGCTCATCACGGTCGAGGTGCACGAGGAGGACGCTGCGGTGCTCGTACGGGTGCGAGACGACGGCGGGGGCGGCGCACAGGCCACGGGCGGCGGCCTGTCGGGGCTGGCCAGGCGGGTGGCGGCGCTGGACGGCGGCTTCGAGGTGCACAGCCCGGCCGGCGGGCCGACCACGATCACGGCGGTGCTGCCGTGCGGGTGATCCTGGCCGAGGACTCCACGCTGCTGCGCGAGGGCCTGGTACGGCTGCTGCTGGAGGAGGGCCACGAGGTGCCGGCCGCGGTCGGCGACGGCGACGCGCTGGTCGCCGCGGTGGCCGAGCACCACCCGGACATCGTGGTCGTGGACGTGCGCATGCCGCCGACCCACACCGACGAGGGCCTGCGGGCGGCGCTGGAGATCAGACGGCACTGGCCCGCGGTGAAGGTGCTGGTGCTGTCGCAGTACGTGGAGAAGAGGTACGCCACCGAGCTGATGAGCGCGGACGTCGAGGGCGTCGGCTACCTGCTCAAGGACCGGGTGGCGCAGGTCGGCGACTTCCTGGACGCGCTGGAGCGGGTGGGCGCGGGCGGGGCGGCCTTCGACCCCGAGGTGGTGCGGCAGCTGCTGGCCCGCACCAGCCAGGTGGACCCGCTGGCCCGGCTGACGGCGCGGGAGCGGGAGGTGCTGGAACGCATGGCGCAGGGGCTGACCAACGCCTCGATCGCCCAGGCGCTGCACGTGTCGCAGAGCGCGGTGGAGAAGCACGTGAACTCGCTGTTCGACAAGCTGCGGCTGTCGCACACGACCGGCTACAGCCGCCGCGTGCTGGCGGTGCTGCACTTCCTGGAGTCCTGACCGGCCGATTTTTCTTGACAACTTTGTTTGTCGGTGGAATGGTGGGGGCATTCCACCGACAAGGAGTCGAACCCGTCATGACGAAGACCGTCGCGGCCAAGCTGCTCATCAAACCGGAATCCCGGGTGTGGCTCTCCGACGCCGCCCACCTGCCGCTCATCGGGCCGCTGCCCGAGGGCGCCGCGCACGTCGAGGACCTCAAGGAGGCGGACGTGGCGCTCGTCTTCGCCGCCGACGCCGCTTCGGTGCGGCAGCTCTTGGACCGCCATCGCGACCAGGTGACCGAGCCGCCCGTGCTGTGGATCGCCTACCCCAAGGGGAACAAGGCCGACATCAACCGCGACACGCTCTGGCCCATCGTGGGCGAGTACGGGCTACGGCCCAACGGGCAGGTGGCGGTGGACGAGGTGTGGTCGGCCCTGCGCTTCCGCGCCCTGAAGGAGGGCGAACCCCCGTTCACGGGCGGCCGCTGAGCAGGGACCGGGTTCAGGGCCGCACGTTCGGTGGCGTGATGCCGGCGCTGTGGACGGCGCTGTAGACGGTGGCGGCCGAGGCCGCCTTGCCGGCCAGGGCCCGGCGGAGCTCGGCCGGGGCCAGGACCTCGGCGTCGGCGCCGAAGGCCAGCAGCACCTCGGCCGCGATCAGGGAGCGGAAGTGCAGCTCCACCCGCACCCGCTCCGGTCGGCCGCCGGGGTCGGAGGGTGGGGGCCCGGCCAGGTCGGCTTGGTGGATGCGCAGGAACTTGCCCAGGACCTCCCGCCGGACGCTGACCGTGACGGGCACCGGAGCGGGGATGTCGTCGATGTGGCGGCGCAGGCTCTCCCATACGCCGGCCAGTTCCAGCCCGTCGCGGCGGCGGACGGGCTCGTCCAGGACGGCGGCCGACAGGGCCCGGTCGGTACGGAAGAGCGCGGGTTCGCCGCGGTGGTCGGCGACCAGGTACCAGACGCCTGCCTTGTTGACCAGGCCGTACGGATCGAGAGTGTAGGAGCGGACGCGGTTGTCGCGGCCGTGCCGGTAGCGCAGGCGCAACCGCCGGTCGTTGAAGACGGCCTGCTGGAGCACGGCCAGGTCGGCGGCGGGATGGGCGGGCCCGCCGCGCCAGCGCACCGGGTCGATGAGGATGCGGCGGCTGGCCAGGTCGGCGTCGGGCCGGTGCGGGGCGGGCAGGGCGGCCATCAGCTTGCGCAGCGCCGAGCCGAGAGCCTGCCCCAGGCCCAGCTCGGCGTGCGCGTGGCCGGACAGCAGCACGAACAGGGCACGGGCCTCGTCGGCGGTCAGGCCGGTGACGTTGGTGCGGTAGCCGGGCATCAGCGCGATGCCGCCATGGGGGCCGCGCACGGTGTAGACGGGCACGCCACTGGCCGACAGCGCCTCGACGTCGCGCATGACAGTGCGGACCGACACCTCCAGGCGCGCGGCCAGATCACCGGCGGGCAACTGCCCGTGAGTCTGCAGCAGCAGCATGATCGACAGCAGGCGCTCGGATCTCATGCCGCCAAAATTACCTCGGTATATGACACTCCCTGACATATACCTCGGTGAAGATGCAGGCAGACGGGCCGCCTACAGGGGGCGGCTCCGAGCGTCCCCGCTTCGGCGGGGGCAGCGCACCGCGAAAGGAACCGTGCTGTGACCGGAACGAACGGGCTCGCCCAGAAGATCGCCGAGGACTTCGTCCGCGCCTGGACCGGCAAGGACGTCGACAAGGCCCTGAGCCTGCTCGCCGACGACGTCGTGTGCCAGGCCCCGACCGGCACGTTCGAGGGGGTGGAAGGCTACCGCCGGTTCCTCGAACCGTTCGCGACCTCGCTCAAAAGCGCCACCGTCATCGACGTCCTGGGCGACGACACGAACGCGGCGACCGTCTACACCACCGACACCCCGTTGCTGAAGGACTTCCGCGGCATCGACTACCTCACCGTCGAGAACGGCAAGATCACGCGCGTGATCAGCGTCTTCGACCTGCTCCCGATGGCCCGGGCCAGGGGTGACCTCCAGCACTGACGCCGGCGGGTCCGCACCCGCAAGCAGCCTCCGCCACGGCTGCGGACCCGCTCGGCCGCGCCGCGGGAACTACTCCCGGCGTCGTAGTCCGGCCGGTCGTTGATCCCGGTGCGGTAGCGGCAGATCACTTCCCCTGAGGGACGCCCCTGAGCAGCGGCTGGACGACGATTACGGTCATGAGAACCCCAGCCGGACACCGCACGGCCGCTGCCGAGGTGTCGCAGCGGCACAACACCGGACTCCCCGCCGCCCCACCCCATCGACGACGCGCTGTCGGCCTTCCGCCAGCACGCGCCGTGCGGCCAGGGGAGTGAGTCGCGTTGAGACGATCAACCAGCGCGAAGCCGGGGCTCACCCTCGCCGCGGTGGCCGTCGTGCAGTTCATGGTGTCGCTGGACCTGTCGGTCGTGAACGTCGCACTCCCGCAGATCGCCGCCGGCCTCGGCTTCAGCGCGGTGGGCCTGACCTGGGTGATCCACGCCTACGCGCTCACCTTCGGCGGGCTGCTCCTGCTGGGCGGCAAGGCCGCCGACCGCTACGGCCGCAGGCGGGTCCTGCTGCTCGGGCTCGGCCTGTTCGGCCTCGCCTCGCTCCTCGGCGGCTTCGCCCAGGCGCCCGGCCACCTGGTCGCCGCCCGCGCCGTACAGGGCATCGGGGCCGCCGCGCTGGCCCCGGCCGCGCTGGCGCTGCTGACCACGACGTTCCCCGCGGGCAAGGCCCGCGTGCGGGCCTTCGGAATCTGGAGCGCGGTGAACGCCGCCGGGGGCGCCCTCGGCGTGCTGATCGGCGGCCTGCTCACCGAGTACGCCGGCTGGCGCTGGGTGATGTTCGTGAACGTGCCCATCACCGTCGGCGCGCTGGCCCTGACCTGGCGGCTGGCCGCCGCCCCGCCCCCGGCCCGCAGCGGCCGCCCGGACGTCCTCGGCGCCGTGCTGGCCACCGCGGGCATGACCCTGCTGGTGTTCGGCATCGTCCGCACCGACCGGTACGCGTGGACCTCGCCGGTCACCGTGACGACCCTGGCGGTCGCCGTCGCGCTGCTGGCCGCGTTCGTGTACGTCGAATGGAGCACCGCCCGCGAGCCGCTGATCCGGCTCGGCCTGTTCGCCAACCGCTCGGTCACCGGCGCGAACGCCTACAACCTCCTGCTCGGCGCGGCCATGGCCTCCTCCTTCTACTTCATGTCCCTCTACCTGCAACGCGTGCTCGGGACCGGACCGGCCCTGACCGGGATCGAGTTCCTGCCGTTCGCCTTCGGCGTGGTCGCCGGATCCGTACTGGCCGTCAGACTCGGCTACCGGCTCGCGCCGCGCACCCTTCTGGTCACCGGCGGGCTGCTGACCGCGACCGGGTTCGCCTGGTTCGGCCTGATCAGCCCGTACGGGACCTTCGCCGCGAACGTCCTGGGCCCCTCGCTCGTCGCCGGCGTCGGCTTCGGGCTCTGCCTCGCGCCGGTCGTCTCCACCGCCACCGTCGGCGTCGCGCCCCACGAGACCGGCACCGCCGCCGGCCTGCTCAACAGCTCACGCCAGATCGGCGCCTCACTGGGGCTGGCCGTCCTCGGCACCGTCGCGCACCACCGCACCGGCCCGGCCGCCACGCCCGAAGCCCTCAACGACGGATACGCGCTCGGACTGACCCTCGGCGCCGTACTCCTGCTCGGCGCCGTACTCGTCGCCCTCACCGTCCTGCGCCGGACCAGCCCGCCGTCACGGGCTGGGCGGACCGACGACCACGACGCGCTCCTCGCCCGGAACTGACCAGGAAGGTTGTCTCGGCATGACCGTCACCCCGATCGATCTGTTCGCCTCCTCCATCCGCCTCCGCCAGGGCGGCAGGATTCACGCCGGCAGAAGAAGCACGGACCCCGACCAGGACGGCTGGCAGCTGATGGCCTTCCACGCGAAGACCGACGCCGACGTCCACGCCGGCCACTGGGAGGTCCACCCCGAGGCCGAGGAGATCGTGTCCTGCCTCGTCGGGAAGATACGCCTCTACCTGCGTCCGGAGCGGCCCGGACAGCAGGAGGAAGAGATCCGGCTGGTGGCCGGCACCGCCGCCATCGTCCCGCGCGGGCGATGGCACGGCATCGAGCTGGACATCCCCAGCAACATCATGGCCGTCACCCTGCCGCGCGGCAGCCGGCTGGAGAAACGGACCTCCTGACCCGCTGTGACCTCGTCGACGGGCCGGCTGAGCACATGCGGGCTAGGATCGGGTACATGCCCTTGACCGCGGACGACGTCGACCGGTTCGAGGCGTCCAGGCCGCGCATGGAGGCGATCGCCTACCGCCTCCTCGGCTCCGCCGCGGAGGCCGAGGACGCCGTGCAGGAGACGTTCCTGCGCTGGCAGGCCGCCGACGTCGGCCGCATCGAGGTCCCCGAGGCCTGGCTGACCAAGGTCCTCACCAACCTGTGCCTCAACCAGCTCACCTCCGCGCGGGCGCGCCGCGAGACCTACGTCGGCCGATGGCTGCCCGAGCCGCTGCTCGCCGGTGACCCGACGCTCGGGCTGCCCACCCGCCGCCGCCCCGTCACCCGGGAGCAGGCCCCGGCGAACGCGTCCGCCACAGCGCCCGCGTAGAGCACGGAGCGAACCGGGCTCAGCAGAGCGCTCATCATCGCCGCCAGGCCAGAGCCGAACGCGGGCCCGGCAGGGAGCTGCGCTAGCCTACCCGGCGGCAAGGCTTCAAGGACGGGGCTGGGGATGACGCGAGCGACGGAATTCGACAAACTGCGACCGCTGCTGTTCTCGATCGCCTATCGGATCCTGGGCAGCGTGACCGAGGCCGAGGACGCCGTCCAGGAGAGCTGGTTGCGCTTCGAGGCCTCCCCCACCCAGCCCACCTCGACCAAGGCCTACCTCTCCGCGACGGTCACCAGGATCTCGATCGACGTTCTGGGCTCCGCCCGGGTTCGCAGGGAGAGGTACGTCGGGCCGTGGCTCCCCGAGCCGCTTCTCGCCGACCCCTATGAGGATCCGGCGCGGTCGGCGGAGCTGGCCGACTCGGTGTCCATCGCGGCCCTGTTGCTGCTGGAGCGGCTCAGCCCGCTCGAACGGGCGGTTTTCGTGCTGCGGGAGGTGTTCGACTTCGGCTTTCCCGAGGTCGCGTCGGCGGTAGGGCGCTCGGAGGCGGCGTGCCGGCAGCTGGCGGTGCGGGCGCGGCGCCACATGGCCGCGGGCCGGCCCCGCTTCGTCGCGGACCGCAAAGAGCGGGAGGAGCTGGCGTCGCGGTTCTTCGACGCCCTGCGCGAAGGCGACGTCGCCGGCCTGCAGAGGCTGCTCGCCGCCGAGGTGTCGATGGTCGGCGACGGCGGCGGCAAGGCTCCGCAGCTGGCCAGGGCCATCATCGGCGCCGAGAACGTGGCCCGGCTGCTCGTCTCCGTCATCCCCCGGATGGCCAAGGCCGAGATCACGTTCGAGCCGCACGAACTCAACGGCCAGCCGGGCGCGATCTTCCGCGACCGGGACGGCAAGGTGCTCCACACCCTGGCGCTCGACGTACTCGACGGGCAGGTCCAGACGATCCAATTGGTGATCAACCCCGAGAAGCTCGGGCACATGGGCCCGGTGGCGGACGCCTGGGCGATCGACCGCGAGGTGAGGCAGGCCCGCCGGTCCGCGGAATGAGGTAAGACGCGCCGCCGACGGCGTCCGGACGTCACACCGGCTTGCGGGCTGCCCGATCTCGCCGAGCCCGCTCCCGCGCGCGGGCCAGGGCCGTGTCCCGCGCGAGCGCTTCCTTGGCCGCCTCGATCTCCTCCTCAGCCGGCCCGGTCGCCGTCTCGGGCTCGGTCGCCCACCGCACCTGTTCCAGGTCCCGCGCCGCTTCCTCATCGGCGCGTTCCCCCCGCCAGCCCGCGTCCGGCCGCCACTCGCGGCGACGCCTGTCGGCCTCCTGCCCGCGCTCCACCATGGCCCGGGCCGCCTGTGGCGACACCAGGGCCAGCCATTCGCGGGCCAGCGCCGCCCACGCGTTCGCATCCGTCACGATGCCCACCCCATCCGCCGATCCATACCCTCGCAAGCCCTTCCCGCAACCCGGCCGGCCTTCACGTCCGGCGGATGCTCTGCGGTTCCCCTGTCTACCGGCTATTTCACGCCGACGTCGGCTGATGTGGCGTTCGTCGATCCGGGCAAGGGGGGCGGGGTCCGGTCGACCGTGGGCCCGCGACCGAACGACGCAGCCGGACACCGTCGCGCAGCCCGCGCGACGGGCGACCAGGGGCGCTCGGGATCAGGTGCGGCGTGCGGCCCATACGGCGCGTTCTGTGCGCACCGCCAGGTCGTCGCGGCGCAGGATGCTGCGCGGACTGCTGGTTTCCAGGAGCTGGTCGAGCGCGGTGAGGTCCGCGGAGGACAGCTCGGTGGCGACGGCGTTGCGGATGCGCTGCAGGCCGACGAGGGCGTAGCGGCCGATCGCTTCGCTGCGGGAGCCCTCGATGTTCACGGCGATGGTGCGTTCACCCTCGACCGTGAAGCCGGCGGCGGTCAGCATCGGGCCCCAGTCGGCGCCGCGGTGGGGCATGTGCTCGGCGTGGAAGCGGTCGGTCGCGGCATGGCAGCGCTCTTCCAGGCCGGGCCGGTCCTCGGGGGCGCTCTCGGGCAGGAAGCGGGGGAAGCCGGCCAGCTCGACGACGGCGAACAGGCCGCCGGGGGTGAGCGCGTCATGGACGTTGCGCAGTGCTCGATCGGGGTGGGCCAGGTGATGCATCGAGGCCGACGCCCACACCAGGTCCGGTGAGCCGAGGTCAGGCCAGGCGGGGTCGTCGAGGTCGGCCTGCACGGTGTGAACGCGCTCCTCCACGCCACGGGCGCATGCCTTGGCGCGCAGACGCTGAAGGTGTCCGGCGGAGGTGTCGACGGCGGTGACGTGCGCGTCGGGGAAGCGGTCGAGGAGGGCGAAGGTGCCCGCGCCCGTGCCGCAGCCCAGATCCACGATCTGACGCGGGCTTGTCTTCAGCGGCAGCCATGCGGTGATGGAGGCCATGTGTTCGGCGAGGACCTCGGCGTCCAGGTCGAGGATTTCCGCCTGGCCGTCGGCGTCGTGCTCCTGGTGGCGTTCGTGCTGAACGCCGTGGTGGTGGGTGTGCGGGTGTGCTTGGTTCATGCCTCCACCGTAGGACGGTCATGCGTGTGCGGCATGACAGGTTCCCGTTTACGCAAGGAAGTGGCCGGTTGCGCTGCCCGTCGCGCAAGGTGTCGCCGTCGCGCGGCCCGCGGAGTCATTCACAGGCGCCCTGGGCGTCGCGGTCGCCGCCCTCTCGCTGGTGGCCGCGCCGGGCGTCGCGGTCGAAGATGCCCAGGATCTCGCAGGGTCTGCCCTCGGCGCCGATCGCGTGCGGCATCATCGTGGGGAACTCGGCGGCCTGGTTGGTCTCGATGCGGAAGCGGCGGTGGCCGAGCATGAGAACCGCGGTGCCGGACAGGACGACGAGCCATTCGCGGCCGGGGTGGGCGCGCATGCGCGCGGGATTCTCGGGCGGCGGTTCGGTCATGCGCTGGCGCACCACGCTCATGCCGGGATCGCCCTTTATGGGCCAGCGCATGAGGCCGCGGGTGGCATCGATCATCGGGCTGATGACAATGTCGTCGGCGGCGGTCTCCACGAGCTGATCAAGCGTGGTGTCCAGGGCCCGGGCGAGGGTGACCAGCTGATCCAGGGCGAGGCGGCGCTGACCGTTCTCGATGCGGCTCAGCGAGGACTGGCTGAGGTGGGCGCGGGTGGCCAGCTCTTCCAGGGACCAGCCCTGCGCCACCCGCAGGGCGCGGATGCGTTTGCGTACAAGGCTGTCCAACTCTCCATCTTCTTGCGTCATGAGCAACATCGTATGCCCTTGATGCAAAGCGGGGTTAGCGTCGTGCGCAGATGGTCCGCAACGTCTGGGGCCACGTTCAAGAAAGCGTAGGAGGACATGGCTGCAACGACTTCCTCGTACACGAGTGACGCACTGCCCAGCGAGACCGTCGATACGGTGGTGATCGGCGGCGGTGCCGCGGGGCCGAACGGTGCGCTGACGCTCGCCCGCTCCCGCCGCTCGGTCGTCGTGATCGACAGCGGCACGAGAGCGGCGCCCTCGCCGGAGTGCGCCTGGCCGACGGCCAGGTCGCGGCCCGGCGCGTCCTCGCGGTCGCCACGCGGACGCAGGCCCGCACCGAGGGCCTGGGAGGTCTGAAGCCGCCGCTGGAGAACCTGCCCGACGACATGGGCCGCCGCTTCGCCTCCGGCATGGCCGGCACCACCGAGATTCCCGGCGTGCGGGTGGCCGGCACCACCACCGACTTCGCCGCCCAGGTCGGCGCCTCCGCAGCGGCCGGCGCCCTGGCCGGCTCCCATGTCAACGCCTTGCCGGCCGCCGCGGACACCGACGCGGCCCTTACCGCGGCCCGGGGCGAGGCACCCACCCCCTGACAGCCCGGCGCGAAACCGGCCTACCGCTCGACCGCACCTGGCGATGCGCGCGGTGGCCGCGCCCACCCCCTCACTCGGCGACCGGCCCCTGCTCCGGCGTTGACGCAGCATGCCCTTTTTGAGAGGAACCCATGAGCACGAACCAGTCCCTGCAGACCGCTCAAGCCGACGGCGGGGGCGTACCTGATGCGCGTCAGCTGCGCACGATCCTGATCGCCGTCTCCATCGCGTTGATGGCCGTCATCGCGTCGGTGTCCGGGCTGAACGTCGCGCAGACCCACATGGCCGTGGAATTCGACGCCTCACAGAGCACCGTCCTGTGGATCATCAACATCTACACCCTCGTCCTGGCCGCGCTGCTTCTGCCGCTCGGAGCCGCCGGCGACCGCCTGGGCCGCAAGCCCATGCTCATCGCCGGCCTGGGTGTCTTCGGCGCCGCGAGCGTTGTCGCGGGCCTGGCCCAGTCGGCCGGGGTCATGCTCGCCGCGCGCGTCGCCGGTGGTGTCGGCGCCGCGATGATCATGCCCATCACCCTTGCCGTCATCACCTCCACCTTCCCCGAGGAGCAGCGTGGCAAGGCGATCGGCGTCTGGACCGGCGTCGCCGGGGGCGGTGGCATCCTGGGCATGTTCCTCTCCGCCCTCCTTGTCGACGTCGCCGACTGGCGTTGGCTGTTCGTCCTGCCGGTGGTCCTGGTCGTCGTGGCTCTGGCCATGACGCTGAAATCGGTCCCCAACTCCCGCGAGACCTCGGCCCATCGCTTCGACACCGTCGGCGCGCTGGTCTCCACCGTCGCCGTGGTCGGCCTCATCTTCGTCCTGCAGGAGGGCCCAGAACGCGGCTGGACCGCCCCCGCGACTCTGGTCAGCCTCGCCGTCGGCCTCATCGCCGCCACAGGCTTCGTGGCATGGGAGCTGCGCCGCCGCGACGCCTCACTGCTGGACGTGCGGCTGTTCCGTGAGCGAGGTCTGGCCGGTGGCTCGATCACGCTGCTGACGGTCTTCGGCGTCCAGGCGGGTATCGCCGTGGTCCTCTTCCCGTTCTTCCAGGCCGTGCTCGGCTGGTCGGGACTGCTGTCCACGGTGGCGATGATGCCTATGGCCGTCATGATGATGATGACCTCGGGCCTGGCCCCCAAGCTGGCCGCACGGATCGGTTCCCGCTCGGCGATGGCCGTGGGCATCGCGCTGGCCGGCGTCGGCCTGGTGCTCATGGCCCTGCTCGTCTCCGTCGACGGAGGGTACCTGAGCATCCTGCCCGGCATGCTCGCCATGGGCATCGGCATGGGCCTGTCGATGACCCCGGCCACCGAGGCCATCACCGGCTCCCTGCCGCGGGAGAAGCAGGGAGTCGCCTCCGCGCTCAACGACGTCACCCGCGAATTCGGCACCGCACTCGGTGTCGCCCTGCTCGGCGCGCTGCTGGCCAACGGCTACCGCGGCGCCATCGAAGGCCGGCTGAACGGCGTCCCGCAAGAGGCCGCCGACACCGCCCGGGAGGGCGTCGCCAACGCCGTGGAAGCGGCGGGGAGCGTCGGCCCGCACGCGCGGGACCTGCTCCACGCCGCCCAGCAGTCCTTCGTCGACGGCTGGCAGCAGGCCATGTGGGCAGGCGTCGCCGTCATGGGCGTCCTGTTCGTCTACATCGCCTTCCGCGGCCCCAAGAACACGCCTCCCGCGGTCGCGGACGAGACCGAAGCCAGCGAGGCCGTCGCCGCCCGGTGACCACGTAAGGACCTGGGCGCACGGCGAAGGCCTCTCGCATCTCGTCGGCGGTCTTGGTCCAGGTGAACGGTCGTGGCCGCCCTGGACGCCGTCGAGGCCAGGTACGCCGCCCGCGGCAAGACCGTCCAGATCATCGGCCGCAACCAGCCCAGCGCCCTGTCGGGAGGGCTGTCCGGAAGCCGCTGACGCCGCTCCCGCAGCCCTCGACGATTCGCACACACCGCTGCCGCGCCCGCTTCCCGGGGCGCGGCAGCGATGTTCACGGCGCGTGGGACAGTCGAAGGCCTCGACCGCGGCCGCCGGGTCAGGCCGCCCTGAGTGGCGGGTCGAGCGGGGCGGTCGTCGACCCCGGACAGCCCGCCGACTGGCTCACTGGCCCCTTCTCCCGTAGTTGGCCTGCCTCCCATCTGGGGCAGTCAAGCGAAGCCGCCGGTCAGTCGCATGAAGGCCGTCAAGGCACGCCGGGCAAGTGGACGGTGGGGTCTGGCGCGAAGGCGTTCGAGCAGGTGGAGAGGTGATCGATCAGCGATCGGCCGTTGCGATGAGGCGTCGCAGTGCCGCGTGGGCGGGTGGACCCCACGTGGCCTTGCCGCCTGACCGGCCGTGGACACCGGCGTCGCCGACGCGGAGGCCGACGAGGGCCGGGAACCGGCAGAGGGAGGCGCGGGGCGAGGGAGGGCAGCCAGGTGTGCTCCTTGAGCAACAGAGCGTCCGCTCCCTGCGTCGCCCACGGCAACCGGACGGCGAGGCCGTCACCGAGCCGCCAAAGCTGGTTGTCCCAGCCACGTGCGCCGAGCGACACCGGGTAGTCGGCCAGGTCGGGGTGCTGGTCACGCAGCAGATCCCGCACCAACTCCGCGGTGACCTCGATCCCGGTATGCGTCATGCGGAGCAACACCAGCTGGAGCGGCCTCGTCTTCATCGACTTCCGCACAGCGTGCCCACCAGCGCGTGTACCCGATAGCAGGTCAGTCCTGAGCTCGGCTGCTCACACACGGTCCTCTTCCGGCTCACCTCGCCCGTGCGCAAGACGATGTCGGGCCGATTGGACCATGTGCTGACCCGGACGCGCGGTGCCTGATATTTCCGGCATCCGGCATAGTTCCGTGGCGCCCGCTCGTCCTTGGTGGGTGACACCAAGAGGAGGACGGGTGGATCCAGGCTTTGAGGCGGCTCTGCGGCAGTTCGTCATCGACAGGTCGAGCGCGCTGTTCCGCACGGCGTACCTGCTCACCGGCGACCGGCACGCCGCCGAGGACCTCGTCCAGTCGGCCCTGGCGAAGACCGCCGCGCGGTGGCGCGGCCTGCGCGACCCCGAGGCCATCGAGGGATACGTCCGCCGCACCATGTACCACGAGCAGGTGAGCTGGTGGCGCCGCCGGTCGCGGGTCGTGGAGGTGAGCACGGACGAGCGGCTCGACCGGGCCGGCGACGGGCACGCCGAGGCGGCGGACCTGCGCGTGACGATGCGGGCGGCGCTGTCCCGGCTGACGCCCCGGCAGCGGACCATGCTCGTCCTGCGCTACTTCGAGGACAAGTCGGAGACCGAGATCGCGCGCCTGCTGGGCGTGCGGGTGGGCACAGTCCGCAGCCAGATCTACCGATCGCTGGAGCGGCTGAAGAAGTCCGCCCCCGAACTGAGCACTGTGAGGGAGTTCCGTTGAACGTCGAGAACCTGCTGCGTGAGACCCTCGCCGACATGGCGGACGAGCAGGTGCCGCCACCCCCGGCCCGCTTCCTCCCCAACCGTCCTGCCCGCCGCCGGAGGGGCACCGCCCTGGCGGCCGCGGTCACCGTCGTCGCCCTGGCCGTGGGCGGCACGATCGCCGTCAGGACCCTCTCGCCCGAGGCGGGCCGGTCGCAGGCACCCATGGCCGCGCGTCCCGAGCCGGAGCGGACGCACAAGGTGACCATCAATGAGGGATGGCGGGTCGCCCGCTTGTTCGACAACCTCTCCCGCGTGACCGGCGAGCCCGCGGAGTCGTTCGCGCGGGCCGCCGAGGACGGCCGGGCACTGGGCCTGCCTCCGTACGCCAAGGGCAGGTTGGAGGGCTTCGCCCACCCCGGCACGTACAGGTTCGCCGACTCCGCCGCCCCCGCCGAGATCCTGACCGCGATGGTGGCCCGGTTCCGCGAGACGGCGGACGAACTCGGCCTGGCCTCCCGGCGCGCCCCCTTGGACGTCGTCATCATCGCCAGCCTCGTCCAGGCCGAGTCGCCCACCGAGGCCGACATGCCGAAGGTGGCCCGCGTCATCCACAACCGCCTGGCCCGCGGCATGCTGCTGCACCTCGACAGCACCGTCCTCTACGGCCTCGGCAGGGACGGCGGCGATGTCACGAACGAGGACACGAAGCTGCGTTCGCCGTACAACACCTTCCGCCATCGCGGCCTGCCTCCGGGACCCATCTCCAACCCCGGTGAGGCCGCGCTCAAGGCCGCCCTCCACCCGGCCGCGGGCTCCTGGCTCTATTTCGTGGTCACCGACCCGAAGCGCGGCACCTTGGAGTTCGCCACGTCCGAGGAGGAGTACGCAAAGCTCGCCGAACGCGCGCGGCGGTCCGGTTAGCGCGTCGCGCGCACGAGGTTCTCATCCAGCGAGCAAGTCGATGTCCACCCCGGCGGCGAGCTCGCCGCCGGCGGCCGAGGTGGATGCGCTGCGTGTCCGGTCGCGCTGGCCTGGCTGTTCTTCGTGCTGGCGTACGCGACCGCCATCGTCCTGATGGTGCGGGCCGGCCTGGCCGGCGAGGCCTCGCTGGGCCTCATCGTCGCGGCCATCGCCGTCACCAGCCAGATCACCGGGCAGGTGCAGACCTTGTTGACCTTGACCTTCTGGACGCTGGAGTCGCTTCGGGCAGCCCGGACGTTCCTGGACGTGGTGGAGGACGGCGCCGTGGAGCGGGCGGCCGTCGTGCCGGCCACGCCGGTGAGGGTGCCGGCCCGGCTGGACGGCGGCATCAAGGTGGAGGGTCTCAGCTTCCAGTACTGGAACCGCGATCAGCCTTCACTGAACGACATCAACCTTGAGCTCCCGGCCAGCGCCGTGGTGGCCCTGGTCGGCGAGAACGGCGCGGGGAAGTCGACGTTCGTCAAGATGCTCAGCGGTCTCGACCGGCCGAGCGCGGGGCGCATCCTGGTGGACGGGACCGATCTCGCGCAGTTCGAGCCGGAGGACTGGCGCGCCCGGATCACGGCGGCCTTCCAGGACCCGGTACACATCGAGATGTCCCTGAAGGACACGATCGGGCTGGGCCGGCTCGAGCATCGCCACGACCCGGAGCGGATCCTCGAGGCGCTGCGCACGGCCGGCGGCGACAGGCTTCTCGCTTCGCTGCCCGAGGGCCTGGAGACCCGGCTCGGGCGGAAATCGTGGGACGGCAAGGGGCTGTCGGGGGGCCAGTGGCAGACGGTGGCCAACGCCCGGGCTGCGATGCGGCAGACGCCGCTGCTGCGGGTCCTGGACGAGCCCACCGCCAGTCTCGACGCACGGGCCGAGGAGTGGCTGTTCCAGCGGTACGCCGACTTGGGCCGTCTGGAGGGCGGTGTGACGATCCTCGTCACGCACCGCTTCACCACCGCCTGGGCGGCTGATCTCATCGTGGTTCTGGACGGCGGCCGGGTCGTCGAGGTCGGCACTCACGACACGCTGAGTGAGGCAGACGGACTTTACGCCGAGTTGTTCCGCCTCCAGGCCCGGTACTTCGTCTAAGCGCGTAGTCAAAGGTTCTGTATGTAACGCGCTCGGTCGGAGGGACGTACCAACGCGAAGACCTCGACGTGGGTTCGGATCAGGTCTCCAAACCTGATCCGCACCCGGACAAGGTCACCGCCAGTCCACCGCGACCGTGTCGTGTCCGCGGTTGCGGAGCTCTGCTTCGAGCAGGCGCCAGTCGAAAGCGCTGCCGCCGGCGCCGTGGATGAGAGCGAAGGTGGTCATGACGGTTCTGACTGTGGGCGGCCCGGAAACTCATGGGAGGTTGACCTGCGACGGGCTGCCACCCGCGCCGATCAAGGGCACGACGCAGCTGTCCTTCACGGACCGGGCTGGGCGTGGCATCGCCGCAGCCGGTGCTCCGGGAGCCTTCACAGACATCATGAGCACCGTTCATATGGCCACGATCGGCCTTGGCTGTCGGTCGTGGTCGACCTCGCGCGGCGAGCTGCCGCGGATCGTCGTACAACGCCTGACATCACACCGCTTCCAGGCCAATCGATAGCATTCGGCGATGTCCCGTTTCGAGGTGAGCACCCTCGTCCTCGCGCCACCGCCGATCGTCTTCGACGCCTCGCTGTCAGTGGACCTCCACACCTCCTCCATGCGCCACTCCAACGAGCAAGCAGTCGCAGGCACCACCTCCGGGCAACTCGCTCTGGGCGACCAGGTCACCTGGCGCGCCCGGCACTTCGGCCTCACCTGGCACCTGACCTCGACCATCAGCGCCTACATCCGCCCGACATACTTCGTCGACGAGCAGGTGACAGGCCCATTCCGGCACTGGCATCACGCACACACCTTCGAAGCCACACGCCACAACCACAGCGAAGCCACCCTCATGAAGGACATCGTCGACTTCACCGCCCCCGCCGCCCCACTGGGCACCATCGCCGAGGCCCTCGTCCTCAAGCGCTACATGACCAAGCTCATCCTCCATCGCAATGCCCACATCAAAGAGATCACCGAAAACCCCCTGCGATGACGCCACCTCCCGCCTCGCGCTCGAAACCTCCACACCACCTCAGCCCGCAGAGACGCCCGCACCAGAGGCCGCATGCGCCCTTGACTCAAGTGGTAGGGGACCCGAATGCCGCTGGACCACCAGGCGTTCTCCCCGACAGCGCGGCAAGACAAGATCTTCGAGGACCGCTGCAGGAATGAGCGCCAGATCCCCCTGCCGCCACCGACAAGACCCGCCATCGCACTCACCGGCAGAAACCAGTCGACTCCGGGGATCCCTGTGCTGTCCTGCGCCTCGCCTCCCGACAGTCGAGGTCGAAGGCTGATGCCGGAACGAGATCTCAGCCTGCGAAGATCGCCCGGCCTGGCTCACACTCCACGGGAAGACCCCCATGACGCTTTGGGCGCTCGCCCTGACGATCGCATCAGTGCCCGCGGTTGTCCTGCCATCGCCGCCGGCAGCCGCCGCAGCTCAGCTCGACCCTGTCACCGCGCTACGCCGCCGGCTCACGAGCGATGACGGCGTGACGTTCTCGAACGTCATGGTCTCCAGGTCCGGAGGAAAGCCGATGACCTTCCGGGAGTCGGGAGTCCACGAGCTGGCCCAGGGGAAGATCGTCGCGAGCGAGATCGTACGTCCCAAGGACTTCATGTTCGGCAAGTACCGCCAGCGCCTCATCCTCTTCCCGAACCGGGTCTACGAGCAGTCGGCCGGCTTGCGGAAGTATCTGCCGCAAGGCAAGAGCTGGGTGGTCTCCGAGGAGAAGCAGTCTCTCGCCCTGGTCTGTGGCCAGATGCGACTGAGCGTTCCCGGCACGCTCAAGGCCCTGCTCGCCGCCACCGAGGTTAAGCGCCCGTCCGGCGTGTACGATGGAACCCGCACCACCCTCTACGAGGGCTCCATCACCCTGGGCGAGCTCGCCAAGGCCGACCCTGACCTCCGGATCGGCGTAAATCACAGGCCCACGGGCAAGTACGCCCGCGTCCGGATCGACTGGCAGCTCTGGATCGGACAGGACCAGCTCATCCGGCGATGCCACAGCGATTCCAGGCAACCGGGCATCCCGAAGCTGAGCGACAAGCCCATTCATTACGTCAACGACATCCGTCTGTCCCGGTGGGGCCGGCCGATCGACATCCAGGCGCCTCCGACCGATCAGGTGGCGACCTACGACGAACTCAACATTCCGGAGTAGACACCCAGCCACGCTCCCTCAGCCGCCCGAAAGCGAAAGGGAAGGCAACCAGCGCGACGTGGCCGGCCCGGAGCTGGGCAGGTTTGCGACATCCTGACCATGCTCACCGTGCTGACCACGCCCCCGCCCGCCGACTGGTCCGGCGCGGGCGACGAGCGCCGCCTCCCCTCGCGTCCCTGCCGCACCCAGTACGCCACGCGGCCGAGCGGGTCGGGATGAAGTTGACGGCGGGAACGTGACCTGCGCGGACTCCATCGCCAGGTGGCTAGTTCCAGGAGCCAGGCACCTGGTAGGGCACTTTGCCTTCGAGTTGCTCCTGGTCGAGCACCTCGCCCTCCAGGGGCAGCGCAACGGTGACCTGCCGTCCCCAAGCGGAGTAGCGAGTGTCCGCCTTGACGCGGAGCACGGAACCCTTCCAGTGGTGCAGGACTCCCCTGGCCGTAACTCGTTCCACCAGTCCAGCCGTGCTCAGATGGAGGGTGTAGGAGATGGTGCTGACGGGCTTGCTCCAGGAGTAGCCTTGGAAGCGCGAGGCAAAGGAATCGGATATTTTAACCAGCTTGTCGGCCTTGATCGTGCCCTTCACGACCCCGCCCCGCCAGGACGTGCGGTGGGCCAGCAGCGCCGTGAGCGTGGCGGGCTCCAGAACCTCCAGCAGCGGGTTACTGGCAGGCAGATCGGTATGCGGGTAGCGCACCCAGTTCGTGCCCTGCGGAAGTGCGTCGGCGAATCGCGGGCCTGAGACGTAATCGTCGTAGCCCGACGAGATCACCCTCAGAGGCGTTTCTTCCAGGGCGGCGTCCTCCGCCATGTCGAGTTTTTTCAGGCCGTTCATCACCGTCTTGCTGAATTGCAGGCGCTGGGACGTATCAGAGGCGATCTCGCCTTGCGGCCCGAACCCCACCATGCCGTCTACGTTCATGGTGTAGTACACGCCGCGACCGTGATCCACCTTTGCGGTGGACACGATGTTCACGCCCTTGCCGCGGATCAACGCCGCCCGGAGCGCCGTCACCGGGTCGGCCCTGGGCCCCGCCTGCGCGGGGGTGGCGACGAGCTGTGCCAGGCCCGCGATCAGGATTACACCCACGACGGTCCGCTTCATCATGATCCCCTGGAAATTGGTCTGAGGGACGCAACAATCTCGTGCATGAGAGATCAACTGTCAAGCCGGACCGCGACCGTGGAGGAACAGAGCACCGCGCACCTCCACCCTGTCGAATGCTCGGTCGGCGCGGTGTGAAAGTGCCACCGGAATGCGGCCGTGGAACGGCGAAGCCGCTGTTCCGCGGTGGAGTGACCGATTGTGAGCGTGCGGGCAGCCACGGTGACAGAGACGTCGTCGTCGAGCGCCTCAGGTGTCGCAGCGTCCGAACATCTGCACGTACGTGAGGGCCGGGGTGATGGACCCGTCGGCTGGATTCGCGCTCCCCCACGCCACGCTGACGACCATGTGCCTGAACCGCGGGTCAAGGATGTTCTGTCGATGACGGTCACTTTTCATCCACCAAGTGAAGGCTGCTCGGGGTGTCACGGCCTCCCTGCCCGGGCCCGTGTAGGCGTTCTCGCCGACCCAGTGCTGCCTGCATCTGGGGCCGTACCCGGCGCTCCACGCACGATCCCCTGGGGTCGTCTTGGTTACGGGGTGGATATGCGGGTCGCACAACTCGGGCTTGTCTTGTCTTGGAACGCAGTTCCCGACTTCGGCTACGGTTCCCCACCAACGCAGTCTGGCTGCCTCGTCGGCATGCTGTTGCGCGGCGTTCCCGAGCTCGACTCGATTATTTCTTCGGATGTTGCTGTAAGCCCCTTGAAGGGGTTTCAACGGATTGGGTTGGCCGGCGCGTGCCTGATTGACGAGGCACGTTATCGCCCGTTCGATCTGGAACCGTTGCAGCTTGAAGAACGCGCGCCCCTGCGGCGTGTCGGGGAAATCAGATCGGTTGGGCGTGTACACCATGTCTGCCCACTGGCACTGCTGAGCGATCTTGAGTTCATTGAGTGTTGCAGCTGTGCCCGAGGTTGTTGACTGCGCCGGGGATCCGCATGCCAGTCCCAACGCGACGGCGCCGGCCGATGCGAGTATGGCGGATTGCCGAAAACGCGATATGCCGAGCATCGCATTGCCTCCCTTCCGGGGGCCCTCGCTGGCAATTTAACAGCCCTCCGTCACCGGCTGATACATGGCTTTGACGCGGATTGGGCAGATTAATTTTTGTCCGAAAGTCAATGGCATTCCAGCATCTGGATAATTCTCTACCGGGCGACGCGCCGGTCGGCGTTGGCGATCACGGGAGGGGCTCGGTGACCAGGGTGACGGCCTCGTCCAGCTCGGCGCGGGCTTGAAGGCGGCTGAAGTGAACCCCGTCCGGGGTGACCACGGCGGTGGCGCCCAGATGTTCGGCGAAGAGCCGGACGTGCTCCAACGGATCGGGGTGAGCCACGGCTCGGGCCGCGGCGCCTCGCGGTCGGGCATCTGGGGCACCCGTACGTCGTGACCCGGGAACTGCCGGACCAGGTGACCGTACCAGGCCTGATCGGGCGAGCCCGCGTACTCGTGGGAGACGACGCCCCGAGGCCCATCAGGCGGTGCTGGCCGCCACCGTCGAGCTGCTGGAGGAGCACGGCTACCAGGCGTTGACGATCGAGAAGATCGCCCAGCGGTCGAAGGTGGCCAAGAGCACGATCTACCGGTGGTGGCGTTCCCGGCCGGAGCTGGTGATGGAGGCATACACCCACGTCGTCGCGCGCCGCATGCCCGAACCTGACACCGGCACGGTCAACGGCGACCTGAGCGCGTTCGTCACCCAGCTCAGCAGTGTTGCCGAGCACTCTCCACGAGTACAGGCGTTACGCGGCTTGATGCCGAGGCCCAGCTCGATCCCGATTTCCGCGAACCGTTCCGCAGGTGGGTGGACAGCCGCCGTGCCGTGGTGGCCGCGATGCTGACACGCGGCATCGAGCGCGGTGAACTCCGCGCCGACCTCGATGTCGGCCACACCGTCGACCTGGTCTTCGGGTCCTTCTGGTACCGGCTCCTGGTCGGCCACGAGCCACTCGACCCGGCCGACGCACCGGCACACGTAGCCCAGGTGCTCGGCAGCCCTTATGTCAGCACTTCTCCTGCCTGACAGGCGTGCGCGGCGATGCGCCAGTCTTGACCGCAATCCGGGGCGGGCAGAGCCGGCGCTCGGGCCTGGTCGCGCGAGGAGGCGTACCGCGGGACCGTGGCCCATTCGTTACCCGCTTTCGGCATGATCACGGTCCATGAAGAAGACGATCATCGTTCTGGCTGCCGGCTGCGCGGTTCTGGTGACTGCCACCCCCGCGCAGGCCGCTCCCAAGGATCCCGTCCGAGCCCTGAAGAGCAAGCTGGTTTCCGGGCACGGCGTACGGTTCACCGAGACCACCACGCTCATCGGGGACGGCAAGGTCAAGCTGCAGAGCCGCAAGGGAACGTTCCAGTTCAACGCCAAGGGCATCGCCGCCTCGGACATCACCAACAGGACGGGCTCCACCGAGCCTGAGCGGACCATCAGCGTCGGCAAGGTCAGCTACACCTCGGGCGGCATCTGGAAGGAGCGCCTGCCAGACGGCAAGACCTGGCTCAAGACCGGCGGCATGCCCGGCGGCGCCGGCGGTTTCTACGGGCAGGTCATCAACCCCGCGGAGCCGAAGACGTTGGCCGCGCTGGTCAAGAAGGGCAAGCTGAGCGGAAGCACCGTTACAGGAAAGATCACGTTCAAGGAACTAGAGAAGGTGTCGCGCTGGTTCGACGCGTCGATCCCGCTGCGCATGCACAACGACACGAAAGTCACCTACACCCTCACGCTCACCTCGGCCGGGCTCGTGAGCAGGGTGAGGAGTTCGTACGCGGCAACAGGGGTGTTCGACAAGAGCGGCTTCGACGGCAAGACGATCACGATCGACAGCCGTTTCACCGGGTGGGGCGTCAAGGTGGCGATCAAGGCGCCGGACCCGGAGACGGTGACCACTGACGCGGGTTCCTGATTGCTCCGTCGACCGGCCCTGGGCCTTCCGCGGCCTGGATCGCGGTCAGCGGCAGCGGCTTGAGCCGCTCCCGCTCCGCGTTCGTCAAGTCGCCACGGCCCTCGGAGCATGTGGGATTCGCCTCTGGCCGGGAGGCTTGAGCAGGCGGATTCTCGAGGCAGGAGTCATGCCAAAGCCGCTGTTCGCGCGGGCTTCATGAGATGAGCGATGTACGCCGGCCCGCGGAACATTGTGATGTCATGGCAGGTGCCCATCGTCGGCACCTGGATCGGGGAAATGTCATGTCTGCTGGGACAGGAGACGCCGGCGAGGAGGGCCGGAGTCTGGGAACGCTTCTTCGGGCCTGGCGGAACCGGGCGTTGCTGACCCAGGACGAGCTCGCCGATCGGGCAGGCGTCAGCGTCCGCACCGTTCGCCGGCTCGAAGGCGATGCCGTCGGGCGGCCGCGGAGCGCGTCGCTCCGGATGCTGGCCGAGGCCCTACCTGCGCCGGGCCGGCGGTGGTCTGGGCGGGCTGGCCACCGCGGACTCGGCCATCAGCCTGCGGGTGGTGCTGGCCCGCTCCTACGACGTGCTGCCCGACGACGTGGCCCGCCTGTTCCGGCTGCTCGCCGTACATCCTGGACCGGACCTCACCGCGGCGGCGGCCGCCAGCCTGGCCGGCGCCGACCCGGCGCGGGTCCGGCAACTCCTGGACGCCCTGCTCGACGGGCACCTGGTCACGGAGGTCACGCACGGCCGGTACGCCTGCCACGACCTGCTCCGAGCCTTCGCCCGCGAGCTCGTCGACGAGACGGAGCTGCCGTCGCAGCGACGTGCCGCGGCGCGCCGATTGGTCGAACACTACCTGCACACCACGTACGAGGCGGCGTTACGGCTGCACGTGCCGGCCGAGTGGCTGGAGCCCCTCGAACCGGCCCCGCCCGGCGTGCGAGCCGAGCACCTGGCAGAACACCGGCAGGCGCTGGCCTGGTTCCAGGCCGAGCACGCGGTCCTGACGGCCGTCCTCCGCCAGGCCATGGCCGATGGCCTGTACGCCCAGGTCGTTCAGCTGGTGTCGACTTTCCAGTTCTGGCTGCTCCGGCAGGGCCACCGGCAGGAACACCTCGATTGCCTGCACGACGCGCTGGAAGCGACCGGCCGCACGGGCGATCGGCGAGCGCAGGCGGCCGCGCACCGGTGGCTCGTGCCGGTGGTCGCCGAACGTGGCGATCTCGAGCAGGCGTACTCGCACTTCCACCGGGCCGCCGCGTTCGCGCGCGAGGCGGGCGATCTGACCGAGAAAGGGTTCGCCCTCTTCGACATCGCCCTGGCCTGCACCCAGGCGGGACGCATGGAGGAGGCGTTGCGGCATGCGCGGGCGGCCCTCGACCTTGTTCGCGCGGCCCGCCTGACCGCCACCGAAGCCTACGTCCTGAACCTGATCAGCTGGTGCCGGTGCGCGCTCGGCGATTACGAGCGAGCACTCGAGTCCGGCGAGAAGGCGCTGGCCATCGCCACCGAAGTGGGCGACAAATCCAGCCAAGGCCATATCTTGGACACGCTGGGCAACATCCACCACCACCGGGGCGACCTTGAGGACGCGATCGCGCACTACCGGCGTGCCCTCACCTCGTGTCGCGATCTCGGCCACCGCTATGACGAGGCCGAAATCCTGCTCCGCTTCGGCGACTCGCTCCACGCCACCGGCCAGCCCGCCCAGGCGGCCCACTCTTGGCGCCTCTCCCTGACCATCCTGGACGAACTGGGGCACCAGTCCGCGGATGAGCCGCGGGCGAGGCTCCGCGACCACGATCTCTCACCCGCCTGATCACGTCGGCAACGTCTTCGCGGGTTGGGTCGAGTTCCGGGCCCACCCCACTGTCACGCCGTCCAGGCCGTACTTGGCGGCTTGCTGAGTCGCCCAGCCCAGGAGCGGTCCGAGTTCGTGGGCCTTGACGGTGGCCACCTTGCGGGCCAGGACCCGGTTGTCATGATCCATCAGGGCAGCGACCTGCTTGTCCTCGCCCAGATCGATCGCCAGCACCCCCCGGTCTCGCCGGACGACCCCACGCAGCGCGACGATCTCTTGGTTACGACGACGGTCTCCCCGGGTCAATCCGCTGCCCTGAGCCACGAACGTCCTCCTGTGTGTCTTGGGATTAGAAGCCCGTCAACCTCACCAGGGGGACGTTCCTTCTTCAACCCGCGAACTGCTACGGGTACTTACTACGGCGGGGGCTTTGAGCCTTCGGACAGACCGATGCCTCGTCAACACCTGGTGAGCCGGCACACGGCACTCCACAGACGACGGCCTTACAGCGGCCACGCGGGAGGTATGTACGGCAAGGGCGCGGAGCGGGTGGCGGTGTCGGCCGGTGACGGAGCCGGGCAGAAGCGGTCCCTGCCGGGCAGTGTCCCGGCGGCGAGGAAGGCGACCAGCGCCGCGTCGGCGCAGCTGCCGAGCCCGATGACGCCGTGGCCGCCCTGGTCGACCGTGATCATGACGGCCCGCCGTCCGAGCGTCTTGCGCAGGCCGCGTGCGCCTACCAGGGGCGTGGAGGGGTCGCGGGTGTTCTGCAAAATCAGGACGTTGCGCGGCCCGTGACCGGTGACCGTCACCGGCGGCTCGACGGGCCGGGTCGGCCAGGCCGCGCATGGCCACAGGTTCGAGGGCATGCCCGCCGTCACCGGCCACGCCTTCCGGTCGGCCGTCACCTGCCGGGCGTGCAACGCCAGGCTGCGTGGCCAGGCGGCGTCGTCGCAGATCACCGCGTAGAGGGCGGCGACGTGGTTGTCTGCCGGTATCTGAGCTGTCGTCCCCATGCCCCCGCCGGCAGAGCCCAGCCGGTTGAGACGCGTCAGGATGGTGGCATCCATGGGGGATCCCGAGACGGCGGCCGTGAGCTGCTGCCAGAACTCGGCGATGACGGGGAAGTCGCCGTCGTAGTAGAGCCCCAGTCGGGTGATCTCGCGCAGTGCGTTGCCATCGAGCACGAGGCCACCCTCGACCGGCAGGGGCTCCCGGTCCAGGGCCGCGATCAGCCGATCGAAGGTGCGCCTGACCTCCTCCGGCGTCGTGCCCAGGTGGTAGCCGGCATCCCGCTCAGCTGCGAAGGCGAGCAGGTCGGGCAGGCGTACCGCGACCGCCTGGTTCCAGGTCCGAAACATGTCCCGCCACACCAGGCCCGGGTCGGCGGCGCTGTCCAGCACGATCCGGTCGGCGCGTCCCGGGAACAGCGAGATGTAGACGGCTCCCAGGTAGGTGCCGTAGGACAGGCCGAAGTAGGACATTTTCGGCTCACCGAGTGCGGCTCGGATGCGGTCCATGTCCCGGGCGGTGTTGGCCGTGGTGATGAACGGGAGCAGATCGCCGGAATGCTCGGCGCATGCGGCGGCGGTGTCCCGTGCGAAGGTGATGTTCCGCTCGATGCCGCCGTCCGGCGCCGGGTAGGGCAGCGCGAGCGTCAGCTGGTTGGTGAGATCGAGGCCGCAGGTGACCGGGGTGCTGTGGCCGATCCCGCGCGGATCGAAGCCGATCAGGTCGTACTGATCCAGCACCTCGCGCGGCATGATGACCGCCAGCCGGCTGGGCAGGTCCAGGCCCCTGCCGCCCGGGCCGCCCGGGTTGGACAGCAGGATCCCGCGACGCGTTCCGGGTTGCGCGGTGCTGATCCGGGAGATCGCGATCTCGATGCTTCGCCCGCGCGGGGCGCGGTAGTCCAGCGGCACCCGCAGAGTCGCGCACTGCTGGCGAGGATCGCGCGGGACGCCGGATTCCACCGGGGGGCACTCGCCCCAGAGCGGGGCCGCTCCCTTGGCCGGCCCGGCGGCTTCGGCCACCGCCTCCGGCGTGCCGATCCGGGCCTCGGCCGACGTGGCCGCGCCTGCCGTCGTGGTGGTCACCATCGCCGCGGCGATGAACATTGACAGCGTTGATCGCAGACTTAATCGCACTGACACTCCTTCTCATTAGGAACAGATGCTTTCTTGATGACAAGAAAATCGGCACTGCCGGGTACGTGAGCCCTTTGCTCAGAATGGTTGCGTGGGGCACTTCAGGCGAAGATGTAGCGCGACCGGCCGTCGGGCCGGGCCCATTCGCGTAAGCCATGCCGGCGATGACAGATGCTCTTTTCGAGCACGCACGTACGGGATCGCATGGGCGATCTACCGGCGCGAAGACTTCCGCGGCCGTCCGATCGGTGTTCAGCTGCTTCGGATGATGTTCTACTGCTCGTCGAGAAAGACTTCTTCGATCGTCAGGTCGAACACCTTGGCGAGGCGGAAGGCGACGGGAAGGCTCGGGTCGAACTTGCCTTTCTCGATCGCGTTGATCGTCTGCCTTGACACGCTGATCCGCTGAGCCAGATCAGCCTGTGTCCAGTCGCGTTCGGCCCGGAGTTCCGTGATGCGGTTCTTCATCGGTATCTGATCATGCCAACGGCGAAGGCGATCAAGAAGACGACTCCCAGGAACGCGGGCAGGACTGCGGCGTTGACGTCGTAAGTGATGAGGCCGGCGGCGTCCGCGACGACATAGGCGAATCCGCCGACCCACCCTGTTCCGAGGGAGATGGCCAGAGCCTCCTGTATGACCTTGCGCTGCAACTCATCGATTCTCTGAAGAAAGCGAGTGAAGGCGACGATCCATCCGATGCCGACGGCCAGGTTGACGGCGACCGCGGCCCAGCTTGCCACCGGTTGCTGAGAGTCCCACAAGAGTTCGGGACCGAACTTGGCTAGGGCGAGGGTCACCGTCCAGGCGAGTGTCCAGAGTACGAGCCGGACGGCTGCCTTGGTCGACTCCCGGTAGTCCCCGGTCGTGGTGTGTGCTTGCACGGGTCGCCCTCCTGCGGCGAGAAGTAAAGGACACTTGACACGGTAGGAGGCGGCCGCCGTGGTGTCAAGTGTCCTTTACACCGGCCGGGTCGACCCCCGGTCAGGGCACCGTGGGACGGTCACTGGTTCCGCCCGACAACGCTGCTTCAGGCCATCGCCGTCAACCAGAAGCCGACGTAATCGATCTGCGGCAGCCCCGCGGCCGGGCAGCATGACGGCATGACGGCCGCCTACGGCATGCTCCAAGTCATCGTCGCGCTCACCCGGAACGGGTCGTAAGCACAAGCGGGTGGCCTGCGCCCGCGCAGGCCACCCGCGAGATCGTTCGCCGCTCAGAGCGGACCAGCTGACTGTTGACCCTCAGCGGCCGGTCTCGGCCCGAGGTCGAGCTGTTTACTCATGTCGAGCTCGAACTTGCCGTACAGGTTCAGATGGGACCAGAACAGAGCCGACAGGGCCCGCCGGTCGGCGTCGGTGAGCTTTTCCGCCACTTCGGCTCGGCCAGGACGATCTGCACCATCCTGGTGTTCAGGTAGACGATCGCGGCCTGGACCAGGTGAAGGGCCAGCGCGGCTTCTCGGCACGCTCATGAACGTCACCGAAGCCCCCCAGGGGCTGATGACAATTCTCCCGAGCGGACGTCGGCTCTGAGAAGTCCCAGGCCCTGTGATGATCAACAGCCGTTAGCATGGCGGGATGGGAGAGGGGGCTGGCCTCGCAGCAGTCGAGCCCGAGCCTCCCCAGGTGATGGCGCGAACGCATCATGGGACAGGCGCAACCTCCAAGAAGGCTCATCTACGTGGGGTACCCCCGGAGATTGCCGGTCTAGTCGATGTCCTGGGCGATGAACTCGGCGTAACCGTCCGCGTCCCAATTGAAATCGGACTTGGGTTTGTGGTCATGGATCTCCATCTCAAACAGCCAGCCCTCGCCGTAGGGGTCCCTGATGAGTAGCTCCGGGGTGTTGGCGAGTTCGGTGTTGACGGCGACGACTTTCGCCTCGACCGGCGCGCAGAAATCGCTCCAGTCCTCGTCAGGAGCAGCATCCCCGTCCTCCCACTCCTCGTCGGGATCAGCATTCCCCTCCTGACTCCAGCTGACCCGACCGAAGTAGTCACCCAGCTCGACGTAGCTACCTACCTCAGGCAACTGCACCTGCAGCCCTCTGTCGGGGATCTGACCTATGAAGAAGGTGGTGAAGCCGACCCTCACACGGTCGCCAGGCGTGTCCAGCTTCCTGTTGCGCTTGAACCACTCCCCGTTGCCCCACATGTGCAGTTCACCGGCGTACAGGCGATCCTGGGGGTACTCGCTCACTTCTTCCTCCCGTAGAAAGGCAAACCGAACCCTTCTGATCTTCGCCCGGTGGCGGCTGTAGTGTCGAGGGGCCGCACCCGGGCCCAGACCATCGCCGTGGCGTGGTCGTCCAGGAGGCCGCGCGCCCAGGTGGTCAGCACCGCGCGACGTTCGCGGAGCTTGATCTGTTCGGCGACCAGGAGGGCGATGTGGTTGCAGGCCACGCACCGCGGCCTCTGCCCGCGTACGGCGAGGCCCTGCTGACACCGGGCACCGCAGTCGGCGCACACACGCTGCGTGGCGGTCGCCCGCCGGTCGGCCGCCGCGAGCCGGCGGCCTGGTGGCCGCCGAGTGACCCTGACCCCACCTGGGCTCCCGAGTCAGCCTGAGCCGTACATCTGGTGGCACGCGGCGTTGCGAATGGCGAACTCGGGTTTGTTCGGCGGGAACAGCTGGTCACACTTCTTGTCGATGATCGTGCCGCCGCTACCGGAATCGTCGGCAGTGCTCCGGCCTTCAGGCCGGGGGTGAAGCCGACCAGCCCGCGTAGCGGGGCAAGAACAGCCGTTTCGCCGCCGGGCGGACCGGCGTCCACCCAGCTCAGACGGGCCGGTTTTGCTGCTCGATGTACTGGCGCAGGACACTGATCGGAGCGCCGCCCACCGATCCGGCGAAGTAGGAGCCCGACCACAGTTTGTTCGCCCGGTAGTA